>DDPE01000098.1 GCA_002342035.1 Asticcacaulis sp. UBA2476 | reverse complement strand
CTTGATCTCTTTGGCGGCCTTGGACCGGCCTTTCAGGCCGCCAAAGAGATCAAGGTCATAGCTGGCATTAAGCTCGCCCTGAGCAATATTGATCGTCCGGTTGCCATAGGTCAGGCCAACATCTCCGCGCTGAACCACACCGGCGGCGGCAATGTCCGGAAACAGCAAAGATCGCACTGTGGTATGGGCAGCACGGGCCTCCTGAAGGCGAGCGGTAGCCATCCGGATATCATGGCTTTGCTGATCGGCGGTCGCCAGTAAATTCAGCAGGACGTCATCACTGCCTTGCGTCCACCAGACCTTATTCACATAGGCGGGGGGCTGAGTTGCCGGCCATGTGGCCGGTAGCGGAGCGGAGGGCAGATTAGCGGTCGGTGTCGAGCAGGCGCTCAGCAGGCCCAGCACGGGCACAAGCATAAGATAATTACGCATTTTTCAGATCACCTTGCGGCTTGCGGACATTAAACCAGAACGAATAGAGGGCGGGCAGGAAGACGAGGGTGAGAATGGTGCCCACACCGACGCCGCCGATCAGGACGAAGGCGAGAGCCCCCCAGAACACGGACTGGGTGAGGGGAATGAAGGCCAGCATCGCCGCCGCTGCCGTAAGGATCACCGGTCGGGCCCGTCTGACCGTGGCTTCGACAATCGCGTCATAATCGGTCGCACCGTCTCTTATGTTGTCGCTTATCTGCTGCACAAGGATGAGCGTATTGCGCATCAATATGCCCGACAGACCGACGAGTGCCAGGATGGCGTTAAACCCAAACGGTTGGTTGAACAGCAACATGGCAGGCACCGCGCCGACGAGGCCCAGCGGGGCGGTCGCAAAGACCATCCACATGGTGGAAAAGGTGCGCACCTGTATCATCAGCACAATCAGCGTCAGAAGGATCATGACGGGGACAACCGCGACAAGGGCGACATTGGCCTTGGCGCTTTCTTCGACGGCACCGCCGGTCTCAATCCGGTAACCCGCAGGCAGGGCGGTCTTGATGGCGTCCAGCCTTGGCAGCAGTTCGGCGGTGACATCTGGTGGCTGAAGGCCTTCGCGGACATCACCCTGAACGCTGACATAGAGGTCGCGGTCATAGCGCTTGATCTGCTGGCTTTCGGTATCAGGCATCTGATGCACGACGGCGCTTAAGGGTATGGCCTGCCCCAGTGTATTGGTGACGGTCATCCCGGCAATATCAGAGGGTGAGCGTCGTTCCCCGGCAGGCGTTTTCAACACAACATCCACTGTACGTGTACCGTCGCGCATTTGCGTGGCGGGCGCACCGGACACCAGACCCTGTAACTGGGCATCGACAGCCTGACGGGTCAGATTGAGTTGCGCCAGACGGGCATCATCAATGACATAGCGCATGATTGGCGTTTTTTCGCCCCAGTCGAGATGCGGATCGATGATATTGGGGTCCTGCTGAAGGACGTTTCTGACGTCTTCGGCCACCTTCATGATGCCCGCTTGATCCGGGCCGATAACGCGGAACAGCACAGGATAGGGCACGGGTGGGCCGAACAGGAACTGAGTTACCCGCACGCGCGCCTGAGGGTAGCGCCCCTCTTTGGCCCAGGTCTGGATACGGCCCTTAAGTTCGTTACGCGCTTTGACATCCTTTGTCTGAATGACCACCTGCGCATAGGCTGGATTAGGCAGTTCGGGATTAAGTGAGAAGAAGAAGCGCGGTGCCCCCTGTCCGAGATAGGCGGAAACATCGGTCGCTTCGGGTTGTTTCATGACATCGGCTTCAATGCGCGCCGTCACGGCCTTGGTGGCCTCAAAGGCGGAACCTACCGGCATCTTGACCTCTACCGTAAGCTCGGTCCGATCGGAGTTCGGGAAGAACTGCTTCTTCACTACGATCATGCCAGCTCCTGAGAGCAGGAACAGCCCGACCGTAATCGCAATTGTCAGCACGCGATTATCAACGGTCAGTCTGACCAGCTTGCGGAACGCTGTATAGTTTTTGCTTTCGTACATGGAATGATGGCCGGGCTTGGGCTTAATATCGGGCAGCATCACAACCCCCAGATAAGGGGTGAAGGTGACGGCGACGACCCATGAGGCAATCAGGGCAAAGCCCACGACCCAAAAGATATTGCCCGCATATTCCCCAGCCGATGACTGGGCAAAGCCGACCGGAATGAAGCCGAGTATGGTGACCAGCGTCCCCGACAGCATAGGGGCGGCGGTCGTGGTCCAGGCGTAGGTTGCCGCCTTGACGCGGTCGTAGCCTTCTTCGAGCTTTACGACCATCATCTCGATGGCAATGATGGCGTCATCGACCAGCAGCCCCAGAGAGATAATCAGCGCGCCGAGCGTGATCCGGTCGAAGTCCCTGCCCGTGAGCAGCATGATGACGAACACTATAGCCAGCGTCAGCGGCACCGCTGCCGCCACCACGAGGCCGACCCGGAAGCCGAGCGCCACCAGAGACACCAGCATCACGACCCCCAGAGCGACCATGAACTTCATCATGAATTCATCGACCGAGTGGTGGATGACCTTCGCCTGATCCGATATTTTGGTGAAGCTGAGGCCCAAAGGAAGCTGGGCGCGCATGCCTTCTTCTTCCTTTTCGAGCGCCTTGCCCAGGGTCAGGCCATTATAGCGCGGGGCCATAATCAGCCCGAGGACGACCGCCGGCTGACCGGCATGATTGATTTCATAGGTTGCCGGATCTTGGTAGCCTCTGCGGACCTCGGCGAAATCTCCCAGACGCAGGTATTGTCCGCGCACGCTGAGGGTGACGTTTCTAACGTCCTCAAGCGATGTCAGGCCGGAATCGAGCCGGATCTGTATCCTTGGTCCCGTTATCCCCACCGAACCGGCGGGTGTGACCTCATTGCGCCCCCGCAGCGCCGCCATAATGTCCTGCGCATTGACGCCTAGGGTGGCCAGTTTCGCCTGAGGAATTTCGACAAATATGGCCTGGGGGCGTTCGCCCAGAATCCTGACCTTTTGAACGCCCGGAACCTGAAGCAGTTGCTGGCGCAGGGTTTCCGCCTGCTTCACCAGTTCGCGGTTCGTCAGGCCTTTTGCCTGAATGGCATAGAGCGAAAAATAGACGTCGCTAAACTCGTCGTCAAAGAAGGGGCCGTATACGCCTCTGGGCAGGTTACGCGCTTCATCGGACAATTTTTTGCGCACCTGATAGAATTGATCAGGCACAGCGGACGGCGGCGTTGAATCCTTGAGCATTACCTTGGCTTGCAAGACCCCCGGTTGGGCCGTCGTTTCGACGCGGTCGTAATATTGCAGTTCCTGCAGGCGTTTCTCCAGAATATCGCCGACATTTTCGTCCATCTCTTTGGCCGTGGCACCGGGCCAGACGGCGGTCACCGTCATGACCTTGACCGTAAAGCGCGGGTCTTCGGCCCGCCCCAGTTTTATGAACGCGAACGTACCGGCAGCCAGTACCGCAAGAATAAGAAACAGCGTGACGGCGCGTTCACGCACCGCAAGCGCGGAAAGGTTGGGAAAGTTCACAGTTTGCCTCCCCGAATAGCCTGCACGGCCTGACCTTCGTTGAGTAACTGTGCCCCGGCGGCGACCACGACATCCCCCGGATTAAGGCCAGAGGCAATAGAGGCGGTTTCCTCATTTAGCCGAGCGACGGTCACGGGTCTGGCGTGAACCTTGCCCTTGGGGTCAATGACCCAGACCTTCGTGCCCTGACCCTTGTCCACCAGCGCCGACAACGGCACATCAAGGGCAGGGGCGGACGTTTTTACGCCCGTTGGGGTGACGCGAACCGTTGACCCCAGCGGGGCCTCAGTAAACGAGGCATCAAGGACATAGCGGGCTTCAAACAGGCGTGTGGAGGGATCGGCCGCCATAGATACCTGACGCAGGCGACCGGTATAGACCGCGTTGTTTGTGCCGAAAACGGTGACTTGAGCCGTTTCGCCTATGGCATGACCGGCTTCGGGTAATCCGACCACCGCTTCGGGGGCGCTGATCTGGGCAATTTTTATTACGGGTTGTCCGGCGGCGGTGACTTGTCCGGCCTCTCCCGGAATTTCCACGACTACGCCGGCGACATCGGCGCGCAATTCCGTGTAGGCCCTTTGATTTTTGACGGTAGCCAACTGGGCTTCTGCCGCCTTCAGGTTGGCATCCGCCGAATCCTTTGCGGCGCGCGCCTGCTCGACCGTATCGACGGAGGCCGAACCACTGGCGGCCAGACTGTTCAGCCGTTCATAGTTGGCATTGGCCCTGACGGCGACGCTTCGGGCCGCAGCGACGGAGGCCGAGGCCGCCGATACGCCATCACTGTAATCGGTCGGATCAAGCCGCATCAGCAGCTGGCCGGGGGATACCCGCTCGCCCAGATTGACCTTGCGCTCAATGATCTTGCCGCCCACCCGGAACGCCAGATTTTGCTCAACGCGGGCCTTTATGGTACCGGCATAGGCGGTGCCGGTGTCATGTGAAGCGTCAACGCTGTAGGTCAGAACACGGGCCGCCGTATTCGTCTCAGGTGGCGGCGTCGCGTTGCAAGCCCCAAGTGCTGCTAACGCCACGACCATTGACGTGACCGCTGGGCCTTTGTTTAAGAGAGATGGAAAGGACATATTGACTTTGATCCAAGGGGGGGCGTATTTGATACTAATGAGTATCGTAAAGCGCCAAAATATGGATACTGTCAAGTATCATTATCATCATGACTGAAAATATTCCTGCGCGTCGGGGTCGCCCCGTCGATCCTGAACTGCACGCAAAAATCGTTAGCGTGGCCTGCACCCTGTTTAGCGAGTTGGGTTTCCAGGCCACGACCATGGATAAGGTGGCGCGCGAAGCGAAAATATCAAAGCTGAGTATTTACAAACACTTCGATAGCAAAGAGGCGTTATTTAGCGCCGCCATTGCCACGAGGTGCCAGGATTTTGCCCCTAAATCCTTATTCGAGGGGATAAGAGGCACGGCCGAAGAACAGCTATTGGCGGTGGGCACCAGCCTTCTGCGTCTTCTGCTCAGCGCGGACGTAAGAAGCGTCGAAACGATGATTTTGTCTGACCACACTAATCGGGCGCAGTTGAGCCGGTTGTATTATGAGGCCGGGCCGATGAGGTTTATCAATCAGATAGAGGCACTGCTGCGCCAGCTGCATGACCGGCAGGTCTTATCTGTTCCTGATCCCAAACAGTCGGCCCGCCTGTTCGCCGCGCTGTTCCAGGGGGTCGACCTTTTAACCGTCGTGGATTTCGACTTGGAAAGAGCGGAGAGCGACGGCGAGGTAACCACTTACGCTCAGTCAGCCGTCGCCATGTTTATCGCGGCGCATCGGCTCTCGATATAATTCATATCCTGATTGGGAGGCTAAAGTGTCCATGGTCCCAACAATTACAGCATTTCAACGTCCGCCCGACCGAGGACGGGCGCTCACGCGCGACCTATGCGTAAAATGGGCGCTTGAAGAAGTAGGCCAGCCCTACGCGGTGCGGCACGTTTCATTCAGGGAGATCAAAGAAAGTCAGCATCGGGCGCTTAATCCGTTTGGCACGATTCCGACCTACGAAGAGGGAAGCCTGGTGCTTTTCGAGTCCGGTGCGATTGTTTTGCACATCGCCCAATCTCATGCGGGCCTGCTGCCGGTTGAGCCCGCGCAGGCGGCTAAAGCGATAAGCTGGATTTTTGCGGCCCTTAATACCATCGAGCCACCCTTGGCCGAACTGGAAAAGGCTCTGCGTCTTAAAGAACCGCACAACGGTTACGAAGATACCCTGCACGTCATCGAGAAGCGGCTGCGGGTTCGTCTGACGGACGTGTCGAGCGCGTTAGGCGATGCTGAATGGCTTGATGGTAAGTTCAGTGCCGGCGACCTCATGGTCGTGTCTATTTTGCGAAGGTGGATAGCTCTGGGAATACCGCACGAGTTTCCAAACCTGGCTAATTACGTTGTACGGGGCGAAGCCAGGCCGGCCTTCCAACGGGCTTTGCGGGTTACACACCGATAAATAAGATGATGCGGGACCTTTTCGAAGTACACCAGGATTCCACATTGACGATCTTGTGCGGGTTTCACTGGGTAAGGCCCGAATGCCTATAAACTCTCGTGAGGCTCGCACCTTTAAGGGCGATAACATCACGCGCCTTGGCCCAAGCCTCTAATCCCGTGATACGGACTAGCCGCGCAGTTATTCAGGCCCCTTGCGCCGTGACAGCGATGGGCAGCAACTTTCACTTGATGATTAGCGCCTCACTACTGCCGATAAGATCAGCGAGAGCAGAGCGCTAACCTTATGTTGCTCATCGGTTGCCAGCTTCGCCGGTCGGTCCTGACCGTAGTCGGGACGGTTCGAAATAGAAAGACGAATTGTTTCGAAAGAGTGTGTCCCCGGTCGGCTGATAATGACTGCGAGATCTGATCTATTATTTTGAAAGCCTCGCAAGCTTAACCCTTACTACAGCCGGTCTTCGATATATTGGGATTTCTGTCGTCACATGGATTGCGTGAGGCGTTGGTTCTCGTCGACGCTTATCACAAATTCCCTTGCTGATGCCCATTCCAGAGCGCTTTCAAGGCGCATAGGGCGGCCGAGATGGTAGCCTTGCATGGTATGGCAGCCAAAGCTTTGCAACATGGCCTGTATCTCCACCGTTTCCACCCCTTCGGCGACGACATCCAAACTAAGCGAACGCCCCAGATTGATGATAGCCTGCACCATGACCTGATCTGCGCGTGAGCTTAACAGGCCGGTCACAAATGTATTGTCGATCTTGATGCGCTCGACTTGCAGGTGGCGCAAGGATGACAAGGAAGAATAGCCCACGCCGAAATCGTCGATGGAGAGGCGGACACCTGCCTGACTCAGTGCGGCCAGTTTCCCCTTGACGGCGCGCATATCCATCGCCGTTTCTTCAGTGATTTCGATCTCCAGCATGGAGGTTGGGACACCCTGACGCTCTAACGTCTCAAGCACAAACACATCGACCGGCAAGCGCGACACTTCACGGGGTGACACGTTGACCGCGACCCAGATATCATTGCGGTCCCGCTCGCTGAGGCGCTTTATCATGTCACACGCTTGGTTTAGAACAAACTGCATCAAGACTTCGGAAAGCCCCAGCACTGCGGCAACTTCAACAATGTCTACGGGAGATATTGAGCCGTGGCGCGGATGGTCCCAACGCAATAATGCCTCGAAGTTGCTCAGGCGGCGTCCGCCGTCGCCCATGATCGGCTGAAACATCATGTAGAGCTGCCCTTCAGACAAGGCGCGCGTCAGGTCGCGTTCTATATCGCGCTTCATCTTGAGGCGGTTAGCCAACTGATCGTCGAACAGGTAATGGCGATTCCGCCCTGCACTTTTGGCGGCATAAAGTGCGCTGTCCGCGCAGATCATCATTTCTGAAAAGCCTATGCGTTCGGAAGTCTGATGAATCCCGATACTGACACCGACACGGCCCGCATCAAAGCCTGCAAAAGGTTGTCCGATGGCGGTAATCAGTTGGTCGGCGATCTCGGCGGGTTCAGTATGACTCGCTTCCGGATCGAAAATAACGGCAAATTCGTCACCGCCCAATCTTGCGGGAATGAAGCTGCCAGGCAGGGCGATCTTCAACCGCCTGGCGACTTCAATGAGAACCTCGTCGCCCGCGCGGTGACCAAACACGTCATTGACCGATTTAAACCCATCAAGATCGAGGATCATCAGGCAAAGTGACGTGTGCGGCCCTGAGCTTAAGGTCTCGACTTCGTTGGCAAAGCCGGCGCGGTTAAGCAAACCAGTCAGGGTGTCGTGCACGGCGCGATGATGCATCTCGTGAGCGATTTCAGTTGTTCTGGCGTTGGCCTGACTAAGCGAGCCTGCCAGTGAGGTAGCTTCGTTTTTGCGGTGGCTGCCCTCATAAAACAGGGCGTGACTTTCACCGGCGGAGCGGATTAGCGCGCCCAGATAAAGAAAGGTGGCTAGCGCCAGCCCCATGCGGTCAACACCGCCGGCATAGATGAGGCAACCCGCCATCGCGAGGAGTGGCGGTACGATGAAGCAGGTTGGGATGCGTGCGTAGGCGTTGCCATGGGTGACAGCCCCCGCAGTGATCCCGCAGATCACCACCAGATAAAAGGTAGACTGTGGTGCGGTATAGCCATCACATAAAATGGGCATCAACGCCCACACGGAGCCTGAGATGAGTGCCAGGACTGAGGCCATCGTTAGGTGTTGCCTGGCAGACAGTCTGGCCAGAAAGCTAAGGGGGCCGCGAGCGTCAGAGCCGGGCATTGGCGCGCGGCACAGGCCTATCCGGAGCAGGTTGACAAACAAGGTCGCGGCAAACCATGCCACGCCTGACAGCACATAGCCATAACAGATCGTTACGACCATTATGATGATGCCCAGCGTTATATTGATCGGTATGGAAATGAGCACGCTGCGCCGGACGGCACTTAGCTGGTCAGCGCGAATGAGCTGTTTCAGGTAGTCGGAATTCTGTGTGGTCGTGACCATGTCGCCGCTTTCAGCCTTACGATGATACCATGGATATAAATCCAAAACGTAATGATTGACTTAAGCGATAGGTCAAAAAAACGAGTTAAATTGATGACTTGCTGCTTCTTCATAATTGCTAGCATTGTTTAGCTGCGGACTCTCTACGAAATCTCCTGTTGAACTTTCTGAAGCATAAAATCGATAATTTCGCAGCCACTAAGGGAGACATGGCCAGGACCTTTTGATGCATAACGGTGAACTATTCCAGAAAGAGGACCGGTGTGGAGTAATGATCGTGAGATATGGCTCCGCATTTCGTGACCCTCGCAAAGCTTAAGAAGCCGAGGTTCGAAGCTCCACGATAGAGGTGGCGCTGACATTTAGGCCAAACCCGTGCGAGAGCCCGAGGGCTCTCGATACTTACAAGATGGAAATAGATTCTGCGCAGTCAGGATTGCACGGACTTCACGAGCCGGCTGCGATTTGCAATGCACTGGCTGGAGGCGTCCGGCCGCATCCGTAACCAGTGCCGCTTGCGCGATCCGCGGGATGTTTCCATTTCGACCTTAGCGCAACTCGACTTAGGTGTACTTGTCCGGGGTTTTGTATCATGAGGTGGGTTAAGCGTCCACTAAAACTAGGGTAGTCTGCAATCATGGCTTAGTTGTAGCTTATGCTGTCCATGCTTTGCCGCAAGCGAGGAACATAAGGACTCCTGATGGGCTGAACAACAGTTGGGCGAGGGCAAGTGGCCAGCCAGTCACGCCGTCAAAAACGGCGCGGTCATTGGGCCATGGCAAGCGATGCGGTAAGCCGCCTCAGCAACATCCATATCCTGCGCGTTACGCAAACTGCGGCAGGTCGTCGTGTATCTCGTACCACTCTGCCTTTGAGGCGACAAAGTAATGCGCGGTCGGCACAGCCTGCAATGGCGTATCGAGAGTCCCCAACCGCAAGCGCACGACATCTGGCATCGCGTCGCGGCGACTGATGATCGGCGAACCGCAGTTGGAACAAAAGAAGCGATGCACCCCCGGCGAAGACTCGAAGGCCTTTAGCGCTGACTGCCCCTCTACGATGACGAAGTCACTGGCCGCGACGGCCGCATTGGTTGCGAATGCTGTACCCGTCGCCTTGCGACAACGTGAACAATGGCAATAGATCGCCGCACCAATCTTGCCGCGAACTTCGTATTTCACTGTGCCGCAGAGACAGCTACCGTTGTGCATAAAAGCTCCTGGTCATTAGATTGATCGGCCGTTCGTTATCGCCGTTGCAAAGACATTAGCGTACAAACGGGTCCAAAGTGTCCTCTTAAAGGTTGGCAGGTGGCATCACCCGCCAACCGCAGAGTGTCACAGCATACTCGCCATGCCGAACGAGGTGAGCATGCCGTTTTGAATGGGGCTTACCGCCTCGTTCAGGCTCTGGACACCAAAGTCCATACCTTCAGGCATGACAACCGTCCGCAATGGGCGGCGCTCCGTGGCCTCGACCAGTTGGGCGATGGCGTCGGCCACACGTTGGGGCCGCGGAGGATTGGCCTCGTCGTGGCCGTTGTTTGAATTGGCCTTAATCTGACCAGGGATGGCCGCGATGTCGCCATAGGAAGCAAGCACAGCCTGATCGGATGGCTCAGGGCTCGACGAGATGAGGTTGCTTGGGAATGGTCCCGGCTCAACGATGACGGAATCGATTCCAAAACCCTTCAATTCATAGCGATAGGTTTCGGCAAGCGCTTCGAGTGCGAACTTGCTTGCGCAGTAGGTGCCGAAGAACGGAAAGATCACCCGGCCCATCAGGGATGTCACATGAACGAGCAGGCCGCTGCCGGCGGCGCGCATATGCGGCAGAACGGCGCGGTCGGCCCGAATGGCGCCAAAGAAATTGACCGTAAATAACCGTTCGACGTCCGCGACCGTGTAGGCTTCCGTAATCCCGACGGGCATTATTCCGGCGTTGTTGATCAGGGCGTCGATCTTTCCGTGCTGCTTAACGACCTGTTCGATCGTGGAATTGACCGATGCCTCGTCGGCAACGTCCATTTCAAGGACTTGCAGCACATGTCCCTCGGCCTTCGCCGTGTCGATAAGTTCGCTTCTTACCTTGGCATTTCTTCCTGCGGCGTCACGCATGGTCGCAACCACCGTATGCCCCCGCCTTGCAAGCTCCAAAACTGTGAGCTTGCCAAAACCACTGCTTGCGCCGGTTACAACAACGACTTTTTCGTTCATCATAAGCCTCTCTTTGAAATCTAAGGGTGTAGCGCCTGTATAGACAGGTCTGTATGCTGTTGCAATCTTATAATTGACAGAATAGTCTGTCTATACAGATGCGGAGATTTTTGGGTGACCGATGATGGAAATGCGAAACGTGCTAAAGTTTGTGGATGTGGATAGGCAATCGCTTGATGTCCTCGCCCCGCGAGACCGTATATTGAAGACGGCGTCGGATCTGTTTTATAGGTTCAGCATCAACTCTGTCGGGATCGATCGGATCATTGCCGAAAGCGGCGTGGCCAAGATGACGTTTTACAAGCATTTTCCATCGAAGGCCGTCCTCATAGCGACCTATCTGCGATACAAAAGCGCCATCTGGTTTCAGATGCTGTCAAGCTCGACTGACAGAACAGGCTTGTCGCAGATGGAGCGCGTCCTGGCTATTTTCGACGCGGTAGACCAGCCGCTCCTGTCGCCGTCATTCCGCGGCTGTCCATTCGTAAATGGACTGGCCGAGTTCGGACCGGAGGCCAATTCTCCAGATGTGCAAGCGACCATCGCCGCCTATTTCAAGGGCTTGCATGAATTTGTAGCCTCTCTCATTGAGCCATTGAGCTTGAAGAAACCCGAAACCGCTGTGATCCAGGTCCTGTCGCTCTTCCAGGGCTCGCTCGTGATGGCGCAATCGACGCGCGATCCTGCCATAGTCAAGGCAAACCGCGATGCCGCTAGATTGTTGCTAGAGGACGGGTTACGTCGTAATCGCGCCTGAGATTGCGCGATGTTCAGGTGGAAGCCCCGGCGCTAACATAGGCCAGTATCAACATCTGAGTTTAGGTTGCCTCACTGTGCCTTGCTTGGGAGCATCATAGAATGAGGAGATGGCCGCCTGTAGGGATAGTCAGCGGGTCGCCGATTTCCTCGTACCAGAACAACGGGTAGCGGACGGTACGACCATTATCCGGCAGAGACTACGCCTGCCGTTTCCGAGATGTCGCCTGCAAGTTGGTGTTTGTACTCAGCCCATTCAATGAGCGACTGCATGGACGGGCCGAGGGCATATCCCAGATCGGTGAGCGCGTACTCCACCCTCGGCGGGACCTGGGGGTAGATGGTACGGTGTACGATGCCATCCGTCTCCAACTGCCGGAGTTGCTGGATCAGCATCTTCTGATTCACGCCGTCAATCAGTCGTTCCAGATCGGAAAAACGTATTGGCCCTTTGGCGGCGAAAAGCTGACACAGAATGATGATCTTCCACTTGCCTTCCAGTACCCTAAGGGTCTCCAGGGTCGCGGCCGCCCACTTGAGCCGCATCTGAGGATCTGCACAGTTCCATTCGCGTTCTTTAGTCATGGCATCTTTAAGTGGGTTACTTACCTTTTGGTGGGTTCTTGCATATATCGAAGCTACGCCTAAATTCGGGTCATAGCAACAGACGGGAGATAGAGTGACCATGAAGATCGGTGTAATTGGAATCGGAAATATCGGCGGGACATTAGCCCGTAAGCTTAGCGCGGCCGGCCATGAGGTCCGCGTCGCCAACTCTAAAGGCCGTGAGAGCGTGCTGGCGTTTGCCAAAGAAATCGGCGCAAAGGCTGAAGATACAAAAGGCGCGGTCGAAGGGGCTGACCTTGTCATCCTTTCTATCCCATTCCCCGCGATTACCAGTCTGCCAAAGGATATCTTTGATGGTCTGCCAGGCCATGCACCTATCATCGACACCGGCAACTATTATCCCGGAATGCGCGACCCACAGATTACTGCGATTGACCAAGGCCAATCCGAGAGTGTCTGGGTGTCCGAGCAACTGGGCCGTCCGGTCATTAAGGCGTTCAACAACATCTTAGCGTATTCGCTGGCCTCGCTGGGAAGCCCTGAAGGGGCTGCGGATCGCTTGGCTGTTGCCGTTGCCGGTGATAATGCGGCGGCTAAGAAGATTGTTATGGGGCTAGTGAACGAACTGGGCTTTGACCCCGTTGATGCGGGTTCACTCGAAGAGTCTTGGCGCCAGCAACCCTGTACCCCAGTCTATTGTTGTGACTGGAACGCTGAGCAAACCCTTGAAGCGCTCTCGCTGGCGGTGAAAGGGCAGGCCACCCAAACACGAGATCGATTGTGGGATCAGTTGATGGCTCTGGGCCTAAATCCTGCCCATGCCCAGATCGTTGCGTCCAATCGGAAGGCCAACGCGCCGGCCTAACGCTCCGCTAAAAAGCATTTTAACGGTGCGATGGAGCGCCGGTGTTTTCCGTCGCAACCTCCTGTGGTGTAGGGAGGCGTGCGAAGGGTATTTGGTTATAGCGATAGTAGAGTTACGGTGCCATAAATGGCTAATCAGATGATTATCGGAATGCACTTGGGTAACGGTTACGGTTCCCAGCCTGGGGCACGGCGTATGCCGGTGTTGATCCGAAGAGCTATTCAAGTTTCGACGCGAAAGTCCGGCAAGCGCAGGCGGCCGAGCGCGGCAAATTGCATTTCTATTTCTGCCGGATGGCCCGAGCCATGTTGGCGACATTGAGCATGAACCCCCGAATTTTCAATCTCGACGTCATGCTGACCCTGGCCGCGGTCGCCCGTGAAACCAGCCACATCGGATTGATTGCTACCGGTTCTAAGACCTTCAACGAACCCTTCAACCTCGCGCGACAGTTTAAGGCGCTGGATGTCTGAGCCATGGTCGCATGGGCTGGAAGCCGTCACCTCTAGCGGCGAGGATGTGGCTGCGAACTATGGGATGCGGCTGTCCTCCAGCTCCGATCGCTACCACCGCGCATATGAGACTATCCAACTGGTGCAATCACCATGGGGGAGTTGGGGAAAGGATGCCTGGATACACGACCAGGTGACAGGTCGGTTCGCTGACGCTGACCAAATTGCGTGAATTAATATGGGAAGGGAAGTTTGTGGCCTCACGTGGGCCGTTGCACATCCCGCCGTCTGAGCAAGGCCAACCCGTCATCTTTCACGCCGGCGGCAGCCCGAACGGGCATGCTTTGGCGGGACGCTGCGCCAATGCACTGATTGGAGCGGCATTTACAATTGAAGACGCACGCGCTCACCGCAATGCCCTGAGAAACGCGGCTGAAAGATCAGGAAGAAACCCCGACGAAGTCAAGTTTTTCGCTGGTCTGATGACCACTATCGCAGACGACAGGCGTTCCGCGCTGGATCGGCGAGCCGTAATGACAGGACGCACCTTTCCTCAACGTGTTGCGTATCTGGGGCAGATGCTCGGACTGCGTCTTGATCCTTCCCGGCTAGGCGAACCACTGTCGACAGATCAACTTTCTGCCGCGCAACCATCGTCCTCAAACTTTATTAGAGCTTTATGCTCCGGACTCTTAAGCTGTTCGCAATCACCGAGACAGAACTGAACGCCATGGCGGCGGATGCGATAATCGGTGACAGCAGTAGGCCAAATGCCGGGTAGAGAATGCCTGCGGCGATGGGTACGCCAATTAAGTTATAGGCGAAGGCAAAGATCAGGTTCTGTTTGATATTGAGCATAACCGCCCGGCTTAAAGCGCGCGCCCGGACGATACCGCCGAGGTCGCCCTTAATCAGGGTAATGCCGGCACTTTCCATGGCGATATCGGTGCCGTTACCCATGGCGATGCCCACCGTTGCGGCAGCCAGCGCCGGCGCGTCATTGACGCCGTCACCGGCCATGGCCACCTTGCGCCCCTCTTTGATCAGACGCTCGATGATATCGGCCTTGCCATCCGGCAGGACGTCGGCTTCCACCTCATCAATTCCGAGGTCTTTGGCGACCGCCTTCGCGGTGATCTTATTATCGCCGGTCAACATGATAAGCCGCAAGTTCTCGCCCTTAAGCGCTTTCAGCGCGGCAAGGGTTGACGATTTAACCGGGTCGGCCACAACAATAATACCGACAGTCTGGCCATCGACGGAAGCGTAGATAGCTGTCTGGCCCTTGTCGCGGTAAGGGGCGGCGAGAGCAGAGAGGGCATCATCTTCATTTATCAAGGTAGCATTGCCAAGCGCCACACTTGAGCCGTCGATCTGGCCGGTAACACCTTTGCCGGAGGGGGCTTCAAAATCGGCAACGCTGAAGACGGGCACGCCCTTTACCTTTGCCGCCTCGACGATAGAGTGGGCGATCGGATGCTCACTCATCGCTTCCAGTGAGGCCGCAAGAGACAATAGCCGATCGGCATCGAACCCACCCATGGTTTTAACGTCGATCAGCTTAGGGCGGCCTTCGGTCAGCGTGCCAGTTTTATCGAACACCAGCGTATCGACGCCTTCAAAAGCCTCCAGAACGGCAGCGTCCCGGATCAGAATGCCTTCTTTCGCCGCTCGGCCCGTGCCAGCCATGATGGACATCGGTGTGGCGAGACCAAGCGCACATGGGCAGGCGATGATCAGGACGGCAATGGCGTTCAGGATAGCATAGCCGAGCCTGGGTTCTGGTCCCCAGACGATCCACGCGATGAAGGTCAAAATGGCCACTGCGATAACGGCGGGTACGAAATAGCCTGACACTGTATCTGCAACGCGTTGGATGGGCGCGCGTGAACGCTGAGCCTGACCAACGCGGTCGATGATCTGGGCCAGCAGGGTATCGTTGCCAATACGGATGGCTGTCATGACAAAGCTACCCGACTGATTGACCGTGGCGCCCGTGACCTTATCGCCGGGGCCTTTCGAGACCGGCATGGGTTCACCGGTCAGCATAGATTCATCGATGTGGCTGCAGCCATCCGTCACGTCACCGTCTGTCGGGATTTTCTCGCCGGGACGGACGCGCAAAAGGTCGCCGACCTTCACCTGTTCGAGCGGAATGGTCTCTTCGACCGATCCATTTAGCCGATGGGCAGTGGCCGGCGCCAGCTTCAGCAAGGCGCGTATGGCGTTACCAGTCTGGGCGCGGGCCTTAAGTTCAAGCACCTGACCGACCAGAACAAGGGTGGTGATGACGGCGGCGGCTTCGAAATAGACGTCTGGCCGCATGGCCATTGATCCACTCATGGCGTGCGGGAATATGCCCGGCGCAAAAACGGCCACGACCGAGTAGGCCCAGGCCACAAGAACACCCAGCGCGATCAGGGTGAACATGTTGAAATGACGCGTCTTAACCGAGTCCCAGCCGCGCACCAAAAACGGCCAGCCGCAGCCGAGCGCTACAGGTGTGGCCAGGATCATCTGAATCCACAGGGACGTCGTTTCAGGAACGTACTTTGAAATGCCAACATGCGCGTCCATGGCCAAAATCGCGACGGGAATGCTCAGGGCCGTCGCAATCCACAGGCGTCGGGACATGTCCTTCAGTTCGTGATTATCCGGCTCATCAAGGGTGATGACGTCAGGTTCCAGCGCCATCCCGCAGATCGGGCAGGCGCCCGGTCCTTCCTGACGGATTTGCGGGTGCATGGGGCAGGTATAGATGAAGGCTTCACCCGCCTTTGGCTTAGGCGCTGTGCCGGTATGTACCTTATCGTGATGGTGACAGGAATCGTGACCCTCAGGGGCATGTTTTGGCGCTGAGGTTACATCGGCTTTTGAAGCGCAGGACGAGGTAGTACCCATGTCCTTAGCCGCACTATCCACCGGAACGAGCGACATATGGCAGATCGGGCATGATCCCGGTTCGTCTTGCCTGATCTCAGGGTGCATAGGGCAGGTGTAGAGTTTACCGACCGCGGTCGCGTCAATGTTCTGAGGCCCGAGTGCCGTTTCCGACTTCCCGTGTTGGCAGCAGGATGCGCTGCCGGCTTCAGATGTGGAGCCAGCCTTATGTTCGTGCGACATTGTCGCCTCCTATTCGTACTTCTTGAGAAGAACCATGATTTCGGCAAGTTGCTGATCGCGTGTCACATCGTCGCCGCACGCACAGGATTTGGCGAGGCAGGACCTCATATGCGTTTCGAGCACGCTGAGTTCGATCGTCTTGATGGCGCTGCGGACGGCCCGAAGCTGCGTTAAAATATCAACGCAATACTGGCCCTCGCCAATCATGCGCTTAACACCTTCAATCTGGCCGGCAGCCCGGTTCAGGCGCGGGAGCTGCCCGGTGTGGGATGGATGCTCTGACATAGCGGCCTCAATTAATACTTAGCCCATCGGCATATACCCAGTGGGGGTATATTTCAAGGCGTAATCAAGACCAGTGCCTGCGGGATATGTCCACGTTGACCACTTATGAGGCGAGAGCGACGCAGGCGACGTATAGCCCTTTGCAGACATGGCCCATTTCTCAATAACCTGGAAGCGGAAGTAGCTACAAAAAAGACAACCCTCCGGCAAACGTGAGATGATTCAGTAATTCCAGATCTGTCGGCAGCAAGAAGCGGCTCATCTGGCCTGTCATGTGCCTGGACAGAACATCATGACAACCAACGGAAAAAGTAAAAGTAGTGGCCAGCTTGCGAAAGATTCCGGATGTTTTTGTCGCCTGAGTTTGATGCCCTCGATACTTTGTATAGGTTTGTTCCGAGTGAACGCGTTGCTCCGCCAAGCCACCACCGCCAAACAGGCTTGTAATGAGAAGAAGGCCAACGTCTTTCGCGTGATGATTACGGTCACCCGTGAGTTAAGGCGATCCCGCAAGGCTTGCTACCATTGCCGACGGATATTTCTGTTTTAGCCAAGGCAAAATCTCCCAGTACTAAAAATGGAAAAATATCTTTGGTTGGGCCGGATGGTAGCCTCTTCAACGCGGTTTCGGAAGTAATTCTGTCGTCAAAGACTTCGAGGATTATACACACCCAGACAGGCTCTGAAACTGTCATCACCCTGACGCGCAGCGTCAACAATTTTGAGCAAGCCAGAGCGGGAAGCCGGATAATTGGCATAGCTAACTTCGCACGGATAAATTAGCTGCTCAATGGCTAAGGAGACCGCTTTGATGTCCGGACCGGTTAAAATATCGACGTGATCGGATATATAGGCGGCGAGGCTTGCAACGGTTTCCGATCTGGAAGCGTCCCCAAGAATATAGGCCTTCATAATCGGGTTTATAACATTGTCGAAGCGTCTGATTTGATCCGTCGTCTCTGACATTACCGGCGACCTCCAGATGCTACAGGAGCATTAAAAACATCCAGGCGGCTGCCAACCAGGCAACCAAGCTGAACGCACTGAGGCCCAATAGCGCTAAAGCGCGGGCGGTGCCGCTATGAGAAATGTGGCGTGAGGCCTTAATCCGTGGGCTAAGTGTAGTCCACGGCAGGTTGTAAAATAGCTCCCACCTATAGGGGAGGAATGCGACGGGTTTAATGGTCATGGGCTTTTCCTCTGTGAGGCAGTCTTACATATTCGAAGTTAAATTCGAACACGAAACGAAACAGTTTGAAATAAAGGTGTGGTAATGCCGGGACTTAAATGGGTGCGTAAATGGGGAATGGCTTGTCTCTAATAGGAGAATAGGTCAGAATCCGGATCGAGCCCGCTCGTGAGTTCTGCCGTGATAAGCTCCGCTGTCATCCGGGAGAAAACTATGCCATTGCCTCCATAAGATAGGACCGCATACACAATCTTCATGTGCGGCACGGCGCCAATAGTGCGGCCGTTATGACTGTTCATGGCTTGTCATCTGAACGGATTCTGTCGATGTATAAGGCCTAGGAAGACTGCATCCATTATGTGGCGATCAGTGCTGCCGACCGCCATCCTGATCTGCGCTATGCCGCCACCATCCATCATGGCATCGTGCCGGGAGATTTTCCGCTCGATCCGGTCGGCAGTGATGATTTGCTCTATTTCGGACGGATCCATCTCGATAAAGGTACGCGCGAGGCGATTGAGGTGGCGCGGGCCGTAGGGCGGCGTCTGCATATCTATGGCATCGTTCAGGATCAGGGCTATTTTGAGCGCAAAATTCTGCCCCACATCGACGAAGACCGGGTAATTTATCACGGTTCCGTCGGCGGCGCGCCCCGCTAGGCCGCGCTCGTCAATGCTCTCAGTCTGCCTCACCAGGCGGCTGGCCAGAATGCGGCCCAAGAGACGGGTAGCATTCGCGAGCATGATGCGAAAGGTCGCCACACGACGACAGCGCGCTCGCTTCATGCGACGATCGGCGGGGGCTGGATCATTGACAATCCGGGCCTGCGCAATTTGCATGTCAGCGATCTTGCTGCCGGGCTTAGAGACGACCATTGCCGAAATCGTTGAGCTTTCTGCATACTGCAAATTCGGCGATTGTAGCCACAGGCATGAACCGGGCTGCGCCGTGCAGGCCGCCATTGCCCGCGGCGATTTGACAGAGGCACGTCTAAGTCGCTGGCAAAAGCTTTCCGAAGAAAAGCAAAAGAGCACACCTCAACATACCGGGCCTCGCGGAAACAAAACGATCACCAAAAAACATCGCTGACCTTAGGTCCTTTTACGTGATCGAACCGCTCGATAAGTTCTCACGCCGGACGAGTTTGCGAGCCAGCGCTCATGAACCGAATAATGCGGCCACAAGTTAGTTTTCCTCAGACCTTGTAATACATCTTATTACATCCATATACCATCCATGTGGATGGAGAGTGTTATGGCTGCGCCCGAAATTAAACCTAAAACTGCGGACAATGAGAAAATCACCATAAATCTCGGCTTCGTGGATCTGGGGCACATTGATCTGCTGGTTGAAGAGAACTTTTATGCCAACCGCAGCGATTTTATCCGTACCGCTATTCGTAATCAGCTTGAACGCCATGCCGACGTCGTCCGCCAGTCGGTGACGCGGCGTCAGCTTGATCTGGGCCTGCGCCATTTTACCCGCGCTGATCTTGAGGCGGTGCAGGCACGAGGTGAGCGGCTGCACATTCAGGTTCTGGGGCTTGCGACCATCGCCCCTGATGTTACCCCGGAACTGGCGCGGGCAACAATCGTGTCTGTTCATATCCTTGGCGCCCTTCAGGCGTCCCCTGACGTTAAAGCCGCGTTACGTGATGTGATGCGCTGAATGGAGTTACCCTTATGACAATGAGCGAAAATATGGCTGAGGCTACACGCCTCACCAAGCTTGGCAGGCTTCAGGAAGCGATGGCGGTTTTGCGTGGGGAGGCGTGGGGTGATCGGGCGACTGACGAGACCCCGCCAGCGGATGCGCCTGGTTACATTGATATGGTGCAGGAAAATGGACCGGGTACGTCCTGGAAAGCCGCACCTGCGGAGGAAGAATCTAAACCTGACGCGCCCAAACATGGCCTTAAACTCAAGCTTGAGGGGCTGGCGGAGCTTGTGAGGCTGCACAAAGGCTTCAAAGGTGGCGGGCCTTTAAGGACGCCTTCACATAAGCCCCTGCCAGACGGTGCGAGTTTCAGTACTTTGGCGTTTTCAAATGCCGCGGGTAGTCGTCAGTATAAACTCTATGTGCCCAGCACACACCGCGCCGGTAGTGCGCTCATCGTCATGCTGCACGGGTGCACCCAGTCGCCCGATGACTTTGCGGCTGGCACACAGATGAATGATCTGGCTGAAACTCACGGTTTTCTGGTGGCCTACCCGGCTCAGCCCAAATCGGCCAATATGAACGGCTGCTGGAACTGGTTTAATACTACCGATCAGCAACGTGACATGGGAGAGCCCTCTATCATCGCGGGCCTTACCCGTGCGATCATGGCGCAATATAGTGTCAATCCAAAGTCTGTGTTTGTTGCCGGTTTATCGGCTGGCGGAGCCATGGCGGCGATCATGGGCGCTGTCTATTCTGAACTTTATGCGGCTGTGGGTGTGCACTCTGGTCTGCCGGTCGGGTCAGCTCACGATATGCCCTCAGCCTTCGCAGCGATGGGGAACGGCGGACGTTCATCTGCGGTAGTTTCATCTTCCGTGCCGATGATTGTGTTCCATGGCGACGCCGACCGGACGGTTAATGTCTCTAACGGCGAAGAAATTATATCTCTGGCGGCACGATCAGGATCTTTGACGCGCCGGGGCGAGATCCGCCACTCCGCCGGCGGCCTTGATTATACCCTGACACACTATGACAATGGTGCGGGGGTAATCATGGCTGAGCACTGGCTGTTACACGGCGGCGGGCATGCCTGGTCGGGCGGTGATGGGGCCGGATCATATGCCGATCCGCGCGGGCCCAATGCCAGTCAGGAAATGATTCGGTTTTTCATGAAGGCAGTAGATCAGTAGACTCCGATGTTGATCTTGGCGTCGGCGGCGGAGGTGTTGCGGCCGGCAAAGTCCGCGATCGCTTCATTATATATCTCAAAACGTTCCAGAAATCCCATATGGTTGGCGTCGGCCACAGTCAAAAAGTTCAATTGTGGCGGCCGCGGCGGCCATGGTTTCACTGGCCTCAAGCTTCGTCACCAGATCGACGCCACCGCCAATAATCAGCGTGGGGACGTTAACAAAGCGCAGGGGCATACCTGAATCCCAGTCGAACATGGATAGATTACCTCGCGCCTGGCACCCGGCGAATTACGTGTGGACAAGAGGGCGGTGTGCTCAAGCTGGCTATGCGTGACGTGTGATCCAAACCCAATCCGGTTTGCCAAATGCGCGGTGCCGTTGAAATAGCTCTGCCATCCGCTCAACCACGCAAATGGGGTCAGCCACCGCGTGCCCAAGCGTAACTGGTATATTTGGCGCGACCCAGCACCGGATGGTGGCCCACCTAGCAGCTGGACCGGTGCCTAGTCTGAAATATGGCATATCTTCGAGCACCACTTATCTGCGGACACTATCTTATCGGATACTGAGTCTTTCGGTGGCAGCCACAGCGCTCATCGGCCGCCCTAGCCAATAGCCCAGTGCCTGGTCGCACCCTTCGCCAGCCGGGCACTCCAATTCCATCGCTGTCTCCACTCCCTCGGCGGTCACGATGGCGCCGAAGCTTTTCCCCAAACCTATGATCGCCCGAATGATTGCCAGATTTTCAGGGGAGGTGGCAAGATCATTGACGAACGATCTGTCGATCTTAAGTTTGTCGAATGGAAAGCGACGCAGGTAGGCCAGGCTTGAATAATCAGATGCAAGACGATGGAGAGCAGCGTTGAACTTTGCGAGGATTGGGCTGGGCTAAAGCTTGCGCAGTAACCGGCAACGCGGCTGCTGCATTAACGAAGGAACTATGGTCCAACGATTCATTCTGCATCGCAATTTCTACGGTACGTTCAGTTGTTTGCTATTCAAAAAGGTGAAAATTCGCCTCCGAGTCAGGTAGCGTGACTGACACAAAAACGAGCAGGTGATCGCTACACCGTGAGGCGTCGCGCCCATTAAATAGTTTAAACGATGGTATAGCCGTTCGTAGCAAGCGACGAGAGCAACGAATCTTCCACGGCTCTCTGCTTGAGGCGAGCTGCACGATGCCGAAAGAGATCAAATGGTTTCAGCAATTGGCTTAGGTGAGGTTTACAGTGGTGTACAGCGGACAGATTGTTCAGCAGTTCAATGATATTGAGTCCTATTGGAATGGAATGGTCGAGCTTGATTACGCAGATTTTATGGCTGCGAAGGATGATCTACGCCTGGCATTTCACCTCGCCTCCACTCTGTTTCATGTTCACGACTGGATTTGGATGAAGCAAGACATGGTGATCAGAGCGCAATTTGGTATTGTGCATAACGGCCCCCTAGAGAACGGCGTGCGGGCATTTTCAGAGGTGCTTGCCAGAATGGACCTAGATTTCGAACGAATTCGGGCGGTTGCCAACGCAGGTAAACATCTATCCCTAAAAAAGCGCTCTTCCAACGCAAATGTTGGTTTCCATGCAGCGAATACAGCCACAAGTTCTTCTGGTTACGGCACTGGAGGTTACGGAACAGGGAATTATGGAACACCGAGAACCTATGTTGTACTTGAGGGGGAGGCCGGGAAGCCGACTGTCTACTTTCACAACGTAGCAGAACGAATTTACAGGCTATGGAAAGCGCTCATTGTTTCGCACGGCTGGGCGGCGATTTGACGAAATAATCAAAATGGAAATGTATAGGTCTTTTGGAGGCTATCAATCGCGAGCGACGTTGCCCCTTGATGTTATCCAATCTTGAGTTCACTCGGGCGGTTGGTTTTTCCGTTTTCGATACTGGTGGGAGCGTCGGTGACCGGCGCGGAGCTGTGCCGTGGTCATCTTCGCATCGCCGAAGACACCTGCCCATTCACTGAAGCTTAGATTGGTCGTGATGATGACGCTGGTCTGCTCGTAGAGCCTACTGAGCATATGGAACAGCAAGGCGCCGCCGGAGGCGCTGAACGGCAGGTAGCCCAGCTCATCAAGGATCACCATATCGAGTTTCAGGAGCCGATCTGCCATTTGACCGACCTTGCCCTGGGCCTTTTCCTGTTCGAGCAGATTGACCAGTTCGATGGTTGAGAAAAAGCGAACTTTCTTTCGATGATGCTCAACGGCCTGTACGCCCAAGGCCGTAGCGACATGAGTTTTGCCTGTGCCGGGCCCGCCGATCAGGACGACGTTGTGTGCTCCGTCAATAAATTCACAGCGATGGAGCTGCCGGACGAGGGCCTCGTTGACCTCGCTTGAGGCGAAGTCGTAGCCGGAGAGATCCTTATAAGCCGGCAAGCGAGCCGACTTGATCTGATAACTGATTGAGCGCACTTCGCGTTCGGCTGTTTCCGCCTTCAGCAGCTGCGACAGGATCGGGACCGCAGCCTCAAACGTGGGTGAACCTTGTTCGGTCAGTTCGCAGACGGCCTGGGCCATGCCGTACATTTTGAGAGACCGCAGCATGATTACGATAGCCGCGCTGGCGGGATCATGACGCATGACGGGCCTCCGCACGTAAGGCATCGTAACGCTCAACGTTCGCGAGCGGCTCCTGCGTCAACCGCAAAGCCTGTGGCGCATCAATGGTATCGGGCGGCGTTGTCCCATCGATCAGGCGATGCAGCAGGTTCAGGATGTGCGTCTTAGTCGGAACGTTGGCCTCCATAGCCAGTTCAACAGCTTGCAAGACAACGTTTTCGTCATGCTGAAGGACCATGGCGAGGATTTCAACCATTTCCCGATCACCACCCGGTCGTTTGAGCAGATGGCTTTGCAGGCGGCGGAAGGCCTCCGGCAGTTCGGTAAAATCGGTAAAAGGCGCGCCGTTACGAAGGGCGCCGGTCTTACGTTGGATCACTGCCAGATAATGCCGCCAGTCATAGATCGTGCGACCGGGTGTGCTGTGTGAGCGGTCGATGATCCGTTGATGCTCGCATAGAACCTGTCCTTCGGCGGCAACCACCATCCTTGTGGGGTAAACCCGCACGCTGACAGGCCGGTTGGCAAACGACGCCGGCACGCTCAACAGCGACATGAGCATGCGAGATGCTCTGTCTAGCCCAAGGCCCCACTATCCCGCGTGGTTCGCACAAACCCGCGGACCCGACTATTGCCAAGTGTCTCATCGCGGCGGTCGTAAAAATCAGTATCACCGGTAATTCGCGCCTCGGCGCCGATATCACGGGCTTGCCAGCCCTCGGTTTCCCACTGCCGGGCTGTGTCTTCGAGGTCTACGGGCGCGTAGAAATCAAGAATGTTAATGGCCTTGCCGGCAAGGTCCTCAGATGTATGTACTGTAATTAGAGAACCCCCGCGTCTCACACCTTCGCGGTAAAGCTCGGTATCTGTTTCTTCGCCTTCAAACCAACTTAAAAGCTTGCTCCAGAAACCAGGGTCTTCACCCTGATTGGCGCTATCGATATCCGCGGGGGTGTGGGTTATGCGTATAGAGGTGTCAGTAAAGCCCTCTTTACGTAGCGCCTCTATGGCATCTATAGCCTGATCCGGATCCATATAAAGAGCGGCAATAGTATGCGTGTGATTATACGAGGAAAGGGTGGCATTCATATCGGTCTCCTACAAATGGGGGGTGTCGCCGTCAATGTTAGCCAGGCTCTGATAATGATGCCCCACCCAATCGTCTGGACGGGCGTAAAAATAGCATTAGCAACTGAGACAAGTCGTGGGGGAGAGGGACGTTAACCTGGTATCGGTATCCAGATGAGCCCGTCTTTTCGGCGGCCCTTCGTCACAACGGTCAGGCTGCTATCCGGTAGAGGACGTTGCAGGGGCCTTACCTCGCCCAAGGCGCTTCATCCATAATTCACGCCCTGCCTCGCGGGTCAGGATCACGGGAATAGCCTTAGGGAGGAAGACCGCAACCTCTCTGCATTGGGGGCACTGGTTAGAGGGGCAAATCGATGCCATGAGCGTTGTGTAGCAAAGATGACCCACGGCACTTAGCGTGACCCTCTATGAGATTGGCGACGATGCCGGAGGACAACCTAGCTGTTTCCTATCGGGTGAAGCGAGATCACGGGAAGGCAGGATTGAAAGATCGTTCGAATCTCTCTCGGCCCGACATTTCACTCCCAAGCTGGGAACGAACGATTGCGGCCGATTTCCCGCTGGAAGCGGCTGTGAGCGTTCGAAGCAGCTCTCCACTCGCTACCATGTGCTCAGCGACGGCAAGCGTCTGGACCCGCGAAATTAGCGGTATGCGGCCCGCTCGCGATGCTAGGGTTGTTGGAAATGCAGCGCGTCCGACATATCGCATGCAGCCTCCCTCGCTGTTACTTGGACATAGCAAGCTAGAGAGCACAGTGAGATATCTCGGTATAGAGGTGGATGACGCTCTGGAAATGGCAGAGCAGATCGACCTGTGAATCGCTCAGAGGCGCTCGGCAGTCAATTACTACCGAGCGCCCATAGCAGACGCAACCACAGGCCGTTCAGATGTGCTAGGTCAGCGCGATATCCGGCGACGGATAGGTACAAGGCGCGCCTCGACCCTTATCGTTAGCTGCGAGCAAATAGCGTGCTTCGCCATAAGGGCTATTTCCGGATAACGTTATTCACAATTTTTCTTTTAAGTGATAGGTTTTCACAGCCGGTGAATGATTTGCACGATGCTGTCAGAGCCTGGTGAGAGAATTTTACGGGACTAAGAATGGGTGAGTGGTTTTCGCAGTCGGTGATGGAGTTTCGCGGACGGGCCTTGCCCGAGGCCGGTCTACCGGCGGGCTATGCAGCCATCATCGAACGATACGATCTGCAGGTGCCAAGCCCTCCTATAATGGTAGCCGTAGCGGAGCGGCACCATCCACGCCCCACTGAAGACTGGCACCTTGTTACTCCACGTCACGCGCCTGCCCCAGACCTAGGCGGACAACTGACCTTTGCTTTTCGCTATGAAGGTATCGACCTTCAGGTGCTTGCCAAGTTGTTCGCTACCGTTGAGGCTGGGGAAATCGAAGCCATCATTCGCGCCACTCCCACCGGGGGCTTTGCCCGGCGCCTGTGGTTCCTCTACGAGTGGCTTACCGGTCAAGCACTCGATATCGCCGACCCGGGCAAGATCAAATTCATTCCCGTTCTCGACTCGGAACAGCAGTTTGCCTTGGACGTCGGCGAGCCGTCCTCACGCCACAAGGTCGTCAATAATCTGCCCGGGACACCGCAATTCTGTCCGCTCGTCCGGAGGACGGCCGCCCTCGACGCCTATGCCGAACTGAATTTACCCGGCCGGGCGGCCAAGGCCATGGGCAAGGTCAGGCCAGATATCATGGCGCGGGCCGCTGCGTTCCTGCTGCTCAACGACTCAAAGTCTTCCTTCGCCATTGAAGGCGAGCGCCCGACAGGCCCGCGCGCGGCACGATGGGGACAGGCGATTGCCCAGGCCGGTAACCGCCCCCTGTCCGTGAACGAGTTCAATCGCCTGCAGCACATCGTCATAGGCGACTCCCGTTTTGTCCGCCTTGGGCTAAGACACGAAGGCGGCTTTGTCGGCACTCATGACCGCGAAACCAATATGCCCGTGCCCGATCACATCAGCGCGCGGCATGAAGATCTTCCCGACCTAATGGCCGGTATCGTGGCCTTCTCGGCGCGTGCGCTGGAAGGTAGGCTCAATCCAGTCGTGGCCGCGGCCACCCTCGCCTTCGGCTTCGTTTATGTCCATCCCTATGTCGATGGGAACGGGCGCCTTCATCGCTGGCTCATCCACCACGCCCTCGCACAGGCGAAGTACAGCCCCGCGGGGCTGGTGTTTCCGGTAAGCGCCGCCATCTTCCGTAACCTCGATGCTTACCGTCAGGTCCTGGAGTCCTATTCCGCCCCCCTCCAGCCGTTTGTCGAATGGCGAAAAACAGAGGGCGGTAACGTCGAGGTGCTGAATGCGACGATCGACTACTATCGATATTTCGACGCGACGGCCCACGCCGAATTCCTCTACGCCTGTGTCCAGAAGACTATCGACGAAGACCTGCCGGAGGAGGTCTGGTACCTGCAGGCGTTCGACCGGTTCAACCTTGCCATGCAGGACTTGATCGACATGCCGATGCCGCAGGTCGAATTACTTCAGAAATTTCTGGCGCAGAACGATGGCATCCTATCCAAACGCGCCCGAGAAAAAGAGTTCGTGGTGCTCAGCGACGACGAAATCCGGCGCGTAGAAGCCATCTATGCGGAAACCTTCCTCCGCAGCGAATAGAGTGGCTTGAAAGACCGTTCAAAGCGAGAAAGGGATAAGGAGACGTGCCATCGCTCATACGTTCACCCGATGGAAAAAAACGCCGCCGAAGTACCACCTACATTGTTCGCAGTCCTACATCGCAACTGACCGCATAGTGCCGATTGCCTGAGTCCGGAGTCTCGTCAATGCGCTCTGTTAAGTGTTACTCTCGTTGAACGGCGTGCGCACAATGTGTTTGTTGTTGGGCACTTTTCAAATCCGTGAGAGCGCTATGGTAACCAATGAAATTAAGGCATACGCAGTTGAGCCCAAGTTATTGGATGATACCCGTATCGTACGATTGCCTGAGGTTAAACTGCTGACTGGACTTAGCCGATCGACCGTTTACGAGCGGGTGAAGGACGGGCGGTTCCCCAAGCCAATTCCGTTGGGCGGGCGGAGTGTAGGATGGCTTGAAGGGGAAGTGCGGCACTGGATATCAAAGCAAATCGAAATTGCTCGGGCTCACGATTTATGAAGGAGGCGGATTTCAACGGCGCCGTTCCGGCTATCGAAAACTGGTCAAAGTGCCGAGATAACGCGAATGTTACCGAAATACGCCGCACCAAAGCCCTTTTTCACCGTTTTTTACGGTGTTATAATGCCGCAAAAATGTGCATCAAATGTGTGTATTCTGCCAAAGTTATCAGTATGTTGGCGCGGGTTCGATGCCCGGAACTGTCCCCTTTTTCTGGGGGCATAAATCAGGGCAGCTTGTAATTGTTACAGAGTGGAATCTGCAATTAAATCAGATTGTAAGATGTTGAAATCGGTTCCGGCTCCAGCACCATCTCTCTTTACAGTCTCTTGAAAAAAACCATTTAAATATGACGGCTTACAGGAATTGCCGTATACATTTGTACGCCTAAATCTACACGAGTCCCCATCATTTGGGGGTACAATTGGGGGCACGACGCTTAGACTTGAAAGGCTGTACCCCCAATGCCGCTCTCAGAACTTACCGTTCGCAAAGCGAAGCCTGCCGTTAAGCCTTATAAATTAACGGATGACGGTGGACTTTTTCTGTTAGTTTCAACCACTGGAAGCAAGCTTTGGCGTTTCAAATACCTGCATCTAGGTAAAGAGAAGTTGTTGTCTCTTCCCGTCCATCCGCACATGGCTTCGACCAATTTCAGAGAACACCATCAATGTCGCTTTAAGGCGGCTAGGATACGGCCAAAGCGGACCGGTGAATTATACATGCTAGGCCCGCTTCATTGCCAACTCACCCCTATGTTAACGCGGTCCACAATATCCCCGGTGGGTTTTTCAGCCAAGCCGGAAGGAATGAAGTCTACAAGCGCGCGATTCGGCTCAATCAATGTTATTACATTGTTGCAACCTAACCTACCAACATATGGTGAGTGAAATTTATTATAATAATTCAAAATAATGAGTTTATTTCATTATTGTGTCATGTAGCTGAGGTACCACACCCTGAACTCGGTTAGTCAGGGAGCGGCATAATGTCAGGTGCAGATCGGCGTGGATTTTTACGGATGCTGGGGGCGGGGGCTGCCGTCAGCGCTTCGGGTGGACTGTTCCCGCAGGCGATTGCCAGCGCGTTGTCGATTCCCGCCAGCCGGGTGACGGGTACCATCAAGGATGTCAAACACGTCGTCATCCTGATGCAGGAAAACCGGTCTTTCGATCATTATTTCGGAACGATGAAAGGTGTGCGCGGCTTTGGCGACCGTCATCCGGTGCCGATGACCAATGGACCGGTCTGGAAGCAATCGGACGGTGCGCGCGAAATCCCGCCCTATCATCTGGACACCAAAACCACCAACGCCATTGCCGTGCCGGGCACGCCCCATTCGTTCAGCGATTCTCAGGCCGCCTGGAACCAGGGCAAATTCGGCTATTGGCCCAAGTATAAAAACCCCTATTCGATGGGCTATTACAAGCGCGCCGATATCCCGTTCCAGTTCGCTCTGGCCGAAGCCTTTACCATCTGCGACGCCTATCATTGCTCAATCACCACCGGCACTGATCCGAACCGTATTGTGTTTTGGTCGGGGGCCAACCACGATCCACAATTGCGCGCCAAGGGCATCAACGGCACGGATGCGGATTCTGAGCCTAATAACCTACGCTGTTGGATCAAGGGCGCGCTGCCATCTCCGGGCTACACCTATCAGGGCTCTGCCTTTACATGGCCGACCATCCCGGACGTGCTGGAGGGGGCGGGGGTGTCGTGGCGCATCTATCAGGACCCGAACGACAACTGGACGGGCGCTATGCACGGCGGGCTTGCCTTTGAAAGCTTCCGCAATGCCAAACCGGGCTCCGGCCTTTACGAGAAGGGCATGTCGAACTGGTCGCTGGAGCGGTTCGCGCAGGACGTAAAAGATGGCACTTTGCCCGAAGTGTCGTGGATACTGCCGCCTAAGGACTGGTCTGAGCATCCATCGGCCTCGACCCCGCTACAGGGCGCAGAGTTCACCGCCGGTATTCTGGAGGCCCTGACCGCTAACCCAGACGTCTGGAGCCGGACGGTGTTCTTCCAGACCTTCGATGAAAATGACGGCCTGTTTGACCATATGCCACCGCCGGCGCCGCCGTCCTATACAGCCGCCGGTGAGGTGGCGGGTAAGTCGACGCTCGATCTCAAAGGCTTTTATTTCAACGACAAAGATAACAAATACCGCGTCAAGGACGACACCATCAGCGGGCCGGTACGGCCTTGGGGTTTGGGACCGCGCGTGCCGATGTATGTCGTCTCACCATGGAGCCGTGGCGGCTGGGTCACCTCGGAAGTGTTTGACCACACCTCGGTCGGGCAGTTCCTGGAGAAGCGCTTCGACGTTACCATTCCGGCGATCAGCCCTTGGCACCGCAGCGTGTGCGGCGATCTGACCTCGGCCTTTGATTTTGCGACACCGAATGAGCCAGCCTTTCCCAAACTGCCAGATGCGTCGGGCTCACAAAAGGCCGTGCTGGCGCAGATTCACCGTAAGCGCATCGAGCCGCCGGTTGTAGTGCAGGCCCTAATGCAGGAAGAGGGTTCGCGTCCGTCGCGACCACTGCCCTATGACCTTGAGGTGCGCGCTCTGGTGCGGGATGCACAGGTCGGCATGGAGTTCGTCAATTCCGGCCATAAGGGCGCGGTGTTTCAGGTCTATGACCGGCTGGACTTAGAGGCCATTCCGCGCCGCTATACGGTCGAGGCGGGTAAGTCGCTTAAGGATGTCTGGCCCGCCACCGCACGCGGCAAAAGCTATGACTTCTGGGTGCTTGGGCCAAATGGCTTCAACCGCACCCTCAAAGGCCAGATGTCGGTCAGTGAACCTGAAGTGACTTTCAAAGGTGATCCCAAAACCGGGCAGGTCAGCCTGTCGCTGCGTAACCGTCATACGGCACCTCTGACGCTTCGGCTGGATGCCTCGGCCTACGGCGGGGCGGCAGCGGATATCACCCTGAAACCCGGTCAGACGGTAAAGCGCAGTTTCGATGCCGTCCAAAGCGGCCATTGGTACGATCTATTGGTAACCGCGCAAGGTTTCGAGCGCCGCTTTGCCGGACGGCTGGAAACCGGCAAGGGATCTATCAGTGATCCGCTGATGGGCGGACTAGTTGAATTTAAAACCGCTTGATCGACAGGGTATCAAACGTGCGCTTCAAGGTGTCGGTGGCCTGATCGTAATCCGCCAGAGCGAGGGCGGCGATCAGGGCATCGACCACGCACAACTGGGCGATCCGGCTAGTCATGGCCTCGGTCCGGAATAACGTCTCCCGCGCCATGGTGAACAGCACCACATCGGCATGCGCCTGAATCGGCGAGCGGGCAAAATTGGTAATCACTACGGTTTTCGCGCCATTGGCCTTGGCCAGTTTGGTTGACGCGACCGTCTCATGGGTAGCACCGGAATGGGAAATCGTCAGAACCGCCACATCGGGCGTGGTGCGCGATGCGCTGATGGCCTGAATGTGGCTGTCAATTACAACCTTGGCCTCAAGGCCGATACGCAGCATCCGGTAGTGGGCATCTTCGGCAATGGGGGCCGAAGAGCCGATGCCATAGATTTCAATGCGTTTGGCATTGCGAAATACCTCAACCGCCTTGGCCAGAGACTTGGGGTCTATTACGGACAAAGTATCGCGCAACGCCTGAATGCCGGAGTGAAAAATCTTGCGGCAGACGGCGGGCAGATCATCGTCGCGGTTCAGGTCTTCATGAATGAACTGAACCGGCTGCACGGTTTCCTGCGCCAGGCTAAGTTTCAAATGCTGAAAGCCGCTCAGGCCCAGCTTGCGGCAAAAATTGATGACGCTGCCCTCAGATGCCCCCGTCGCTTCCGACAGTTCAGTGACCGACATACGCACAATGCGGTCGGGCTGGGCCAGCACATAGTCAGCGATGCGCTGCGCACCCTTGGCCAGGGTCGGATAGGCGATATTGATCCGCACCAGAGCGTTTTCAACCGGCGCATTTTCAGACGGCTGATTAGGAGTCTGGCTTTGGGGCGTATCGTTCATATCGGTTTCCATTCCGGCTCGCCGCCCTATCGCAGATCGCCCTCACGTCTTTCAAGGCATGATTCTGTGACACCTGATCACGCGGCGCAGGCTTTGGCTGAACATATCTATATCTCTGACCACAATCAAACTGAGTTTGGTTCATATTTTCGGTGACTAAGTTGAATTATCTGATGACTTCACAAACGCGGCGGCTGGATGCGGCGCAAGAGCTTCTGGCCGCGTCAAAGGCGGTACTACTTGACTGGGATGGCTGTCTGGCTCTGGGGGAGCGATTGCTGCCGGACGCCGTGCGCTTTCTCAAAGTGTGGGGCGACCGGGCGGCGGTTGTCTCCAACAATTCAACCCATCTGCCGCAGGATTTTGCCACGGTGATGGCGCGCGAAGGTGTTGATTTCGACCCGGCCCGTATTTTTCTGGCGGGGGCCGAAGCCGTGAGCGTCACGCAGGGCATTAAGACTGCAGATACAGTCATGGTCATCGGCAATGAGGTCATGAAAAACCATGCGCGCAGCCTGGGTCTGAACCTCAATGACGACACGGCGGACGTGATTGTCCTGATGCGCGACACGGGGTTTTCCTATGATCGTCTTGAGACAGTTGTGAACCGCCTTAAGACCGGGGCACGTTTGATTGTGGCCAATCCCGATAAGACCCATCCTGGCGCGGACGGTCGGATCGTGCCTGAAACCGGCGCACTGCTGGCCGCCATTATGGCCTGCGTCGAAGGCCATAATGTGAGTGTCGATATCATCGGTAAGCCGTCACCGCATCTGTTCGCGCGCGCCTGCACGGTCTTGGGGATTCCGCCATCTCAGGCGGTTATGCTGGGCGATAATCCACTAACCGATGTGGCGGGCGCTGACGCCTTTGGCGCCAACAGTCTGCTGATCAATTCCGCAGACGGTTTTCGCTTTGCCGAACTGCTGGGCCAATAGTGAAGTAAATAAAGCTCAGTTTATAATAATAGTAAAAATGAGTAAAATTCATCCAACTGTCATCATTCGCTTTTTTTAGTGTCATCAGCCGTTGGTAAATTTCACATCGAACCCTGGGCGCTGAGTGTGTTTGCGCAATTGCCGGGGGAGTTGCTGCCGGTGGCGTAACCGGTTCCATATTTTGGGGATATATCATGTTTTTGAAAGCACCTAAGGGTTCGCTGATGGGTCTGCTGGCTCTCGGTTGCAGCCTGAGCACTTTGGCCCATGCTGCCAATCCGGCCGATGATGCCGCCGCCGATGCCGCCGAACCGGTTCAGACCGTCACGGTCGAGGCCAAGAAAATGGCGCGTCAGACCCTGGCGGCTCAACAATCCGAAGCCTACGGCACCGAAGTCCAGATCGTCACCGCCCAGCAGATTGAGGATTCGGGCGCGATCAATCTGGCCGAAGCGATGCAGTTTCTGGTGAAGGGCGTCAATATCGGCTATTCGCCCGACGAAGGTGAGTTTACCATTCGCCTCGATGGCGGCGGGGATCGCGACACGCTGGTGGCGCTTGATGGCGTGCCGACCTATGACCGCGGCCCGGCGCTGGAGAACATCTGGGGGGCCACGGCGATGGACCCGCACATGATCGAAACCATCGAAGTTTATCGCGGCGGCAACAGCCTCTATTACGGCTCAAACGGCGGCATCGGCGTCGTCAATATCATCACCAAAAAGCCAGACGGCACCCGCAAAGGTGAGTTTGGCATCTCTTACGGGTCGTTCGAGACGCGCGAAATCTGGGGTAACTATTCCTTCCCGCTCGATAAGGCGGGCAAGCATAGCCTGATGGTTTACGGCACCATGCTGGCCACCGACAGCCCGCGCATTTTTGACCCAACCAAGTTTACGGACAATGTCGCCCTGTCCGGCGGTATTCAGGATTACCCCTATAACCGCAACAATATCGGCGCGAAATATCTATGGCAGATCGACGACAGCACTGAGTTCCGTGCTAATGCCATTCTGGTCGAGAGCTTGTTCCAGGACCCGTTCCCGTCGGGTGAATCCTATTCGCCCAATACCCTGCGTTATCCGATTATGGACGCGTCGTTCAAAAAGCATTTTAGCGACAGCTTATCGGTTGAGGCATCTGCCTATTACTCTAACCCCAAGCTGTGGAACGCCGAACTTTATCCGGAAGTCTGCCGCATAGCCGCCGGTTGTATCGACCCCAACAACCCGACCGTCACTATTCCGCGCGGAGCGTGGACGGGGGCTGTCGAGCCTGCCTTTGCCCACGGTTTCGGCACCACCAACCAGTTCAAGTCTGGTTATAAGGAATATGGCGCAACCGTGCGCGCCTTGTGGCAGGTGCATAAGTATCTCGAACTGGTCAGTGGCGTTCAGTATGTGTCCTACAAAGATGACTCGTCCGAAGCCTTCGCCACCCCTGACAATGACTCGGCCACGACCGGCGTGTTCTTTGACTTCCACCCCAAGCTGCCGTTCAGCCCCTCGACCAATATCTCTCTGGCGGTGCGCACCGACTTCTCAGACGCCTTTGACTCCAAGACCATCTATAAGTTTGGTGTGCGTCAGCCGATCGGCAAGGCCTATATCCGCGCCAATGGCGGCACGTCCTATTCCCTGCCGCAGACCAATGAGCTTTATATCAACAACCCGCGTCCGCCGCAGGCGACCAGCCCGGTCTTCACGCTCGGCAATCCTGACCTGCTGCCGGAAGAAACCCAAACCTTCAACGCCGGCATCGGTTATCGCAACACCTTTGGCGCGTTCACGGTCAGCGGTGAAATCGGTGGGTTTGACACTGAAATTACCAACCGGATTTCGACCACATCGGGCCTGACGGTAAACACCTATTTCAACTCATCGGCCATCACCAAGATCAAGGGCATGACGGCCGAAGCTGATCTCCATATCGGTGATCAGTGGCACTTCGGTCTGGCCTACACCAGCACGGATGCGTCTGAAACCGCAGGCTCGCGCAAAGGTCTGCAATTGGGTGAAACCCCGTCGTGGTTTGCCACCGGTGCGATTGACTGGAGTTCTAAAGATGGCCGCCTGAAGTTCCAGATGCTGCCGCGCTTTCAGGGCGCTGAATGGGCCCGTGGCGGTCCGGCTTTACCGGGGACGACCAAGCCTGCGGTCGGCGGCAAGGGTCAGGACACCGGCGTGCCGAGATACAGCAAGAACTTCGGCAACTACACGGTTGTCAATGCGTCGGTCACCTATCTGGCCGGTGAAGAGATGCAGCACCGCTTCCAGTTCCGCGTCGTCAACCTGTTCGATGAGTATTACGCCGAACGCTATGGCTACGGGAACAATTTCTACGGAGCAGCGTTTAACCGCGGCGAATATTCCAACACGGATGACCGCTATTTCTACGGCTATCCGTTTGAAGGTAAGCCGCGCAGCTTCTACGCGACCTTTGCCACCAAGTTCTAAATCCTGCATTTAACTTTGTGTGTGTCCCAATCTGAAGGCGCAGGATCACAAAGGTCGGGCGGGCCGGTGAAACGGTCATAAGCGTCGTCCGGTCGCGTGATCCGCGCCCTCAAAAGCCTCATCTCAGAAGGCCATGTTTGAAGCGTAATTTGCGTCTCAGGCATGGCCTTTTTTATTATCATTCAAAAAGGTGTTTCATGTTTTCCAGACGACTGTTTCTGGCCGGATCGGCCGCAAGCCTGTGGATACCGGCAATGGCGCCTGCGGCCTCCGGGGCCTATCATTTTACGCTGGGCGTGGCGTCGGGCAGCCCGCGCGACGACGGCATGATCCTGTGGACGCGATTGGCGCCCGATCCGCTCAAAGGTGGTGGCATGACGCCTGAGCCGGTCGATGTGCGCTGGCGCTTAAGCTCCGATGAGCAGATGAAAACCACCGTGCGCGAAGGGGTGTTTACCACCTCCGGCCGCGATGGCCATTCGGTCCATGTGCGCGTCGACGGCTTAGCGCCGGGCCGCGAATACTGGTATCAATTCTATTACGCGCAGGACGAAAGCCCGGTTGGCCGCACCCGTACCTCCAGCCGCAATGATCCGTCCGCAAAGCTCGCTCTGGCCAGTTGCCAGAGCTATGAGAGCGGCTATTTCACGGCTTACGGCGATATGGCCAAATGGATGCCCGACTGCGTGATCCATGTCGGTGACTATATCTACGAAGGCGGGATCGGCACATTAGGCGTTCGCATGCGCGACCTTGGCAATGGTCAACGACAGGCGTTTGAGACGGTGCGCTTGCACAACTCCGCTGAGATCGTCACCCTGTGGGACTACCGCAATCGCTATGCACTGTATAAGAGCGATACCGATTTACAGGCCGCCCATGCCGCCGCTCCGTGGATCGTGGCGATGGATGACCATGAGGTCGATAACAACTGGGCCGGTGATATCCCCCAAGACCCGGACGCCCAGACGCCCTTAGAGTTTCAGGTGCGCAAGCTGGCGGCGTTTCAGGCCTATTGGGAACATATGCCGATCGAAAAACCACCGGTGATCGAACAGCTTAAATCACGCATTCAACTTTATGGAAAATATCGTTTCGGCCCGGCGCAGGTGCATCTGCTCGATACCCGTCAGTTCCGCAGCGATCAGGCCTGTGGTGATAATCGTAAAGCCCCGTGCGCGACGCTGGATGATCCTAAACGCACGCTTACCGGCGCGGCACAGGAGCAGTGGCTGTTGCGGGAACTGTCGGCATCGGACGCGGCGTTCAATGTGCTGGCGTCCCAGACCTGGTTCTCGCCGTTCCGCTATAATGAAGGGCCGGAAGCTGCCGTGCGCAATCTGGATCAATGGGACGGCTATCCTCTGCAACGCGACAAGATCGCGGGGGCCCTGGCCAAGGCTGACGGCACGCCGGTGGTACTGTCCGGTGACTGGCACATCTCAGGGGCGATGACTCTGCATGAAACCCCGACCGATCCGCAGTCGAAAAAGATCGGCTATGAGTTTGCCGGCACGTCGATTGCGTCTCACTGTCCGTGGGCGGGTGACATGATGGCGGTGCGTGATGCCAATCCGCATGTGGCCTATCTCAACGGCCAAAAGCGCGGCTATGTCAGGAGTACGGTCACGTCTAAGGACTGGCACACCGAATATCGTGTGGTTGCCGATCCGGGTGTTATCGGCTCAAGCGTCACAACGGATGCCGAGTTCCACACTTCGGAAATGTAATCATAACTCCCTCTCCCCGCTTGCGGGGAGAGGGTTGGGGTGAGGGGCAAAACCCTACAAATAATGCTTCCGCAACCGTGCCGATATCTGCTCAAGGATGAGCACCAGCACAAATATCGCCACCAGAATTGTGCCGACATGGCCGTAGTCGTACATATCATAGCGCCCTTTGAGTTCCTGCCCGATCCCGCCCGCACCGACTAAACCAATAACGGTCGCCATGCGCACATTGCGGTCGAGGATATATAGGGTCGAGGCGATGTAGTTCGGCCAAACCATCGGCAGAATCGCATGGCGGAAAACCTTGAGCCTGCCCGCCCCGATAGCGCGCAAAGCTTCCTGCGGCTTGGGGTCGGCGGCTTCGATATCGTCGGCATAGAATTTACCGAAAAATCCGGCCGCATGAAGCGCCAGCGCTAAAATCCCCGCGACCGGCCCAAAACCGTAGGCCAGCACCAGAAACAACGCGCTGATCAGTTCCGGCACGGCGCGCAACAGACTGACCACACTGCGGCTTAACCCCTGAACCCAGCGATTGGGCGCCAGATTAGACGCCCCCAGCAGCGCCAGCGGCAGGCCCAGAATAACCGCCAGGATCGTGCCCCACAGGGCGATCTCAAGGGTCTCCAGCATCTTGACCCCGACCGTCATCAGATAGCCGTAGGGCTTGACCAGAATTTCGCGTGTTTCGGTTGTCGCCTCCACTAGAAGCGTGTCGGGGTTTAAGGTTTCAACCTCAGTGGTTTCGCGCTCGATATACGAAAAGGCCGGCAAGTTATCGCGATCGAAGTTTTCAATTCGGCTGACCTCAACACGCTCGGCCATCTCTAAAGGATATAACTGTCCGGCCACGGTCGCAAAGCCCTTGGCGACCTGACTGTCGGCACCGGAACCGAACACTGACCCCACCGCTTCGGCGGTCAGGGCGACGGCCCTGGGCAGTTCGACTCGTACGGCTGTCTGCCACAGGACAAACACAGCCAGCAGCGACAGGATCAGGGTTTTAAGGCCGTAAGGTTTAGGATATCGCCACGTCTCGGCGGCCACAGGCGAGGGGATCAGCGGTTTCATGGTCAGGCGAACTCAGGCGCTAAAGCCGGTGTCACCGGCGTCTGATAGATGCGGGCGGCGGCATCGGGGGTAAGATCTTCGGGCGGGCCATCAAAGACCAGTTCACCACTTTTCAGCGCCACAATGCGGTCGGCAAACTTAACCGCCAGATCAAGCTGGTGCAGGCTGCACAGGACGGTCGCGCCGCGTGCGCGGGCTTCGCGCACCAGCAGGGCCAGTATGTCTTCGCTCACCGCCGGATCAAGGCTGGCGACCGGCTCATCGGCCAGAATAATAGCGGGATCGAGCATGAAGGCCCGCGCAATCCCGACCCGTTGTTGCTGCCCGCCGGATAGTTCACTGACCCGGCGCGTCAGATGGGCTTCACTTAATCCGACCCGGTCAAGCAGGTCGCACACCTTGAGCTGATGCGCGCGTGGAAACAGGTTCAACAGGGCGGGCAGGGTCGGCACGGCGGGTAAGGCGCCCGCGATAACATTGGCCGCGACTGTTGCGCGCGTGGTCAGGTTAAACGCCTGATGGATCATGCCGATAGTCGGGCGAATGATTTTCAAACTGCGCGGGGTGATCTCAATGTCGTCCACAAACACCTTGCCTGAGGTTGGCTGGTTCAGACCATTAACACAGCGCAGCAGGCTGGATTTCCCCGCCCCTGATGGCCCCAGCAGGACACAGACCTGACCTTTTGGGATCGTCAGAGAAATATTTTTCAGGGCCTGGGTGCCGTCTTTGTGGGTTTGGCTGACCGCCTCGAACCGGATCACCGCGCCGACGCCTTCTTCAGGATTTCGCCTTTTAGCCGGTCATCAATGCGCGCCATGGTACGGGCCGCGACACTGAATTTGGCGGCGGAAAACTTAGTATCGTAACGATCAACCTTGGCGCCGCCATAGCCACGGATCATGTCCGGCGTCACACCGGGGGCGGTATGGACGGTCTCAAACGCCGATTTCAGCTTGACCTTAAGCGACGCGGGCAGGCGGGTGTTCATCACGATCGGCGGATAGGGAATGGCGATACTTTTGGCGATAACGCGGATACCTTTGGGATCGACCGCGCCCTGACGGATAGCCTTGTCGAAGCTGTCAAACGACAGAGCGGCGACATCAACCTGATTTTGGGTAAGGGCGGCCAGACTTGAGGCGTGGCTGCCGGTCAGGCGCAGGGCCGACAGGTCTTTGACCGGATCAAGACCGGCATCCATGATCATACTGACTGGAAACACAAAGGCCGAGGCCGAATTGATGTCGCCAAAGGCCACGCGCTTGCCCCTGATCTGGGCGACAGTTTTGATGGGAGATGTGCTGCGGGTGAACAGGCCGGCATAGTATGACGATTGGCCCTTTTCGACCGCGACCGCCAGCAGTTCGGCGCATTTACGCTGATGGGCCTGCACAAAGGTGACCGCGCCGACAAAGGCGATATCGGCCGAGCCATTACACATGGCCTCAACCACCGCACCGTAGGATTGACCCACGCGGATGTCGAAGGTCAGGCCGGTCTGGCGACTGATGGCATTGAACAGAGGCGTATAGTCGGCCCGCGTGCCGTCCTCAGTACCTCCGTCTGCCGGTATCAGTATGACCCTAAGCGGCTTTGCTGCCATAGCAGGCGCCGACACCATAAGGGCGGCCAGCACCGCCAGAGCAAGAGACACCAGACCTGACCGGAGCGTGTGCATATCGCGACCCTACTGTTGACTGCCTGCCTTAAAAGGCAGGGTCTAAGCCCGCATCATGACAGCTATGTGAATTTCCCTCATTTTTTTCTATGAAAATAATGAGGGAAAGGGCTTGTCGAGAAGATCCAGTGGGGGGACGCTAAGCGAGCGACACGCGGCTTGGATCGATATCCCAGGCCGTTGAACTTCGAAAACGCATCACAGCATCCATTTTATGCGCCTCCGAAACTTCTGTTCGTGGGCAAGGACACAAGCATATCACCTACGGCATGGGCCGTCATAGGTCGCCCCAGCAAGTAGCCCTGAGCCTGATCGCAGCCCTCCTGAGTAACGCAGGCCATCTCGTCCTCAGTTTCAACCCCTTCGGCGGTGACGACCGCGCCAAAGCTTTTGCCCAGACCAATAACCGCGCGCACGATAGCAAGGTTTTCCGGCGTGGAGGACATGTCGGAGATAAACGAGCGGTCAATTTTAAGTTTATTGAACGAAAAACATCTCAGATAGGCAAGGCTTGAGTAGCCGGTCCCAAAGTCATCCAGCGCGATATGGATGCCTAAGTGTTTGAGCTGGTTCAAAATACGCACGTTTTCCTGAGTGTCGGTGAGGAAAATGGACTCAGTAATTTCAAGTTCCAGCCTGTGCGGTGATAACCGCGACTGCTCCAGCGCCCGCATGACGTCTGCAGCCAGACCAAAGCCCGTGAATTGCCGGGGCGACAGGTTCACCGCCACCCTTATGGCATTTGGCCATTTGGTGGCTTCAGCGCAGGCCTGCTGCAGCACCCACCTGCCAATAGGCTCAATCAAACCTGAGGATTCGGCGACCGGGATAAACTCGTCAGGGGATATAAGACCTCGTGTCGGATGTTGCCAGCGCAGTAGGGCTTCGAAGCAGATGATTTTGCGGGTACGTGTGCAGACGATGGGTTGATAGTTGAGGTAAAGCTGGTTCTTTTCCAGGGCAGTGCTGAGTTCTTCACGCAAAATACGCTGGCGATCGGCTTTCTCCTCCATAGCAAACTCAAACCACGCATAGTCCCCTTTACCCGTGGATTTAGCCGCATAAAGCGCAAGGTCGGCGCGCTTCATGAACGCATCGGCACTGCCGCCATGCAAAGATCTAAGCGCAAGGCCTGCGCTGCATCCGATTGAGACATAATGTCCATCTACCGTAAAGGGCTCGCACAGTGATGAGATCAAGCGGCCGGCAAGCTGTGTTGCGCTCTCTTGGGTGATCTGACCTTTATGGATGACGCCGAATTCATCACCGCCCAATCTGGCCACGACGTCGTCATCCCCCATATGGGACAACATGCGCGTAGCTACCTGTTGTAGCAAGTGATCGCCGACATGATGACCAAGACTGTCATTCACAGCCTTGAAGCGATCTAGGTCAAGCAGCAACAGGGCGAAATCACTGTCAGTCGCAGAATTTGAATCTATATGGCGATCAAGGATGTTCTGAAACTGCAGCCGGTTTGGTAAGTCCGTCAGGATATCGTGTAAGGCCAGATGACGGCTGCGTTCCTCTATCCGCAGTTTCTCGGTTACATCTTCGGAAATGCCGAGCAGATATCTTGGTTTTCCGTTGATATCTGGAACACCAACTTTTTGAGTTCTCAAGGATCGCACACCGTTCGGCGTCGTGAGCGGTTCATTTTCGATGGTAACGAGTTTTCCGGACGCCACCACCTTCTGATCGGCCAGCCGGAAGCGTTTTGCATCTTCAAGGTCGAACAAATCGAAGTCAGATTTTCCGATCAGGTCATGGCGACTTATTTCGAGTAGCTCCTCTCCCGCCTTGTTTAACAGCACAAACCGGCCGTCGCGGGCATCCTTTACGAACAGCATGGAGGGTATGCTCTCCACGATCGCATCAAGAAATATCTGGGTACTTTGCAGTTCCACGGACGCCTGTTCGCGCTCAGTGACATCGATATTCCAAACGATCACGCAGTCTTCGTCACGATAACGCGCGGGACGGGCAAAGCGCAAAACCTTTATTTTCTCGCCACTGGCTTTAAACTGGGTAACGTTCTGCTCTGGGACGAGGAACGCGGCCAGGCTTTCCGGACTCATACGCCCGTGGAGGAAATCGCCCGGCGTATGCAGATCATTGAGCGTTTTTTCGATCAGGTCGCGCTTGGTGTACCCATAAAGATCACATGCCGCGGTATTAACCGCCACAACCTTTTGGTTTGACAGGTTAAATACCCACATTGGGATGGGATTGTGTTCGAACAATATCTCGAACATATCCTTATCCTCGAACGGCCAGTCGAGACATTGACTTTCGCTTACAGCAAGCCGGTATGTTTCCATGTCTTCGTTCTTCTACGACACCTCTTACAAACGCAACGCGTGAGGTATTTCCAAACGACAATGTAATCGATCAAGATTTCCAATCGCTTAATCTGAACGATTAAAAGTTAAAGAATCTGGAAGCGGTAATATGACAAGGAAATGTTCATTAGGTAGTCTATAAATCACTGAACCTGCAATTACATTTTCACCAATAAAACCTTTAGATTGCTTGCCGTATTTGAATTGGTTCTATTTTACCACTTACCGAAGTCCATGTAACTACCTCCCGGCTGTATTTGAGAAGGCGATGTTTGCGTTCTGGTGCAACGGTGGCGCCATACGTAAAGCCCGCCGTTGTCCCATTATTTGCTCAATTGTGGGGCCTTAACAGTTCGCCAATTTCCGCTTTCGGGTTTAGCCCGCGGTGCCGTGTAAACGACCGCTTCGGGCGCAGTTGCGCCATACGGCCGTTGGCACGGTGATTCAATCTTTCGATAATTAGCGGCGGTGATATGTTATCTTAAATGGCAACTGTATGGCCATTGCTCTGTATTCAGGGTCAGTTGCGTATTCTTTAATTGGGTGTAATAATACCGCTAGATAGTTCACCAATGTCCACTTCCTGGTTTAATGTCAAAATGGCCCCGAATGTCCCCTTTGGCGGACATCAAGTCATGCGCCGCGAGGCGCTCTTATGGCGCGTCGTCGATTTCACAAACCGCCAGTGCAAACTCAAGATTGGGTCACATCAAAGGCAACGTCGATGTCCGCGAAAATTGTGCAGTGGACTTCGCTAGGCAGCCCCGGCATTTGGCGCCGGTTCCTCGGTGGATATAGCATCGGTCGTACGGCCCAAGAGTTCAGGCGAACCGTCGGAGCGGTCCATATTAACGGTTACATCACCGTACTGAACGTTTCCGCCAAACGGTGAACAGAAGGCAATTTCGGCGGCGTCGCGCCCCACACCAATGCGAACAAGCCCATCAAGGTTGGCTTGGCGCGTACCATCGAACAGCCACCAACGCCCATCCAGGTAGGCTTCAAAAACGGCATGAAAGTCGCTGGGATTAAGACCATAAGCATAGCAGCTAACAAAACGCGCGGGAATCTCCAACGCCCGGCAAAAAGCGATCCCCAGATGTGCAAAATCCCGGCAGACGCCGGCTCTTAATATAAGGCTTTCATCCGCCGTTGTTTGCTCGTTGGAGGCGCCGCGCTGATAGTCAATGTTATCGTAGAGCCAATTACAAATCGCCGATATCCGATTAAAGCCAGGGGCCAGATATCCGAACTCGCGTCGCGCAAATGCGGCTAGGCGATCCGACGGTACAAAGCGCGAGGGGAGAAGGAACGGCATGATATCAAGCGGAAGACGCTCAACCGGTGTCTCGGGCACCGTATTTGGGTCGGCCCGCAAAACCTCAAGTGAAACCTCGGCTTCATATTTCACCGTTAAAGGGCCAGCCGGCGCATGTACGCTAAAATAGCGGTTGTTTATGTCGGGAACTGTATGACGATTTAATTCTATGTCGGGGGTGATGGTCAGTCGCTCTACCAAGCCTTGGTGGCGCTGAAGGCGCGCAACTTCAATATTAAAGATAAATACGGTCGGAGTTTGAACAAAATACTCGAGTGTGCAGCCGAGTTTATACCATATCGCCATTGGGGCCGTTTTTCATAACGAGATTTCAGAGTATGTGATCTTTAGCGGGAGTGGATAATAGAAATCAATGTGCTGGTGCGATTAGATTCAGAAGATTGGAAGGTCAGCCTCGATCATTGGTGCCGCTAGAATTATCAGCAAATAGGGAGGCAACCTGTCGGCGCTCGCCAAGCATGGCCCCATCCATCGGCCATTCTAAGCGAGCAATCCACATGATTAGGGTCTGAGATGGGGCCTCTAGCAAAACTCGGAACTGGCGGTATTTTCATTATGTGCTGAATTTATCTATAAATTCTTGTACAAACCGCCGACGGCTGGCGTCATTTGCAGATCATCAGCAGATCCTTGAGACCGTTGGAATCGGCGTAATTCTCCTTTAAGAAAAACACCTTGTCGCACACTACTAAAGGTTAAATTCTCTTTATCAGGTATCAAGCGAAGAACTTTCTCATCACGCTCTGTCGATTTGCTTCTCACATATCAATTTGACCGTCTGCGTCAGGTGCTCAATTCGCTCTTTAAGCCACGTCAGTTCGTAAGTTGATGTCATACTCTGCTGAGTATCGGGCTTCGACATAGGCCCGTTGCAGTTTGGCGAAGCAGCGTTTGGAGAACTTATCGTCGTCGGGCCAAACGGTTCTCAGGCTCTCATCAAGCCTTCCGCTTGCGACCGTAAAAAGGTTAGTCGATGAGACTTCGGGCTGTACAGGGTGAGCGTGAGAAGGATGCAGTGATAAAGAGCTTCAGCCGTCTGGTGCAGATTGAAAAGCGCAGAGCTTGGCATCCGGCATATCAATATAAAATTGCGCACCGGCCTGAAATTTTACCGCTCGATCCATTCACTGTTCGTAATATTCGCTTGCCTCGGCACGCAGTTCCTACGCTGTCAGCGCCTTTGCCTTCGCCAGTGGATGCCCCTCGGCCTCATATAGTACAACGCCGGCTTTCACGATGTCCGAGAAAAACGGGCGGCCTCTGGCAAGCTGGTCGTTCACGTCCGCGAGGCTATGAACGATAAAACTGACGGGTGTTTTTAGGTCATGGGTTAGTGTATATTCACGCACAAACCGGTCATCCGCCGCACTCCAGTATTCCTGCAAATCGGTGAACTCATGGCTGTTGACGACGACCAGAAGATCATAGTCCGAGCGATAGCCGGACAGCCGATCCTCAACCCAGTCAACGCGCGCATACGACCCGAAAAGGATGATTTTCAGTATGCGTCCAGCCTTGCGTTTTTCCGATAACTTGGTCTGCATTCCGGCCTCAAAACTGTCGAACAGCACCTTCACCACGTGCTCAAGTTCGCGGCGTTTGGTGTCCGGCAGGTGATCCAGGGCATCAGGTAACATGTGCATTTCCGGTGGCGTCCACTATCTATAATTGTCGTTGACTTGCCCGCAATGCCATGATTGCGGATTATATTTTCCAGCGTTTCAGGCTGGATTGTATTGTGGTGCCTGTCTATAACGGTCCGCACTCGTTGTCCGGCAAACCGTCAGCCCATTGTTGATGACGGTTTCTACGCAGCTGGGATCATTGGCCGCGTGTCTGGGTTTTGATCCTCATGTGACGAAAAATGGCCGGAAAAGTGAAGAATTTCAGTTTGTAAGGTGGAGAGCAAGATTAAAGCTGTAGCGCCACTTTTGCCTCCATTGTCGGCCTAAGTGCCTGTCTGCACGAGCGCCATTTGTTCGGGGGCTGGCGCCATTGTGGCGCTCTTGAATCTGCGCGCAGAACGCCGATCCTTTAGGGGGGGATTGGCTTCTGGAGCGGGCAGATGGATCGGGACGATGGCTTTGAGCCGAGGGTGGGACGCATTGGCCGTGATGGTCGGGCGGTATCGCTGGGCCGCGAGTTCCGCAATCGTGTAATTAAGACCCGCAATCTGACGCGTGGTGGCAAGGCGGTTGGATCAAAGCCGTCTAGCTTTACCGGCTCGCGCCTAGGCCGTGGCAGTGGGGCTGGAACGGTGTTGGCTGCGCGGGCCGGTGTCGCAGGTGTTCGCGGTCGTCGGGTGATGGTCAAGGCCCGTATCGTTAAGCTTGGCGGTAAGGGCAAAGGTGCAGCGGTCGCCCATATGCGGTATGTTCAACGCGACGGGGTGACGCGATCGGGTGAGCGCGGCGAGTTTTATGACGGTCGTACCGATGTGACCGACGGCAGGGCCTTCCTGGAGCGCTCAGATGGTGACCGCCATCAGTTCCGCTTTATCGTCTCCCCCGAAGATGGGATGCAGTATGATGACCTGAAGTCCGTCACCCGGCGTCTGATGGGCCAGATGGAAACCGATCTCGGCACCAAACTGGATTGGATGGCCGTCGATCATTTTAACACCGGTCATCCCCACACCCATATCCTGATCCGGGGGCGGGATGATCAGGATAAGGACCTGGTTATCGCGCGCAGCTACATCACCGACGGCGTAAGAGAGCGGGCCTCCGATATCGTCAGCTTTGATCTTGGTCCACGCAGCGAGCTTGAGATCGAGCAGTCCTTGCAGCATGAGATGCGCCAAGGGCGCTTTACTTCGCTTGATCAGTGGATACTGGACCGGCGCGAGGACGATGGCCGGGTGTCGGTGATTGACGCCAGCCCGGAGCGCCAGTCGCTTATCACAGGCCGCCTGAAGCGGCTGGAGAGCTTTGATCTGGCAACCTCTGACGGTCAGGGCTATTGGCGCGTCAGTGAAGACCTGGAGCCTGCCCTGCGCCAACTGGGACGGCGTGGCGACATCATCAACAGCCTGCGCTATGACTTAAGCCCCGATGGTCAGGGCCAGCTTCTCGATACTGTCCGTATCCATGACGGCGGTGAGTTAGATAACCACCACCCCAACCACGCTTCAGTCCTGACTGAGCCGATCACTGGCCGTCTGGTGCGGCGGGGGCTGTATGATGAGTTTGAGGATCGCCACTATCTGGTCATCGACGCCACCGATGGTCATGCCCATGTGGTCGATATCGGCAAAGGAGAGCACACGCCTGACCTGACACCCAATAGTGTTCTGCGATTAGCACCAAAGACCGTGGAGCTGAGATCGGTTGATCACACCATCGCCGAGGTCGGCGCCACCAATGGCGGCCTGTACTCAGTAGAGCTACATCTGAACCATGACTGCAATGCGCAACAGACCTTTGCCGAAACCCATGTCCGGCGTTTGGAGGCGGTCCGGCGGTCCAGTGGCGGGATCGAGCGCGACCGCTACAGCGGTGAGTTCATCGTCGGCGATAACTACCGGGACACGGCCCTGGCCTATGAGCGGCAAAAGGCCGCCCAGACACCGATCCGGTTGAGGTGCTGTCGCCCGAGCTCCTGAAGGCACTGGAGCGTAAGGGCGCCTATACCTGGCTCGATAAAGAGCTGACCTCGCCGAACAAGACGCCGCTATCAGACAAGGGCTTTGGCGCGCAGGTCACTCAGGCCTTGCGCAACCGCTATAACTGGATGGTGGAAGAAGGGCTGTTCCAGTCCAATGGCGATGGCACCTTCACTTATGACCGCAATCTTGAAAAGCAGCTTACCGCTCGTGAGAAAGCCACCGAAGGCCAGCGGCTATCGCAGGAACTCGGAAAGCCTATGGGCAGGATAGTTAGATGCGAAAATTTCGAGGGTAAGCTGACCGGCAGTGTCACCCTCAGCAATGGCGATAAGTTTGCCGTCGTCGAACGGATCAGAGACTTTGCGCTGGTACCGTGGCGACCCGTGCTGGAGCGACATATCGGTAAAGAGGTCGGTGGCATCAGTCGTGGCGATGACGTTAGCTGGTCGTTCGGACGAGACCGGGGCCTCAGCAGATAGGGCAAACATAGCACTGTTCCGGTCTTATCCATACCTCACCATCCCGATCCACTGCCCGTCCACTGGCAGTTCTAAACCACCTAATCCGTGTCCGGATTAATCGCCGTGCGGGGACAGGCGGCAATATCGTAGGTCGAGCGTAGATAACGGTTATTGGGCTTGCGACCCGGCAGGGTCATCATGGCGCTTTCTCTTTTGCGGAGACGCGCCCGATGACCCGCCTCGACCATACCCCACTTTCCACGCCTGTTCGTCTGGATAAATCTGGACAGGAGGCATAGCCATGAAACCCCGCCATCACCTCTATCTTGACGATGAACTGACCGATGAGCTTGAGCGGCTGGCCGCAAAGCCTGGCGCGTCGAAGTCCGCCATCGTCGCCGATGCGCTCCAGCAGTACCTTCATAACCGGGCCGGCAATGCGCAGGATCAGGCCGTACTGAAGCGGCTTGACCGGATCAGTCAGCAGACGGGCCAGAACCGGCGCGACATGGAACTGCTGCAAGAGGCTCTGACCCAGTTTGTCCATGTCTATCTGCTGCTGACCGCTAACGTGGCAAGCCCCGATGAGACGGCGCGTAAAGTGGCCCGCATCAGGTTCGACAGTTACATCGACCAGGTAGGCAAAGGGCTGGCCGACGGCCCGACGCTCACCCATCAGGTCGCGTCACAGGCGGCGTCTGATGACACCTAGAACTCATCTCTTTCCGATCACGGAGGCCGATATGACCACACCGACACCAGCGCCGCACACCCATATAAAGTTGGCCTATCGCATTGATGAAGCCGTCAAGGCCACGGGCCTGGGCCGGTCATTCCTATATGAACGCATCGCCGAGGGCTCGCTCAAATCCGTCAAGATCGGCGGCAGACGGTTGATTCTGCAGGAGGACCTTGTAGCGTTCTTGAATAAGACGCCCCACTCCATATGACGCAGCTCACCCGGTCGCACGAAGACATGGGGGAGAAGCCTCAGTGCTAAACGGGTGGAGGCATGCCCAGAATATTCGTCAATCGCCCTCAGCAACCCTCCGACGTCACCCGGATCGTGAAGCGCTGCGTGATGCTTGGCCTTTTTGCTGACCAACGCCATGCCCAGATCAGCCGCCGGATTAAGCTTGGCACGGCTTGTAATGATGGCGTACCGGAACACGCGGGAGGCAAAGGCGCGGGCGCGCTTGGCCGTTTCATGTTTCCCCTGCTTTTCGATGTACTTGAGAACTGATAAGACTTCAAAAGGTTCGATCTCGGTCACAGGGCGATCGCCGATCGCGCTGTCCAGTAGGGAAACTAGCCACCGCTGTTTAGCAACTGTAACCTCCGCCAGCCCTTCCTACTCAAGTTTATCAATGAACTCGTCGGCCAAAGCCCTGAAGGTGTTAGCCGCCGAAATCTTCGCCGCGATGGCCTTGCGCTTCTTATCCGCCCCAGGATCAGTGCCTTCGCTAAGAAGGCGGCGCGCATCGTCCCGACGCGCGCGGGCTTCTTTTAGGCTTACGGTTGGATATGCACCCAGGGCGAGGAGTTTTTCCTTACCCGCGACCTTATATCGGAAACGCCACAGCTTCGCGCCGGTTGGCGGCAGGGAGAGGAACAATCCGTGCTCATCAAATAGCATGGAAGCCTTGCCGTTCTTAGGTTTGGCAGCACGAACTTCGATGTCTGAAAGTGCCATAGTGGGGTATCGTCCGCTGGAAATTTAAAAACAGCGAAATGTACCCCACTTTATACCCCACTTTCGCCCGGATGAGGGCGGACAAGCGCGGACCACGGCGAACATTTCACCGTGTAAAGTACCAGATTATAAGGGATTTTTCAAATTTTCCCGGATATATCCGGAAGAGCTATTGGTGCCCAGGAGAGGACTCGAACCTCCACGACCGTTAAGCCACTGGCACCT
>DDPE01000008.1 GCA_002342035.1 Asticcacaulis sp. UBA2476 | reverse complement strand
CTGGCGCGCTATATGCAGATATTGTCCGATGAGATGAGCCGCAAACTGGATGGGCGCTGCATCAATATACACCACTCGTTCCTGCCGTCATTCAAGGGCGCCAAGCCCTACCATCAGGCCCATCAGCGCGGGGTGAAGATCATCGGGGCGACGGCGCATTATGTGACCTCGGACCTCGATGAAGGCCCGATCATCGAGCAGGACGTGCAGCGCGTTCACCACGGCCATACCCCGGAACAACTGGTCGCCATTGGTCAGGATATCGAGGCGCGGGTTCTGGCGCGGGCCGTAACCTGGCACGCGGAGCGCCGGGTGATTATCAATGGCAGCAAAACGGTTGTCTTCTCCTGAGCCGTGTGAGCGCGCGCAAAAGATTCTCTTAACAGGCGGTTAATTACCCTTGTCAGGCGCAATTTGGCGTTGCAGTATTATCCCCCTACAGAGGGGTCTAAAGTCATGTCCGATGCCGTCAAAACGGTTGTAAAAAAAGGGCGTAAGCGAAAACAACCCCAGATTTCAAATCTTTATATAACGCTTTACGGCGAATATGATGGCGTCGGCATAGGCTGTCTCAGTGATGACAGCCTCTATCTGACTCAGCGGGGGCTGGCGCGGTTATGCGGGGTGCAAAACGCCCATATCGGCACGATCAGCGTCGACTGGCACACCGATAAGCCGCGCATTCGGGCGATTAAGGCTCGGCTTGAGACGGTCAATGAAAACCGCCCAAGTCCTCACCGCGTCATGAGCCATAAGGGCCGCATCCAGCACACCTATGATATGGCGATGTGCCGGGCCATCCTTGGCTATTACGCCTTTGATGCCGGCCGGCAAACTCAGCCGGAGGCAGAAGCGCATCTGCGGACCTATGACGGCGCGGGACTGGAGGCCTATGTCCGGCATGGTTTGTCGATGGGGCTCACGCCCGCGGAAGGTTCGCTGGCACAACCCATCCGCTTTCAGCCCATTGCCGACGAGCCTGATATGCCGGTGCCACAGGCGGATGCCTTAAGCGACATGATCCGTGCCTATTACGACCTGTCATTCATGATGGCACAGGCCTATGTGGCCTGGCTGAGTGCCTTGATGCAGCGGGCGGCGTGGAATAACCGGCTGGGGCTATATGTGCCGCTCAGGGCGTTTTTGACCTCATGAACGGCACTTTTAGTGTCAGATAGGTTGCCGCTCGCCACAGCCACTCCAGCGGGCCATACCAAAACGCCTTTAACCACAGATGGGCAAAGACGACCTGAGCGGCGAAGGCGGCAAGCCCGATCAGTACGGCCTCAGACTGGGTTATGGTGGCGTGCATTCCCAGACCGTAACCGTAAAATACCGGTACGAAAATCAGCGATTGCGTCACATAGAGCGTGAGAGTCATCCGACCGGCAGGGGCCAGAACATTGAGCGCCTTATGGGCAAAACTATAGTAGAGGCTCATGAAACCCAGCATAAGTGCCGCCATGACGCTCAGGTCAAACAGGCTGGAGACGACCGACCCAAACAGAGCCTTGGGCATGAACATGGCCTCGGTTGCGGGCATCAGGTCGGTGATGGATTCGCGACTAAAATAAAGCCCGATGGCGGAGATCAGCGCGATGATCAGCCCGGTCAGGCGCTCACCGGAAAAGCGGGCGGGCTCACGGAAAAAGCCGATCCGGCCCAGCACCATACCGATTAGCGACAGGCCCAGAATTTGGCTCAAGCGGCCGGATTCATACATGAACAGCCATTTAAAGGCGTGGCCGTCGTTGATGTTCATGACGACGGTTTCAGCAAATCCACCGCTTAAGTATACTTCGGGGATCTTTGCGCCCCAGAACTTCAAAGGCTGGTTCGCCCAGTCAGCACCGTTCAGGCCGCTGATGATCTGCACCCACATCAGGGGCTGCAATAGGAAAAACACGCCGATGACGGCGATCACGACATTGGATTTCACGCGGTAAAACGGCAGCAGGCACAGGCCCATAACCGCCAGAACTTCCAGCACATCGCCGCGGTACCAGACAGCGTGCGCACAGCCGATCAGGAATAAAACCGACAGCCGCCAGATAAACCGGCCGCTAAAATCGACGCCTTTCTGGGCGGAGCGATCCATAATGATAAAGAATGATACCCCAAAACACAGGGCCAGCAGCGCAAAGGCCTTACCGGCAAAGATCGTGAAGATGACATCGTGCCAGATAAGCTGACCCGGATCGGTGACCGGATGAGCCCAGTAAAGCTCGAACAGTTCCGGCATATGGACGATGAACAGCCCAAAAAGGGCAAAGCCGCGCAGGGCGTCGAGACCCTCCATACGCGGGGTGAACTCAGGTTTGGTGGCCGCCACGGTATTTCCCCATATCTGTTATTTCGCCTGACTAATGCGGGCGCTTTTTTAGCCGTATAACAGGATTTGGAGCGTCGGGCCAGCGCGGGTCAAACCGTCCGCAATGGCCCGCCGTTGAAGATGAAGTTTAAAATCTTTGAACGGGCAATGCCCAGATAAACGCCCCAGGAACAGATCAGGGTGCCTGTGGTGGTCAGGGCAATCGACAGCAGCGGGTCAATATCAAGCTCAATACATATGCCGCTAAACACCAGTACAAACACCATGTGCCACAGATAGATGACGAAGGAGGCGTCGAGCAGGCGTGCCACCATCGGGTGCGGTTTATTGGCCCATTTGTGCATCAGGCTGAGGAAGATCTGCGTCCCCAAAAGGCCGCACGGCAGCCAGTTGATGTTTTGCGCAATCTTGCCAATGAACGTCTGAGAGTGATCGAAATAGACAAAGACACAAATCAGCACCGCCCCTAAGATATAGGCAAAGGCTGACGGCTTGAGGAACCAGTTAAACAGCTTAGGTTGCCCCGCCAGTATGGCCCCCAGAAAGAAGGCCGGGCCGAACGCCAGTATCGAGCGATATTCATACACACCGAACAGCAGGTCATGTTCCGCGCTCAAAATCCGGCCCAAAGCCGCCAGCCCAAGCCCCCAACCGGACAGAAAGACCAGCATCAGACACCAGACCAGATTGGGTCTGGCGCTGACCTTATCGAGCAAGCGCTGCGGCAAATGGCCGGTCAGACCGCGCTTATGCAGTCCCCAGACCAGTGCCAAAATGCCAATCAGAGCCAAAAGCGTAATCAGGAACCAGCGGTGGGTGATCCATTGCGGCGACAAGGTGGTGACCATGCTTAGCCAATATTCAAAGGCGGGCGGGCCTTCCCGGCCGGGTGTGACTGACATGGCGGCCATTTCAAGCGGCGCCAGCAGCAGGCTGCCCAGAATGACGGGTACGCCCAGACGTACGAACTGACGGTCGAACCATTTCCTGACCTCGGTGCGCTTCAGGATCAACAGCGAGAAACAGCCGCTGATGAAAAAGAAGGCGAACATCCGAAAGCTGTGGGTGGTGGCGGCAAAAATGGTCGCAAAATGAGAGGTGTGGGCTGAGGTGATCAGCCAGTCCTTATGTTCGCTGAACACCATAGCGGCGTGGTAGGGAATCCCCATCAGCAGCATAAGCACGCGGCAGGTATTGAGATAATGCAGCCGGTTGCCTGCGGTCTCAGGCACCACCTGACCCCGCATGGCTTCGAGGGCATCTATGGTCTGCACTTCCCAGTCTTCGGGCAGGAAGCCGAGATAGTCCTCAATCGCCAGAGATATCTGCACATAGGACAGCGAATCCCCGGATAGCGACGCAAAGGTGGAACTGCCATCCAGCGCTTTGGCACCGGACAGGGCCGTATATATGGCTTCAATGCTGGCCCAGCGTGATTTGGGCGCCGAATGGCCATTGGCTATTGTCTTTGGCTGTTCGGCCTGGTGCAACAGGGTCTGATAATCGGTTTTGCCGTTGGACAGGCGCGGAATAGCCTCAACCTTAAGCACTGAAACCATAAAGGCTGGCAGTTTATAGGTTTCGCAGACCCATGCGCTCAAGGCGTCTATGTCGGTTTCGGCGGTGGTGGCGATGACGATCTTATCGTCAGTGCCGGTACAGGCAACCTCGCCTAAACGCTCCCGCAGCCTGTGTTCGACCTCATCAAGGTTAAGTCGCACGCCGAACGGTTTGATAAACCGCTTGGCACGGCCAATAATATAGAACAGGCCGTCCGCGTTGCGGCAGGCGATGTCGCCGGTCAGAAGATGGTCAAGTTGGTCGTCACGGGCAAGATCGGGCAGGGTCTCCGCATAGCCCATCATGACGTTGTCGCCCTCATAAACCAGTTCGCCGGGCGTATCAGGGGTGGTGATTTCCGTACCGTGTTCGCCCTTAAGCCACAGGCGGCCACCGGGGACGGCGCGACCGATACAGTCAGGGTGGCGGGTCGCCATATCAGGTGGCAGATAGGCCATGCGCGGGGCGGCCTCGGTCTGGCCGTACATCACATAGAACTTCCAGCCCTGTTGCTGGCTGAGTTCGGCATAGCGGGTGACAAGCTTTGGCGATAGTTTGCCGCCCGCCTGAGTGACATAGCGCAGGGTTTTCAGATTACCCAGATAACGGCTGCGCTCCAGCACTTCGAAACTATAGGGCACGCCGGACAGGCCGGTGACTTTGTGGGCCTTCACCGCCTGCCACAGGTCAGCGTCGGTGACCGAAGCTTCGCTTAAGACGACCGATCCGCCGCACAACAGATGGCTGTGCAGGATCGACAGGCCGAAGGAATAACTGAACTTGAGATTAAGCAGCCCCCGGTCCTTGGCGGTCAGTTCAAGGTACTGTGCAATCGAGCGGGCATTGGCTTGCAGGTTCTTGACCGACAGCTTGACCAGCTTGGCCGTGCCGGTTGAGCCCGAAGTGGATAGTAAAACACTGACGTCCGGATGCAGGCCCAGATCGTGAGCGTGGCGGGCTGTGATGTCATCGTCAGCTTCTTCGGGCCGGATCACAAAATGCGGATTATAGCGGGCGATCAGGTCATCCAGACGCGCCGGCTCATAGTCCGAAAACAGATGGACGGCATAGCCTGCCCGCAGACAGGCCAGATAGCGCACGACCGACTTGGCATCATTGCGCACACTTAAAAACACCAGCGCCCGCTGGTCAGGCAGGCACGTCTTCAGGTGCTGCATCAGATCATCGCAGCGCGCCGACAGGTCGCCATAGCTGATTTTGACATCACCCTCGATCAGGGCGATCGAGCGCGGAGAGTGTGTCAAACTGAAAAACGAGGCGGTTGCCATGCGATAATCCGGTGTCGGGCATATTGGACCTTGGTTACTGCAAATCCCATACCAAGGGTCGTGTTAAATATCGGGACTTTTAGAAGTTAGGCGGGTCGATACATTTTGTGCGGTAAGCATTACCCTACACATCTTAAAAAGCAGAAATATTTTGGCAACGCAACATAGATGCGAATAGCGCGCCAAAAGCCGCGTCACACTTTTTGGATGCGCTTTAATTAAAATGATTTATAAGGCGCGGATGAAACGAGCATCTTATACATCCGGCAAAGGCCAAAAGGCCGAAGCTATAGGCCCTACACAGCGACAGTTGCGCGCCGGGGAACTGGTCCGTCATGCGCTGGTTGAAATCCTGCGCGAAGAAGAGATCCATGACGAAGCCCTGCATGGGGTGTCGATCACCGTGACCGAAGTGCGCTGTTCGCCCGACCTGCGCCACGCGACCATCTTTGTCGAGCCGCTGGGGGCGGGTTTGCTGACCGGGGTGTCGCCTGAAAAGGTCAAGCCGGCCATTGATGCGCTGAACCGCCATGCCAAGTTTATGCGCGGTGTTCTGGGGCGCATGATCGACATGAAATTCACGCCTGCGCTCAAATTCCTGCATGACGAAAGCTTCAACGAAGCGTCACGCCTCAATGCGCTGTTCTCCCGCCCGGAAGTGGCGCAGGATTTGGCACCAGACCAAGACGACGAAGACTGATGCCTTGGTTCGTATTTTCTGGCGTGATTTGCGGACTTTCTTTTATTGTCTCAGCCTACATGTCAGTGGAGACTCCTTGGTATTGGCTGATTTTTGCGGCAGGTCTTAGTCAGTTTTTTGTTTTGATCAGTGGGCTGAAATGCCCTAGTTGCCGGTTTGGGTTGGTCGATGACACACGGGGTTATTACACCCTCAGTAAAGGTGTGCGGCCTTATTGCCCCCAGTGCGGACGTAGCCGAAAAGGCGTTTGGCCGTACCAATACACACTCTATCCTGAAAAATGGGATGGCAGATGCATAAGTGATCCCGAACAAGATTAGGAAAGAACTTGGCACGCACTAAAAAAGGCGATCCGGTCAGCGGCTGGGTTTGTCTCGATAAGCCCTATGATATGGGATCGACCGACGCGGTCTCGAAAATCCGCCGGCTGTTCAATGCCCAGAAGGCCGGTCATGCCGGGACACTCGATCCGCTGGCGTCGGGGATTTTGCCGATAGCCCTCGGTGAAGCGACCAAGACCGTGCCCTATCTGATGGAAGCCGATAAGGTCTACCGTTTCCGCATCACATGGGGTCAGACCACCAACACCTATGACGCGGAGGGTGCGGTCACGGCCACGTCTGAGGTGCGCCCGGATGAGGCGGCTATTCGCGACGTTCTGCCCGCCTATGTGGGCGACATCAAGCAGGTGCCGCCCGCCTTTTCGGCCATTAAGGTCGACGGTAAGCGTGCCTATGATCTGGCCCGTGAGGGCATTGAGGTTGAGCTGGGCGCGCGCATTGTGCGGGTTTTCGACCTGCGCCTTGAGGCCATCATCAGCCCTGATGAAGCCGAGTTTATACTACACTGCGGCAAGGGCACCTATGTGCGCTCACTGGCGCGCGATATCTGCCTTGATCTGGGGGCATGCGGCCATGTTTCGTACCTGCGCCGGGAGCGCGTCGGGGCCTTTGACCTGACCAACACAAAAACACTGGATAATCTGACGGAAATGGTGCATAGAGCCGCCTCCTTGGAGGCTTTGCTTCCGGTTGAGACGGCGCTGGACGACATCCCGGCGTTGCCTGTGACCGAAGATGAGGCTTTTAAGCTCAAGCGGGGTCAGGCTTTGACCCTTCTGCCGCGTCAGGTGGAATTGCTCAAAAGTGCCTTTGAAATCCGCCGTGAGGCGGGCCGCAAAGAGCACCTCAGAACGGTTCAGGCGCGTCACGAAGGTGAGGCTCAGGCCCTGTGCGAATTGCGGGCAGGCCAGCTATGGCCCACCCGGATTTTAAACCCTTAATTTCTCAATAAGGAGAAACCCGATGTCGATCACTCCCGACCGTAAGGCCGAACTGATCCATACCCACGCCCGCGGCGAAGCCGATACGGGTGGCGCTGAAGTCCAGATTGCAATCCTCACCGAGCGGATCACCAATCTGACCGAGCACTTCAAGACGCACAAGAAAGACAACCACAGCCGCCGCGGCCTACTGAAGATGGTTTCGCAGCGTCGTCGTCTTCTGGACTACCTCATTTCTCGTGACACTGACCGCTATAAGGCGATCATCGAGACCCTGGGTATCCGCCGCTAATCCTTGCGGACACATCACAAAAAGGGCTTGGGGCCAAACCTCAAGCCCTTTTTGCTTATTCGCGGGGCATCACGCGAAGCCATGGCTAAGTGACGCTATCCGCACCCTCACTAAAAAGTTCAATGGAACTTTCGCGTAAAATGCGATATTGGGCGCGGGCATAGTTAAAATATCGATGCACATCTAAAATGTCGCGCTTCGATTCCGAAAACCCCCAAAACAACACGCGGGCACTTTTCGGATAGCGCTTCGCACCATTGGGAATGGGCCTGATGGGAACTGAAAGAAAAACATATGTTTGATATCAAAAGAAAAACAATTGACTGGGCTGGCCGTAAGCTGACCCTTGAGACCGGCCGTATCGCGCGTCAGGCAGATGCTGCGGTTCTGGCCACCTATGGGGAAACCACCGTTTTGGCCACCGTCGTGTACGCACGCTCGCCAAAGCCGGGTCAGGATTTCTTCCCGCTGACCGTTGACTACCTCGAGAAGACCTACGCCGCCGGCAAGATCCCCGGCAGCTTCTTCAAGCGTGAAGGCCGTCCCAGCGAGCTGGAGACCCTGACCTGCCGCCTGATCGACCGCCCGATCCGTCCGCTGTTCCCCGAAGGCTTCTACAACGAAGTCCAGGTGATCGTGCACGTCGTGAGCCTGAACCCTGAAGTGCAGGCCGACATCGCCGCCATGATCGCCACCAGCGCTGCGCTGAGCATCAGCGGCATCCCGTTCAACGGCCCCATTGGCGCCGCCCGCGTGGGTTACATCAACGGTGAATACGTCCTGAACCCCGGCCAGACCCAGCGCAAAGACAGCGTGATGGACTTGGTGGTGGCCGGTACCGAAGCCGCTGTGCTGATGGTCGAATCCGAAGCCCTGCAACTGTCCGAAGAAATCATGTTGGGCGGCGTGGTGTATGGCCACGAGCAATCTGCCATTGCCATCAACGCGATTCACGAGTTGGTGCGTGAAGCTGGCAAGCCCGTGTGGGACTGGCAAGCGCCTGCCCGCGACACCGCTTTCGAAAGCAAGTTGGCATCACTCGCCGAAGAAAAGCTGCGTGCGGCTTACCAAATCCGCAACAAGCAAGCCCGCACACACGCTTGCCGCGAAGCCTACGCTTCGGTCAAAGTCGCTTTGGCCGAAGAGGGCGTGGCCTTCGACAGCGTCAAGCTCGACGGCTTGATGTTCGAAATCGAAGCCCGCATCGTGCGCAGCCAGATTTTGGCCGGTGAGCCCCGCATCGACGGCCGCGACACACGCACTGTGCGCCCCATCGAAATCCGCAACAGCGTGCTGCCCCGCACCCACGGCTCTGCCTTGTTCACACGTGGCGAAACCCAGGCTTTGGTCATCACCACCTTGGGCACAGAGCGCGACGCTCAGCGCATCGACGCGTTGGCCGGCGAGTTCGAAGACCGCTTCATGTTCCACTACAACATGCCTCCCTTTGCCACCGGCGAAGTGGGCCGCATGGGCTCGACCAAGCGCCGCGAAATCGGCCACGGCCGTTTGGCCAAGCGTGCTTTGGCCGCTGTGTTGCCGACCAAAGAAGAGTTCCCCTACACCGTGCGTGTGGTGTCCGAGATCACCGAATCGAACGGTTCTTCGTCCATGGCTTCGGTCTGTGGCGGCTGCTTGTCGATGATGGACGCTGGCGTGCCGATGAAAGCCCACGTGGCCGGTATCGCCATGGGCCTGATCAAGGAAGACAACCGCTTTGCGGTGTTGACCGACATTTTGGGTGACGAAGACCACCTGGGTGACATGGACTTCAAAGTGGCGGGTACCACCAACGGTATCACTGCGCTGCAGATGGACATCAAGATCCAAGGCATCACCAAAGAAATCATGCAAGTCGCTCTGGCCCAGGCCAAAGAAGCCCGCATGCACATTCTGGGCAAGATGCAAGAGGCGATGAGCACGGCCAACACTGAAGTGTCTGACTTCGCGCCCAAGCTCTTCACCATGAAGATCAACCCCGAGAAAATCCGTGACGTGATCGGTAAAGGCGGCGCCACCATCCGTGCCCTGACCGAAGAGACCGGCTGCCAGATCAACATCTCCGAAGACGGCACGATCACCATCGCGGCCACCGACGGCGAGAAGGCCGAGATCGCCAAGAAGCGCATTGAGCAGATCACCGCCGAAGTCGAAATCGGCAAGGTTTACGAAGGCCCAGTCACCAAGATTTTGGACTTCGGTGCTTTGATCAACCTGTTGCCCGGCAAAGACGGTCTGCTGCACATCAGCCAGATCGCGCACGAGCGCGTTGAGAAGGTGACCGACTACCTGAGCGAAGGCCAGATTGTCAAAGTCAAGGTCATGGAAACCGACGAAAAAGGCCGCATCAAGTTGTCGATGAAGGCTTTGTTGGACCGTCCTGCCCAAGGCTAAACAGCGCTGATTCGGGGGGTCGATGATCCCTCGACATCGCGTGGATTCACCATGAACGTCATTGAAATCCAAAGCTACGGCGCCCCCGAGGTGCTGGTGCCCGGCTCCCGCCCTGACCCTGTTGCAGGGGCAGGGGAGTTGCTCATTTGCGTCTCGGCCAGTGGTATCAACCGACCCGACGTGCTGCAACGCCTGGGCAATTACCCCGTACCCCCCGGTGCCTCGGACATTCCGGGCCTCGAGGTCGCGGGTGTTGTGGTGTCGGGCGATGCAGCGGCCATGGCCGAAGCGGGTTTGGCTGTGGGCGACCGTGTGTGCGCCTTGGTCGCTGGTGGTGGTTATGCGCAGCTTTGCGTGGCCCCGGTGGCCCAGTGTTTGCCGGTGCCCAAGGGCCTGACGGACATCGAAGCCGCTTCGCTGCCCGAGACCTTCTTCACTGTGTGGAGCAATGTGTTTGACCGTGGGCGTTTGCAAGCGGGTGAGACCTTGTTGATTCAGGGCGGCACCAGCGGCATCGGCGTCACAGCCATCCAAATGGCCAAGGCGGCCGGTGCGACCGTGATCGCCACAGCGGGTTCTGACGAAAAGTGCCAGGCCTGCCTGGCCTTGGGTGCAGACCACGCCATCAATTACAAAACCACCGACTTCGTGGCCGAGGCCAAGCGCATCACGGGCGGTGTGGGTGTGAATGTGATTTTGGACATGGTCGCGGGTGACTACGTGGCGCGTGAAGTCGAGGCTTTGGCCGAAGACGGTCGCCTGGTCATCATCGCGGTGCAGGGCGGCATCAAGAGCGAATTCAACGCAGGTTTGGTCTTGCGTCGCCGCTTGACGATCACGGGTTCGACCTTGCGTCCACGCCCTGTGGCATTCAAAGCCGCGATTGCCCAGTCTTTGCTCAAAACTGTTTGGCCCTGGATCGAGTCGGGTCGCATCAAGCCGGTCATCCACAGCGTGTTTGCAGCGGCAGAGGCGGGTGGTGGTTTGCCTTCGGGCGCGGCGCAAGCCCATGCCTTGATGGAGACGAACCAGCATGTGGGCAAAATTGTGGTGACTTGGTGATGACGATGGTGGCCAAGTTGATGGTGGGCAATTGGAAGATGCATGGCAGCTTGACTACCAATGCGTCTTTGGTGTCTGACATCTTGAGCGGCCTGGGCGGTGTGTCCTGCCGTGCTGCTGTGTGTGTGCCCGCGGCTTATCTGGCGCAAGCCCACAACTTGTTGGCCGGTTCGGCCTTGGCTTTGGGTGCACAAGATGTGTCTGCCCACGAGTCGGGCGCTTACACCGGCGAGGTGTCGGCCGACATGCTGCGTGATTTTGCGGTGCGTTTTGTCATCGTGGGCCACTCCGAGCGGCGGCAATACCACGGCGAGACAGATGCCGTGGTGGCTACTAAGGCCCAGCGTGCTTTGGCTGCAGGCATCACCCCCATCGTGTGTGTGGGTGAGAGCTTGGCCGAGCGCGAAGCGGGTCAGACCGAAGCTGTTGTGAAGCGGCAGCTGGCGGCGGTGATCCACGCCAACGGCCATTGCATCAGCGAAATCGTGGTGGCGTATGAGCCTGTTTGGGCCATCGGCACCGGATTGACGGCCACCCCCGAGCAGGCCCAAGCGGTGCACGCGGTGTTGCGTGCCCAGCTGCAGGCGGGCACAGCGCATGCGGATCGTGTGTCGATTTTGTACGGCGGCAGCATGAATGCGGCGAATGCCGCTTCTTTGCTGGCGCAGCCCGATGTGGACGGCGGCCTGATTGGTGGCGCGTCTCTCAATGCCCCAGACTTTTTATCGATGTTGAAAGCCGCCTCGCGCTGAGCTTTCAAACCCTTTTTCTATTTTCGGAGTAATCAGATGAGCGTGATGTTGACCTTGATTTTGGTGGTGCAGATGTTGTCGGCTCTGGTCATGATTGGCCTGATCCTGATCCAGCACGGCAAAGGCGCTGACATGGGCGCTGCTTTTGGCAGTGGTGGTTCGGGTAGCTTGTTTGGTGCCACCGGCAGTGCGAACTTCATGTCGCGCACCACCGCGGTGTTGGCGGCGGTGTTTTTTGTCTGCACTTTGTTGCTGGCTTATTTTGGCAACCTCACACCCACGTCTTCGGGCAGCGTGCTCGAAGGTGCAGCTGTGACGGCACCCGCACCAGTCAACAACAGCCCTGCGGCGCAGATTCCTGGCAACGCCCCCGTGGCCAAGCCGGACAACAGCGTACCCCCTGCACCTGCGAAATAAATGGCCTGGCAGTCAGCTGAGATTCAGCTTTGCTGCTATGCACAATTTTCCGGGTTTAGGACGGGAAATAGCCCATTTTTCGGGGTAAAATCAGAGTCTGACCAGCAAGCGATACGCACTCTAGGTGTACCTCATGCAAGCTGGTTTTGTGTATCCAGCCGTCGTGGTGAAATTGGTAGACACGCTATCTTGAGGGGGTAGTGGCGAAAGCTGTGCGAGTTCGAGTCTCGCCGACGGCACCA
>DDPE01000050.1 GCA_002342035.1 Asticcacaulis sp. UBA2476 | reverse complement strand
AAATGCTGCGCACAAAAATGCCCTCATGGTCGATATCGCGCCCGCCCTCTTGCCGGTGCTGCCCGCCCTTCTGGGGCGGCTAAAAAACCTGTTCGACCTTCAGGCCCGCCCCGATATTATTGCCGCCCGCCTGTCGGAAGACGCCTTGCTCAAACCGTGGGTCGAGGCTAATCCCGGCCAGCGCGTGCCGGGTGCCTTCGATGGTTTTGAAATGACCATGCGCGCCATTCTGGGCCAGCAGGTGACCGTAAAAGCCGCGACCACCCTGTCGTGCCGCTTTGCCGAAGCCTTCGGTGCGCCGGTTATCACCCCTATCGAGGGCCTGACGCGCCTTAGTCCGCGCCCGGAACGGATCGCCGCCGCCACGATCGATGACATTGCCCGCTTAGGCATCATCAGCAGCCGCGCCAAAAGCATGATTGCGGTCGCGCAAAAGGTATCCTCCGGCGAACTGAGCCTGGAGGCCGGGATCAAGCCGGAAACGGTCGTGGCACAGCTCACCACTATCCCCGGCATCGGTCCATGGACCGCCCATTATATCGCCATGCGCGCCTTAAGATGGCCGGACGCCTTCCCCAAGGAAGATATCGCTGTGCTCAATAACCTCAGCCGCGATCTGCCTAAACGCCTGACGCCAAAACAGGCGGAAGCGGCCTCCCAAAACTGGCGGCCGTGGCGGGCCTATGCGGTCATGCACATCTGGAATCGCCCACAATTCAAGTCGGACATAACAAATTAAGGCTTGGCATGTCCGGCCAATTCCCGTCTGATGTGACCGCACCAATCAGGGGAGTTTTACATGTCCGAAGCCGCCCACGGCGTTGATCTGCTGCCGGTCGTAGCGCTATTGGGCGCGGGCGTCATCGCAGTACCCCTGTTTAAGCGGTTGGGGCTGGGCTCGGTACTGGGCTATCTGGCGGCGGGCATACTGATCGGCCCGTTTGGCTTCAAGATCATTTCAGAACCAGCCACGGCCCTGCATGTGGCGGAACTGGGCGTGGTGATGTTCCTGTTCATCATCGGGCTTGAGATGCGGCCCGCCAGATTGTGGGCGCTCAGGGGCGAGATCTTTGGTCTGGGCGTGGCGCAGGTGGGCCTGTGCGCCCTGCTTCTGACCGGTATCGGCGTCGCCACCGGCTTTCCGATCGCCGCCTCCTTTGTAGCCGGGGCAGGCTTTGTGCTGACCTCAACCGCCATAGTTATGCAGTTGTTGCAGGAACGCAAAACCATCAATGAACCGGCGGGCCAGAAGATGGTCTCTATCCTGCTGCTCGAAGATCTCGCCATCGTACCGCTGTTGATCCTCGTGACCTTTCTGGCACCGGTCGTGCCGGGTAATGAGGGTGGCATAGACTGGGCGGCGATCGGGATAGGTCTTGGCTGCCTGATCGGCCTGTTTTTAGCGGGCCGATACCTGCTTAACCCGATGTTTGCCCTGCTCGCCAACGCTCAGGCCCGTGAAGTCATGACCGCCGCCGCCTTGCTGGTCGTGCTGGGGTCAGCTTACGTGATGCAGCTTGGCGGGCTGTCCATGGCCATGGGCGCGTTTCTTGCCGGTGTACTTTTGTCGGAATCGCATTTCCGCCACCAGCTAGAGGCCGATATCGAACCGTTCAGAGGCATTTTGCTGGGGCTGTTCTTTCTGGCGGTCGGCATGTCACTTGATCTCAATATCGTCGCCGCCAACTGGCAGATGATTGCCTTTTATGTCGCTGCCTACATGATCGTGAAGGCTGGCGCCATCTATGCGGTGGCGCGCCTGCTGAAATCCAACCACGGTCAGGCGTTAGAACGCGCGGTCTTCATGGCGCAGGGCGGGGAATTTGCCTTTGTGCTCTATGCGGCGGCGACGACTGCCGGGATCATTACGGGTGAGCAAAACGCCATACTGACCGCCATTGTGATCCTGTCGATGGTGCTGACGCCGCTGACCATCATCGGCTTGAAATACATCATGCCCAAGGCCATCGAAGACACCGACGGTCTGGATGCACCGCAGGACGCCGAGGGCCATGTCCTGATCATCGGCTTTGGTCGCGTCGGACAGGTCGCCAGCCAGATGGTCATGGCGGCAGGCTATAAGGTCTCAACCATCGATAATGATGTCGAAATGATCCGCAGGGCCGGTGAATATGGCTTCAAGGTCTATTATGGTGACGGAGCCCGTCTCGATATTCTGCATGCCGCGGGCGCCCATCATGCCCAGGCCATACTGATCTGCGTCGATAAGCCTGATGAGACCTTAAAGATTGTCGAGCTTATCAAGGCAGAGTTTCCGCTGATCCCCGTCCTGACCCGTGCCTTTGACCGCTATCAGGCGCTCAAGCTGGTCGCCGCCGGGGTCGATTATCAGATCCGCGATACGTTTGAATCCGCGCTGGTTCTGGGCGGAAAGGCGCTGGAAACCCTGGGCGAAGATGACGAAGCCATATCTGAAATGGAGCGCACCGTGCGGGAGCGCGACGAGGTACGCTTTGAAATTGAGCTGACCGGCGGGCTTGATGCCGGTAAGCGCATCTTCTACGGCGGGGCCGACTACCTCAGCCGCCGCCGTAAAGCGGAGGCCGAGGCCGGAATTATAGCTGCAACCCCGAATTAATCCTGTTTAGTGCCATTGCCCTTTATCGAGCACTTTTCCGGCACGCCCGGATTGGTGGCGGCGATATGGCAGGGCACGGCGGGATTAAGGGCGGTGCGCGCCTTGTTCAGCACGGCGATATAGCCACGGGTGTTGACGCAGGCGATTTCCATCACTACCTGCCCGGCGTTTTCAAAGGCATAGCGGGCCTCACCGATCACGCAATCGGGTTTGATCGATTTGTGATCGACCGACAGGGTTTGCAGATGAGCCTTAAGCTCATCGGCGGTCGTAAGCGCGCAGTCGAGCTTATTGACGGTCGCCACATAGCAGTCGAAACTCTCAAACTTTTCCGCCTTGCCCGCATCGGGAATGAAGGCCATCAGGCCATGGGCCGCTTCCGGGCATTTGAACTCCGCCACATCACGATTGGTGGCGCTGTCGCGCCCGACGCGACGGAAATCTCTGAAGGTGCAGGCGATCTTATTTTGGCTCAGGGCCTGCGTATAGGCCGTCTGATATTTGGCCTTGGCCTCATCGGCCTTGGCCTTACCCGCCGCCGCCAGAGCCGCCGTATCGGTGAATTTGCAGCCGCCGATCGAGGCCGCTTTATCGCAGCCGACCGTCGCCTTGAAACCGGCGTCAAGGTCGGTAACCATCACAAAACCGGCCCTCCCCTGACAGCCGATTTCATAATACTCGGCGTCCTTGGTGGCGCCCACAAAGCGGGCATTGGCCACCGTGCAGTCGGGTGCGTTCTTTTTGACCAGAGCGTTCAGGGTCTGGGTAGCCAGTTCCGGTGTCGTCAGTTCACATTTCAGCGCCGTATCAGCGGTTTTGAGGCAGTTGAGATACCCCACAGTCTTATCGGCAGCCTTATGGGTCGGGACGGTGAAAATGCCGCCGGAGACGCCCTTACAACTGATCTCATAAACTTCGGTATTGGTGGCGGGGCTGTGGCTGATGAAGCGCGCCCCGGCAATCTGACAGTTCGGGATTTGGGCTTTGGCCGTATCCGTCAGCCAGTAATGGGCCGCGCGGTTGGCTTTTAATTTACAGACCGGGCTTCCGGGCGACGCCTTAGCCAGTTCTGCGGCCTGCAGGCAGCCCATAGGGTCGCCGACCAGTTTTGATTTCGCGCTCAGCAACACATAACCGCGCTGATCCTTACAGAACACCTCATAGACATCCGCCGCCACGGATTTACCGTCCTGCACGATCTCGACGGCGGGCAAGGTACCCGCCTCGGTGATTTCACACGGCATCTGGTTCTGTTCGATCAGGCGGGCAGTCACGTTAAGCGCCTCGGCGGCATCGCGTTCGCGTATCAGAGCGGCCTGACGTTCGCGCTCTTGCTGACGGGCGCTGGTTTGCGCGTGTGCGGTCGAAGCGGTCATGACGGCGACACAAAGCGTTACCGCCAGCGCCATATGGCGCATAGCTTTCCTGATCATCTCCTGAATCCCTGTTGCCTTTTTGAGCGATTATCGCCGTTAATTATAGGACAAATTAACGCGCAAATTAGATCAAAATCAAGCGAAAATAATCCACACTCGTCACAAGCAATACAGGGAAGCCCGCCTTAACCTATTTTCCCATCGCCGGTTTAGCGGCAGTTTGCGGCAAGGCATTCCAGTCCGGGGTGACCTCGCCCTGAAGGTGGCGGATGAAGAAATCGTACTGGCGGCGCAGGCCGTAGGACACATCGCCTGTGGTTCTAAGCGCGCCATGACCGTCGTTCGGCACGATCAGCAGATCAAAATCCTTACGCGCCTTGATAAGGGCATTGACGACCTGAAGGGTTGAGGCCGGATCGACATTCATATCCAGTTCGCCCGTGACCAGCAGGATATTGCCGGTCATGTTCTTGGCATTATCAACGCCGGATGAGCGCGAATAGCTGTCGTCGATCGGCCAGCCCATCCACGCTTCGTTCCAGCCGATCTTGTCCATGCGGTTGTCGAAGCAGCCAGCATAGGCGACCGCCGCCTTATAGAAATCAGGCTGGAACACCAGCGCGCTTAAGGAGTTCTGCCCGCCAGCCGAGCCGCCATAGATGCCAACGCGGCTGATGTCGTAATAGCTATATTTCGCAGCCGCCGCCTTATGCCAGGCTATGCGGTCGGGAAAGCCGGTGTCGCCGATATCTTTCCACGCCTCATCGTGGAAGGCTTTGGAACGATTGAGCGTGCCCATGCCGTCGATCTGCACGACAATGAAGCCCATGTCGGCCAGCGCCTGCATCCCCACGACCTTATCGCCGCTGGAGTGCGGGCCGAAGGGCCAGAAGGTCTTAGGCACAAACGACGAGTGCGGTCCGGCATAGATGTTTTCAATGACCGGATATTTCTTAGCGGGATCAAAATTCTGCGGGCGAACTATTACGCCCCAGATGTCGGTCGCACCGTCGCGGCCCTTAGCCGTGAAGACTTCTGGCGGCTTGAAACCCGCCGCCAGCAAACGCGCAACATCGGGGGTTTCAAGCTGCGCCAGTTCCGTCCCATCGGCCTTATGCAGCTTGGCGATATTGGGCATATCGACACGCGAATAGGTATCGACGTAGAACTGCATGTCCGATGAGAACGCGACATCGTGAAAGGCGTCGGTTTTGGTGATCGGCGTCAGATTGCGACCATCAAAATCGATGCGGTAATAGTGCTGAAAATAAGGGTCTTCGCCTTTGCGCATACCGTTGGCAGCGAACCAGATCTGGCGCTTTTTCTCATCGACCTTGATGACCTGACGGACGACAAAATCGCCCCTTGTGATCTGGTTTTTGACCTTGCCGGTTTTAGCATCATACAGATAAAGATGGTTCCAGCCATCGCGTTCGGACATCCAGATGACTTCTTTGCCCGCCCCGCCGACATCCAGCGCCAGACTGCGGCTATAGCTATTGATGAAGGTTTTACTGGTGTCTTCGGCGACCACGCGCGGCTTACCCGACACGGCCTCAATCTCAATCAGACGGTAAACCTGATGGCCGCGCTGATCGAACTCAAAGCGCACACCGGAACTATCCTTGCGCCACTTCAGGTCGCCCATCTGGATCGGATTGGCAAACAGCTCAGACGGCACATTGATCTGGCGCTTGCCCGCCACATCGAACAGGACGGGCCGGTCGATATCGATGGCATCACCGGGTTTGGGATAAAGCTGGACATCGACCTTGGGCTGCACCTGATCCGTTGGGGAGGATATCACGCGCGTCACCTCCCGACGGAAACCGGGGGTGACGCGGTAGGCCGCCAGCTTGCCCGAATCCGGCGACCAGACGATTGATTCCGGATCATAGAAATTACCCTCTGAGCCGTCGGTCGACAGGACCGTCACCGCACCACCCGCAGCAGGCCGCACCGCGATATTATAGCCCTGAACAAACGCCACCCACTTGCCATCGGGCGACGGTTTGGGGGTATTATCGGCAGGCACCTTAAGATCGCGCACCACCCCAAAGCCGCGCGGCTGACGCTTATCGATCTGTGGCGCGCACACATAATCCGTCAGTGTGCATATCCATGTCACCTCATTGATCCGCGCCGTCACCGTCTGCGCATCGGTCATCTGCATGGAAGTGAAGTTCTCAGTGAACGGCAGTTTCAGGCCCGTATAGGGCTTGCTCATGGCCCTGCTAAAACTGGCCGCCAGCCGGTCATGATCAAAGGCAGGGGCTTTGGATTGCGTATCGGCATCCAGCATGACAAATTCAAATCCGCCCGGCACGGTACGGCGATAGACATATTTGTGCGTGCCGTCGATCCAGTGACCGGGTTCGGCAATATTTTGCGCAAACCCGACCCACGCATCCCGCAGGCCGATCGAGCGTTCATAATCGCTGACCGTCGGCGCAGCGGCCATAGCGGTAGATGTGAGCGCAAGCGTTAAGGCAGCCACGGCCACCGCGCTGAGGTATTTTTTCATGGACATTCCAGACATCAGTTGGCCAAAGGTGTCGTCGTGGCTTTATTTTGCACACGTACTTTTTCAGCGGCGATATAGGCTTTCATTTCCGACTCAAAGGTCGTCAGCGGCACCGATCCCATATTGAGGATTGTGTCGTGGAAGGTGCGCTGATCGAAATCGGTGCCCAACTCAGTCTCTGCCAATGTGCGCATATCACGCATCTTCAGTTCCCCCAGCTTGTAGGCCAGAGCCTGCGCCGGCCAGGCGATATAGCGGTCGATCTCGTTCTTAATATCAAGCGGCGCCAGAGCGGTATTTTCGGTCAGATAGTCCATCGCCTGCTGACGGCTCCAACCCTTGGTGTGCATACCGGTGTCGATCACCAGACGCACGGCGCGCCACATCTCAAAGGTCTGACGGCCAAACTCCTCATAGGGGGTTTCATAGATGCCCATCTTGGTGCCCAGCCATTCGGTGTAGAGGCCCCAGCCTTCGCCATAGCCGGAAAAGCCGGTGCCACGTCGAAAATCCGGGCGCGGCGGGGCTTCTAAAGCGGCCGCCGCCTGATAGCTATGTCCCGGCGTGCACTCATGCAGGGTCAGGGCCGCGAGGTTATAAAGCGGGCGCGACGGCAGATCGTAGGTGTTCATCAGGCAGCTATCGAGACCGCCACGACCCGACGTATAGATCGGTGCGACCGCATCCGGCACCGGCAAAATGGCATGGCGATAACGCGGCAGGACGTTGAAAAAGTCTTTCAGCTTGCCATCGGCTTTTTTGGAGACATAGGCCGAATAGGACAACAGCTCACGCGGGGTTTTGGCATAGAACTGCGGATCAGTGCGCATGAACACCAGAAACTCCGGGAAGGTGCCGGTAAAGCCCGAATCCTTCATGGTCTGTTCCATGTCAGCGCGGATACGGGCGACTTCTTTCAGTCCGATCTGGTGGACCTCATCGGGTGTCAGGTCGAGGGTGATGAACTCCTTCATACGCGCTTTGTAAAAGGCCTTACCGTCCGGCAGGCTGTAGGCGGCTATATCACGCCGCGCCTTGGGCTGATATTCCCTGGTGAAGAAGGTGTGCAGCTTGACATAGGCGGGGGCGACCGTATCGCGGATCAGGCTTTGTGCCTCTGCCTTCAACGCGGCAGCCTCTGCGGCGGGAATGGTGTCCGGCATTTGGGCAAAGGCTTCATAAAACGGATTGGTGGTATCGCCCTTGGTGTAGGCTTCCATCGTCTTTTCACGGCCGATCGTCGAGACATAAGGCACGGTCCAGCCGCGCTTGAGGCCCGCCTTCATATTGACGGTATTCTCATCGAAATAACGCGGAATATCCTTCATCCGGCTTAAGTATTTGCGATAGTCCCCCGCCGTACGGTACGGCGTGCGCGGGTTCATGCCGGTCCAGAAGAAGCTGTCGGAATTGAACGGCGCCTCATAGGTCTTGAAGCGGATCTGATTGGCTTCGGCTGATACCGACGCCAGAAACACGTCGTAATTGATCTTTTCATCGTGCGATAACTGCGCCACCGGCAGTGTGTTCAGTTCGGCCAGCACCTTATCCCAGTAGGCCAGTCGGCGGGCATAGGTTTGCGGCGTGACACTGGGCAGTTTATCCGAACTTGCGCCCCGGCCCGGCCCCGAGCGGCCATACTCCGCCTGACGCCAAGTCCACTCGGCTTCATAAAGCGCTTTAAGGCGCTGATCAGCGGTTTGCCCGGCTTGGGCGGTTGGCGGGCTTGCTATCTGCGCCAAAGCGGGCTGAGATAGGGCCAGCGGAGAGACCGCGCACACTAAACCCAGAAAAAGTGAAACTGCTGATCGCGCCATAATCCCTGCCATCTGTTTGAACATCACTGAATTGTATGTTGTATACGATATACTTTGGTGTCAACACTTAGCCCGCCCGTTCACGCGTCTTTTATCGCGCAACCGCTTACCGGAGCCCGTCATGACCAAACTGAGGTTGAAATCCTTCAAAGTACATCTGAGTGCCGCTCTGATCGGGGCCGCCTTGGTAGCCACACCCGTCATGGCGTTTGATGCCAGTGCCGCCAAGCAAGCCAGCGTGACCCTGAAAGATTTTCGCTTCAAGTCCGGCGAAACCCTGCCTGAGCTCAAGATGAATTACCGCACATTGGGTACGCCGCACTATGATGCCAAGGGTAAGATCGATAATGCGGTTATGATCCTGCACGGCACCGGTGGCTCAGGCGCGCAGTTTCTGGTGCCGCAGTTTGCCGATGAGCTTTACGGCCCCGGTCAGCCACTCGATATCAGCCGCTATTTTATTATCCTGCCCGACAATATCGGTCATGGCGCGTCGTCTAAACCCAGCGACGGGTTGCGCATGGCGTTCCCGAAATATGATTATGCCGACATGGTCGAAGCCCAGCGCCAGATGCTGAGAAGCGCGCTTAAGATCAACCATCTGCGGCTGATTTTCGGCACGTCGATGGGCTGCATGCATATTTTTGTGTGGGCGCAGGCGCACCCTGATTTTGCCGATGCCCTGATGCCTATGGCGTGTCAGCCGGTTGAGATCGCCGGCCGCAACCGCATGTGGCGCGTCGCCGCCATGGACGCCATCCGCGCTGATCCCGTCTGGCAGGGCGGCAACTACACCACCCAGCCGGTTCAGGGTCTACGCACAGCAGCCGCTCTGTCGGTCATGGCGGGCAGTGCGCCTGAATATCTTCAGGCCCAGTTCCCGACCCGCGCACAGGCTGAGGCAAATATCCGTGAACGGGTCGAAAAGGACATCGCATCGCGCGATGCCAATGATTTCATCTATCAGTTCGACGCGTCACGCACCTATAATCCGTGGCCAAACCTAGAGAAAATCACCGCCCCGACCGTATGGATCAATTCCGGCGATGACTTCATCAACCCGCCGGAACTGGGCATACCGGAAAAAGCTCTGCCGCGCCTGAGCAGCGTGACCTATCGCCTGATCCCGTCGTCACCGGACACGCGCGGCCACGGCACCCACACCTGGGCGAAGTTCTGGAAGGATGACCTGACCGCCCTGCTGCAAAAGACGCAGAAATAATCCAGCTTATTTTGTCGCACTTTGAGTTCAAAAACCGCTTCACACTTTTGGAAAGTGCTTACCCGCGCGAAACGCCGGGCCGGGTTTCCTGCTTGGCCCAGTCGCTGATCCCCAGAGTTTGCGGCAGGCTTTCCAGCACCTTATTGAGTTGGTCATTGGCCGATGATCGGCAACCCTTGTCATGCTGAAGCACGGTTTCAGTGCCATCGGTGGCGATCCAGACGATGCGGTAATGCTGCTGGTCGCTGATGCGCTGCTCGCACTGGGTATCCGCCGTTTGTCCGCTGGCCGGTTTGAAAGTCGCCAGTTTTGCAGCGATAGCACGATAGCCGCGCGAGCCTTTATCTAAGGTGCGCGCCCCCAAGACCGCTGTGTGGCGCTCGCCGTCATAGCTAACCAGACCTTGCGGCGTCACCGACACCTTATAGACCGGGCAGAACCCAAAGCAGGGGCCAACCGACAAGGACAAGGTCTCGGTGGCATCAGAGGTCGCCGCCCCCATCGGCATGGCCGCGCACCCACCCAAAACCAGCGCCGCCACACCCATAGCCGCCATTAGCTTAATCATCACAGACCTCATGAAACCTATGAAATAGGTATCAGGCCGCAATGTGTCGCCGGTGTGACCTGCCCTTATTTATCAACAGGCGAGATGGTAAAGCTGTAGGTTAAGGGTGCGTGCGGGATGCGGTATTTCATCAGCGGCCGCCCGACCCAGTTCCAGCCAGTATCGCCACCGACACCCGATTGCACGGCATCGATCATCAGCGTGCCGTAGCCGTGGGGCGTAATATCGGAACTATGGCGTTTGCCCACCGGTTGCAGGTACAAATCCTCAACCGGGAAGGCCAGGGCATTGGCCGATAGGGGCTGGTGGCCGGTCACTTTAAGCCCCGCACCGGCATCGGTTTTAAGCGCCATCCAGCGCACATCGGTCTTGTTGCCGCTCTCCTGCGGACGGATATAGTCGTGATACTGATCCGCGACCTTACCCGCATAAAGGCCGATGGCCGCACCGGTCTTGCGATCCCAATAGCTCTCCTGCGGCCCGCGACCGTACCATTCGATGTTGGTAAGTGTGGGGTTGCTGGAGAACTTCATCCCGACGCGCAGCGGATCGGGCAGATCATCACGCACCGGCACATAGTCGGCCTTAACCTCCAGCCTACCGTCACCATAAAGCCTGTAGGTGGTGGTGAATTTCACCGACCCCGCCCCGACGCGCCAGCCGACCTTAACCTCGCCGACCTCAGAGACATCGAGGGTTTCCAACGTGCGCTTTTCGCTCAAACTCTTCCAGATCGCGTGGCTGGTGGCCACGCCGGTGCCGTCATCATTGTCGGTCAGGCCGCGCCAGAAATAGGGCGTACCCCCGCTAAGCAAGGTCTCACCGCCGACCGTATAGGATTTGATCTCACCGGTTTTGGCATCGAGCGTCAGACGCGTGGGCCCTGCGGACAGTTCAACCTGAGCCGCAGACCTGGCAACCTTCACCGACCCCGTACGCGTTACCGGTGCGGGCTTTGCGGCCTGCATCACAAACTGCGTCCAGCCCATAGACGAACCTTTGGAAAGGCCGGGCATACGGTCGTCTTTAGCGGTGGCATAAAGCGTAAGCACATATTCCGCCGACGGATCATAGCTGACGGCGCCCACATCGAGCGCTATCTCTGAGCGGCCCGCAGCGGGGGCATTGACGCGGTCAAGCGCACCCGTTTTAACGGCGATGCCATCGCGTTCCAGCTTCCAGCCGAAGTCATAGGCGCTAAGATCAATCAGGTCGTTGCGATTGACCACCATGACCTTACCGGACTTAGGGTCGCCTTCAAACACTACCGGCGAATAGACTTTTTGCAGCTCAAAATATTCCGGATCGGGGGTGCGGTCGGCCTGAATGACGCCGTCCCCGATGGTCGCCGTATCTTCCCATGAGCCATCGGCATAATCAAAGCCCTGCGCCCAATACTCTTTGCCCGCATCATCTTTGCGGATCATCGACTGATCAACCCAGTCCCAGATAAAACCGCCCTGCAGCTTTTTATGAGCGCGGATCGTTTCCCAGTATTCCTCAAGATTACCGAGCGAATTGCCCATAGCGTGCGCATATTCGCACTGGATCATCGGCTGGCTATAGCGATCATCCTGAGCATAGTCGGCCATCTTTTCAATGTCGTCATACATGGGCGCATAGATATCGACATAATCGTTCGGGCGATGCTCCTCCCCGATCGTGCCGTGGCCTAAGAAATTGATCAGGCGGGTCTTATCGTTATCGCGAATCCACCTGGCGGACTTTTCAAACGCCGGCCCGATACCGGCTTCATTGCCCAGCGACCAAAAGATGACCGAGGTGACGTTTTTGTCGCGCTCAACCATGCGCGAAACACGGTCAAGGTGGGCCGCGTACCAGTGCGGTTTATAGCCCAGTTGCGCCTTATAACGCTGATCAATGTCGCGGATCATGGCCATATAGGTATGGCTCTCAACATTGGCCTCATCCATGACATAGAGGCCGTATTCATCGGCCAGATCATAGACGTGCGGATCGTTCGGATAGTGCGACAGGCGCAGGGCATTGACGTGGGCCTGCTTCATCAGTTCCATGTCCTTGCGCGTCGTCTCCGGCGACAACACGCGGAAGGTGTGCGGGTCATGCTCATGGCGATTGACGCCCTTGATCATCACACGCTTGCCGTTGACCTGAACTTCGCCGTTGCGCATTTCAACGGTGCGAAAGCCGATTTTCTTTGAGGTTGCCGAGATCAGCTTGCCCTTGCCGTCACGATATTCAATGACCATACGGTAAAGGTTCGGCGCTTCGGCTGACCAGGCTTTGACATTTTTGATGGTGCCGGACAGCTTCGCCGCCGCCTCAGTAGTGGCACGACCGGAGGTTTTCAAAACCGCGACATCGCCGTCGTAAACGGTTGCCGTTATTGTCCCCGATCCCTTGGTGCCGCCCAGTTCGGCCTCAAGGCTAAATACCCCGTCCGTATAGGTCTTATCGAGCAGGCCCTTGACGGTGTAATCGGCCAACCGTGTCTTAGGCTCGGCATAGAGATAGACGCTGCGCTCAAATCCCGACAGGCGCCAGAAATCCTGATCCTCAAGGTAAGAGCCGTCGGCATAGCGGTAAAGCTCGATCGAAATGGTGTTTTTACCGGGTTTGACATACTTCGTCAGATCAAACTCCGACGGCAGTTTGGAGTCTTCGGAATAGCCGACCTTTTCACCATTGACGAAGATATAATAGGCCGCCCCCGCCGCCCCGATATGCAGGATCACATCGCGGCCATCCCAGCCTGCGGGCAGGTCAAAATCACGGCGATAGGACCCGACTTCATTGACCTCATGCTTGACGAACGGCTCATTGGCCCCAAACGGATACCCGGCCCCGCTGAAGATCGGCGTACCGTAACCCTGCGCCTGAAGTATGCCCGGCACCTGCGCCGTGCCCCAGCCGGAGACGTCATAGTCGGGCTTATAGAAATCGACCGGACGGGTTTCCGGCGTCTTTGAAAAGGCAAACTTCCAGGTGCCATCCAGCGACAGATAGTTGGCAGAAGCGGCCATATCGCCCGCCACCGCCTTATCGACCGTTTCATAATTGAAGAAGGTCGCTTTCATGGGCAGGCGATTGACGGCGACCACTTCGGGCTGTTCCCACTCGGCCCGTCCCGATACATCGGGCGCGGCATATGCCGACACTGGCAAGCCCATAACCGTGGCCAAAAGGAGCGAACGCCACATTACCGAACTCATGCCTTATCACCCTTATCTGCTGTAAACATACGCACACCCAACGGCCAAAGCCTGTTGCACAGAATTAATTATACCGTATACAATTTTAGCATAACTGTAATATTCCGTGAGGCAAGTCCAAAGATGCCGTTAGTTTACCCGACACCTGTGCGCCCCCTGCTGATGAGCCTGTATCTGACCACCAGTTTGTTGTCAGGCTCGATGGCCACGGTTGCGACCGCCGAAAGCGCGGCAGCCGCTGCATCTCCCGATGCAGCATTCACCGCCATCTATGAGGCGGAATGGACATGGCGGCAAAGTCTTGGCCCGCGTGAGGGTGACGAAACGCCGGACCGCCTGCCTGACGTCTCAAAGGTCGCGCAGGACGCCAAACTGACAAAGTGGCGTGAGGTTAAGGCCGCCCTCGATCGCATCGATCCGCAGACACTGTCTGGCGAACAACAGATCAACTATATCGTCTACCGTCATCAGATCGACACTCAACTGGCGGATCAGACCTTCCGTAGCTTTGAGATGAACTTCGGCTTCTGGAACGGCCTGAGCTGGGGCATCCCCAAAAACCTGCGCACCGAAGCTGAGTATCGGCGCTATATCGCCTGGCTGAACGATGTGCCGCGCTTCTTTGATCAGAGCACGGATAATCTCAGGGCGGGCTTGAAACGCGGCTTTACGCCATCGCGCATTTCTATTCAGGGGCGCGACTCGTCGGTATCCATCCCTTATGAAGGTAAGGCGGTAGAGGACACAAATTTCTATGCACCGTTCAAAACCCTGCCCGCCTCGATCCCTGCGGAGACACAGGCTGAATTGCGCCGTCTGGGGGTACAGGCCATCACCGATAAGGTCATTCCTGCGCATAAAAAACTGCTGATTTTCTTGCGCAGCGAATATATGCCCAAGGCCCGCACCACGATTGCCGCCTATGATCTGCCCGATGGTAAAGCCTATTATCAGGCTTTGATCCGTGAGTATGTCACGCTGGATATGACGCCCGATCAGATACATCAGATCGGCCTCGACGAAGTGGCCAAGATCAGGGCCGAAATGCTTGAGGTCATGAAACAGGTCAAGTTCTCCGGCACGCTACAGGAATTCAATGATTTCCTGCGTACCGATCCGCAGTTTTATGTCGATACACCGCAGCAATTCCTTGACCGCGGCGCGTGGATTTCAAAAGACTTTGACGGCAAATCTGCCACATGGTTCGGCCGTCTGCCGCGTCAGCGCTTTGCCGTTATCCCGACGCCGGAAGCCATCGCCCCCTATAATACCGGCGGCAATGGCGGGCCGGGGGTTCTGATCCTCAACACCTATAATCTCAAGTCCCGCCCGCTTTATACCCTGCCCGCACTGGTGCTGCACGAAGGGGCACCGGGCCACGCCATGCAGATGCCGTTTGCGCTGGAAAACAAAACCCTGCCGGAGTTTCGTCAGAACGGTTATATTTCGGCTTACGGCGAAGGCTGGGCGCTGTATGCCGAACGGCTGGGGGTCGAGATGGGCATGTATCACACCCCTTATGAACATTTCGGCATGCTGACCTATCAGATGTGGCGCGCCTGCCGACTGGTGGTCGATACCGGCATGCATGCCAAGGGCTGGACCCGTGATCAGGCGCTGGCGTTCCTGCGCGATAACACGGCGCTCAGTGAGCATGAAATCACCACCGAGACTGACCGCTACATCAACACGCCGGGTCAGGCGCTCAGCTACTATATGGGCGAACTGGCGATCTGGAAGGCCCGCCACCGGGCCGAAGCCGCATTAGGCGACAGGTTCGACATCCGCAATTTCCACGACGCCCTGCTCGATCTGGGTTCGGTACCTTTGCCGGTGATCGAGACGCGCACCGATCAGTTTATCGCGGACGGCGGCAAAAGCCCGTACAGCGATGACAAATAAAAAGAAGAGGGGCCGAAAAGCCCCTCTTCTTTTTATTTTAGGCTAACATCGCCTCAATCGTAAACGCCGATACGCCTGCCGGTGAGAACACCACCGTATCCTTTTCGCGGCCGACGATGCGGGCAGATTTGCCGTTAATCAGCACCCGCCGCAGCGTCTTACCCTTGGGCACCCGCAGCCGCAGATGGACCTCTTTTGGTCGCGACTGACCGGCAAACGCCACCTGCCCGCGGATCGATGCCCCCTGCCCTTGTACGCTGAAATCAACGCCCCCCCAGCGGGTCGGCGCGCCCGTTATGGCCACAGGTTCTCCCGATGCGATCCAGTCACGCGCGATCGCCCGCCCCAGATAAAGCGTGTCGGTATCGGAAGCTTCGAACACCAGGGCCCAGCGCACCAGCTTGGGGATCGTCAGTTGTGCCGGTACGCAATACAGCGGCAGGCCACCGTCAATATCCGACACCTCACCGGCCACCCAGGTGCCCGGCGTATGAGAATGATAGCGGTGCGAATGTAAGAACAGCAGATATTCCTCGATACGATCTGATCGCAGCAATTGCTGGGCATAACCGTAAGAGATAAAGCCCAACTGGTCGCGATTAGTTTCATTGGCCGGCGAGAAGTTGGCCAGCACACCGATCGAGGTGCCGCCATGGCCGCGCACCGCATCAATAATCGTATTCGCCAGATCATCCGGCAGCACATCGGCATGCAGCAACTCAGCATAGACCCGGTGGGCCCAGCCCTGCTCTGTGCGTTGTTTCTTAGCGCGCGCTTCGGCCAGAGCCTCACGGTGGGTCTGCTTGAGGCCCGGCAAAATACCCAGATAGGCCGGTTTCAGATCATGACGTATATTGGCGCGCACTGACTTTACCAACTGGGCCTGCAACTGATCGGCGCGTTGGCTCCAGCCTGCGGCCTGCCCCGCCTGATCCGGGCTGATCAGCGCCCAGACGCGCGCAATGTCGCGCCAGCCCCGGATCGTGAACGAAGAATTGTTCCAGTACGGCTTCCACCACAGGCTGGGGTCCGGATGCAGGCAGGCATCGGACTCGCTCCAGCCGTCGATCAGGCCAAAGCCCGCATCAGACGCCGGTTTCTTAAGGCTCAGATCATGCATTTCTGCCAGCAGGCCGGCGGTATTGCTGATCTTACCGGCATATTTTTTAAGGGTCGCCAGATCACCGGTGTAATGCAGATAGCGCGCCAGCAAGCTCAGGGTCAGACCAAACTGGGCCACTTCCGGCCCGCGCATATTGATCATGCCGTCATCATAGACAAACTGATCAAAATAGTTTTCCAGCACGGCCTTGGCCTGATCGAACCGGCCCCACTCCAGATTGGCGTAAAGCGATGAGGTCAGAATGTCCTGAAATCCGTCATATTCCGGCCCGAAATAGTCGCGGTCAACCACGCCGTATTTGGGATAGACCCCGCGCGGACGGGTGATCAGTTCCTTGGCAAAGGCATGGCTGACCATGTCTGCCAAGGCTTTATCCGGCAGGGTCACCGCGGCCTGATCCTTGACCTCATTCTGCCAGTAACCGGCAAAAGCCAACAGAGCCGCATAAAAATCTTCAGCGCTCGGCACGGTGCGGCGCGGCGGGAACGGTGCGTAGGAATATCCGAAACTGGTCTTGACGGCCTTGCCGTTATCGTACTGTACGGTGCGGTGCCAGGTTTGCACCAACAACTCATCGGGGGCCTTAACATCGGCAAACACCAGCAGGTCGTAATAGCGGGTGTCGGACACCTGAATGATCTTATGGATCGCCGGCAGCCAACCGCCGAGCAGCCCTTCCCAGCGGGTTTTAACCCCGTCATCGCCCTCCAGTTCCGGAAAATCATGCTCCGGCCGATAGCCGCGCGTGCGCCCGTTTGGGAAGATCGGCATGGTGTCGCCCTGCTGGCGGGTGCCAACAAAATTGGTCCACGGCATCCGCCACCACAGGGATTCGCGCGTATAGTTCCACCCCAACGGCGGGGCGGCACGGCGCACCTGCTCCGGATCAGGATCACCGTTTTCCAGCAGCTTATCGGCCAGCAAATCGGCATCCGCCAGACAGATATCCTTAAGCGTCAGCCCCAGATAGGACGGCTTTATATCATCGAAACAGGCCGCCAGACGTTTATCCAGGGCAAATGCGCCCTTCGTTGAGACAAAGCTGATCGGGCCGTCGCGACGGCTCTGATCCTCATAGACCGTCCATTGCGTACGGTCCGACGTGAAGGACGACAGGCGCGATTGCCCCTGCGTCGATACCTGATCAACGGGCAACAGTTTAGGGGCGGCGATGGCGACAGGGGCTGAGGCGGCAACGCCCACACCTGCAAGCGTTGATCCTTTGAGAAAGCTGCGGCGATTAAAGCTGCCTGACATACCGGCCTCCGACGTTTGATGCTGATGCAAATAAAAAAGCGCCGGACGTGCCTCAATCGTTTTGGCATGCCGACGCTTTGATTTCAGGCCCATCAAAGATGGACTGAAACGTAAAACAGGCAGGTAGCCGAGGCTACCCGCCCGTTCCGGGGGATTAGATTAGAACTTGGACGAAATCCCGATGAACAACATACGGCCCAATGGGTCGTAGGTGCTGGGGAAGGTGTTGCCGTTGCCGTTTTCAGCCAGCAGACCACCCATGATCGAAGGCGGGTCCTTGTCGAACAGGTTGTTGATACCGGCGCGGGCCACCAGACCGTAAGGCAGGTCCTTGGTCACAGCGATATCAATGTAGTTGTACGGCTTAATCTCGGCATTGAGGGTCGACTTGGTACCGGTCAGGTACTGATCCGTGCTGTTGGTGGACAGCTTGGTCTCACCAAAGTGACGCCAGTTGATCGACACGGTGGTCGGTGCCCAGATCTTGTCGCCCGGCACGGTCCAGGTGGCGCGCAGATTGTGACGCCATTCCGGAGACGGCTGACCGCAGGTGGCACCGTAGTAACCCTTACAGTCATAGGAACCCAGACCCGGCAGCACTTCGGTTTCGAGGGAGTCAAGCAGCGTGCCCACGAACGAGAAGTTTACGTTGCCGAAGCCCGCCGTCCAAAGGTAGCTACCCGAAAAGTCGATGCCTTTGGTTTCCAGATAACCGGTGTTGACGTTGGTCGAGATCACATAGCCGCCGCTGGTATCGCTGCCATACAGTGCGCCGTTGTTCGGGTTACGACGGATCAAACCACAGTAGAAGGCATCGCCCGTGTTCAGACACTGCGAAACCGCTGTTTGGGCCTGAACCGAACCGATATAGCCATCGATATGGATTTCATAATAGTCCACGCTCAGTGCCAGTCCCGGAACGAAGCCTGGGGTAAAGACGAAACCATAGGTCGTGGTTTCGGCTTCTTCAGGGCTCAGGTCAGGGTTACCGCCGCCCAGTGCCGTACCGACATCAGCCTGTGTATCGATGATGCCGAGGGCCAGTTGTGCCGGGGTAGCTCCCGTACGGGCACACAGGGTCGCGGCATTGGCGCCAAGGGCCCCAATCTGGCTAACAGAACATGGATCGATCAGAGCGACGTTGCCGACCGCCTGAGAGGCGAACAGTTCGGTGATATTCGCAGCGCGCATGGCCTTATTGTAGCTGGCGCGGAACAGGATATCGCTGGTCGGGGCGTAGCGGACTTCGAACTTAGAGGTCTCAGTCTTCTTTTCGCTGCCTTCCGAGGTCGACGACGAAACATTATAGGTCGAGCTGCGATAGCCGACAGAGGCGTTCAAAGAGCGGATAAAAGGCTTATCCGACACGATCGGAACTTCGATTTCGGTGAACCATTCATCGGCAGACACCTTACCATCCGCGTTAGACGCGTAGGAAAGCTGGCTTTCGTCACGGCGTTCATCAAGCGATTCCTTACGGTGCTCAGCCCCCAGAACGATCGCCAGACCATCTGCTGCCCAAGGCGAGGTGATGCCATACTGGCCCAGATCACCGCTGACATAGGCGTTGAAGACATCGATGGTCTGCTCATTGCGCGTAAAGGTCGGCGCATAAACGAAGGTATAGGCTTCGGTCGATGGGCCATTGGCGCTGAAAATATCGAAAGGTTTACAGTTATTCGACTCATCAAAACAGACGGTTTGACCATTGCGCGTCACCGCGTTCAGAGCCTGCTCAGCCTTGTCCTGATTGATGTCGTTCTGATAGTTGAACTGACCAATCGTGGTTGCATGCATGTAGTTGGCGTCGTATCTCCAGCCTTCGACGATATCGCCACGCAGGCCTGCCGTGAAGCGGTAGTTGGTGTGACGCATATCATTGCGGCGCGGTTCGCCCGTAGCGGCCCGGTAGGACGCCCAGGTGGTCATATCCACACCGGCATTTCCGTAATTGGAACCACACAGCAGGTTACCCTGTTGAGCGCTCATGAACGGGTTGGCGCAGTTAATGGTGAAGTCACGGCCCGACCAGATAGCCGAAGGGGCCACTTGGCTGATCGAGTGATCATCCATGAACATGAAGCTGCCATAGACTTCGGCATGATCATTGAACATATAGTTGGCGAATGCACCGGCCTGATAACGCTCAGAATTACGCAGGATGTAGTTGTCCGGTGCATAGTTATAGGCAAACGACGAGTCGTTGCTTACCCATGTCTTTGAACCGTCTTTGGCGTTGGCAAGCGGCACGCCATTGCTTGGACCGCTTTGCGGTAAGAACCAGCCGTAAGCGTGTGTGCCAGACCCGCCGCAGCGGAACGAGCCGCCAGCCGGGTCGTTGAATTCGAGGGCGCAGTTAGAATAGTCGCGGGAATCCTGCCGGACAGCTTCCATCTTACGGTAGCCGAAGTAGCCGGTGATATTACCCTTGCCGTCGTCTACGTTGCCACCGGCCGCAATGTTGAAGTCGTACTTTTCACCATCCCAAACGTGATTGTCAGCCAGTTCAATGCCTTTATTGCCCTGAATGGTACGCAGGCCGCCATTGTCGTTATGGTGGTTATAGATGCTGTATTGGGCATCGACGCGCACGCCGTTCAGCTTCTTGCGCATGATAAAGTTGACAACACCCGACATGGCGTCAGAGCCGTAAACCGATGACGCACCACCGGTCAGAACGTCCGTGCGCTCCACCAGAGTTGACGGCACAAAGTTCAGGTCGACACCCAGGGTTGGCAAGAAACGTTGACCGTCGATCAGCACCAGCGCGCGGTTGCCACCCAGGCTGCGCAGGTTAACGCCCGCGGTGCCATCGGAATTGTTCGACTGGTTTTCGTTATTGCCGGCTTCGATCTGCGGCAGCTTGGCGAGGAAGCTGTCAACGCCGGTGGCGCCCTGAAGCTTGACTTCGGCAGCATCGACCGTGGTGATCGGTGAGGCGCTCTTGAGGTTCGGGCGGCGGATACGTGTACCCGTGACGACCACTTCCTGGACTGCCTCTTCGGCGGCCGGTTCCGCAGGGGCATCCTGCGCAAACACAGGAGCCGCCGAAAGGCCGGTGAGCAGGGCCGAAAAGGCCGCTCCGGCTAACATTAAGGCACGTTTCTTACTGATTTGCATAAAAATCCCCTTATGCTGATAGGCGATACGCTACCCGTCGCCCAAAGCGAGGGTGCAATATTTCTGACACAATCGTGACAGAACCACCGTATCGAGGTCGCGTCAATTATAAATTATACGATCTTGCCTCATAACGTATACAATTATTCGTGTTGTGCCAAACTGATGCATTTTTGCCAACATAGATGTTAAGGTAATTCGACCGCCCGCGCCTCAACGGACAGGATTTCATGCCGGATCTAAAAGACTATCGTGACGTTACACCGGACCGGTTCAACCAGATTCGGCGTGAGGCAGCCCCGGCCGTGCTTAGGGCGCAGGTCGCGCATTGGCCCGCCGTGCATATGGCGCAACACTCAGATGAAGCCGTCATTGACTATATAAACGGCCACGACACCGGCGAACCCGCCGGGGTCTATGTGGCACCACCGCAGGCGCACGGGCGGCTGTTCTATGGCATGGACACTCAGTCCTATAATTTCAGCCACGGTCCAGCCCCCATTCCGCAAATCCTGGCTGAAATTCTGAAGGCACGCGACAATCCTCACCCGCAGGGCATCAGCCTTCAGTCCGCGATCATTTCAAAGCACATGCCGGGCTTTGGCGTGGAAAACCGCCTCGACATCCTGCCAAACGTGGAGCCGCGCATCTGGATCGGTAACGGCGTGGTGACGCGGGCGCATAACGATCTGAATTATAATGTCGCCTGCGTGGTGGCGGGCCAGCGCCGCTTTCACCTGTTCCCGCCGGAACAGGTGGTTAATCTCTATCCCGGCCCGTTCGACCGCACTATTGGTGGGGTTCCGGTCAGCATGGTCGATATCGAAAACCCTGACCTGGAGCGCCACCCGCGCTTTGCACTGGCCAAGGCCCAGATGATCACGGTTGAGCTTGAGCCGGGCGATGCGCTCTATATACCTTACGGCTGGTGGCATCAGGTTCATTCGCTGAGCCCGGTCAATGTCATGGTCAATTACTGGTGGAACGAAGCCGCCCAGCCCGCGGCTCCCTATGAGGCGCTGTATCATGCCATGCTGGCCATACGCGACCTGCCGGAGGATCAGCGCTCTCTGTGGAAGACTATGTTCGACTACTACATCTTCGGCAGTCATGGTGACCCGACCGCTCATCTGCGCCCCCACGACAAGGGCGTGTTAGGCGATCTGACGCCCGGACTGATCCGCCGGTTAAAGTCGGCCATAGTCCGGGCATTATCTTAGTCGTTTCGGGCCGACCACAGAAGACCGAACAGGCGCATCAACACACCTGCGGTCAGAATACCGGCACCGATTTCGGCCTGCGCCTGATAGCGCCCAAAGTGACCGGACATATCATAGGTGTCGGACGGCAATTGCCCCGCGCTCATGAATACCGCCAGCAAAATGCCTACCGGCGCGATCATCAGGGCCGAGCCCAGAATCATAGTGGTGCGAGCCGAAAATTTAAAGCGAGCCATGTGTTTGCTCTTTGAAACCTGAATATCCCCACGCGGTGCCACGCGCACGGTAAGCCTGACGTTTCTGCAATAGGTTCAGGACTTCGGGCGGCAGCCATTGGCAAACTGCCGCCCGCCCCCGATCCGTCCCGCCATCCTCAAGGATCTGGATTATGCGGGCCACCCCATAGGCAGAAACATGAATGGACGCTTTAACACGGGGATACGATGTGTTATGAACGCCGTTCACGAATTGATATGTAGAATATATTTGAACTATGTTCAATAGATATTTTGAACATAGTTCATTTTTATCAGGATGTGCTCATGCCGCCCGCTGCCCATACCGCCCCAACCCCGTCCACAGCGACCACCGCCCGCCGTCAGGCCCAGCTAGACGCCCTGATCGATTCCGCCGA
>DDPE01000010.1 GCA_002342035.1 Asticcacaulis sp. UBA2476 | reverse complement strand
CCACCACCCAAGCTCCAGATTCGTGAGCCGGTTATGACGGACGTACCGGCACCGGAGCCTATCCGGATCGAGCCGACCAAGAAGGAAGACCGCGTTGACTATGAGGGTCCTCCTCAAGTCATTCCTGGTCCGCCACCACCGCCTGCACCCGTGGTCCCAGCCGGACCGCGTTACGTGAAAGCGGAATGGGCCAGCTATCCTTCGGGTGAAGCTGCGCTCAACTTCTACCCACCGCGCGCTCTTGACGGTGAAGTCGAAGGTGAAGCCACGGTCGAATGTACTCTGGCCGGTAACGGCAAGGTTACAGGCTGTTCGGTCATCAGCGAAAAGCCTGCGGGCTATAAGTTTGGTGAGCAAACCGTGAAGCTGCTGGTGCGTTATGCGCGCGCCAAACCGCAAACGGCTGATGGTGCTATTCAGGACGGCGATAAGATCAAGATCCGCTATCGCTGGACCTTGAACTAGGCTCAACTGATCCAAGTTAAAGAAACACCCCGTAGGTTAACTGCGGGGTGTTTTTTTGCGTCAAGAGCACTCATCCGGCGCACGAATATTTGTGATCACAGTTTATTGACTTTGAGACGCAAAAATCTGCGGTACTCTGATGCTGCATTCCCTAGCGTAAGAACAGGGAGGCGTAACAACCATATGTCCTGACGTTTCTTAAGGTTCATGAGCTTTTGTGTGTCACGGTTTCGTGGCCAAAACCGCTTCATATTTGGCCTTTGGGTTTGTAATGCCCTTGCGCTGGCAGACCCGAAATTGTGACATGACAGGCGCAACCGACTGGCGGGCGTCGCGACCTTTTACAGGGGTTAATCATGTCCGAAGTGGCGCACAGCCTTCATCATCCGCTTTTTGCCACGGCCGGCCAACGCCGGTTGTCACCGTCTGTCATGGCCGGGCTTGGCATTGCCGCCCTGTTGCATGCGGGGATTGCGGTCTATCTGTTTAATCAGAATTTTCAGATCATTGAGCCGCCAATCCTGCCGCCCGAAGTCATAACCAAGGGCGTCATGGTCAGGTTTGCGCCGCCACCGCCTACGCCGCAACCGAAATCACCGCCCATCGATCTGCATAAATCCCCGATAACTCCGCTGGCACCGCCACCAATCCCGGTTGAACCGTCTACGGTCGAAGCCGGGCCATCAACCATAACATCGCCGCCCGCCACGATAGCAACTGGTGCACCCACCGAGGCTACGGGTACATCCTCGCAACCGGCGACAAGTCCTTACGTCAAGGCGCAGTGGGCCAGCTACCCGACCGGAGAGGCGGCGCTGAGCTATTACCCCAAGCGCGCCCTTGACGGTGAAGTCGAGGGGGAGGCCCTGGTGGAATGTACCTTTAACGCAATAGGCAAGATTACCGCCTGTGCGGTTTTGTCTGAAAATCCGGCCAAGTACGGCTTTGGACAGGCAACGGTGGACCTGTTGGTTGCACACGCCCGCGCCAAGCCCCAAACCGCTAACGGTGCCTTACGTGACGGTGACAAGATGAAGATCCGTTATCGCTGGTCGCTTGACTGAGTAAACGGTAAAATGTGAACATAAACACTCCGGGTAGTGATGCCCGGAGTGTTTCGTTTTTGGGGGGAGATAATGAGCAATCGCCACATAGGCCGTGCCGTAATATTTGCAGCGGGATTGGGGCAGAGCCAGGTATCGGCGGTAATTGCGTATACGGCGGAGGGGGCGACGGCGCCGACTTATGAGATTGCCCGATTGTAATTTAATACGGGCTGGGCGATAGTTCGCGAAAATTGGAACAGGCATCAGGTGACATCGCTCATGAACTCAAAGCATATATTCGCAGGAATAGCCGCCCTTGCGCTGGCGTCGGTTGCGGCCTGCACCACCAACGAAACGCTGGGGCGGTCACAATTACTACTGGTTGACAATGCGCAACTGGCCGAACCCGCCATGGCCGCCTGGCAGGAAACGCTTAAGACCTCAAAGATTTCCAATGATGCCGAAATGAATCGCCGGGTGAAAACCGTCGGCGCGCGCATCGTGCAGGCCGCGGGCTTATCGGGGCAGGCATGGGAATATGTGGTGTTCGACAACCCGCAGCCCAATGCCTTTGTCATTCCCGGCAATAAGGTCGGTGTTAATTCCGGCCTGTTTAAGGTTGTGAAAAACGATGACCAACTGGCAGCGGTTCTGGGCCACGAAACCGGCCACAACATTGCCCAGCACGCGGCCGAGCGTTACTCGCAGCAGGTGGCGACCTCGGTCGGTATTCAGGTGGCGGCCGGGGCCACATCGGGCCGTACCCAGCAGGCGATCTCAAGCTATGGCGGTATCGGGGCGCAATTGGGTGTTATCCTGCCGTTCTCGCGCCAGCATGAGCTTGAAGCTGATAAGATCGGCGTCGATCTGATGGCCAGGGCGGGTTACAAACCGTCGGAATCGATCGCCCTGTGGCGCAATATGGCCGCGCAACGTACCGGCGGGGCTCAGCCGCAGTTCCTGTCGACCCACCCATCGGATGATACCCGCATCAGCCAGCTAGAGGCCTATATCAAGTCGAAGGGCTATAGCTGATCCTCCACAGCAAAGTCATTAGCTTGAGCATAATTGTGCCTTTGGCATAACTTCGCACTTGATCACGGGCGCGGCCTCGGTTAGAGACAGCGCCCTGACATTGTGTCGTGTACGCTATGTCTTGTGATAGCGTGCCGTCTTAGCTCACTTGGTAGAGCGCCAGATTGTGGCTCTGGAGGTAGCTGGTTCGAAACCAGCAGACGGTACCATCACCAATCTTTCCGTAAATGGTCATATTGCCGCAAGCCGCCATTCTTTTGTGGCGTCGCCATTTTGTTGTGTTTAAACAAACGCCATTCCATGTGAAGCGGATATGCGATGACGGCATCACCCTATAGCGTAATCATAATCGGCGGCGGCATAGTGGGCCTGTGTGTGGGCTTACGCGCGCTTGATCTGGGGCTGTCGGCGACGATTGTGGCCAAAGATGATGTGATGGCGACGACCTCGGCCATGTCGGCGGGCATGGTGGCCCCGGCGCTGGAGGCCATGACCGAGGCCGATCCAACCTTAAGTTTTGCCCGCTATGCGACGGCGCAGAAATCATGGACCGCCTTTGCCGATGGTATCGGGCTGACCGCCGTGCTTGAAATGGCGCAGCCGGGCATCTGGCTGTGGGAGCCGGGTCCTTCGGCGGATGACATGCTGAAACGCTTTACCGACATGGGGGCGCGCGCCAAGCTGATGACGGACGCTAGCCTGGGGGCCATTGGCTATGATGCGCCGTTTCTGGGGATTGAGATTTCCGGCGACTGGGTAATCTCGCCGGAACCAGTTTTGGCCTATCTCAAAAACCTGTACCATGAGCGCGGCGGGCAATGGCGTGAGGCGAATGTCCTTAAGGTCGCCGTCCATGAGGTCGTGCTGACGGATGATGAACGCCTGAGCGCCGGACATGTGGTGGTGTGCGCAGGCTTTGGTTCGGCGCGCTTTGCGGAAGCCGTGCCTTCGCTGTCGGCCCTGTCGCCGATCAAAGGACATTTGCTGGATATGACCCGCAAATCCGATTCAGCTTTAGCGGGACGTATGGTGCGCTCGCCGTGGGGTTATTTTGTATTCTATGACGGCCTGTCGAAGTTTGGGGCGACCATGCAGAGCGGACGCGGCGATTTGGATGTCGAAGACAGTGCTGTGGCGTCCCTAAAAGACAAGTCGCTGAAATTCACGTCGGGTCTGATGCCCGCGATTGATGAGGATGCGGTAGCGCGGGTAGGGGTGCGGGCCGCCAGTCCCGATCACTGGCCGCTCATCGGTCAGGACGCCGTGTCTGGCGTGTGGGTGGCCACGGCTATGCGCCGCAATGGCTGGATCTATGGCCCCTATGCCGCCGAAGCGATTATCGCGGGTCTGACCGGTGTAACTTTGCCGGACGATGCCGCGCTATATGACCCCAATCGGTTTAATTAATCCCTCATTAACCATAAGGCGGCAAAATTTGCCGTATGAAATTCGGTTTGATTCCCACTTCCGGCGGTGAGGCCACGGCCAAAACCCAAGGCCCAGCAAGCGCCAATCCGGTCATGCAGGCCCTGCAACGGGCTTCGCAGACGACCGGTGTGGATTTCAGCTATCTGGTCAAGACCGCCCAGCGCGAAAGCTCGCTCAACCCGCGCGCCAAAGCCCCGACCTCATCGGCGGCGGGCCTGTTTCAGTTTATCGAGCAGACCTGGCTGGCCACCGTCAAAAGCCACGGCGCCAAGCACGGCTACGGCGCCTATGCCAACCAGATCGTCAAGGGCGCCAATGGTCGCTACAGCGTGCCGGATGCTGCCGCACGTAAGCAGGTGCTGGGTCTGCGCTATGATGCCATCGCCGCGTCGACCATGGGGGCGGAACTGACGGCGGGTAATGCCGCCTATCTCAAGGGGCGCACAGGCCGTAATCCGTCGGCGGGTGAGCTATATGCCGCGCACTTTCTGGGGCCCGCCGGGGCCGCGCAATTGATGCAGGCTCATGACAGCCGACCGGGGGCTTCGGCGGCGGCTCTGTTCCCGCAGGCGGCGGCGGCCAATCGCTCGATATTCTACAAACAGGGCCGGGCGGCCACCGTGGCCGAAGTCATGGCCAATCTGACCAGCAAAGCGGGTGGGGCGGTAACTATGCCGGATGCACAACCTGATGCGATCGAGGAAAATTTGAGCGGTTTTCTGGTGGCGCGCGCCCAGCGGGTTGATGCCAATCAGGCGTTGCTCGATATGATGTTCGGCTCGGACAACGGTGATAAGGGGGTGTTGTTCCAGACCCAGCTTCTGTCGGCCTTCGGCCCGGAAAAGGACGAAGACCAACAGGATAAGAGCGGTCTGTTCGGTTAGGCTTGCGGGACCAGCAGAGCTTCGGCGGCGGCTTTTTCAGCCGGTGTCATCCGTCCTTCCAGTATTTTGAGCACGGCTTCGGCATTGGGGTGACCGGCTGTCTGCGCCAGTGTCAACCACGCATAGGCCTTGGTGTGGTCGATAACGCCGCCTTCGCCCTTCATCATCATGACCCCAAGGTTAAACATGCCGTCGACCTGACCGCGCACGGCGGCGGCCTCAAACCATTTACGGGCGGTCGGCTGATCTTTGGGTAATATCTGGCCGTTATAAAAGTAAGTGCCCAGCGCATTCTGGGCGTCACCGTCGCCGCCTATGGCCGCTTCTTTATAGAGGCTCAACGCCCGATCCGGGGCGGCCTTGACGTTTTCGCCCAGATCATAGGCCCGCGCGACGGCATAGGTCGCCCCAGGATGTTTTTGCTTAGCGGCGTGCCAGTACCAGTCCAGCGCCTTTTTCGGGTCAGCCTTGATGGTCTCTTCGCCGGAATAGAGGATATTGGCCAGCGCATACTGGGCGGGGGCATAACCGTGGCTGGCGGTATCCGTGTAGTGTTTTACAGCCTTGCCCAGATCGCGCGGCGTGTCGTAACCGAAATAGTACATATCTCCCAGAGTCTTACCTGCCGGGGCGTAACCAACATCATAGGCACGGTCGAACCATTTACGGGCGGCCTTTGGGTCTTTCTGGACATCAAAGCCGATCAGGTAAATCTTGGCCAGCATCATCGACGCTTCGACCATGGGCGTCATGTCACCTGAAGTACTTTTATAACCTGACCGGTTGGGTCTGTTGGCCAGTTTCTCAAACCACTTAATGGCTTCGGGGACATCTTTTTCAGTGCCGACGCCATAAAGATGCATTTTGGCGATCATAAGCGCGGCCTCATGATACCCTATCTTGCTGTACGCTTTTTTGAACATTGCCAGAGATTCGGGATATTTTCCGGCGTTGTACAGATCAACCGCCTCACGCATAGTGGTGTCGCGGGCTTCGATATGGGCGCGCCCGGCGGCGAAACCAAAGTCTGCCGGGCCACATCCGCCACCTATACTACGACCGCCGCCGTCACGGACGCGGTCGCGGAGATAGAAGACATTATATTCTCTTGAGGCGTCACCGTATGGGCTTCGGGTACTAAATCTGTAATCGTCACTCTCGTCACGAATAACGCGACGAACATATCCATCTGATCCGGAGCCGCTCGACGACATAAATCCACAAGATGAAGCTGAACTGCGATCGATCGTTAAGGAATCGGTTGGCGGTTTCAGTTTGCCAAACACGGTGACCGTCGTGATATCGCCCTCGGCAGAGGCAGAATGCTTGGCTGCTGTTTGCGTGGATTGGGCTTGAGCCACCGTCACGCCGGGCAGCAATGCGATCGCACCGATCAACAGGTAAGTGTGAATATTGCGCGCTTTCATAATGATTCCCCTCAAACCTGATCTAAACCTAAGACTTGGCGGGCGGCGACAGGATCGCCAGAGCCTGCGCCTTATCGGCATCGGTCATGCGCTTTTCCAGTGCGGTGAGGGCGGCCTTGGCGCTTTCGTGGCCCTTGGCCTGAGCGAGACGGAACCATACCCAGGCCTTGACCATATCTTTGTCGCCGCCTTCGCCCTTCATCAGCATGACGGCGAGGTTGAACATGGCGTCATCCTGTCCCTGACGGGCGGCGGCCTCGAACCATTTGCGGGCTGAGACATCATCCTTGGCAATCTGCCCCCCCTGATAGAAATAGGTGCCCATAGCGTTCTGAGCGTCGGCATTACCGGCCAGGGCAGCCTCTTTATAATAGACCAGCGCCTTGGCCGGATCAGCATCGGCCCCTTCGCCGGCGTCATAGGCGCGCGCGACCGCATGAAGCGCGCCAGCATGGTTTTGCTTGGACGCTTCGTAATACCAGGCGACGGCGGTTTTAACGTCGGCATTGGTGCCATCGTCGCCATAGTAATAGATTTCCGCCAGCGAATACTGCGCAGGCGTGAACCCAAGCTTTGCGGCTTGCGTGTAATATTCGACGGCTTTTTTGACATCCTTGGCGGTGTCGTAGCCATAGTAGTAGATGTCACCCAGCGTCTTGGCCGCCGGGACATAGCCGACATAGTTGGCGCGCTCAAACCACTTGCGGGCTTCCTTGGGGTTTTTGGGCACGCCCAAACCGATCATATAGACCTTGGCCATCAGAATGGCGGCTTCGCTTATGGGGGTGAGGCTGTCTTCGGGGTATTTCGGATCAAATCGTGGCATCTGCTGTGTAATATCAAAGGCCGTGCCCGCGGCCCGCTCCAGCCATTTCAGGCCTTCGGGGACATCGGCGGTGCCGTGCAGGCCATAGACATATATCTTGCCGATCATCAGCGAGGCCTCAACCCCGCCCTCGGCATCGGTTAGTTTGGCGTAGGACTTTTTCGCCATCTCCAGCGCTTCAGGGTATTTCTTGGCATCGAACAGAGCATAGGCTTCGGGCAGGGTCTTGTCGCGGCGGGCGATATGGGCGCGCCCGGCCGTAAACGCCAGATCGGAAGGCGAGCAATACTGGGCTACATTGGTTTCGCTTACGCTGCCGTTTTCCATGCGATTGAAAAAACCCGCCGCCGCATTGGACGATGTTGAGGCGTCGCCGTAAGGGCTGTTTTCACGGAAATAGGTGTTGCCGTCACCCTGTGACATAGTGCCGTCGTCATTATAGGTAACACCGGCTGAGGCCATAGCTTCGGGGCTGGCATTGCCTGTTGTCGCCGCGATATAGTCCTGAATGAAATAGGTCTCGGAATTGCCCATGCCGGAGGACATGAAGTTACAGGAACTGGCGGTTCTGGGATTTAACCGCAGGGCGCGTTCGGCGGTCTTAGGCTTAGTCTTGCCTTCGACGGTCACGGTCGTCTCAGAAGGTGTTTCGGCCGCGGGCGGCGGCGTTGCCGTTTGCGCAGAAACCGACGCGGGCAGGATGAACGCGGCACTAATAATGAGTGCGCGCGCGACAAACGCACCTGTGGCGGCTGTGGATTTCAATGACATGACTGTCCCCCTGAATCTATTCCCTGTCGGCAGCTTAAATGCGCAGCCGGTTTATTGCGGTACATAATGCCCGCTTTGGTGGAGCCGTCAACTGCAATCAGGTAGTGATCAAAATCGATCATCGATGGGTGTGCTGGGCGGGCGAAATAGCGTCGTGCGGGCCTGGGGCAAACCAAGGCGTTCCGTAAACGCGTTTCCCCTTATTGTTTTTGGATTTTTCCGACATCAGGTCTTGACGGGGAGGGAATCCTTGGGCATAAGCGCGACCTCTGTTGGATCGGCTGTGGTGCCTCAAGTGATTGGGGTGTCAGACGCGGTTCGCAAATCAAACGTTCAGGCACGGAATTGAGCCTTATACCGTAGGGCTCGAAACGGTGTCTGTTTTTTTGCTTTCATCTGCCGGGAAACGGGTAGATGAGGGTGGTAGTTGCGGAATATGCGTTCAGTCTCTTTTTTAGAGCCTGAGTTGGTCTTTGAAATGGTTCACTGCACGCGTTAAACCCGCAAGCTCTTTTATTGGAATACGAGCGATATGGATCGTCAGAATATCCGCATCAGACTCAAGGCCTTCGATCATCGCGTGCTGGATCATTCCACACGCGAAATCGTGAACACGGCCAAGAGAACGGGCGCCACCGTTCGGGGACCTATTCCCCTGCCTACGCTCATTGAGCGTTTCACCGTAAACCGTTCGCCGCACGTCGATAAGAAGTCCCGCGAACAGTTTGAAATTCGCACGCACAAGCGTGTGCTCGACATCGTCGATCCGACTCCTCAGACCGTGGACGCGCTCATGAAGCTCGACCTGTCGGCGGGTGTCGATGTCGAGATTAAGATCTGAGGATATTGACCATGCGGACGGGCTTGATTGCCAAAAAGCTGGGCATGACGCGTTATTTCGATAACGATGGCGTCCATGTGCCAGTTACCGTTCTCTCCCTAGAGGGCTGCCAGGTTGTGGCGCAGCGTACGAAGGACAGGGACGGCTATGTCGCGCTCCAGCTCGGTGCTGGATCTGCGAAAGCAAAGAACACCACGAAGCCGGAGCGTGAGCGCTTCGCTAAAGCTCAGGTTGAGCCCAAGGCGATCCTCGCTGAGTTCCGTGTTTCCGAAGACGCGCTTGTCGACGTCGGTGCTGAACTGTCGGCTGACCACTTCGTTGAAGGTCAGAAGGTCGACATTCAGGGCACGACCATCGGTAAGGGCTTTGCCGGCGCCATGAAGCGCTGGAACTTCGGTGGTATGCGCGCAACTCACGGTGTGTCGGTGTCTCACCGGGCACACGGTTCAACGGGTCAGCGTCAAGACCCGGGCCGTACCTTCCCAGGTAAGAAGATGGCCGGTCACTACGGTGTTGAAACCGTTACGACCCTGAACCTCGAAGTGGTTCGCGTTGATGCCGAGCGTGGCCTTCTTTATATTCGCGGTGCTGTTCCCGGTTCGGAAGGGTCTTTCGTCAAGATCCGTGACGCCGTGAAAAAGGCCGCTCCGCAAGGTCTGCCGTTCCCTGCTGGTATTAAGTCTGTAGCTGCCGCTCCGGTCGCTGCAAACGAAGCCCCGGCTGAGGCTCCTGCCGCAGAAGAGGGAGCTGAATAATTATGAAAATCCAAGTCACCAATCTGAACGCTGATCAAGCGGGCGAGCTGGAACTTTCGGACAACGTCTTCGGTCTCGAAGATATCCGCTCCGACATTCTGGCCCGCGTCGTGAACTGGCAGTTGGCCAAGCGCCGCGCCGGTACGCACAAGGTTCAGACCCGCAACGAGAATTCTCGTACGGGTAAGAAGATGTATAAGCAAAAAGGCTCCGGCGGCGCGCGTCACGGCTCACGTCGTGCGCCTCAGTTCGTCGGTGGTTCGCGCGCTTTCGGTCCGGTTGTTCGCTCGCATGCGTTTGACCTGCCTAAGAAGGTTCGTGCGCTCGGCCTGCGTCATGCTTTGTCGTCCAAGGTAAAGTCCGGCTCGCTGATCATTCTTGATCAGGCGATTGTGGACGCCCCTAAGACCCAAAGCCTGTTGGCATCTTTTGAGAAACTCGGCTTGAAGAACGCGCTGTTTATCGCGGGTCCTGAAGTCGACACCAACTTCGCTCTGGCTTCGCGCAACATCCCGAATATCGATGTGCTGCCGAACGCCGGTCTCAATGTCTATGACATTCTGCGTCGTGAAAAGCTGGTTCTGACCAAGTCTGCGGTCGAAGCCATCGAAGCACGCTTTGCTGTGGGAGCTTAAGAGATGGCTGCTACTATTCGCAATTACGACGTTCTCCTGTCGCCGCACATCACCGAAAAGGCCACTCTGCTTTCCGAGCAGAACAAGGTTGTCTTCAAGGTGTCGCTGGACTCCTCTAAGGACGAAGTCGCCTCGGCGGTCGAAGCGCTTTACGGCGTGAAGGTCACTAAGGTGAACACGATCGTCCAAAAGGGCAAGACCAAGCGCTTCAAGGGCATTAAGGGTCGCCGCATTGATGTCAAAAAGGCGATTGTTACCCTCGAAGAGGGCCAATCCATAGACATCACAACCGGCTTGTAAGGAGAGGTTTGAGCAATGGCTTTAAAGCAATATAATCCGACCTCCCCCGGCCGTCGTCAGCTTGTTCTGGTTGACCGTTCGGAACTGCACAAGGGTCGCCCTGAGAAATCACTCGTCGAAGGCTTGACCAAGTCCGGCGGTCGTGGTGCCGGTGGCCGTATCGCTGTCCGCTTCCGCGGCGGTGGTGCCAAGCGCCTGTACCGCATCATCGACTTCAAGCGTCGCAAGTTTGATGTGGTTGGCACGGTTGAGCGTCTGGAATATGACCCCAACCGTACAGCGTTCATCGCGCTGATCAATTACGCCGACGGCGAAAAGGCCTATATCCTGGCCCCGCAACGCCTCAAGGCCGGTGACCAGATCATCGCCTCTGAAAAGGTTGACGTGAAGCCCGGTAATGCCGCTCCGTTGCGCGCACTGCCGATCGGTACGATCATTCACAATGTTGAGCTGAAGCCGCTTAAGGGTGGCCAGTTGGCCCGCTCGGCCGGCGCCTATGCTCAGCTTGTCGGTCGTGACGCCGGTTATGCTCAGATCCGTCTGGGTTCGGGCGAGCTGCGCATGGTGCTCGACACCTGCATGGCTACCGTCGGCGCTGTGTCCAACCAGGACCACATGAACGAAAACCTCGGTAAGGCCGGTCGCTCTGTCCATAAGGGCCGTCGTCCACACGTCCGCGGTGTCGCCATGAACCCGATCGACCACCCGCATGGTGGTGGTGAAGGCCGTACCTCCGGTGGTCGTAACCCTGTGACACCTTGGGGCAAGCCCACCAAGGGTCGTAAGACTCGTACCAACAAAGCGACGGATAAGTACATCATCCGCTCGCGTCACGTTAAGAAGGCTCGCTAATCCATGGCACGCTCCGTATGGAAAGGTCCTTTCGTGGATGGTCACCTTCTTAAGAAGGCTGACGCCGCGCAGGGTTCCGGTCGCAAAGAGGTCATCAAGACCTGGTCGCGTCGCTCGGTCATCATGCCCCAGTTCATTGGGCTGACGATCGGCGTATATAATGGTCAAAAGCATGTGCCCGTAATCGTGTCGGAAGACATGGTTGGCATGAAGCTCGGTGAATTTTCGCCTACGCGGAACTTCCCCGGTCACGCCGCTGACAAGAAGGCGAAGAGGAAGTAATTATGTCTCAGACAAAAAATCCTCGCCGCGTTGAAGCCAACGAAGCCCGCGTCAAGCTGGTTTCGGTGCGCATCAGCCCGCGTAAGCTCAATCTGGTCGCTCAATCCATTCGTGGTCTGAAGGTGCAACGCGCCCTCAACGAACTGGAATTCAGCCACAAGCGCATCGCCAAAGACGTTCGCAAGGCTTTGTATTCGGCGATCTCCAATGCCGAAAACAACCACAACCTGGACATCGACAACCTGTTTGTCGCTCAGGCTTATGTGGGCAAGGGCATTGTCATGAAGCGTTTCGCTTCACGGGCTCGTGGCCGTTCGTCGCGTATCCTCAAGCCGTTTTCGGAAATCACGATCGTGGTTCGCGAATTCGGTGCCGAAGCTGCTAAAGGGGCTGCGTAATGGGTCAGAAAGTTAATCCGATCGGTCTGCGCCTCGGCGTTAACCGCACCTGGGACTCGCGCTGGTTCGCGGCGCGTCAGGAATATGCCAAGCTGCTTCATCAGGACCTGAAGATCCGTAAGGAACTGAAGGAGAAGCTGAACGCTGCCGGTGTGTCGCGCATCATCATCGAGCGTCCTCACAAGAAGTGCCGCATCACCATCTACGCTGCCCGTCCGGGCGTCGTGATTGGTAAAAAAGGCCAGGACATCGACAAGTTGCGTAAGGACATCGCAACCCTCACAGAGGGCGAAGTGTTCCTGAACCTGGTCGAAGTGCGTAAGCCCGAAGTCGACGCTCAACTGGTTGCCGAGTCTATCGCTCAGCAGCTTGAGCGCCGTATCGCCTTCCGCCGCGCCATGAAGCGTTCGATCCAGTCGGCTATGCGTCTGGGCGCCAAGGGCATCCGTATGAACCTTTCGGGCCGTCTCGGCGGTGCTGAAATCGCGCGTATGGAATGGTATCGTGAAGGCCGCGTGCCTTTGCACACCATCCGTGCTGACATCGACTTTGGTTTTGCCGAAGCCCTGACCACCTATGGTATCATTGGTATCAAGGTGTGGATCTTCAAGGGCGAAGTCCTTGAGCACGATCCGATGGCCCAGGACAAGCGTTGGGCGATTGAGGCTGCTGGCCCATCGTCGAACGAACGTCCTGAGCGCTCTGACCGTAACCGCGGCCCGCGCCGCGATCGTAATCAGAAGGAGGCTTAAGAGCCATGTTGCTCCCTAAGCGCACCAAATACCGCAAGGCTTTCAAAGGCCGTATTCATGGCAACGCCAAGGGCGGCTTTACGCTGAACTTTGGTTCGTATGGCCTGAAGACGGTCGAGCCTGAGCGCCTGACAGCTCGTCAAATCGAAGCTGCCCGTCGTGCGATCACCCGCCAAATGAAGCGTCAAGGCCGCGTTTGGATCCGTATTTTCCCTGACCTGCCGGTCACGGGTAAGCCTGCCGAAGTCCGTATGGGTAAAGGTAAGGGTGCGGTGGATTACTGGGCTGCTCGCGTGGCTCCGGGTCGCATTCTGTTTGAAATCGACGGCGTGCCGGACGATATCGCTCGCGAAGCTCTGCGCCTCGGCGCGGCCAAGCTGCCGGTTCGTACCCGCGTCGTGACCCGCCTTGATGCCGGCATTGCGCCGGTCGCTGAGGCTGCGGAGTAGAATCATGACCAAGATTGCTGACCTGCGGGGCAAGACCCCTGACCAATTGCACGAAGAACTGCTCAATCTGAAGAAAGAGCAATTCAACCTGCGTTTCCAGAAGGCCACTGGCCAGATGGAAAAGACTCACCGTGTAGACGAAGTTCGTAAGGACATCGCCCGCATCAAGACCCTTTTGACGGCCCAAAAAGCCTAAGGAGAGACCATGCCCAAGCGTATTCTGGAAGGTCTGGTTGTTTCCGATAAGGGCGACAAGACCATCGTTGTTAAGGTTGAACGCACCGTTCTGCACCCGCTCTTGAAAAAGACGGTCCGAGTATCGAAGCGCTACCACGCCCACGACGAAGCTAACACCTATAAGGCTGGCGAAACCGCACGCATCATCGAATGTGCGCCTAAGTCGAAGCTGAAGACCTGGGAAGTGCTTCCTAAAGAAGCCTAATTTTCCGGGTTGCGATATTTGCGGGATGGTTTCAGCGTGCTGAAATACCTTCCGCAAGCGTAATTTGAGAGAATGCTCGCGGAAAAGCCGGTCGTCGGTAGCTCCGTGGGCATTTTCTGTTTGCTTATTCGTTGGAAATAGGGTTTAAGCCCGGTTCCCAAAGATTCTTCGGTATAGCGTTGTGGTCTGCTTTGGCCGCAAAACCTGCCGAAAAAGAAATTCAAATCATGAGTAGGGGCTTGCCCTGACCGCGTGATTTGCTCGTATCGTTTCAAGCCAGAGTACACCTAAGCGACAGCGAAGGGTTTTGGTTTGGGTTTCAAGGAAGTTTGAACATGATTCAGATGCAAACTAACCTGGATGTTGCCGATAATTCCGGCGCACGCCGGGTCATGTGCATCAAGGTGTTGGGTGGCTCTAAGCGCCGCTACGCCTCGGTGGGTGACCTGATTGTCGTTTCCGTTAAGGAAGCGATTCCGCGTGGTCGCGTGAAGAAGGGTGATGTGCTGCGCGCCATCGTCGTTCGCACCGCGAAAGACATCCAGCGTAAAGACGGATCGGTGATCCGTTTCGACACCAATGCTGCCGTGATCGTCAATAAGTCGTCCGAGCCCGTTGGCACTCGTATCTTCGGCCCGGTTCCGCGCGAATTGCGCGCCAAGAACCACATGAAGATCATTTCGCTGGCACCGGAGGTGATCTGATATGGCTGCGAAGATTAAGAAAAACGACACCGTTGTTGTGTTGACCGGTAAGGACAGGGGCCGTCAAGGTAAGGTCCTTCGGGTACTGACCGAAGAAAACCGCGTCGTCGTGCAGGGCATTGCTGTGGTTCAACGCCACACCCGCGCCAGCCAGACGAACCCGCAAGGCGGCATCATCAACAAAGAAGCCGCTATCCACGTTTCGAACGTCGCCCACATCGACCCGAAGTCCGGCAAACCAACCCGCGTTGGTTTCAAGATTGATGGCGACAAGAAGGTGCGCGTCGCCAAGAAGTCCGGTGAGGTCATCAATGGCTGATACGAAGTACACTCCGCGCCTTAAGGCGGTCTATCTTGAGACTATCCGTGAGGCCATGAAGGCTGAGTTCGGTTACACGAACGAAATGCAAGTGCCAAAGCTTGACAAGATCGTTGTCAATATGGGTATCGGCGAGGCCGTTGCTGACTCCAAGAAGGTAAAGGCTGCGATCAAGGATCTGGCTGCTATCACGGGTCAGAAGCCGGCTGAAACCAAGGCTCGTCAATCCATCGCCGGCTTTAAGCTGCGCGAAGGTATGGTGATCGGCGCCAAGGTTACGCTGCGCAAGGATCGTATGTATGAATTCCTCGACCGCCTGATCACGATCGCGCTGCCGCGCGTGAAGGATTTCCGTGGTCTGAACGGTAACTCCTTTGACGGTCGTGGCAACTATGCCATGGGCCTGAAGGAACACATCGTGTTTCCGGAAATCAACTACGACCAAATCGATCAGATGTGGGGCATGGATATCGTTGTCTGCACCACGGCTCCGAGCGACAAGGAAGCTAAGGCGCTTCTGAAGGCGTTCCAGTTCCCGTTCACGTCGTAAGCGGGGAGAGAAAGATATCATGGCAAAGAAAAGCGCAATTAACCGCAACGAGATGGTCAAGAAGCTGGTGGCTCAATATGCCTCTAAGCGCGAAGCCCTCAAAGCGATCGCTGTCGATGAGTCTCTTCCGCTGGAAGAACGCTTCGATGCCCGTCTGAAACTGGCCAAGTTGCCTCGCAACTCAGCGCCTAACCGCATCCGTAACCGCTGCGAAATCACCGGTCGTCCGAGAGCTTTCTATCGTAAGCTTAAGATGAGCCGTATCGCTTTGCGTGAGCTTGGCAACCAGGGACAAGTCCCCGGTCTGACCAAGTCAAGCTGGTAAGGGAGGATTGAAATATGTTCGTTAACGATCCTCTGAGCGACATGATCGCTCGTATCAAGAATGCGGCCATGCGTAAGCGTTCCAGCGTTCTGACCCCGGCCTCCAAGCTGCGCGGTCGCGTGCTCGACGTCCTTAAGGACGAGGGCTATATCCGCGGCTACGAGCTTCTGGAAGTTCCCGGCGAGTTTCCTCAGTTCCAGATTGAACTGAAGTACTTCGACGGTGAGCCGGTCATCGCGGAAATCGCCCGCGTGTCAAAGCCAGGCCGTCGCGTCTATTCGTCGATCAAAGATCTGAAGCCTATCAAGAACGGCCTCGGTATCTCGATCCTGTCCACGCCCAAGGGCGTCATGTCTGACAACGCAGCCCGCGACAATAACGTCGGCGGCGAAGTCCTCTGCCGCGTCTACTAAGACCGGCTGATAGGAAATTAAGACCATGTCTCGGATTGGTAAAAAAGCTATTGCTGTTACGAAGGGCGTGACCATCACGCTCAACGGGCAGGACATTCAGGTCAAGGGCCCCAAGGGGCAACTGGCCTGGACCGTTGTCGAAGAAATCGAAGTCAAGTATGAGGGCGACGAAATCACCGTTGCTCCGCGTGGCGATACTAAGCGTCACAAATCTATGTGGGGCCTCAGCCGCACCCTGATCGCCAATATGGTGAAGGGCGTGACTGACGGCTTCGAGCAGAACCTTGAACTGGTCGGCGTGGGTTACCGCGCCGCCATGAAGGGTACCTCGCTTGAGCTGCAGCTCGGTTTCTCGCACCCGGTCGAAGTCCCGGCGCCTACCGGCGTCACCTTCGTGGTGCCGAAGCAAACCGAAATCAAGATCCAGGGCATCGACAAGCAAGTCGTCGGTGAACTGGCCGCCAAGATCCGCAAAATTCGTCCGCCTGAGCCCTACAAGGCCAAGGGTGTTCGTTATGCCGGCGAAAAGGTTCGCCGCAAGGAAGGCAAGAAGAA
>DDPE01000033.1 GCA_002342035.1 Asticcacaulis sp. UBA2476 | reverse complement strand
GAAGATCACCAGCAGCACGAAGGTCAGGTCGACCATCGGCGTAATGTTGATATCATCGTAGGGTTTACGCTTGGATTGAAGTTTCATAAACGCGCCCCTTACCGGTCACTGTTGCGGTAGGTTTCGGCGATGCGCTTTTCCAGTTCGTCGACAAACACCTGATTGTCGGCGGAGATATTATCAAGCTGACTGGTCAGATAGTTGTAGCCAAACAGGGCCGGGATCGCGACCGCAAGGCCCGCCACGGTCGCAAGCAAGGCCGCGGCAATACCGGGAGCGATGGCGGTGATGTTGACTTCACCCGCCGCCGCCACACCGGCAAAGGTGATCATAACCCCTAAGACCGTACCCAAAAGCCCCAGGAACGGACCGCCGGAGATAGCGATGGTCAGAAGCACCATCCACTTGGCCAGACGCTGCTCTTCGCGCACATGGCCGGCATCAAGGGCGGAACGGATAGCCGCTACCGATTGCGGGGCAATAGCGTATTTGGACCCCAGATCCTTGGCTTCTGTCATACGTTGACGCAGTTCGTCCTGACCGATCGAGAACAGACGCGCCACCGAGGCGTGAGGGTGCTGAGACGACAGATCTTTGTTCGTCAGGCCCGTATGAGCCCCCTGCCCGCGCGTTGCCGTCTGATAGATCTCAAGGAACTTGCGGTTGGCCCGGTTGGTGCGGCCAAACATCTGCCCCTTCATCACCATGATGATCCATGAGATCACCGACATGATCGTCAGCAGGATAATTACCGCCCAGGCATCCGGCGTCAGGGCGCTGACCAGAATACGCATATAATCATGATTGGCGGCACCAGCCTCTTCGGCTTCGGTCGCCACGGTGGCAAACCCGGATGAGCGCCCCTGAGACTGAGCCTGAAGGGCAATGTAGGCCGCGGAGCGCGCCGCATTGGCGCGGTTGACCTCATCGACATCACCCGTAAAACCGACGACACCTGATACCGTACCAATAACCTCTTCACCGCCCAGTTCAGGTAAGGCCGCCGCAAACGACCCCGCCGCGACACCGTTGACAAACAGCGTCACGGTCTCGCCATCGGCCGTCACCGCCACATGGGCCCACGTGCCTTCCGGTAAAGGTGTTGCCGCGACCGCCTCACTGGCGCCCAGACGCACGAAAGGCGCACCGTCGCGAAGCCCGACGGTCAGGCGCGATGGTGCCCCCTCCCCACCCGCACTCAGCTTGGTGTAGAGCGCGGTATCTCCCGCCACGGCCACACCGGCCGCCGGTTTAACCCAGGCCGAGACCGTCATCTTGCCGCCCGCCGGAACATTAAGTGACGCACTGGGGGCCACCCGCACCTGACTTTGGGCGTTAAGGCTCAGACCACCCGCGATCAGCCCTTCCAGCGTCGGCTTGGCGTTGGCGGCTGTCAGGCGATTGGCATTGGCCGTCTGGTCAACCGGAACCGCCGCGTTTTCGCTCAGGTTCAGAACCAGACTATATTCGCCGTCATAGGTCTTGCCCGCATCCGACACCGGCTTGGCCGCAGCGTTGCCGTAGTAAAGCCAGATCGTCTGGTTCGCACCGGGCGCTACCGCCGGCACATCAACCCAGATCAGCGCCAGCTCGGCCAGAGGATCAAAGCGTTCAATGTGGTAGTTCAGCGGCGTCTTATCGTCGCCCGCCACAAAGCGCAGATCGCTGCCGTCCGGCTTAACTTGTGTAAAATCGAGCACCCCGCTGTGCAACCGTACCACCACCGGCGCGCGCTTGACTTCAGACGTCAGCCCCTTAACTACACCCGCATTCAGCGTCACCGAACGGCGATGAGTATAACCCTCATCCCACCATGCCATTGCCGAGGTCGGCAATACTGCCGCCGTCACTGCCGCTACTAAAAACTTCTTGAAAGCCATATCAGCACTTCCTCATCACTCAATAAATTAGAATTCGCTCCAGATGCGCGCCTGCACACGGAGGTTGTTGTCGATGTCTTCGATCACGGAATTTCTGTTGGTCAGCGGGTGCGCCAAAAGTACCGAAGCGTTAAGCCGCTCCAGCGCTCGCAGGGTGATACCTGCGCCCACACTCGACAGATCCGTGGTTTCATGCTGACCGGCCAGCGGCTCGTAAATGCGCAAAGCCGCATCATCGGCAAACGCAAACGCCCGGGCCTCATTCAGCCATGTTCCCGCTTTCTTATGGAAGTACGGCGTATCGACCTGGAACTGCACCGAGATGCCGTCGTCGCCTAAGTCCTGGCTTTCATAATAGGCCCGCACACTATCGAGGCCGCCCGCCGAGAACTGCTCGTTCGAGATCACCGGACGCCCGGCATACTGCATCGACACCTTGGCACCGGCACGCCAGTCATTGTCAAACTTGTGCCGGTAGCCGATATCCGAGCGCAGCACGACCCAGTTGGCCTGGGCGCCATAACGCTTGTTGGCAAACTCATTGTCAGTAGCGTCAAGGCCACGCAAACCCAGATTGACTCCGACGCTGAAGTCAAAATCAAAATCCTCAGTGCGTTGTGACTGCGTGTACTGAACGGTCAGCGGAATATAGTCGATCGGCGTTTTGCCCGTATCCGAGCCTAGAACCAGATCTTCCTTGAAACTCTTATAATCTATACCGGCCGTGATCTGATGCACCCGCGCCGTCTCGGCCTCACCGGTGATCTTGGTATAGATACCCCGCAGACCAAAAATGTCGCCCGACCCCAGAACATTGATCCCGCCCAGAGCCGACACGTCGCTGTCGGAGTGCACGCCGTAGCCAACAATCGTCCACGGCGTGTCGCGGATCGGTGCCACATAGGAGGCCGACACCACCCACGACTCTTCCGGCTTCTCAGGTGTCACTTGCGCCTGCAGGTTCAGGCTATGGCCCATCTGGAACAGGTTGCCATAGCTGATGCCCGCAGCAATCCGCGCCCGCTTGGTGCGGTTAGACGCGCGGTCGTTAATTTCAAACGATCCATGCACCGGCAGCTTATCTTCGACATTGATATCAACATCGACCGTGCCGGGCGTATCTCCCGCCCGCAGTGTCGGCGTAACCATACGGTCCGCCGACTTGTTGGCCCCGGCGATCTCGCTGGCCACATTCTTGTAGTTCGGCACGCCGCCCTCAGCCAAAGACGGCAACTGCGCCTTGATATCTTCGGGCGAGAAATAACGGCTGTCATTAACCCGCAGGCGCCCGACCTTCAGTTCCACTACCTCAAACCGGATAATCCCGCCCCGCACGTCCTGCTCAGGGATACGCACATCAACCGTCTCAAAGCCCTTGGCGTGATAGGCCTTCATCAGCGCCAGACGCGCGGCCTCAACATCAGACACTTTGCGCTGGGGCCCCAGATACGGCAAAACCGCACCCTCAACATCCATCCGCGTCAACACCGTATTGCCTTCAATCCGGTAGTTCAGAACATCCAGACGACGCTCATCATCTTGTACAGACGCCTCAGTCTCAGCTTCCGGTCCTGAAACCGCCTCCTGCGCCTGCACAGACGCAGCCATGCCATAGCCAAGCGCTATCGCACTGGCGAAAAGCCATTTATTCGAAAGCATTCAAGAACCCTCGGAGTAGAATTAAATAAAAAAGATGAGCGCCCTAAATGAAACCCCAACAGGACAACCCCCAACTCCGGTCAAATACAATATTACCTTGAAGTATTTATGACATTAAAAGAAATATATGAAATAAATCAATAACTTAAAAACGCGCACGACAAGTGAAATCCATGAATAAATTCATGAATACTTGAAAATATTACTATTATTGATAAGCCGTCATCTATTGAACGAACCCAAAACAATTCAATAAAAATTGAACTATCTGTTTCATTCAGGCCCCATAAATGCGGCCTCTAAATTGATGACGTAATCCGGATGGCGAACCCACATCCGTTAAGCGAAGATTCTAGAATATTTTTTGCTGCGCCGCCGAAATAGGTCTGATGGCCCTCACGGGCGATATGCCTGAAACTGCCAGCATTAAGCCGCAATTGGGTTATCGGCTAAAGCCGCCGCAAAGCGTGTCCCGTGCCAGCATTCAGGCTTACGGGGCGACCTTGTTCGACAGGGTAATGGCCTTGTCAGAATTATTGACGCGCAGATCATAAACGCCGGCTACGGTTTCAACAAAAATCTCAGGTTCTGCAATGCGCACAACACCGCTTATTTTTCGCTGAGCCGTCCGGTTATCACTTAAGACGATGGGCTTTTTGGTGTAGCGATTGACCTCGGCCACCGCCACATTAAGCGGCGTTTCGTCAAATATGATCTCGCCGTTTCGCCAGGCGGTGACCGTCTCAATCTTAGGCCTGTCCAAAACGGGCGCCGCCCCCGTTTCACGCCATCGATCTCCGGGTGTGAGCGATATTTTAGCAGATGAGTTAAATTCGCCGTGCCCAATATCAACCAGGCCCGAAAGCAGGGTCACTTCCATGCCCCGTGCCTCAGACCGCACGACAAACAACGTGCCGACCGCTTCGACATATCCGTCATTCGCCTCAACTACGAAGGGCCTTTGCTTGTCATGGGCGACATTGAAAAGCGCTTCGCCCCGCTCAAGACGGACCCGGCGAATACCTTTTTCAAAATCTACTTTGAGCACGGAATTTGTATTGAGTACCAGCCGCGTGCCGTCATCAAGACGCACCGTACGTTGCTCACCAATGCCGGTCTTGTAGGTCGGCATCAGGAATACAGAACTGAAACCAAACGCCAGCAACACGACCGCCGCCATAGCAGCGATACCCGCAGGCAAACGCCATCTGTTGTGCTGAATAAGGCGATCAGACGGACTGTCCTGGGCTATCTGCCCCAACTGCTCCCAAATCAGAAGCCCCTCGGCATAGGCCTCAATATGGGCATCATCTTCAGCCAGCCAGTCATCCATGGCCCCGCCGGTCGCCGCGCCCCCCTCTGAAGAGTCGATGATCCATTGCGCGGCCTGATGATTGACAGACGTGCCTGTCGTCTGCTCACGAATGTAAGACACTGATGACCTTACCATTCTTTCATCCAATCCAACAGAAACGCCAATCCCTTTGCCAGCCTTTTTTCGACAGCACTGGCACTCAGGCCGTGCCGCTTTGCAATAGCCGCGACCGTTAACCCCTCAACCCTCTGGGCGCGAACAATCTGCCGCGTCAGGGGATCAAGGGCTGCAAAACCATTGTTTAGTCTATGTAGACGTTGTTTTGAGGCATAAACCTCATCAGGTTGCGGATAATTGTCGATGATTGTGTAATTTTCGACCGGTTCCGGGGCCACATCGACATCCTTAAGCTTACGATATGAATCGATAACCAGATTGACGACGGTACGGGCCAGAAACCCCTTCACCTGCCGGACTTCGTTTGATTTTTGATATATTTGAAGTCGGATAAGCGCTTCCTGAATAAAGTCGTCGGAGTCCTGCGGATTAACGCCCCGGCGCGACAGAACCTTTTTCAAATGGATTATGATCTCGGAAACAGAGGCCGTCATCCCCGCCTGAAGCCCTCAAATTTTAAAGAACCATTTTATCAAATGGCGTCAAGCAGGTATCATAGTGTAAAATTGTGACGGATAATGTATACCGCCGTGCGACCACGTCTCGCAGGCCCGAACTTCATGGCCACCTATTGTAGACGATATTTTTTCACACACCCGTACCACCAGCTCAAAATACTCTACGCTATTTGAAAACTACGAGTGCTAAAACCACAATACAGACGGTCGTGCGGATTTGGGATTGTGGCGGATAGTACCCAAAGCGGAGCGTATACCGTATTTAATGTTTCATAATTCCATTAACTTGCTGTTGTGAATTCGCCGTAGCACCGCCCCAGTAACTTTCAACTACCTCTGGGACATCACGACATGCATATTCGCCCCGTCTTCGATTTACGCACGATCCGCAATTCGGTTTCGTTTTGGTCAGTGTCTGCTGTGATATTCACGGGGATGATAGCCCCCGCCGCGATGGCGCAGGCCCCGGCCGAAGAGGCTGTGCAGGAGGTCATCGTCACCGGCACGCGTGAAAAAGGACGCGCTAAATACGACAGCCTGACCCCGGTTGATGTCATCTCGGCCAAGGCCGTGCAGGACGGTGCGTCATCTGAACTGGCCGATAATCTGGCGCAGGTCATCCCGTCGCTTCAGGTGCTTAAGCTGCCGTCGTCAGATGGTTTACAGTTCATCCGCCCGGCCCGCCTGCGCGGTCTGGGATCGGACCAGACCCTGGTGCTGATTAACGGCAAGCGCTTTCACCGTTCGGCCTTTCTGGGGCAGCGCGGCGCACAGGGTGCCGATCTGAACAAAATCTCCAGCCTCGGCATCGGCCGTGTCGAAGTGCTGCGCGATGGGGCCTCGGCTCAGTATGGCTCTGATGCCATTGCCGGCGTGATCAACATCCAGTTAGACCAGCGTCCGGGCGTAGCCGCCTATGTCCAGCGCTCGCAATATTTTGAAGGTGACGGCGAAACGACCCGTGCCGGCATCAAGGCGGGTAAGGCCTTTGACGGCGGCTTTGTCACCGCCGCATTCGAATGGGCCGATGCGGCCATGACCTCGCGCAGCCATCAACGTGCCGATGCTCTGGCCTATGAAGCGGCAAATCCGGGTGTTGATCTGCCCGATCCGGTTCAGCACTGGGGCGCACCGGACACCAAGAACTATAACTTCACTTTTAACGGCGCGCTGGATACCGGCTTTGGTGAGCTCTATGCCTTTGGTACCGCCGCCAAGGGCGAAGGCATTAACGACATCAACTGGCGTATCCCATCGGCCACCTCGAACGCAAGCGTTTATAAGACCGTCCCAAGCTTCCCCGGCTGGGATCTGAAATCGGTCTATCCGCTCGGCTTTACCCCGCGTGAAGAGGCCAAGTATCAGGATTATCAGGCTGTGGCGGGCCTGCGGGGTGGCGGCGAGGTCTTTACCTGGGACCTCAGCGCCTCGATCGGTGAGAACGAAACCGAGTTCTATCTCTATAACACGATCAATGCCTCGATGGGGCCAGACTCGCCGTTTGACTTCTTCCTCGGCACGCAAACCCAGCGCGAGGTCAACCTCAATGCCGACGGCGTTTACCGGCTGGATGTGGGGTTGTCTGAGCCGCTCAACATCGCCTTCGGGGCTGAGCGTCGCGAAGAAACCTATAAAATCGGTGCCGGTGATGCGGCGTCCTATGCGGTCGGCGCGGGTGCCAAAGACGGTCTGGCCGTAGGCTCTAACGGCTTCCCCGGCTTCTCGGACGTTCAGGCCGGAGAATGGTCGCAGGAAAGCTACGGCGCCTATGTCGACATCGAGGGTAAGATCACGCCGGAATGGACCTGGGCGGCCGCCGTGCGCTACGAAGATTTCGACAGCTTCGGCGACACCACCAACACCAAGCTATCGACCCGTTATGATTTCAGCCCCAAGTTCGCCGTCCGCGGTTCAGTCTCCAACGGCTTCCGCGCGCCGACGCCGGGTCAGATCAATTCGTTATCAGTCTCTCAAGGTTTGGATACGGTCACGCTTCAGGTCTTCACCAATGGCCGCCTGTCACCGCTTAACCCGATTGCCGTCAGCAAGGGTGCCAAGCCACTTGAGCCGGAAGAGTCGGACAACCTGACAATGGGATTTGTCTGGCGCACCGATATGGGCCTATCGGGCACGATCGACCTTTACCAGATTGATGTGAATAACCGGCTCGGCCAGTCGTCGTCCATAACGCTGACGCAGGCTGAAAAAAATGCTCTGGTGGCACAAGGCTATCCCGCCGCGGCCAGCTTTACCTCAGTCTATTGGTACACCAACGACTACGATACCCGCACCAAGGGTATCGATGTGGTAACTTCCTATGCTCGCCCAATGTGGGATGGTCAGTTGAACCTGACCCTGGCCTACAACACCAATAAGACCCTGATCACCGGCGGATCGTTGACCGCCAATCCGACCACTAAGCGCAACTTTGAGGAGGGTCTGCCCCGGAATAATGCCAGCTTTACCGGCAACTTCCGCAAAGGCGCGTTCGAGTATCAGGTGCGGGTGCGCCATTACGGTAGCTGGACCGACTCGACCGGCAATTCGACCGGCGACATCTTCCAGACCTTTGGGGTGATGAACTTTGTCGATGCCTCCGTGCTCTATGAGATCAACCCCAACCTGTCGCTTAAGCTGTCAGTCGAAAACATCTTTGATGACTATCCGGAAAAGGCCGTCTTTCAAGCGTCACGCGGGATCGAATATTCCCGCAACGCCCCTTACGACACCTATGGCGCTCAGGCCTATGTCCGTCTGAACGCCAAGTTCTAAGCTTAGTACCTATCTGATCCGGGCGGGCCGATTCCTCGGTCCGCCCCTTTGTGTTTTTATGGAAATCCTGCCTATGGATCGCCGCACCGTGTTGACCGCTCTGGGCGCTATGTTGCCCGCAATCGCAAACACTCAAACCGCAAATGACCTGAACGCCCCTACGGGTCCAAAGGATGAGACCGGCTGGGCTAAAGTTGCCGCTGCCTATCCGGCCCGGCCCGATGGTGTGATTAATCTCGAATTCGGCGCGTTTGGCCAGATGCCCCTATCGGTTCAGGCGGCGTTTGCCCGCTACACTGAGACCGTCAATCAGCAGGGCGCCTATTTCACCCGACGCGACTTTGCGCCCTATCATATACGCCTGCGTCAGCAGATCGCCACAGCCCTTAATGCCGACCCACTTGAGATCACCCTGACCCGCAACGCGACTGAGGCCATGCAGGCGTTAATCAGCGGCTATAACCGCCTGAAACCCGGTGATGCCGTACTCATGGCCGATCACGATTACGACAGCATGCAGACGGCCATGGACTGGCTGAAAACGCGCCGAGGCGTTGATATTGTGCGCATCACCCTGCCCCATCCGGCCAGCCATCAGGGCCTGATTGATGCCTATGAACAGGCGCTAAAAACCCACCCCAAGGTGCGTCTGATCCTGCTGACTCAGATTGGCCACCGCAGCGGGCTGAGGTTACCGGTGTGCGAGATCATCGCTATGGCTCGTGCCTGCGGCGTCGATGCTCTGGTCGACAGCGCCCATGCCTGGGGTCAGATGCCCGTTGATGTTAAGGCCGAAGGATTTGATTTTGCAGGCTTTAACCTGCACAAATGGATCGGGGCGCCGCTCGGCGTCGGTGCGCTCTATATCCGTCGCGACCGCGTAGATGACATTGACCCCTTCATGGGCGAAGCCGTCAGTGAGCGCGATCCGATCTCCGCCCGTGTCCATACCGGCACCGCCAACTTCGCCGCCCAAATGGCCGCTATCGATGCCCTGAGCATGCATGCCCGCATCGGGCCTGCGGCGTGCGAGCAGCGGCTGTCCTCTCTGCGCAACCTGTGGGCCGAACCGGCTCGTGAGCTAAAAACGATCGATGTGCTCACCCCCGCCGATCCGCGTTTGCATGTCGGGATCACTTCATTCCGGTTACGTCATGATCCGTCGCCGCAAGCCCATGCCGTGGTGGCAAAACGGCTTTTGGACAAGCACGGCCTGTTCACCGTTCTGCGCACCGGACTTGCCGGCGGAGCCTGCATCCGGGTGACGCCGGGCTTAAGCTCAACCCCTGCCGACATGACGCAGTTGTTAAGGGCTCTACACAGTCTATGAAGAGGATGAGTCGCCTTTAGTAACGCCCTTGCGCCCGAAGGAGACATACCAACGCTAGCGGTGAAATCCCGAAAGCGGACAATGATCATCAAAGTTCGGTCACTCAATCTCAGCACGAACACTTGGGGAGCGCCGCACCTGACCGAGGTGGCACGCCCCCGAGCAAATGGGTTGCAATATGAGGCGCCGAAATAGGTACGAACCTCTCCTTGCCGACATATCCGAGGAATAATCGATGGCTTGACGCGGCCTGTGACAAGACCTAACCCTTTGCGAACGTATAGTACAGGTTGAAAATCGGGTCGGATGCGAAGGCTGGTTTTCTCGCAATGTTCATTCACATAAGGGGGAGCGTCATATGAAAATCGACCGGCGAACAGTATTGGCGAGCGGCGTGGCGGCCATGGCCGCAGGCACGGGAACCGCCCGCGCGGCGCCCCCTGCAAAACCGGTTATGGTTGCCCGTGTCGAGCCGGTGACGGACGATTATTACGGCACTAAGGTTACCGATAATTATCGTTGGATGGAAAATCCAAAAGACCCGGACTGGCTGCCTTATCTACATTCGCAAAACGACCACACGCGCCTCAAACTTGACGCCATTCCTGGCCGAGCGGCGCTGGCGAAGAAAATCTCGGCTCTGTCCGGAGATGCCACCTTCACCAGAAAGGTATCCCCCAACGGCGAATGGCTTTTTTACGAGCAGCGCCCTGCCGGCTCTGATAATTACAAGCTATTTGTCAAGGGTGCGGATGGTGCAGTGCGCACCCTGATCGATCCGACGGTCATGAAAATTGGCGACGCCCATGTCTCTCTTGACTGGTGGGAACCGTCATTTGACGGCAGGCATATTGCCTATGGCCTGTCGCCCGCCGGCTCGGAAGCGTCGGTGCTGCATATCATGGAGGTCAAGACAGGCACGGTCCTGCCTGAGCGCATCGAAAACACCGACTTCGGTATTACCGGCTGGCTGCCCGACGGAAGCGGTTTTTTCTATATCGCCTTTGTCAATAAACGCGGCACACCGGAATTTTATCTCGACAGTGAATGCCGCCTGCACAGGCTCGGCACCGCCGTGACGAGCGATGAGGTCATGCTCAAGCGCGGGCAATATCCGTCCATTCCCATGGAGCCTGTAAAGTTGCCGGTGATCTCGACGTCCGAGGGCTCGGCTTCCGTTCTCGTCATGGTGATGGATATCCGTCCCGAACGCGCTGTGTGGACGGCAAGCCTTGATGCCCTCATGTCCGGCAAACCACTGTTTGCCCCGGTGGCCGATTTTGATGACCTTGTGACCGGTTTCGGCATCAATGGCGATGATCTTTATCTGTTGTCGAACAAGGATGCGCCGCGTGGGCGCGTGTTGCTGACTTCGGCGGCCAGGCCGGACCTGAAAACCGCGCGCGAAGTCGTCCCGCAGGGCGAGGCCGTATTGGCGGAAATCCATCCCGCGCGAGATGGTGTATACCTCTCGATCATGGATGGCGGCATCAATCGTCTGGCGCGTCTGTCGGCGGGGGAGTTCACCCCCATCCCTCTGCCTTTCGATGGGGCTATCGGTGACGTCTTCACCAGTTCAGGCCGCGATGGCGCCTATTTGCTTCTAGCCGGCTGGTTGCAGCCCAGCGGCATCTGGCAAGTTGATAAGTCAGGCAAGATCAGCGACACAGGCCTTACCCCCCGCCCCCCCATCGACACGACACCTTACGAAACCAAACGTGGATTTGCCACCGCCAGGGACGGTGTCAAAATCCCCTATACCCTGATCTATCGTAAGGGTCTTAAAGCCACAGGCAAGAACCCGACATTGGTTACGGGATACGGCGCTTATCAAAACTCGTCGACGCCCCGGTTTTCGACATCAGTTCTGGCGTTTCTCGATGCGGGCGGAGTCTATTGCAACGTGAATGTTCGTGGTGGCGGTGAATACGGCCGCGAGTGGCACAAAGCCGGGCAGAAGGCGACTAAGCCCAATACCTGGCGCGACCTGATCGCGGCGTGCGAAACCCTGATCGCGGATAAGATCACCAGTTCCAAAAATCTGGCGATCTCAGGCACCTCGGCTGGCGGGATTACCGTCGGTCGCGCGCTTACCGAACGGCCGGACCTTTTCGCCGCCGCTATATCGAACGTCGGCTGGACCAATCCCATTCGCTATATGGCCGAACAGAATGTGTCCGATATTGACGAATGGGGCCCGATGATCGATGCCGAAAGCTTTAAGATCATGTATGAAATGGATGCATATCAGGCGATCAGGCCCGCGACACCCTATCCGGCGGTCCTGTGCGTGACGGGGGCGACCGATCCACGGGTGGCGTCATGGCATGTCGCCAAATTCGCCGCACGATTGCAGGCGGCGACATCCAGCAAGAACCCAGTCCTGCTGCGCATAGATTTCGACGCCGGTCACGGCATGGGGTCGACCCGAAGCCAGAGTGATGCTCTGGCGGCGGATATGTACGCGTTCGTCCTGTGGCGTACGGGGGCGGCAGGCTTTCAACCTTAAGACATAGGTGTGAAGTCAGGTCAGCAGTCACACAGGGAAAGGCGACGGGATTCTTATTCATCTTATTGGCAACACGTCGACATCGCTAATAGCTAATTCTTAGACGTGGACAAGAACCACGATTTGTCCGAAATGCCCGTTCATCTATTCCATGTATTAATTCATCGCTGTAGGCCGACAATGTCCGCTTCGAGCGGAACTTGTCGTGATGCGATGTCGCCTTTGGGCCAACTCCAGAAGTGAATTTCCTGATTTTCCAAATCAAAACAGCTCGACCGAAAAGCTAATCAATGTTATTAAAACCGATGTGGGCGATACCGGACTTAAATGGATTTGGAACTGTAACCCGTACAACACATTTTTGAGCGGGGTATTATAAAGCCTCACCGATCAAATAAGGCATTAAATCAATTGACAATTTTATAATTTCGAGTGCTCTCTGGGCACCAATAGGTCTTCTGGATTTGTCCGGGAAATATAGAAAACCCTTACAATCTGATATTTTCGCAGTAAAATTTTACCGCCATTCGCGCTTTGCCCGCCTTATCGGGGTCTGCCAATACCAAGTGGGTCTGGCTTTTTATGGCCATCAGTCAGGCGACCCTCGTGAGGGCACTTACACCACGCCCGTAATCTTTAACGCCACACCGATGTCGTGGCCGGAAGCTACCGGCACAGAAATGTGCAAACCTTTGTCGTCCTGACGAAAATCAAGCGGTGACGCGTCCCCGACGATCTGCACACGTCGAACCTGACCAGGGGCATATTTGGCGCCCTTCGCCAGAGACGCAATCGTAAGCTTACCGTTGACCGGGCGGCCGAGACTAATGGCATAGAGCGCCTTATCTTTGGTGGTGAAGCGGATATCCTGGGGTGTAAAAGGCTTTTGCTGGCTTTCACCAAACATGCCTACCCCCACCTGTGTTGGGCCTTCGCCATAGATTTCCCAAGGGCGTGTACCGTAGATCGCTTCTGAGAAACGCCCCATCCATTCGCCTATGCCTTCGACAATGCGGCGCTCCTGATCGTCAATCGACCCGTCGGCGCGAACGGGGATACTAAGCAGCAAGTTACCATTTTTGGAGACGATGTCGCACAGGCGATGAATGACAGCCGCTGCCGGCAGATACTTATTTTGCTCATAGACCCGGCGATCATAATGCCAGTGGCCGATGCAGGTATCTGTCTGCCACGGTTCGGGGCTTATTTCCGCCCGGAAACCCCGTTCGACATCGGCCACATAGCCTTTTTTAGGCTCGCCCTGCGGTTTGATATTCAGCACGGTATCCAGCTTTCCGTGCCACTGGACCGAAGCATTGTAATAATGAGCCGCGATGTCCAGTCCCGCCTGCCCCAGTGGCAAATCAAAATTGTCAAAGTACACAAGATCGGGCTTATAGCTATCGATCAGATCCTTGCAGCGCAGATACCACTGACGCGTAAAGGCCGGGTTCGCCAGAGGCGGCGCTTCAGTCCATACCCGATCGTTTTGTTCGTGCCAGTCATTGGCCTGCGCAATGGTCTTTATGCCGTCCGGCAGGGGCATAACCGCGCCCCCATAGAGGGCTTGCGGGTCCAGCCCTTCCCACCACTTACCCCGACCATCCAGTTTGGTGAGCCTATATGCATCATAGCGTTCGCCCGCCCGCGGACCTTCCGGATCATAGCCATAGGCCGTCTGAAACCAGTGCCAGGCATGGGCCCCGTGGTTGGAGACACCGAATTTCAAGCCACGCGCACGGGCTTCTTTTTCCCAGATGCCGATAATGTCCTTTTTCGGCCCGATCGCGACGGAATTCCAGTCATGAAACTTCGAATCGAACATATCGAAATTGTCATGGTGATTGGCCATGGCGACGAAATATTTCGCACCCGCCTTCACATAGAGATCAAGCAACTCGCCGGGGTTCCAGTTTTCAGCCGTCCAGCGCGGATAAAACTCCATAAAGCCAAAATCCGACGGATGCCCATAGGTTTTGACATGATGATCATAGACCCCATTTCCTTGCAGATACATGCTGCGGGCATACCAGTCCCCGTACTCAGGCACGCACCCCGGCCCCCAATGAGCCCACAGTCCGAACTTGGCATCACGGAACCAGTCCGGCGTCTTATAACCGGCTGAAAGCGACTCCCAGTTGGGTTTAAAAGCGCCCTCTGCGATCCGGTCATAGCACGGCTCAGGCAATTCGACGGCTTTGGCAGGCAGCGCGCCCGCCAGCCCCAGTCCAGCAACACCCCGCAGCAGGTTACGTTTTGTGCTATCCATTCGGTGTCTCCTGTTTCATACCGATAGTGCTGCGGCAATAGTGCTGTATGAAGGCGTCGTGCGGTGGCATCCGATCACCACAGCCCGCGATCACCTGACGGATATCGGATAAGGAACGGCTAAGGTCAGCATGAGCTATGCTCAAAGCCAGTGGATCGGCCTGACGCGGACGCAGGCCCTGCCCCCACATGACGGCCAGCCAGTTGCCGGTGCGAAACTGCTCACCGCGTTCAGGCGAAATCCGGCCCCGGCTCTCGAACAGGGCAATTCTGGCCGCCAAGGTCTCCGGTATGACCATGCTCTGGCAATATCGCCAGAAGTCACTGTCGTAACGCTGACCGACATGATAGTGCAGGATCAGAAAATCACGCACCTCTTCGTATTCGCGCGTCATTTCGGCGTTGTAGGCGTCAATGTCGGCGGTCTCAAACGCACGGTCCGGAAACAGACACTGCAGGCGGGCAATGCCGTTCTGGATCAGCATAATCGATGTCGATTCCAAGGGCTCAAGAAAGCCTGACGACAACCCGATAGCCACACAGTTATTGTGCCAGAATTTTTTGCGGCGGCCGGTGGTAAAGGCGATACGGCGGGGTTCAGCCAACGCTGGCTCACTCAGGCTGGACATCAGGTGCGAAACCGCCGTTGCCTCATCCATGAACGCACTTGAAAAAACGATGCCGTTGCCATTGCGATGCTGAAGCGGAATACGCCACTGCCACCCGGCACTGTGGGCTATTGAGCGGGTAAAGGGTGGTGGTGGCGCGGTTGTCTCTGTTGGCACAGCATAGGCGCGGTCGCAGGGCAGCCAATGGCTCCAGTCCTCAAAGCCAACGCCCAGCGCCTCACCCAACAACAGTGACCGAAAGCCTGTGCAGTCGATAAGCAGATCGCCGTCAACCTGACGACCGCCATTCAATTTCAGGCCAGTGATAAAACCGCGATCGTCCGTCAGCACCGTCTCAATCTTGCCTTCGATCCGCGTCACCCCGCCGGCTTCCGACATCTGACGCAGAAAACGGGCATAGAGCGAGGCATCGAAATGATAGGCATAGGTGATTTCGGCCAGCGGGGAATTGGCCCCGGCTGGCGGCATGAACTTCCCCGCCCGCGCGGCCACCGCCTGAAGATTATAGGCTTCAAGACTATCCAAAGGGGTCTCCAGGGCATGACGCAACCACGCCGAATGAAACGGCAAGGCCCCAAAATCACGCCCGAAGGCTCCAAACGGATGAAAATAGCGGTTGTCTTTCCGCCCCCAGCCTTCAAACTCAATGCCCAGCTTATAGGTGCCGCCGGTGAATTTCAGAAAGGCGGCCTCATCGATACCGAGTACCTGATTATAAACCTGGATATAGGGCGTAGTCGCCTCACCGACCCCCACCGTCGGGATATCATCGCTTTCGACCAGAATGATCTCTTCGACATCAGATTTGAGCGTTTTGGCAAACCACGCCGCCGTCATCCACCCGGCGGTGCCGCCCCCAGCAATGACTACTTTTCTGATGGGTTGAGACATGGTGACTGATTTACCGCTTGATCTCTTCGATGGTGCCGTCAGGAAGATGCGTCAGGGGCGCAAAGCTGATCGAGCGGCGATGGCTGCCCCCACCCGGCAGGAGATTGTCATGATAAAAGAACCACCATTTACCGCCCCGCTTCATGATCGCCTGATGGTTGGTGCTGATGGACAGATAATCGAAAATTACGCCGCGATATTCAAAAGGCCCCATTGGGGATTTTGAGGTGCCATAGACAATTTGCCCCGGCCATCCGGTCGAAAAACTGAAATAATATAGCCCGTTATGCTTATGCAAAAACGGCGCTTCGCCGTATTTCTTCTTGGGGTCGCTGGCAGGAAAGCCAGTGATTTCGACATTCATGATCGGCCCGGAGGTTGAGACCATATCCTTATTGAGCTTAACGACCTTGGGCACGCGCGTGCCAAAAAACAGGTAAGCCTGACCGTCATCATCAATCATCACCGCCGGATCGATGGGTTCATCACCGGCATTGGCGTCGCGGGCCTTGTCGATCAGCGCATCGGTGCGGGCATCTTTGAACGGTCCCTGCGGTTTGCTGGCGACGGCCACCCCGATCTTGTCACCGCCGACCGGCGCATAGAAGTAATATTTGCCGTTGCGATAGGCCGCTTCCGGCGCCCAGGCCTTGGCATCGGGCTTGGCCCATTTAAAGACACTGACGCTGAGAAAAGCGCCGTCGTCCGACCAGGTTTTCATATCCTTTGACGAATAAAGCCGCCATGTGGTCGAATCCCAGTATTTGCCCGAATTAGAGGCATCATCAGTGGCATAAACATAGACCTTGCCCTTAAAGTCATGGGGCGAAGGGTCGGCATTAAAGCGCGGCGATATGGGCGCCTGCGCCACCGCCGCACTGGCTGCGATCATAAAAGTCGCCGCGATAAACCCGGCCCATTTCCGTTTCATGTCCTGCTCCTTATTATTCGACGATGCCATAATATTTGTCGGCTCCGTCCAGCCGGATCTCAGCATGATCCAGAACCACACCGGGGTCGAGCGGCCAAACTTTAAGCTCATGGGCACCTGCGTTCAGCATACGCAGCGGCAGGGTTTGCACGGCCTTGTTGACCAACACATTGGCCCGCCACTGATCACTGCGGCCGACGGTCGAAAAATCGAGCACTTCAATAGGGCCGCTATCCAGTTGCACCGCGACCTTCACGCCCGTCCCCGGATTGATCGCATGAACCGGCAGGCCGACCAAGTTAAGGCTACCGCCCACGGAACTGTAGGTCGAAAACCGGTATCTCAGGGGCTCACCGTCAGGGGCCTGTAAGGTCGGCAGATCAAGGCGCGACCGAAGCACGGCCCCTGTGTGCCCCAACTCCCCCAGCCGCTCCCAGCGCGCATCGCTTTGGCTGGCCAGCGGTATGATCACGCGGCGGTCATTTTCAACATAATCGGCCGGGACCGGTGCGGGCAGAAGCTTTGTGTGGATACGAATGGTCTTAGCGCCACACTGGATATCGATCGGGCCCAGTTCGGTTGTGCCGTCATAGGTGACGGTCAGGCGCTGCTCCCAGCCATTGGCGGCGTTTAATATGCCGCTTTCGGATGATAGTTTAAGCGCCCCTTTGGGGGCTTTCAGCGTCCAGGTCTGATCCGTTGCCTGCCGCGAAAAAAGCTCGATCACCCGGCTGCGCGGCTGGCCCGTCACAAAGGTCAGGGCGTTTTCATCATTCCACCAGCCGCCCGCAACCGCCGTCGCACAGCCCGGTTGTGATGACGGTGACCACTGCGGATAGACCGGCTCCATAAACACTGGCAACCGCCGCGGCGCCATGTCCATCATGCGGTTCCACTTGCCGTTTTCCAGACCGTTATAGGTGGCGGTATCGGTCACGATGGCCTGATGAGCGGCGCGCGCACGGTCGGAATAGATATTAGCACTGGCCCGGCCCTGCCGGGCATAGAGACCGGCCAGATCGATATTGAGCACCCGCGCATTGAGATTGGCCGCCCCTCTGACGGGATAGAGCACCAGTTCAAAATAGGCCGACTGCCGATCCTGCGGCAACCGTGCCCCCAGCGCTTCGGCCCGCGCCACCAGATCGGCATAGGCGGCCAGGCGGGCCTGCGCCTTTTCACCGTCGGGCTTTACGAAATCGCTCTGGGTGACCGGTGTGACCGGCTCAGTTTCGGAAAAGCCCATATATTCAGGCTTTCGCTCGAACGCCAGATCATAAAAGCCCACCATAATATCGGCGACTTCGGTGCCGTTTCCAGCCCCAAAGGTTTCATCGGCCCACCGCGTCAGATGCGCCCTTGGGCCTGATTTCAGAAGGTCCGCATCAAACGCCAGATCGAGGAAATACTGCGTCAGATATTCCAGCGGTTTGACATCCCCGACATTGAGTATCCAGATGCGGCGCGCCTCAAGCTCATAGGCTTTCTGCATTTCCGAACGCAGCAACTCAGGATGGTTGGTACCCAGCCACTGATAATCATGAGGCCGCCCCCAATAGGAGACATGGTAATATACCCCTGATCCGCCGGAGCGCTTACGCTCCTCAGCATTACTCAGGCGGCGGATATAGCCGTAATTGTCATCGGCCCACATCAGGGTGACATCGTCCGGCAATTTCAGCCCGGCGTCATAGGCTTCCTGAAGCTCATGATAGAGCACATAGGTCTGCGGCACGGTCTGCGGCGATCGCTTAAGCGCCGATTTAAACAGGTTGCGCTGAAGGCCGATGACCGACTGCAACACGTCCTTGCGCGCCTCCAGCGTATCGGCGCCCTGCATCGGTCCATCGTGAATCCCGCGCAGGCCTACGGTATAGATGTTCTCGTAAGCGGCACTTTCCTTAAGCCGGGTGCGCCAGTAGTTGAGGATCTTATCGCGGTTGACGGTAAAATTGAACGGCCCGTCGCGGGCCTCATCCCATTCGCGCAGATTGTTGCGCATCATCGGCTCGGCATGGGAGGTGCCGATAATGATGGCATAGTCATCGGCTACCTTGGGGTTCTGTTTCAGCCCGTAAAACTGTACCGTATTGATGTGCATGGCCGGCCACAGGGTATTGGCCTTCAGCCGCCACATCAGCTCATAGACACGCGCATAGGTCTTTGGCCCGATATTGCCGACTTCGGGCTCAAAGGTCTTGCCCGCCCAGGGTTCAAGGCCCCAGTCCTCATCGTTCAGGAATATGCCGCGATATTGCACCGACGGCGCGTTCGACAGGCGCGCCGTGTCATCCATCACCAGCCGCTCAGTCCGGCGTGGCTTGACATCGGCCCACCATTCCCAAGGCGATACCCCCAGTTCGCGCGACAGATCAGTAACGCCGTAGACCGCGCCCCGGCGATCAGAACCATAGATCAGCACATAGGTTTTGCCGTCCTTTTGCACCACGGCACGGCCATAGCGCTCCCATTGCCCTTTGAGGGCCAATGGATCAACACCTGCCGACTTGGCAAGGCCCGCCACCACTGCCGATTCATAAGTGCCGATGACCACACACACCTGCGGGCAATCGCGCAGACGGGTCGAGACCTTCGCGGTGGTTCCGGTCAAGGCTTCAACGTCACGCGACAACATCTGTGCGGCCAGCTCAAGCGTGCGGCCCTTATCGTGGACGACGCCGATCTTATTCGTGCCGTCAAACAGGGTAACCTCGGCACTGAGCGCCGACGACGCCGACAGCAGCATGACTCCGGACAAAAGCCCCGATAACAACCGTGAGCGCAGCATAGGCATCTCCTATTCCTGACCGGACGACAGACGGAAGCTATAACTGACCGGCGCCAGCGGCACGCGGTATTTCACCAAAGGCCGCCCGATCGAATTCCAGCCCGTATCGCCGCCTACGCCCGACTGGGTTATGTCGATCAGCAGAGAACCTTCACCGTGAGGCGCTATATCGGAGGACTTCCAGGTGCCCTGTGGCCGGACGTAAAGGTCTTCATACGGGAAGGCCAGGGCATTGACCGACAAAGGCTGCGCCCCGGTCACCTTGAGGCTGCGCCCCTTATCGTCCGACAGCGACAGCCAGCGCACATCAGTTTTATTGCCGCTTTCCTGCGGGCGGGCATAGTCATGATACTGAGCCTGAACCGAACCGCGATAAAGGCCAAGGGCCGCGCCCGTATGGCGGTCGCCGTAACTTTCGTGAGGGCCTTTGCCGTACCAGCTCAGGTCATCCATCGCCGGATCGAAATTGAAACGGAGGCCGATCCGCAACGGATCAGGCAGATCGTCTTTTTCGGGGGTGAACGCCGCCGTCACATCGACCTGACCATCGCCCGACATCCGGTAGGTGATATCAAAGCGGCCCCCGCCCTGTCCCAGCGCATAGTTGACCCGGACGAAATCAGCGCCGGTTTCAATGGCGCGCACCCGGCGGTGCTCGGTATAGTCCTTCCAGATGCGGTGGCTTTTCTCAAGGCCGATACCCACATCATTATCGGTCAGCCCGCGCCAGAAGTTGGGCGACCCGCCATTCAGCAGTTGTTTGCCCGCCTCATCATAGCGGATCAGGCCCGTTCGGGTATCGACCGTCAACTGATTGCGAGCGGCACTTAAGGAGATAGCGTCGGCAGATTTTGAGATTTTCACAGCACCAGAGACGGCGACGCTTAAGGGCGCGGCCGCCCGCAAGGTGAATTGATTAAAGGCCAGTTCGGTACCCGCGGGCACGCCCTTAATGGCCCCCTCACGGGCGATGGCCCGCAACGTCAGTATGGCTTCGCCATTATCACCGATAGCGGGCAGGCTCAGGGGGATCGTCTGGCGCTCCCCGGCCTTGACCGGCACCGTTGTGAGCACACCACTGGCACTTTCACGGCCATCTATACGGACGTCCCAACGCAAGTCAAAGCCCGACAGGTCGATGAAGTCGTAGCGGTTTTCGACGACAATATTGCCGCCCCCATCCCGCTCAAAAGCGACCGGAGCCTGTACCTGACGCAGCTCGTAATATTCCGGATCAGGGGTGCGGTCGGCCTTGATAACGCCGTCGCCGATGACACTGTTGTCGCCGCGTTTGGGATTAAGATCAAAGCCCGATGCCCAATAGGTGCGGCCCTTATCGTCCTTGGCATAGACATACTGATCCACCCAGTCCCAGATAAATCCGCCTTGCAGCTTTTTATGGGCCCGGATGGTTTGCCAATAGTCTTCAAAATTGCCCAGAGAATTGCCCATGGCGTGGGCGTATTCGGTCTGGATCATCGGTTGGGTGAATTGCGGGTCTTCGGCGTAATCGCGCATACGGTCGATGTCGTCATACATTGGCGCATAGATATCGACATAAGAGTTAGGCCTATGTTCCTCAGTCAGGGCGCTATAGCCCAGGAAGGATAGCAGGCGTGTCGGGTCATTTTGCCGAACCCATTTAGCGGCATTTTCAAAATTCGGGCCGACACCGGTTTCATTGCCCAGCGACCAGAAGATGATCGAAGGCGAGTTCTTGTCGCGCTCAACCATGCGCGAGATGCGGTCAAGGTGCGCGGTTTTCCAGTGCGGTTTGAAGCCCAACTGGACGCTGGTATCGCCCTTATCGCGGCCCAGCGTCATATATTCGTGGCTCTCGACATTGGCTTCATCCATGACATAGAGGCCGTACTCATCGGCCAGATCATAGATGAGCGGATCGTTGGGATAGTGCGAGGTGCGCAGCGCGTTGACATTGGCCTGCTTCATCAGCTCGATGTCTTTACGCATCGACGCTTCTGAGATGACACGGTAGGTTTTCGGATCATGTTCATGGCGGTTGACGCCCTTGATCATGACGCGCTTGCCGTTAACCTGCACTTCGCCATTTCGGATTTCGACGGTGCGGAAGCCGATCTTGCGAGAGGTGGCCGAGATCAGATTGCCTTTGGCGTCTTTGTATTCGATCACCAGCCTGTAAAGGTTGGGCGTCTCCGCCGACCAAGCCTTAACGCCCTTGATCGTGCCGGTCAGTTTGGCCGGTTTAGTGATGGACGCCTTAGCCGAAGTCTTCAAAACCTGCGTGTCGTCGTCATAGAGCGTGGCGGTGATGGTGCCCGATCCCTTAGCGCCCACCAGTTCGGCCTCCAGCGCGAACTTACCGCCCGTGTAGGTTTTATCGAGCGACGCCGTGACCGTGTAATCGCGCAGACGGGTCTTCGGTTCGGCATAAAGATAGACTGACCGCTCAATCCCCGATAACCGCCAGAAATCCTGATCCTCAAGGTAGGAGCCATCGGCATAGCGATAGACTTCAATCGCTATGCTGTTTGCGCCGGATTTCAGGAATTTAGTGACATTGAATTCCGACGGCAGCTTGGAGTCTTCGGAATACCCAACTTTCTCGCCATTGACCCAGATATAATAGGCCGCACCCGCTGCCCCGATATGCAGAAATACGTCCTTCCCCGACCAATCGGATGCCACCTCAAAGCTGCGCTTATACGATCCGACCTCATTGGCGTCATGCGGGATATAGGGCTCGTTCATCGGGAATGGATATTTGATATTGTAAAATTCCGGCAGACCGAACTTTCCGTCACCTTGGGCCTGAATCATGCCCGGCACCTGGATCTTGTCCCAGGCCGAGGTGTCTTGTTTGTAAAAATCCTTGGGGCGCGCTTCTACGCCCTTGGAGAATTTGAAATCCCACGTCCCGTCCAGCGACTGAAAATAACGCGACGCTGACTTATCCCCTTTGAGCGCCAGATCTCGGCTTTCAAAGTTAAAGAACGTCGCCTTCATCGGCTCACGGTTCACCGCCACCACCTCTGGCTGTTCCCACTCCGTCGCCGCAGATTGGGCAACCAATATTGATGGGGTTAATGACCACAGAGTGAAAATTGCCGCTAATGCGGTGCCGGTTTTACTAAATATTACAGCCATTTTTTCCTCACTCATAAACGTAGTGCACCACCATATAATTGGTTTGCCAATTTGCAAGCCTGTTTAGAAGATTCTAACCTCACCAAGCTGGAATATCTGTTCAGTTAGCCGCACAGGCCGATGACGGGGCCGCGATCAGTTCAATCTCGGCAACCTTGACCGCCTTGCCTGCCGTCAGAACAAAACGATAGCGGGCATAGGCCTTGGCTTTCAGGTCATAGGTTTTGGTCATATAGGGCTGACCGAATGCCTCACCCTTGCGAGTATCGAGCCTAACCCATCGCTTGCCATCCCAGCCCTCGACGCGCCAGGCTGACGGCGGCGTTGAAGGATCGCTCGTGCTGACCGTATAGGCCTTAAGACACACCGGCGCCGTCCGCTCAAAGGTGGCGTGGTCGCCGGCCTTGGCGGTCCAGACCGTTGAGGATTTACCATCAACCAGCTCGGCCACGCTTGACTTTGCCGTCACGACCGCGCCGTCGTAGAGCCACTGCCCCGGTGCGGCACTCATGCTAAAAGCCAGTTTCCCACCCGCCTGCACCTGCGCCTGGGTGACAAACGGTGCCTCCAGCGGCACGCCATTCAGGGTCACGGCCGCAATATAGGGCCGGTCATCGCCGGCATTATCCGCCACGATTTCCAGAGACTTATCCCCGCCAAGCTGAATGACGCTGCGCGCGTGCCGCGGGCCATGCAGGTAATAACGATCACTGCCCAGCTTGGGGAACAGGCCCAGGCGGTTAAAGACATAGTTGGAGCTCATCGCCCCGGCATCTTCGTCACCCGGATAGGCGGTGGCCGTGAAATGGCGGGATACCTCACGTGCCCAGTAGGACGACAGATCGGCGCGGCCGATATTGTGGAACAGCCACGGCGTCGAGAACGACGGCTCGTTGGTGATATCGATCAGATTGGAACTGAGGGCATGCACCAGACGCTCATTAAAGCGCACCCGCCCGCCCATAGCTTCGACCATGCCGTCGATATCGTGCAGCACGCCGTAAGAATATATCCAGGCCGTGCCTTCGTAATAGCCGACATTATTGTGTACCTTACCGTCCCAGCCCAGCTTGGCATCGATGTCCTGAAAACGGCCATCGGGATAGCGTGGCATGATAAAGCCGCTGAAACCGTCACTGGTCGTTTCCGGGTTCCAGACTTTTCGCCAGTTGGCGGAGCGCGTCATCAGCCGTTCGGCCTCATCGGTCTTACCGACTTTTTTGGCCACCTGAGCGGCGAAATAATCGTTGAGCGCAAACCCAAGCGTTGATGAGCCCGATTTGGCGCGCTGATTGTTAGGTTCGGGGCTAAGATCACCGACACCGAAATAGCCGCTTTCCAGATAGCGCGGGCGTCGGCGCTCAAACGCATTGAAATGGGTCAGACGATAGGCTTCATTCCAGTCAACGCCCTTGGCATCCCGCAGCAGGGCCTCACCGATAACATTGTCAGCTTCGTCGCCGCCCTGGCCCACATGATAGTTTTGACCACCGATAATGGCCGTATCCGCAGCCCCCAGCTTATCATAGGTATGGACCAGCGAATTAATGTTTGACGCGTAATCCTTCGGTGACAGGATCGACATCAGCGGAAACAGGGTCCGATAGGTGTCCCATAGGGTATAGTGATCATCCCAATTTGGCCGCCCCATTTCCTTGGCGGGTTGGTCCAGCGAGCGATCGCGCGGCTGAATCGAGCTGTGGTACAGGGCGGTATAAAAGCGGCGGGTTTGGGCCGTATCGAGGCCGGAGACCTCAATCTTCGACAACCGCGTATTCCAGGCGACTTGCGCATCTTTGCGCACCTGATCGAAATCCCAGCCCGGAATTTCCTTATCAAGCAGCGCTTCGGCGGTTTCGGCGCTGGTAAACGACACGGCCAGCTTAACCAGAACCGGCTTGTCGGGCGTACCCTTGAAGGTCAGCCATGCGCCCAGGCGCTCATCGGGGCCGGTCGCGGCCTGAGTGGCACCCGCTTTAACGGCGGCCTTGTCGAAGATGCCCCACTTTGTGGGCATCTGGCTGAAGCGGGCGACAAACCAGATGTCAATCAGCGCCGGATTCCAGTAGCCCTTGGCCTTAACGTGGCCGACAATCTTACCCTCTTTCGGGTAGAGCTTTACATCGGCCAGTTCCGAGGCAACCACACCACCCACTTTACGCGTCACATCAAAGACGAGTTGCGCCTCGCTGGTCTTGGGATAGGTCAGGCGATAAATAGCCGAATAGTGAGCCGGCGTGATCTCCACCCGCGTTGCGTAGCGGGCCAGATCGACGCTGTAGTAGTCGGCGGCCATCGTCACATTGGCTTTGTCCGACAGGTGCGCCGGTTCATCAAATTCGGGCACCCCCACCTGCGGCGACAAAAGAAAGGTGCCATAGGTCGTGACCCCGCCGGAGCCCTGAGTGTGCAACTGGCCAAAACCGCTGATCTTTTCGACGGGATTGTAACCGGAATTATTGGGATTGAGCGTTTCCGGCGACGGATGGATCGAACCGTTGGGCCGCGCGACACCGGGAATGGTATCGCCTTCATTATCATTACCCAGTCCGATTCGCAGATCCGGCAGGGTGTAAAGCGCCGGGTCCGCCTGTGCGACCGCAGGCACGCTGATAAGAGACAGACTGGCTACCCCTGACGCCAGACATAGGGCGCGGTAAAATTGGGTCATGAGCTTCCCTTCCTGTTTTTTGTTTTACGCACTTTAGACCTCCGAAACGCCGGGTAAAGCCCGTAAGGCGTCAGTTCAGAGTAAAAATATGGCGGTGCCTAAAAGACCCGCCGCAAAAGACCAATCATTGTGATTTGACCGATGACCGGATTACGCTTGGCCGTGAGCCATCCCGCATCTGATAACGCAGCTTCAAATTAGAAAAATGGCGGGCCAGCAAGGAAGAACTGGCCCGCCCAGGGGGAGGGAGCTTCGTTAGAATACGGCGCGGGCACTCAGTGTGAATGTGCGGCCGTCATAATCGATCCAGCGCACGAAGCGCTCATCGTTCTCATACTCGTAACGCTTCTCATCGGTGATGTTGTAAGCATCCAGAGACAGCGTGATCGCGTCGGTGAGGTTATAGGATGCCGACAGATCAAGCTGACCGCGCTCCTTCACCGAACGGGCGCCGCCGGTATAGGTGCCGTTGGCATTGAGCGGATAATCGGTGCGGTAGTTGTAAACGGCCCGGACACCGAACTTGGAGGTTTCATAGAACAGGATCGCGTTGGCGGCATGCTTTGAAATCCCTGGGAACGGCGCGATCGCCGGGCTCTTGGAGTCCGTATAGGCATAGTTGAAGTTACCGCCGAAGTTACGCCAGAAGCCGGGCAGGAAGTCGAAGTTCTGCTGGATGCTGAACTCAACCCCTTCAACGGTCGTGTCCTTGTCTAGATTATAAGCCCCCGACGCAAGAACGTGAACAATACTGCTCGCCGTGGACAGGGCCGTTGCGGTACAATACTGACCGTCCCATGACAACGCCCCAAAGCCCCAGGTCGACCCGTCCGCCGGACACAGGATCGCCGGATCAGCGGTCGCCACAACACGACCGGTGATGATCTTCTTGAAATAGGCCAGAGAGACCATACCACCCGGACGATTGTACCACTCAAGCGACAGATCATAAGAATCGGCCAGATAGGGCTGCAACTTGTTGTTACCGATCCGCACAGTTACGTCAGAAACGCTGATGGTTGGAGAGGATAGGCTGGCATTTGCAATTGGCGATGGTGAGATGCGCGTAACCGGCGAGAACTGACGCGCCTGCGGACGTACATAGGTCTTGTAGTAGGCCCCACGCAGCAGCAGATCATCGGTAATATCAGCCGCAAAGATAGCCGACGGCAGCCAATAATCATAGCTGTTCTCAATGCTCTGCCATTCAAAGTTCGACAGAGACCCGACCGAGTTGGCGAACGGCGTGACAACATCGTAGGAATCGATTGTGTTGTCGGTCGATTCATAACGTGTGCCGAAATTACCGCGAACACGGTGGCCCAAAACATCCGTATCGAATTTGAACTGGATATAGGCCTGATTAACATCGTTTTGTGTGTTGTAGTTATAGTCAGCAAAGGCACCGTCGGCATATTGAATATTGAAGCCGGCCGTCGTCAAACCGCCGCCTGATGCGGTATAGGGTGTTACCGGAGTCACCGCATCAATGAAGCGCTCAGCATCGAACGTGATCCAGTTGGTGGTGATATCGGCATCGCCGTTCATGAAGTCACCCACGAACGACGGCGTATAGACCATATCCGCGGTAATATTCTGCATCTGAAGGCCAAACCCCATATTGCGGAAGCCGCGCGACTGGAACTTGTTTTGCAGCAGTTGAACACCGCCCTTGATGCTCTTGATCGGGCCAAAGTCTACGAAACGCTCGACATTGACCTGCGCCGAATTGACGGTTTCCTCCGCCAGAGACTCTGAGCCGCTCAGGCTGAAGTAGTAACGCCCGCCCGGTTGGAGGTAACCGGCAGGATCAGTCCCGGTAGGTGGCCCTTGCCAGGTCCAGCCTGACGTAAAGAGTATATTTTGCGGAGACGGCGTGACCGAATAGCTGAAATCATCAAGATCGCCAAAACCGGTGGTGATCGTCCCGCTGATGCCATTGGTTCCGCCACCACTGACGGAGTTTGTCTGAAGGTTCAGTTCAGTTTCAATCGATGAGTTTTCACCTTTGGACAGGGCCAGCACCCCGTCAATTTTCCATTCTTCGCTCGACCACTCGGCATTAGCGACGATACCGCCGGCCTTTTGTTTCTGGCCGTACTGACGTGTCGAGATCTTGGCCGGGAAGTTGTTGTGGGTGACCGTTTCATAGAGCCAACGCCCATCCGAAGTCTGCACCGGCGTGCCAGACGGCGTCATGGTGCCATTGCCAGCCCAAACCGCATTGATCAGGAAGTGCTGGGTGGTCTTGGGCAGGTCACGATCGGTATAGTAGCCAACGATACCCACCTTGGTACTGGCGTTCGGCTTCCATTCGATACCGCCGGACGCCGTCCACAGGTCGCCTTCGTTAGTGCGGGTATACTGACGAATGGCATCCAGCGCATAAACGCCCGTATTGCCCTTCGAGCCGGTAGCACTACTCAGGAAGGGCGTGACATCGCCTGTAGCTGGTAAACCCAGCGCATTCTTGAGCGAATAACAAAATGATGTCGTACCCGCCGGGCAATCCGACGCCGAATAGTAATCACCATAGGTCGTCGCAAACTGCGAATTGCTCAAGCCCGTCAGAGTCGGGGTCAGACGGCTATAACCGTTGAAGCGCAGCGTATCGCGGCGGAAATTTTCCTTTTTGAAGGCTACCGTGCCAAATACCGCTAGGTTTTCATTCAGGTGCTTATTGTAGCCAATCGTAAACGCGGGTGCCAGATTTTTACCCAGCTCGTTATACTCATAAGACGCCTTGAACGTACCGCCGTCCTTACGGGACAAGGCCGGCGCGATCTGCATGTCGACGTTACCGCTAAGGCCGCCAGACGGCGCATTGGCCATCGGTGATTTCTGAATAACAAACGCCGAGAAGATATCTGAATTGAAGGCCCCCAGAGGCGCCCCCTGATCATTAGCCAGAGACGGCGGCGCGGCAAACGAAACCCCGTTGATGGTCGTCTGGGCATAAGAGCCCGGCATACCACGCACATTGATTGTGGCGTTACGGCCCTCGGCCTCACGGTTGATTTGCACGCCCGGCACGCGCTGCAACGCTTCGCCGACGTTCAGATCCGGGAAACGCCCCAGACCGTCCGATGAAATCCCGTCAGTGATTTCAATATTGCTGCGTTTAGCGCGGACCGCATCAAGGTAGCTTTTCTTGATGCCGGTAACGACGACCGTATTGATTTCGTCATCCGCAGGCGCTGGTGCCGCCTCCTGCGCGCTGACGATCACAGGCATGCCGCCGATAACCGTGGCACAAAGCAGCGCCGCTCTCCAAGCAAGCCTGGCACGAGAGTTTAATGGGTACACCATAGGTTTCCTTTCCTGATCATGCCGGTCTTAAGCCGGTTTCTTATTTTTATGAGCCGTCATGCCACCAATGACATAATAGGTCTGACCAATCCCCTATCAGGGTCAGATTGACGCGTCAATTTGCACGACCATATACCCCTTCCTAATTTTGACAATGAGACAAAAAAGTCACATATAGATCATAGATGATTGTTTTTGCTTGATTTTAAATACAAAATTTGAAATATTTATTTTCAAAACATAATTTAAGCTCAAACATTGCGCATCTAGTTCGCTTCAGATAAAAATTTAATGGTAAGGCCAATACCGCTTCACTTTGGCGAAGCCCCAATATACACAACACTTAATTGGTAATGCCAATTGGCCGCGAAGTTGGCGACAGCGTACAGTCAGGCCCGCACGCCTGAAGGGAATCGACAGCATGATTTATACCGGGATTGATTTCGGAGGGACAAAAATCGAGGCCGCCATCCTTGATTCAAGTGGCGCATTCTTAGCCAGGGAACGCATACCAAATCCCGGCGCCTACGCCCCGGCCCTTAAAGCCATCGCTGAGTTAATAACGACGACTGAACAAATGGCGCGTGATAAAATCGGCGACCAAAAGCTTAAATCCGCAGGGGTCGGCATAGGCATCCCCGGTTCAGTGTCACCGCGCACCGGCGTTGTGCGCAACGCCAACTCCACATGGCTAAACGGCCGCCCGTTCCTTACAGACCTTCAAGACGCCTTACTCCGGCCGGTTCGATTGTCAAATGATGCCAACTGCCTGGCCCTGTCTGAGGCTATGGACGGAGCGGCCGCAGGCAGCGACAGCGTCGCTGCCGTGATCTTAGGCACCGGATTCGGGGGCGGCCTCGTTTTAGGCGGCAGACTGATACAAGGCGCCAACGGTATTGCCGGTGAGATTGGCCATTTCGGCCTACCGTGGGCCGAAGGTGACGAATCGCCCGGCCCGCCATGTTGGTGCGGCCAAAGGGGTTGCGTCGAAACCTGGGTATCCGGCACAGGCTTCGCACGCGATTTCACCGTACACACAGGCCAGGTTCTCACGGCTGAGGCTATTATAGCGGCAATGCGGCAAGGTGACCCGCACGCGAAAGCGGCGTTTCAGCGCTTTATCTCGCGGCTAGGGCGGACACTGGCAACCCTCGTCAATCTCTACGATCCCGAAGTGTTTGTCCTGGGTGGCGGCCTTTCAAACGTTTCGGAAATATATGAGCATTTGCCCGATCAAATCCGAACACGCGTGTTTTCGGACGCATGGGAGGCGCGCATTGCTCCGGCGCGTTGGGGAGACTCATCCGGCGTCCGGGGTGCCGCCTATCTGTGGAGAGACACCTCGGATATCCCGCCGCGCGCCGCCGCCTCCATCGCCCCCTCTAATCTGGCCGTCAGCGCGTGATCCCCTCCGCTCACATCAGAGCCACCTCCATGGACTGGGCGCGCAAGACCCCGATGGCATCTGAGGGCCTGTCCGGAACGAACCTTGTGCGGGCAGGCGAGCACAATCAGCGCGTTATACTTCAGGCCATACGATCAAACGCCTCCATCACCCGCAGCGAACTGACGACCATTACCGGCCTGACGCCCCCTGCCGTCGCCAAGATCACGAATCGCTTGCTGGAGGAGCGGTTAATTCAAACCAGCGGAAAAGTGCTGGGCAGCCGTGGACAACCCGCCAGCAAGTTCGTCATTCGCCCGGAGGGCGCCTATGCTCTGGGGCTGAACATTGATCGGGATCACACCACTCTGGTAGCGATGGACTTCGGCGGACGGGTCGTCGATCGCGCCTGCATGGAAGGTCACTTTGCCCTGCCGGAGGAGGTCCTGACCTTCGTACAGACACAAATAGACCGGCTGAAACGTGAAAAGCGCTTCAACATGAACCGCCTGGCCGGCATAGGCATCGGAATTCCTGACAAGCTCGGCGACATTCCCCTGCCAAATAAGCCCGCTGGCTATGAAATATGGTCTCAGATCGACGTCGGCGAATTCTTTTCCGAAGCACTCGCCCTGCCCGCCTATATTGAAAATGATGCGACGGCAGCCGCCATCGGAGAACTGCATTTTGGCGGCGGCGGCCCCTATCAGCACTTTATCTTCACCCTGATGAGCGCCGGACTGGGATGCGGCCTGATTATCGGCGGCCAGCCCTACAGAGGCGCAGAAGGACGAAGCGGTGAAATCGCCTTCATCGCGCGCAGTCTTTTTCAACCGTCGCAGGACGGCATCGTGCAGGATAATCTTTCGCTCTATTCGCTTTATGCGTTTCTGGCAGAGCGCGGCGTCAAGGTTTCAACACCATCCGACATCCGGACGGACGATCCCGCTCATGCCGACGCCATTGAAATTTGGTCCCGACTGGCGGCAAATGAGCTTCTGGGGACTGTGGCCGTTTTAAACTGCGCCCTGAACCCGGAGGCTCATATCATTGGCGGTCGCCTGCCCGCCATGGTCATAGAACGCATTTGCGATCTTTTGAATGGATTGCTGGCACAACGCCTCCCGCACGCCCCCGCCATCGCCCAGATCCGCCCGGCCAGAGCTGTCGCGGACGCTGCCCCTATGGGGGCCGCGATGCTGGTGTTCCAAAACAGATACCTGCCGACACCAGAGGTGCTGATGAAGACTGAATATACTTGAACATGAAAACGGCGTTTTTGACTTGAAGTGACGCGTAGATATTTACCGGCATCAGCTTCCGGATCGAGCCTTTCAACCGAGCTCACCGCGCCGGCATTTTAGACGTTAAGCGTTTGTCCGCTTTAGTTCGCCGGCTGCAATCGTCCGGGGAAGTTTGAAAAATCCTTATTTGATATTTTTTGCAGTAACATTTAACCGCATTTCAAACTTAAGCTCAATTTTAAGTCTCCTAGTGGGGAGACTATCCGGTAAGGCTCATCGCTCGCCGCGATATCTGAGGGCATCAACAATGACCGAAAATGCGGCCGAGTGCTGCCGACGGGATGGATAATAAAGGTGATATCCGGGGTATGGCTCACACCAGTCAGCCAGAACCATTACTAAGCGCCCTGCGTCGACATGGGGCTGCACCAGGTCAATTGGCAAAAACCCGACGCCTACCCCGGCGAGTACCGCCGTCATAACTTGCGGCAGGCTGTTGAACACCAGTTGGCCATCCACCCTGACTTTTAACTCACGTCCCTGCTTTTCGAACTCCCAGGCATAGATCGTCCCGGACGTGGGCAGGCGAAGATTGATGCAGTTATGAGCGGTCAGGTCCTGCGGAGCCACAGGTATATCCCGCTTTGCAAAATAATCTGGAGTGCCCACCGGCACCATGCGCATGTCCGGCCCGATGCGTATCGCAATCATATCTTTTGCGACCTGCTCCCCTAAGCGCACACCGGCGTCATAACGCTCGGAGACGATATTGGTCAGGCTATAGTCAACCGTGATTTCAACCGTGATATCCGGATAAAGCGGAAGAAGTTTCTCAATCACCGGCCACAAAACCGTGTTTGCCGCATGTTCACCCGTAGTGATCCGGATGGTGCCCGATGGCTTATCGCGCAACTCCGTCAGAGCCAGCAGTTCCGCATCTATCTCATCAAAGCGTGGGGCTACGGTTCTGAGCAGACGCTCGCCCGCCTCGGTCGGGGCCACGCTTCGGGTGGTGCGGGTCAAAAGCCGTATGCCCAGCCGCGTCTCAAGCCCGCGCAGGGTATGGCTCAGGGCAGATTGTGAAACGCCCAGCTTCCCCGCCGCTCTGGTGAAGTTCCCCTCCCGCGCAATCGTCACAAAGGCAATGAGGTCGTTCATATTCTCACGTGGCATTTATGAATTCTCCTCATAGCCTCATGCAAATCTTAGCAGCTTATCTCATAATCAGTCATCAGTTAGTTTCCAGATATGCGCACACAGTGGACCCCGTCCCTCCCTGATTACAGGCATCACGCTTTTATGAATTGAGCTCATAGGCCCTATTGAAAATAACCCACAATGCGCACGTAAATTTCAGGCTATACTCCCTCCGTACGCCTCTGCTTTCCCTGCCCCCACAGCCCTATGGAAACGACATGGCCTCCCCCATTGATATATCCCCCAACCGGCGCGACCTTCTTATAACGGCAGGCGCGGCGGCCGCTCTCAGCAGCGCCGCTACGGCGACGGCCGCGCAAACCGCCGAAGTCAGCCAGCCGGTGATTTCCAAGATCAGCTTTTCGGTCAATGGCGCAGATCAAGCTCTGGAGCTTGATCTGCGCACGACCCTGCTGGATGCCCTGCGTGAACATCTGCACCTGACCGGCACCAAGAAGGGCTGCGATCACGGCCAGTGCGGCGCCTGCACGGTTATGGTCAATGGTAAACGCATCAACTCATGCCTGTCGCTGGCGGTCATGCACGACGGCGATGAGATCACCACCATCGAAGGTCTGGGCACACCGGATAAGCTGCACCCGATGCAGGCGGCATTTATTAAGCACGACGGCTATCAGTGCGGCTACTGTACGCCGGGGCAGATTTGCTCAGCCGTGGCGGTATTAGAGGAAATCAGGGCCGGTATCCCCAGCCATGTCAGCGATGATTTGAACGCCGCACCGGCCTTAACCGCCGATGAAATGCGCGAACGGATGAGCGGCAACATCTGCCGGTGCGGGGCCTATTCCAACATCATCGACGCTATGAGCGAAGTTGCGGGAGCCACGGCATGAAATCCTTCACCTATGAACGCGCCACCTCACCTGCCGAAGCCGCCGCCAAGGCTGCCAGAACGCCGGGTGCCCGGTTTATCGCCGGTGGCACCAACCTGCTCGATCTGATGAAGCTGGAGATTGAAACCCCGCCGCATCTGATTGATGTCAACGGGCTGGGGCTGGATAAGATTGAAGCGACTGACGACGGTGGCCTGCGCATCGGAGCGCTGGTGCGCAATACTGATCTGGCTGCCGACGACCGCGTCCGGCGCGACTACGGTGTGCTGTCGCGCGCTTTGCTTGCCGGTGCGTCGGGTCAGTTGCGCAATAAGGCCACGACGGCGGGCAACCTCTTGCAACGTACCCGCTGCCCGTATTTTTATGACACGGGGCAGGCCTGCAATAAGCGCACACCCGGCAGTGGCTGTTCGGCCATCGGTGGCTTCAGCCGTCAACATGCCGTGGTCGGGGCCAGCACCGCCTGCATCGCCACCCACCCCAGCGATATGGCGGTGGCTATGCGCGTGCTGGATGCGCAAGTTGAAACCGTCAAGCCTGACGGCAAGACACGCCGCATCAAAATCGCGGATTTCCATAAACTGCCTGGCAGCACGCCGCACATTGAAACCGCGCTGCAAGCCGGAGAGTTCATCACCGCCGTGACCCTGCCCAAGCCGATCGGCGGCATCCATGTCTACCATAAGATCAGAGACCGCGCCTCCTATGCCTTTGCGCTGGTGTCGGTCGCAGCGGTCATTCAACCCGACGGCACCGGCCGCGTGGCGCTGGGCGGTGTGGCTCACAAACCGTGGCGGGTAGAAAAGGCCGAGACCGACCTGCCCAAAGGCGCCAAGGCCGTTATGGCAAAATTGATGGCCGATGCGACGCCAACCCCTGAGAATGAATTCAAGATCACCCTGGTTGAGCGCACGCTCAGTGCCGCACTTATGGACGCGAGGGCTTAAATCATGAAATTCGATACCCCCGCCACCACCAACCCGATTGATCAGCTCAAAGTCGTCGGCAAACCGACCGACCGCATCGACGGGCCTTTGAAAACCACCGGCATGGCGCCTTACGCTTATGAGCAGCATGAGGCCGCGCCCAATGCCGCCTATGGCTATGTGGTGGGTGCCACCATCGCCAAAGGCACGATCGCAGCCCTCGATCTTAGCAAGGCGGAATCGGCTCCCGGCGTCATCACCATCGTCACCGCCGATACGGTGGGTAAGCTTGATAAGGGCAATTTCAATACCGCCAAGCTGCTGGGCGGGCCGGATATCCAGCATTACCATCAGGCCATCGCGCTCGTGGTCGCTGAAACCTTCGAGCAGGCACGCTCAGCCGCCGGTATGATCAAGGTGCGCTACACCAAGGCCCGCGGTGAGCACGATCTTGAGGCCATAAGGACTACCGCTACCCGCCACAAGGACAGCAAAGACAGCCTCGTCGGAGATTTCGTAGGTGCTTTTTCCGCAGCCCCGGTTCAGCTTGATGTCACCTACCGCACGCCGGATCATGCCCACGCCATGATGGAGCCCCATGCGTCGATTGCGTCCTGGGAGGGCGATAAGTTGACCCTTTGGACGTCAAACCAGATGATCGACTGGGGCCGCGGTGATGTTGCCAAAACGCTTGGGGTGCCAAAAGATAATGTCCGGCTCATTTCGCCCTATATTGGCGGCGGTTTTGGCGGCAAGTTGTTCGTGCGCGCCGATGCCATCCTTGCCGCCTTGGGGGCGCGTCAGGCCAAACGGCCGGTCAAGGTCGCCCTGCCGCGGTCGTTTATGTTCAATAATACTCCTCACCGTCCGGCCACGATCCAGCGCATCCGTATCGGGGCGTCAAAAGACGGTAAGATCAGTGCGATCGGCCATGAAAACTGGTCAGGTGATCTGGCCGGTGGCGGGCCAGAAGATGCCACCCAACAAACCAAGTTCTTATATGCCGGTGCCAACCGCCTGATCACCACGCGGTTGGCCGTGCTAGACCTGCCCGAAGGCAATGCCATGCGCGCCCCCGGTGAAGCGCCTGGCTTAATGGCGCTGGAAATCGCTATTGATGAAATGGCCGAAAAGCTGGGCCTCGATCCGATTGAGTTCCGGGTGATCAACGACACTCAGGTCGATCCTGAAAATCCGGCCCGACCATTCTCTCAGCGCCAGTTGATCAAGTGCCTGCAAAGCGGCGCGGACAGATTCGGCTGGGATAAGCGTGGCGAGCCCGGCAAGACCCGCGACGGGCGCTGGCTGACCGGCATGGGCGTGGCGGCGGCGTTTCGTAACAATCTGACGATGAAATCAGCCGCCCGCGTCAAGCTTGATAATAAAGGTGTGGTGACGGTCGAAACCGACATGACCGATATCGGTACCGGCACCTATACCATTATCGCCCAGACAGCGGCGGAAATGATGGGTGTTGTGCTCGATAAGGTCGTGGTCAAACTGGGTGATTCGAGCTTTCCGGTCTCGGCAGGGTCAGGCGGGCAATGGGGCGCCAATTCCTCAACCGCTGGGGTCTATGCCGCCTGCGTCAAGCTGCGTGAGATGGTGGCGAAATCTCAGAAATTCGATCCGGCCAAGACCAGCTTTGCCGATGGCAAGGTCACTTCTGGCCGCAAGAGCATTGATCTGGGCAAAGCCGCAGGGGTGAGCGGTATGGTCGCCGAAGACTTTATCGAATTTGGTGACCTCGGTAAAACCCATCAGCAATCGACCTTTGGCGCGCACTTTGTTGAGGTCGGCGTTAATGTGGTCACGGCGGAAATCCGTATCCGGCGGATGCTGGCGGTATGTGCCGCCGGGCGTATTCTGAACCCCAAATCGGCCCGCAGTCAGGTGATTGGGGCCATGACCATGGGCGCCGGAGCGGCGCTGATGGAAGACCTTGTCATCGACAAACGCCATGGCTTTTTCGTCAATCATGATCTGGCGGGCTACGAGGTCCCCGTCCATGCCGATATCCCGCATCAGGAAGTGATCTTCCTTGATGAGACCGACCCCATGTCCTCGCCCATGAAAGCCAAAGGCGTGGGCGAACTGGGCATCTGCGGCGTCGGTGCGGCCATTGCCAATGCCGTCTACAACGCCACCGCCGTGCGGGTGCGTCACTATCCGATCACCCTCGATAAACTGCTCAAGGATATGCCGCAGATCGCATGATCCCTGTATCCGACGCACACCTATATAAGCAAGATTAACATAATTAAGCTTCGCAAAGCTCTGGCCTGTTTGTGCCTAATCGTACCCAACGCGTTCGCGCAGACGGGTGCATCGCCAGACCCCGGCCCAGGCCCTGTTGTGGGCGAAGGCAGCGCGATCGCTCTGGTCGAAGAGGGCGATATCATCGACATTGATATCCCCGACCGCACCATTGAATTGCGCGTAACTATGGAAGAACTGGCCCATCGCCGAGCCAAAGAAGAAGCCCGCGGTCAGGACGCCTTCACGCCCAAGAACCGTGAGCGCTATGTCTCGGCCGCTTTGCAGGCCTATGCGGCGCTGACGACCTCAGCCGATACCGGCGCCGTGCGGGATTTAAGCCAGTTGAAGCGCTGATCGTAGCCCCTCCCCTGATTTGGCTACACCGAACTTCGTTTCAGGGGAGGGGTTATTTCAAAGCATTCCGACGTCTATCCCGTACAATTTCAAAAGTCTTGAAGGCGGGCCTGACTTTAAATGTATCCACTGCTTCCTTGGAGCTTCCCAGAACCTGTTGAATTTGCCATTGGGATAAAGTCGATTCACACCCAAATATTACCTCTTTTAAGGTCAAATCTTCACCAAAATGCTGAAAGCATAATTTAGTAACGGCATCTCTTTAAGTCTTTGAACAAATTAAGCGATATTCTGCCTCATACGCCCAAGCTTCGAACTTATAAAATAGAGAATCCCTAATTTGCTCAATAGTCATATCAGATAAGCTATTTGCACCAAGAATATCGGGAGTAAGGCGCTTCGCTACATATTCCACTTTCTCGGCTTTACAATGCACGTCGAAACCAAGGCATAAGCCCTTGTGTTTATCAGAGTAGTGGCTCCACATTAATGTGGCGCTTCCAGCTTTTTGATAGGCAGACAATACCCTTCTCGCTATCTATTGCTTTTTTGATTTCTTTCGTTTTTTTACGTGCAAATGGGTCTGATAATTCTAAGCCAAGAAACTCAAATGGATCATTTAATTTCCCAACTTCAGCAATTTTTAGGCGCTGATCTCTAATTGCCGCTAACCCGTGCTCTGCGGTTGTGAAGTGATAAAGCCGCATAGATTCTGCCCAACAAAAAGCCCCGCATCATGGAATGCGGGGCTTATCATTTCAGATTCCTGTGAAAAGTACACTGAGCGTCAGCGAAGGACTTTTCACAGAACTTATATACTCCAATCCCCGTCGTACATGCTGAACAGGTCAGAGGCCCGCAGGCGCTCGATGATCTGGCCGGCGGCTTCGGCGGCCGTCATGCGCTCGGTCTTGACAACAATCTCGGCATTTTCAGGCGCTTCATAGGGGCTGTCAAGGCCGGTGAAGTTCTTGATCTCGCCGGCCCGGGCGCGCTTGTACAGCCCCTTGGGGTCGCGCGCCTCGCACACCTCGAGCGGGGTATCGACATAGACTTCGAGGAAGCTGATGTCGCCGGCGATCTCGCGCGCCAGCTGCCGCTCATTGCGGAACGGCGAGATGAACGACACCAGCACGATCAGTCCCGCGTCGGCCATCAGTCGGGCGACTTCGGCGACCCGGCGGATATTCTCCACCCGCGCCGCTTCCGTGAAGCCCAGATCCCGGTTGAGCCCGTGCCGCACATTGTCGCCATCCAGGATATAGGCATGCCGGCCCTCGGCAGTGAGCCGCTTTTCCAGCAGGTTGGCGATCGACGACTTGCCCGAACCGGAGAGGCCGGTAAACCAGATGATCTGCGGCGCCTGCCCCTTCATCGCCGCGCGCACGCCCCGGTTCACGTCGAAGGACTGATAGGTCAGGTTCTGCGCCCGGCGCAGCCCGAAATCGATGGTGCCGGCACCTACCGTGGCATTGCTCAGCCGGTCCACCAGGATGAAGCCGCCGGTCAGCGCATTGCTGGCATAGCTGTCAAAGGCGATCGGCTTGTCGGTGGCAATGGTGACGGTGGCCACCTCGTTGAGGTCGATCTTGGCCGCAGCGGTCTGCTCGAGCGTATTGACGTTGGTGCGGAACTTGAGGTCGGTGATCGTGGCGGGCACCGTCTGCGCGCCGACCTTGAGCAGGTAGGCGCGCCCCGGAAAGGCCGATTCCTCGTTCATCCACACCACACGGGCCTGGAACTGGTTGGAATATTCCGGCGTTTCGCCCGGCCGCGACAGCACGTCGCCGCGCGAGATATCGACCTCGCGATCGAGCACCAGAGTTACCGCCTGCCCCGCCACGGCCTGCGCCAGATCCCCATCCATGGTGACAATGCGGGTAACTGCTGCCGGCTTGCGCGAGGCGGCAATCAGGATTTCGTCGCCCACGGCGATGGCGCCGGAGGCCACTGTGCCGGAAAAGCCACGGAAATCCAGATCCGGCCGGTTGACCCATTGCACCGGGAAGCGGAACAGCTCCGCCGTGCGATCCTCGCTGATGTCGATGGCCTCAAGATGGGGCACCAGGGCTGCCCCACCATACCAGGGCGTACGCGGGCTCTGCGCCAGCATGTTGTCGCCCCGCAATGCCGACACCGGTATCGCCGCCAGCGTCTTGAAGCCCAGCGGCTCGGCAAAGGCTCGGTATTCGGCGACGATGCGGTCGAACACTGCCTGGTCGTAGTCGACCAGGTCGATCTTGTTGACCACCAGCACTACGTGCTTCACCCCGATCAGCGACAGGATGAAGCTGTGCCGCCTTGTCTGGGTCAGCACGCCCTTGCGGGCATCGATCAGCACCAGCGCCAGGTCGGCATTGGAGGCACCGGTCGCCATGTTGCGGGTATATTGCTCATGGCCCGGCGTATCGGCGACGATGAACTTGCGCTTGTCGGTGGAAAAGAACCGATAGGCCACGTCGATGGTAATGCCCTGCTCGCGCTCGGCGGTGAGCCCATCCACCAGCAGCGAAAAGTCGATGCCTTCGTCGCCGACATGGCGATTGTGGCTTTCCTTCTTCAGGCTCGCCAACTGGTCATCCAGGATAAGCTGGCTGTCATAGAGCAGCCGGCCGATCAGCGTGGACTTGCCGTCATCGACGCTGCCGCAGGTGAGAAAGCGCAGCATCGACTTGTCGGTCTGCTGGGCCAGCCAGAGGGCGATGTCGGCTTCGGCAGTGCTGGCCGCCGTGGTCTCATGCAGGTTCATCAGAAATAGCCTTCCTGCTTCTTCTTCTCCATCGAGCCGACACTGTCGCTGTCGATGAGCCGCCCCTCCCGCTCGGAGGTCCGGCTGGCCTGCATTTCCATGATGATCTCGGGCAGGGTCGCCGCCGTCGAGCGGATCGCCCCGGTCAGCGGATAGTCGCCCAGCGTGCGGAAACGCACCACTTCCTCGCGCGCGGTCTCGCCCGGCTCGAAGCGGAAGCGGGCATCATCGACCATGATCAGCGTGCCGGCGCGCTCCACCACCGGGCGCGCGTTGGCATAGTAGAGCGAGGGCAGTTCGATGCCCTCGGCATAGATATAGGTCCAGACATCCAGCTCGGTCCAGTTGGAGATCGGAAACACCCGCATGCTCTCGCCCGGATTGAGCCGTGTGTTGAACACCCGCCACAACTCGGGCCGCTGGTTCTTGGGGTCCCAGGCATGGCTGGCATTGCGGTGCGAGAAGATGCGCTCCTTGGCGC
>DDPE01000007.1 GCA_002342035.1 Asticcacaulis sp. UBA2476 | reverse complement strand
GTGGTGGCTTTCCCAACGGCCTTTATGGCCTCGGCGGAGGCAGTGCCGATAATGGCCGCACAGGCACGACCCACAGCCCCGGCCGCGGCGGCAATAATTACTCAGTAACAAACTGGTACTGGAGCGGGAGCATCATACCTCCGCCGGCGTCAGGTAGGGCAAGCAGTATGTTAACCCCCATTCCCGGTGGAAACGGCGGCAATGCGGGCCGTGACGGCGAACCGGGCACAGGCGACCGTGGCCGAAGCGGGGGTGCGGGCGGCTATGCGGTTCGCGCCAACAATATTCCGGTCGAACTGATCCTATCGGGCCGCATCAGAGGCGAAATCGGCTAACCTGAAATCGGCTAACCTATTGAGAAGCGCCTCGAACCGGTTTACCCATAGGTGATGCGCAAACCACCCCGTCAGCTTAAACCCGCAAGCGTTGCGGCTTTGGTCGTTACGGGGCTATTGTGCCTGACCGGACCGGTAACCAGCCAGTCAAAACCCCCGCTATCCAAACAGGCGCAGGCCGAACTTGACGCCCTTGAGGCCCGCCTGACCGCCGCTGAGCGTACGACCGACACGCGCCGCGCCTCGGCCCGTCAGATCGCCTCAGAGATAGAAAAACTGCGCGAACAGATCGTCGCCATTTCCCGCCAACAGGGCGCTTCCGAAAAACGCAGCGCCATCTATCGCGCCAAGCTTGAGACCCTCAATCAGATGGAGGCCGACCTGACCCGCAGGCTAGGGGCGGTACGGGCCAAGCAGTCGCGGCTGCTGTCAGCCCTGCAACTCTATTCGCGCAATCCGCCACCGGCGATTTTCGTGTCCTCACGCCGCGCCAATGACGCCGTGGTCGCCGCCATCATCATGAAGGAAATCACACCTGAGCTGAAACTACGCGCCGCCAAACTGTCCGAACAGAACAAAACCCTGATCAATGTCAGGCGGGCCGCCGCCCTGCAATCAGAAGCCCTGTTCGTGTCTGAGAGCGATGTGTCGGAACAGCAGGCCAAGATTGAGGCTCTGATCGCGGAAAAATATGATCTGGAAGACCAGCTTTTGCGCGAAGCCGATGCGGCGGAACGTCAGGCCCTGTTGCTGAAAAGCCAGTCCGACCGGCTGCGCGGTAATCTGCCGCTTAAGGGACTGTTGGGGGCCACAAAAGATACCCGCCTCAAAGCCCCTCTGCTGGGGCGCAAGGTCGGTGACTTTGGTGTGGACGGCAGCCGCGGCCTGACGCTGGAATCGGCACCCGGCGCGCAGGTGACGGCTCCCGGTGGCGGCACGGTAGAATATGCCGGGCCACTCGATACCTATGGGCAGGTCGTGATCGTGCGCACCGGCGCGGATGAACGGATCGTCCTGACCGGGCTTGGGCGGGTCTATGTCGATGCGGGCCAGACCGTGATCGCCGGTGAGCCAGTCGGGCGCATGCCCAACCTGTCGTCAAAAAAGACCGAACTTTATCTGGAGCTGCGCCGGGGTGAGACGCCGGTAAACCCCAATGCGCGCTTTGATCTGGCGGCATCTTGAGCGTTAACCGCCTGTTTGCCTCTGTTACGCCATAGTTGCATGTCTGGATAATTTTACGGTCACCCGCCTCGCCCCCTTGTAAATTATGGCAAGGCTCGTAACCTATGATGTTAGGCCAGTTGCGGCATATCTTTGTTTGGACAGCGTTTATGAAGAAGTTTTTGACGGGTGGCGTTGCGGCACTGGCCTTGGGGGTTGGCGCTATGGCCTATGCCAACCAGCCGGTATTCTCGCCAAAATCCGACACCTATGAGATGCTGGAGCTGTTTGGCGACGTGCTCGCCCTCGTTCAGCAGAACTATGTGGTCGAAACCGACGACAAAAAACTGATCGAAGCCGCGCTAGAGGGCATGCTGTCGTCGCTCGATCCCCATTCGAATTACCTGCCCGCCGAAGATTTTACCGATCTTAAGGAAAAAACCCGCGGCTCCTACGGGGGTCTTGGCCTTGAGGTTCAGTCCGAAGACGGCGCCGTTAAGGTCGTGACGCCGATGGACGACACACCCGCCAGCAAGGCCGGGATCATGTCGGGCGACTATATCACCGCCATCAACGGCACCTCCATCCTGGGGCAGCGGCTCAATGACGCCGTCTCCCAGATGAAGGGCGAGCCCAAGACCGACATCACCATCACCATCGTCCGCGAAGGCCGCGATGAGCCGTTTGATGTGACGCTTACGCGTGAGATCATCAACGTCAAATCGGTCAAGGCGCGCATGGAGGGTGATTTCGGTTACCTGCGTATTTCTTCGTTCAACGAAAACACCGCCAAGGAAGCCCGCGACGCCCTGACCGAGCTTAAGGCCAAACATAAGCTTAAAGGTCTGGTGCTCGACCTGCGCAACAATCCGGGTGGCCTGCTCGATCAGTCCGTGGGCGTAGCCGACATGTTCCTTGAAGGCGGCGAAGTCGTTTCCCAGCGCGGACGCGACACCTCTGACATCGTGCGCTATCACGCCAAAAAGGGCGACATGATGAAGGGTCTGCCCATCGTCGTGCTGACCAATCCGGGCTCGGCCTCAGCGGCGGAAATCGTTGCCGGTGCCTTGCAGGATCAAAAACGCGCCTCGATCGTAGGCCTGACCACCTTCGGTAAGGGTTCGGTCCAAAGCGTAATGGATCTGGGCGAAGGCCGCGCCGTCAAACTGACTATCGCCCGCTATTTTACCCCGTCGGGTCGCTCAATCCAGAAAACCGGCATTGAACCGGATCTTGAGGTCGCGCAAACCAAGGAGCAGGCTAAGATCATCGCCTCTTCGGCTTTCCAATATTCGGAAGCCGCCTATAAAAACGCGCTCGATGCTGACGAAGGCAAGGCGCGCCGTGAAAAGCACGAGGTCTCCGAAGTGCCGCCAGAGGATTATGATACCAAGGCCGGTGATTTCCAACTGGCACGCGCCCTGGATGTTCTGGGCTATAACGGTGATGTCAAAATGGCCGCCGCCCACCCACGCGGTAAGGCCTATGCCGCCGCCGCAGACGCCAAGCCCGGTTCGCGTTTCGAGAAGAAGATGCAGGCCAAAGCCGCCGCCGCCAAAGATCCGGTGAAGACCACGTCTGTAACGCCCGTAGCCCCGGCCAAGCCCCCGGAAACACCCGCTGAACCGGCTAAACCCGCCACGCCGAAACCCTGACAATTTTAACCTTCGTTAGGCTTTGTTAACTGTAAGTCGCGCATATTGAACCCCGGTTTCAGATATGCGCGCCGGTTTACAGAGGGCGCGCTTTCGGGTTGCGTCATATGTTCGCTAAATTCAAGGCCACGAGCGGAGCGGCAGGATCGGTGTTCGGTAAGACACCGTCAAGGCCCGGCCTTGACCTTAAGACTAAGCTGGCTCCTGTTCTGGCCACCCTCAGTAAACCCTATGTGGCGCCATCTTTAGCGCTTGTCGTATTTCTGGGGTTGGGTGCCACCTTTATCGGTCTGTCCTCCGATCCGGACGCAGGATCACCCAGCATCCGCGTTAAAATGTCGAAAGAAAAACCGGCCACCGCTGCGGTTACGACGGATGTACCCGTAGCCCCATCCGGGGCTGATGCCTTTACCATCGATTCTCTGGGTCTGTTTGCCGATGCCCCCGTGGGCATGCTGGACGCCAATGGTCAGCCGTTGGATAACCGCGCGGTCATTACCTTGCCCGGTGGCGATGGCGGCACGGCCAATGCGCCGAAACTGAGCGCCCAGCCTCTGCCGCCCGCACCGATTACGGGTTTGTCGCAACCGTCGCCGCAAGGGCCGCTGCCAGCCATCGGGCCGAATGGTCAGACCCCGGCGCAGGCCTATGCCCGCCCGTTCCGCAGCGATGGTCGCCCGATGGTCGCCCTGATCGTCGGCGGCTTAGGCATCAATCCCGCCACCACCAAGGCCGCGATTGAACAATTGCCCGCCGATGTGACCTTAAGCTTTGTGCCCTATGCCGATAATCTGCAAACCTGGATCGATCTGGCGCGCGCTCAGGGCCACGAAGTTCTGATCGAAATCCCGATGCAGCCCGTCAACTATCCGGATAATGACACCGGCCCGGATACTCTGCTGGTCAATACCCGCGCCGATGACCTTAATCTGCGCCTGAACCGGGTGTTGGGCCGCGCCACCGGCTATTTCGGCGTTACCAACTATCAGGGCAGCGCCTTCCTGAAAGATCGCACCGGTGTCGGCGCTCTGACCGGCAGCCTGCGGGCGCGGGGCCTCGCCTTCATTGATGATGGTCAGGGCAGGGCCATTGATGGTGCCGCCGCCACCATGCCGCGCGCCAGTGCCGACCGCATCATCGATCAGTCCCTGACCGCCGCCGCCATTCAGGCCCAACTGGCAGGCTTAGAGACCGCTGCCAAAAGCCGCGGGCAGGCGCTGGGCACTGGCTTTGCCTACCCCGTAACGGTGTCTACGGCGATTAAGTGGACGCAAACGCTCAATCAAAAAGGGCTGCAACTGGCGCCCGCTTCGGCTATAACGCGCCGATGAACGAAGATCATCTGAAAGCTTACCGCCCCAATGTCGGCATTGTGGTGGTCAATCGTGACGGCAAGGTATGGCTGGGCCATCGCTTTGGTATGACCGGGGCCTATGTCTGGCAATTCCCGCAAGGCGGGGTCGATGACGGCGAAGAGCTGGAGCCCGCCGCCAAGCGCGAGCTTTATGAAGAAACCGGCATGACCTCGGTTGAACTGATCGGCCGCACGCAGGATTGGGTCATCTATGATTTCCCGCCCGAAGTGCTGGCGCAAAAAAAGATCGGCCGCAATTTCAGGGGCCAGAAGCAAATATGGTTCGCCTACCGCTTTTTAGGCGACGACGCCGAGATCAATCTGCAGGCGCATGGCGAGCAGGAATTTGAAGCCTGGGAATGGTGCGATTTGAGTGAGGTCATGGATCGTGTCGTGTCGTTTAAGCGCGAGTCTTACCGCGCCGTGATCGACACTTTTAAGCCGCTTATTCGTTAGCGCGTAAATTCCAAAATCACGGGATAATCCGGCAGGTCGATGGTCACCGGCCCTTCACCGCCATAGGTTTTGACCGGCTGATCACTGATGAGGGGATCATAAAGCGCGCGGGCCTTGGCCCCGTCGGGTAGCTTGACCGCTAAAGGTAGCGGCGGGTTATCCTTGCGCTTGCCAGCTTCACGCACCCAGATTTGAGTTTCGCGCCAGATCACCAGTTGCGTCACCCCATCCGCCTTCTCCAGCGCCAATGCAAACGTCCCTGCTGGCAAGGTCAGTCCGACCTCAAGCGGGCGCGGCGTGAAGTCATTAGCGCCGCCCGCCTTGTCCTCAATGATGCGGATCAGGTTGCGCACAGCCGTTGCCGCCGGTTTGGGTTTATAGTGGTAATCGAACAGCCCAAAGTGCATTTCGCGATGGGGCTCAAGTTTTTGATCGAGAAGCTCATAGAGATAAATTCCAGAGGCCCCCAGATGGTAGGCATCGAAAATGCCCATCAGCGTGCCCTTGGCCTGAGTGCGTTCATCGACCCCGATCACCAGCCAGTCGATCTCAGGATAGGTCGCGTAGCCAAATTCGGTCACCACCCACGGCTTAAGACCATTCAGACCCTTATGCGCCCCCTCAAAATGCGGGCGGGGCGGATTGCCGTTCTGGGCATAGACGTGCTTGTTGGCATAGTCCCCGCGCGGCCCCAAGGCCTGCGGCGCAGCCGCACCTGTCAGGTCATAGATCGGCAGAGATTTCAGATGCTTACGCTCGCGGAGCAAGCGAACGGTTTCCAGATGCGCTGCGATCGATGATGCCTCAGTGCGTTGATCACCATAGGTCACCGGAGCATGGTCGATCTCGTTAAAGCCTTCGATGGCCACAATTCCACCGGGATAGGCCCATTCGAGATTATCGATCAGATCAACCGGGATCTTTGGGTCGTAATTAGCCCCCGGCCCTTGCCCAAAGACCAGAATATTGAACTTCACGCCCTTTTTCATCAGGTTGGTATAGGTGTTCACGCCGGTGCTGCCGCCTACCCACGGAAACGGCGATGAGTCGCGGATCAGCTTGATGCCTAGATAGTCGAGCGCCTTATAGACCTCATCGGGCGCACGATATGACCCGTCAGTATAGTTGATATGGGTATTGATCCCGATGGACTCGCGCACGTCTTGCGCCCGCAGCGGGGTAAGGGTTTCGGCCCACGCCGGAAGCGTCGCAGCGGCCAGCAAAGCGCACAGCAGGGTCTTGATCGGTTTCATGGTCAATAGGCCTTGTGCAGATTATACCCGCATCCAACCTGCCATAAAAAAAGCCCCGCCGGAAGCGAGGCTTTAGAATTACATTATGTGCCAGGCCGCTTAGTGCACGGTCTCGACATATTCTTCGGCATGTTCGGCCAGAATGGTCATGCCCGATGCATTGACGTCGGCAAAGCCGCCACGGACGTTAAATACCCGGCGCTTATCACCATCGAGGATCACGACAGAACCTTCGGCCAGTGTGGTCATGAACGGCGCGTGGTTAGCCAGCACACCAAATTCGCCTTCGGTGCCGGGGGCGATGACCTGATCGACATCACCGGAGAAAAGTTCCTTTTCCGGGGTCACCAGCGAAACGTGAAGTTTGTCAGCCATGTTTGCTGCCTTACTTTCCTGATCGAGATTTGCTGCGCAAATCTCTCACTCAAAATGTGAAAATTTTCGCAGAGCCGCCCCTAGAAAATTTTCCCGATATTGTCCCACATCAAAGTACACCGAGCCCGTCAGGGCTCGGGACTTTTATGTGATTGTCTTATGCTTCCCCAGCCAGACGCTCTGCCTTGGCGATAGCGTCTTCAATCGTGCCGACCATGTAGAAGGCGGCCTCCGGCAGGTGATCGTAGTCACCGTTACAGATGCCTTTGAAGCCCTTGATGGTGTCTTCGATGGTCATCAGAACGCCCGGTGTGCCGGTGAAGATTTCGGCAACGTGGAAAGGCTGCGACATGAAGCGCTGGATCTTACGGGCGCGGGCCACAATCGCCTTATCTTCTTCGGACAGTTCGTCCATGCCGAGGATGGCGATGATGTCCTTAAGCGCCTTATATTGCTGCAGGATTTCCTGAACGCGGGTGGCGGTCGAATAGTGCTCTTCACCGACAACGCGCGGATCAAGAATACGCGAGGTCGAATCGAGCGGATCCACAGCCGGGTAGATGCCTTGCTCGGCGATCGAGCGCGACAGAACGGTGGTCGCATCCAGGTGGGCGAACGAAGCGGCCGGTGCCGGGTCGGTCAAGTCATCGGCGGGCACGTACACGGCCTGAACCGAGGTGATCGAGCCTTTGTTGGTCGAGGTGATGCGCTCTTGCAGCTTACCCATTTCGGTCGCCAGCGTCGGCTGATAGCCCACGGCGGACGGGATACGGCCCAGCAGCGCCGACACTTCAGAACCAGCCTGAGTAAAGCGGAAGATGTTGTCGACGAAGAACAGAACGTCCTTACCTTCGACATCGCGGAAATATTCAGCCTGAGCGAGACCGGTCAGAGCGACGCGGGCGCGCGCACCCGGAGGCTCGTTCATCTGACCATAGACCAGCGAGCAACGCGAAGTGCCGCCACCGCCATGCTCGTTCACCTTGGATTCGATCATTTCGTGGTACAGGTCGTTACCTTCGCGGGTACGCTCACCCACGCCGGCAAACACCGAGTAACCGCCGTAAGCCTTGGCGATGTTGTTGATCAGTTCCTGAATGGTCACGGTCTTGCCGACGCCGGCGCCGCCGAACAGGCCGATCTTACCGCCTTTGGCGTATGGGCAGATCAGGTCGATAACCTTGATGCCCGTGACCAGAAGTTCTGCCGAAGTTGCCTGATCGGCAAAGGCCGGGGCGTCAGCGTGGATCGGGTTATAGAACTGGGTTTCAATCGGGCCAGCTTCGTCAATGGGCTCGCCAATGACGTTCATGATACGGCCAAGGGTCGCCGGTCCCACCGGAACGGTGATCGGTGCACCGAGGTCGGTCACTTCCTGACCACGCACCAAACCTTCGGTGGCGTCCATGGCGATGGCGCGAACCGTGTTTTCACCGAGGTGCTGAGCGACTTCGAATACCAGACGCGCGCCCGAGGCGGCGTTGGTGGTTTCGAGCGCGTTCAGAATGGCGGGCAGGTTGCCATCTGGGAATTCAACGTCGACGACGGCGCCGATGATCTGGGTGAGGCGGCCTTTGTTAGCCGTAATCTTTTGATGGGCGGACATAGTTTTGATCCTATATGGCTTCAGCGCCAGCGATGATCTCGATCAGTTCGGTCGTGATCTGGGCCTGGCGTTTACGGTTATATTTCAAGTTCATCGCTTTGATCATTTCGCCCGCGTTGCGCGTGGCGTTATCCATCGCGCTCATCTGGGCAGCGTAGAAGCCGGCGGTGTTTTCCAGCAGGCTGGACAGGATCTGCACCGTCAGATTGCGCGGCAGCAGGGTTTCCAAAATCTCTTCTTCCGAAGGCTCATACTGGTAAACCGCGTCCGACCCGCTAGAGGGTTCTTCGGCGGCATCAATCTGGGCCGGGATCAGTTGCTTAGGCGTCGGCACCTGAGAGATGACCGACTTAAAGCGCGAATAGAACAGGGTCACGACATCGGCGCGGCCATCGTTAAACTCAGCGACCGCAGCGTCAGCGATCGGCTGCACCGCGTCCAGCGTCAGGACTTTGTGTGCCGACATATCAAAGGTGGCGATGATACGGTCGGCATATTGGCGCTTAAGCTGGTCATTGCCCTTACGGCCAACGGTGATGATCTTGACACCCTTACCGTCAGCGATCAGGCCGTTGATGTAGTCGCGGGCCGCGCGCACGATCTGAGAGTTAAAGCCGCCGCACAGACCGCGATCGGAGGTCGATACGATTACCAGATGATTTTGCGTAGAGCCATTACCACCCAGCAACACAGGCGCACCGTCGCCGGACACGCCTTTAGCCAGATTGGCAATCACAGCGGCCATACGCGCGGCATAGGGACGGGCATTTTCCGCCGCATCCTGAGCGCGCTTAAGCTTCGCCGCCGCCACCATCTGCATGGCTTTGGTGATCTTCTGCGTGGCTTTCACGCTGGCGATCTGGTTGCGCATGTCCTTAAGACTTGCCATTGGAACTCCTCTCATTCGAAAAACAAGTTTTTCGAATGGGTTTATCTTGTTAGACAAGACCTGAGCTGGCTCAGGTCTTGGGTTTAGACGAAGTTGCTGCCGAAATCGTTCAGCGCGCCTTTGAGCGTTTCTTCGAGTTCCGGCGACAGGGCCTTCTTCTCGCGGATGCTGGTCAGGAGGGCGCTTTGCTTGCCGTGCAGGTAGCTGATGAATTCACGCTCAAAACGGCCAATGTCAGACACGGCGATCTTGTCGAGGTAGCCACGGGTACCGGCATAGATCACGCAGACCTGCTCTTCGACCTTGAGCGGCGAATATTGCGGTTGCTTCAGCAGTTCCGTCAGGCGCGCACCGCGGGCCAGCAGGCGCTGGGTGGCGGCATCGAGGTCAGAGCCGAACTTGGCGAAGGCCGCCATTTCACGGTACTGCGCCAGATCACCCTTAATGGCACCGGCAACCTGCTTCATCGCCTTGATCTGAGCGGAGGAACCCACGCGCGACACCGACAGACCGACGTTCACCGCCGGACGGATGCCCTGATAGAACAGGTCGGTTTCAAGGAAAATCTGACCGTCGGTGATCGAAATCACGTTGGTCGGGATATAGGCCGACACGTCGTTGGCCTGGGTTTCAATGATCGGCAGGGCCGTCAACGAACCGGAACCATTGTCTTCGTTCAGCTTGGCTGCACGCTCCAGCAGACGTGAATGGAGGTAGAACACGTCGCCCGGATAGGCTTCGCGGCCCGGCGGACGGCGCAGCAGCAGCGACATCTGGCGATAGGCCACAGCCTGCTTGGACAGATCGTCATAGATGATCAGGCCGTGCATGCCGTTGTCGCGAAAATATTCACCCATGGCGCAGCCTGAGAACGGGGCCAGGAATTGCAGCGGGGCAGGCTCAGAGGCGGTCGCCGAAACCACGATGGTGTATTCCAGAGCGCCGTTTTCTTCGAGCGTTTTGACGATCTGCGCGATGGTCGAACGCTTTTGACCAATGGCGACGTAGATGCAGTACAGCTTGGCCGACTCGTCAGTGCCAGCGTTAGCGGCCTTCTGGTTCAGGATGGCGTCGATGGCAACAGCGGTCTTACCGGTCTGACGGTCACCGATGATCAGCTCGCGCTG
>DDPE01000090.1 GCA_002342035.1 Asticcacaulis sp. UBA2476 | reverse complement strand
AGATCGAAGCCCTGCTGGGCGGGCAAACCGATGCCGCCCTTCTTTATGGCGCCAAGGGGATCGAGTTGGCGCGGGCCGCCGGTTTGCGCGAACTGCACCGCTTTTCCGCCGCCGATATTCGTCATGATGACAGACTGTCCGGACTGATCGAACTGCGCGCCGTGACGGTCGACGATCCGTTCCTTGAGGCCGAGCCCAGTGTGGTGGCGCGGCTATTGCGGCAATTGTCTCAGGCCCACCAGTGGGCCGAAATGTTCCCGAAGGAAGCCCTCAACCAGATTGCGATCGAAGGCAAGGTCAGCACCGATCTGGCGTCTGAGGCCTACGGTGATCTGTTCGTCGAAGGCGCACAGATCGGGCTGGAAGCGTTCCGTCTGAAGCCGCTTTCTGACCTTGAACAATGGCTGAAAACGCGCGGCTTTATTGTCGCCGATCTGTCGGTTCAGGACTGGCTGCGTCCGGATATTATCCAAAGCCTCCTCCCCGCTCTTACAGCACAGGCACGCCATACCGAGGGGGCCGCCTTGTCATCGGTTTGACAGCCAAGGCTTAGCCCCTATATGTCTGTCTGGTCGCTCACCCTTGGTAATCTCCATGCTCAGCCTGCTTAATAAAATCCCGTTCTGGCTGCGCACCGTCATCGGGCTTGTGACCGGTATTGCCGTCGGAGTGATTTTCGGCGAACGCGCCGTACCCTACGTCGAGCCGATCGGCGATCTGTTTTTACGGCTGATCAAGATGCTGATCGTGCCGCTGGTGTTTTTCACTATAGCCTCATCGATTGCCAAACTTGGCCATCAGGACGGCGGCAAGGCGGTTAAATTAGGCGTGCAAACGATCCTGTGGTTCATGGTGACCTCCGCTTTGGCGGTCACGCTGGGGCTTGGAATCGGCCACCTGTTTCAGCCGGGACTCGGCCTGACCGGCCTGCCGCTGGCCGAGCTTAAGCCCAAGGAAATACCGCCGGTCGTCGATGTATTCTTAGGCATAGTCCCCACCAATATCATCGACGCTTTCGCCAAAGGACAGGTGTTAAGCGTTGTGTTTGTCGCCATCATTGTCGGCGCGGCCCTTGCGGCTTTGCGCGATAAAACCGAATCCTTAAGCCGCATCGTTGATCAGGGCTCACAGGTCATGTTTCAGATCACGCGCTGGATCATCCGCCTGACCCCCATCGGGGTGTTCGGCCTGATCGGGGCGGTGGTTGGCTCATATGGGCTGGAAAGCCTGACGCCGTTATTAGGCTTCATCGGCGCGATTTACCTCGCCTGCCTGATCCATGTATTTGTGATCTATCCGATATTGCTCAAGCTGCATGGCTTGCGGGTGAGCGGGTTTTACAAAGGCGTATTTCAGGCCCAGCAGACGGCGTTTTTTACCTGCTCGTCGCTCGGCACCCTGCCGGTGTCGCTCAATTCAGCGATCAATAATCTCAAACTCTCGCCGTCCTATGCGGGCTTTGCCGTACCACTGGGGGCCAATATGAAGATGGACGGCTGCGGCGCGATATATCCGGCCATAGCCTCGATCTTCACGGCCAACTATTTCGGGATTGAATTGACGCCCGCCCATATCGTGATCATCTATATCAGCTCTATTCTGGGGTCGCTGGCGACCGCAGGGGTGCCGGGTGTGGCGACCGTTATGCTGACCCTGACACTGACCGCTGCGGGCCTGCCGCTGGAAGGGCTGGCGCTTTTGGCCGCCATTGACCGCATCATTGATATGGTCCGAACGGCCACCAATGTGACGGGCCAGATCCTGATCCCGACCCTGGTCGCACGCGAAAACGGCCTGATCGACAAGGAAAGCCCCCTGCTGATCAGGCCGTCTAATCACACGTAATTAAGCGCGGATCAAAGTCACTTCAATATTGCCGCGGGTGGCGTTGGAATACGGGCAGACCTTATGGGCTTCGGCGATCAGGCGGTCGGCGACGTCGGCCTCAACGCCCGGCAGGGAAATCTTCAAGGTGACCTCAAGGCCGAATCCGCCGGGGGTCTGACCGATACCGACCGAAGAGTCGATAGCCGTATCGGTAGGGACCGCGACCTTATCGCGGCCGCCGACGAATTTCAGTGCGCCAATGAAACAGGCGGCATAGCCGATGCCAAACAGTTGTTCCGGGTTGGTGCCCTCCCCGCCGGCTCCGCCCAGTTCCTTGGGCGTCGACAGCTTGACGGAAACCTTGCCGTCATCGGTGGAGCCGGTGCCTTCACGGCCGCCGGTAGCGCGGGCATGGGCGGTATAGAGAGCGTTGATCTTGGTGGTCATGGTAGTCTCCTTTGGGGTTTGATATGAACGCGAATACATTTCGATGATGGATAATTAAATTGTGCACAATGTTTTGTCAATTTAATTGTGTACAATTTAATTGATTTTTCCGTAAAAATATGATACCTATCTGATATTAAAGGATAAAAAATGTCAGAAACCCGCGAAACCCCCGAATTATGGCTGCATAACCAGATTTGTTTTGCGGTTCATTCGACCGCCCATGCCTTTACGGCGGCCTATAAACCGCATCTGGACCCGCTTAATTTGACCTATCCGCAGTATCTTGTGATGCTGCTGCTGTGGGAAAAAGATGATCAGTCGGTCAGCGAACTGGGCAAGCCACTGTTTCTCGACAGCGGCACCCTGACCCCGCTGCTTAAGCGCTTGCAGGCGACGGGTTATATCAACCGCACCCGTGACCCAAAAGATGAGAGGGTGATGCGCATCACCCTGACCGACGCGGGTAAGGCGTTGAAGCAAAAAGCCGTCTGCATCCCGCATAATATGCTGGAGACGATGGGGATGAGCGTCGAGCAGGTCATGGCCTTGGGGACGGATGTGCGCAAGCTGGGGCAAGCCCTACGTTCTGATGCCGGTGCCCGCTCATGACCCAGTCCGCTACCACCGCCTTTGCCGTTCCGTCATCGCGCGCCGGTGAGGTGGTGGCCCAAGCTGCCTCACCCGATGGGTCGATCACCGTCCAAATCCGTATCGGCAACGAAGGTCACGCTACCTATGCCATTACGCGCTTTGGCCAGGAGATCATCTCTCCGTCGAAACTGGGGTTTCTGTTTGCCGATCAGCCGAAGTGGGAACGCAACCTGACCCTGACCGCGCAGTCGCAATCCCAGCACGATGCGACGTGGCAACTGCCGTGGGGTGAGCGGCAATTTGTGCGCAATAATTACAATGAACTGCGTATTGACCTGACCGAGCGCAACCGGCTTTTGCGCACAATTACCGTGGTATTCCGCCTGTTCGATAACGGCTTTGGTTTTCGCTATGAGTTCCCCGACCAACCGCAATTAAAAACCGTCAATATCGTCGAGGAACAGACCGAGTTTGCCATCACCGAGGCTGCGACCGCCTGGTGGATACCGGCGGGAGAGTGGAGCCGGTACGAATTTCTTTACAACAAAACTCCGCTGGCCGAGGTGTCTCAAGCCCATACGCCGATCACCCTGCGCACGCAGTCCGGCCTGCATATGGCCCTGCATGAAGCCGCCCTAGTTGACTATTCGGCCATGTGGCTGCGGCGCTCGACCGGTCAGGTGTTGAAGACCAATCTGTCGCCGTCCGGCATTGGCCCCAAGGTGGTGCGCACGGCCCCGTTCAACACCCCGTGGCGGACGGTGCAGATCGCGGGTACCGCGGGTCGGCTGATCGAAAACGACCTTATCCTCAATCTCAATGAACCCAATGCGCTGGGGGATGTGTCATGGGTCGTGCCGCACAAATTTGTCGGCATCTGGTGGGAAATGCACTTAGGGCTGGCGACGTGGGGATCAGGTGACAAACATGGCGCCACCACCGAACGCGCCAAGGCCTATATTGATTTTGCCGCCGAACACGGTATCCGTGGCGTGCTGATCGAAGGCTGGAATACCGGCTGGGACGCGGAATGGTTTGCGGACGGCAGCACCTTTGATTTCACTACTGCCTATCCCGATTTCGATCTGGAAGCCGTCACAACTTACGCAAAATCCAAAGGCGTGCGCATCGTCGGTCACCACGAAACCGCAGGCAATGCCGCGCTTTATGAGACGCAGTTAGAACCCGCCCTTGATCTCTATCAGCGGCTGGGCATCGACTCCGTCAAGACCGGCTATGTGTCGGATGCGGGCGGGTTCCGCATGATTGATGATCAGGGCCGCGACCATTACGCCTGGCATGACGGGCAGGCCGCATCACGTCATCACCTCAAGGTTGTGACGGAAGCCGCAAAACGAAAGATCGCTATTAATGCCCATGAGCCGATCAAGGACACCGGCCTGCGTCGTACCTATCCCAACTGGGTTGCCCGCGAAGGGGCGCGCGGCATGGAATATAATGCCTGGGGCAATCCGCCCAATCCGCCGGAGCATGAGCTTAATCTGGTATTCACGCGCCTGCTGTCCGGGCCGATGGATTTCACGCCGGGGATATTGAGCTTAGAGGGCGTAAATCAGCCGCTCAATTCGACCGTGGCCAAACAACTGGCGCTATATGTGATCATCTATTCGCCGGTGCAAATGGCGGCAGATACGATCGAAAATTACCAAAAACATCTTGCGCCGTTTCAGTTTATCAAGGACGTGCCGACCGACTGGGGCGACACCCGTGTGCTGAATGGTGAGGTCGGTGAGTTTGTGACGATTGCGCGCAAAGACCGCGGATCGGCTGACTGGTATCTGGGCGCCGCCACCAATGCGCAACCGCGCCGTTTGGACTTGTCTCTCGATTTTCTGGATGCGGACAAGACCTATCAGGCGACCATCTATCGCGACGCGGACGATACCGACTACCGCACCAATACCCGCCATCACTATGTCATCGAGACGCGCAACCTGACGGCCAGCGACACTATTACCCTGAACCTCGCCCCCGGCGGCGGGCAAGCCATCAGATTTACACCGCAAAACCTATAGATACTTTGTTTTTGCAGGTGCTAAGGGTTGATCTAAGCCGGTAACATCCTATGTGGGCGGCAACCATCTAATAAGAGAGACTCCATGTTGAAAATTGCCGCCGCCCTGCTCGCTCCGCTGGCCATGATGACCACGGCCCAGATGGCCCACGCTCAGGCCCAGCCGTTTAAGGCCGTCGAAGCGCCAAAAACCTGGACGCTCGATGTCGGCGCAGGCCCCGTCTATGGCTTTAGCCCCAGTGGCAAAGACCCTAATCAGGTGCGCGTCACGGCGTGGGGATCGTTCAACTATAAGAACCGCCTCTATGCCAACGGCCTTGATGGTCTGGGCTATAATGCCATTTTGCGCGACAAGGTCCGCGCCGGGTTTCAGTTGCGCCCACGCTATGCCGGACAATCAAATGTTGAAGGCCTCGTCTTGCCTGAACGTGGCTGGGACGCGGCCACCTATGCCTATGTGCGGGTGCTCGATAATGTCTCGATCGGCGGCCGGATCGGTCAGGACATCAGCGGCCAATCCGAAGGGTCGGCCTGGCAGGTGTCGGCCTCCCGGCAGGACATCACCAAGGTCGGTCTGCTGCAAAGCCTGGCCTATGTGCGCGGTGGCAATAAAAAAACCAATCAGGCCTTTTTCGGGATCGACCCTGAAGAATCCGCCGCCACCGGCATTGCCCCCTATAATCTGGGTGGCGGGGTGCAGAACGTGGGCGTCGCGTTCCTGATGATGACGCCGATCAGGCAATACGGCATTGGCACCTTTGTGAACGCGGAAAAAGCGCTTGGGGACGTGGCCGACAGCCCCCTCATTCAAGCGCGAGAAAACAAAGACATGGCCTATCGTTGGGGCATTGTCGTGGTGCGTCGCTTCCATTCTGACAACTAGCGCACAGCCCCAAACCCTGTCATGTTCCCTGAAAAAACCGCAGGGACGATATGGCAGGGTTTCAGTTATCTTGGGTCGATAGTGTTATCATCGCGGCCTATCTAATCGGGTTGGTCACGCTGGCGCTGATGGCGCGCCGCGGTGCGCTAAACGCCGACAAGGCCCGCGATCATTTTCTGGCAGGCCGCTCGGCCCCCTGGTACATGATCGGTTTTGCGCTGTTTGCCTCCAACATGACCGCCGTCGGCATGATTGGCCTGCCCGGATCGGCCTATGCGCACGGGATTAATGTCCATAATTATGAGTGGATGGGCACGCTGGTCCTGCCGCTGTTTTGCGCATTTGTGCTGCCGACCTATCTGTCCTCGAATGTGTTCACCGTGCCGGAGTTCCTTGAGCGGCGCTATTCGCGGTTTGCGCGCACCTATCTGTCGGGCCTGACCATTTTCCTGTGTGTGCTGGCCGACACGGCGGGCGCCCTGTTTGCTGGCGGCGTGCTGCTGCAAATCCTGTTGCCCGGTGCCGCCCTGTGGCAGATATCGTGTGTGCTAGCCTTGTGTGCGGGCATATTCCTGATCATCGGCGGCCTTCGTGCGGTAATGGTCACCGAAGCCATTCAGGCGGTCATTCTGCTGATCGGCGGCGTGATTGTCGCCGTACTGACCGTCAATGCCGCAGGCGGCTGGGAGGCTATCAAAAACGGCGTGCCCGCCTCACACCTCAGCCTGATCCGGCCCGATAACGACCCGGTCATGCCGTGGACGGGGCTGGTGACCGGCGGGCTGATCATCGGCTTTTATTTCTGGTGTACCAATCAGTTCATGGTGCAGCGGATGCTGGCGGCCCGGTCGCTCGACCACGGGCGCTGGGGCGGACTGTTTGCGGGGTTACTGAAACTCAGTTCTTTGTTTTTGTTGTGTATCCCCGGCGTGGCGGCCCTGCTGATTTTCCCGAACCTTGAACGCCCCGATCAGGTCTTCCCCAGCCTGATCCTGACATTGCTGCCGACAGGGATTTTGGGGATACTGATCGCCGCCTTTCTGGCCACCATCATTTCGACGCTTGCCGCCAATTATAATGCGGCCTCGACCCTGGTAACCATAGATTTTGTGCGCCGGTTCAAGCCGGATATGAGCGATGCGGCCCTGATCCGCGCGGGCCGGATCACGGTCGTTATCCTCATGCTGTTGTCGATGTTGTGGGTGCCGATGATCGGGGCGATGCGCGACAGCCTGTGGCAATATTTGCAAGCGATTTTAAGCTATTTCGTGCCGCCGGTCGCTGCAGTATTTTTTGCGGGCCTGTTCTGGCGTAGGGCCAACGATGCGGGCGCTAAAGCGGGACTGATCATCGGGACACTATTGAGCGTGGTGTTTTTCATCGGTGTGGAAATCATTCACACCGTAGACCTGCATTTCCTGAAATCAGCCTTCGTGATCTTTATGGCCAGTTTGGTTGCGACCGCCATCGCCAGTCTGATGACCGCCCCACCGGAGGCTGAGCGCGTCAACCCTCTGACCTTCTCAGGCGATCTGTGGCACCGGGAAACCCTTACGCTTAAGTCCGTGCCATGGTGGCAGAACTACCGCATCCTGTCGGTGGCTTTGATCGCGGTCACCGTCATCATGGTGTGGATATTCAGGTAAGCCGCAGCACATTTTCGCGGATCGCCGTCTTGCGCGCCTCGGCATAGTAGCGGTCATGGCCAACCATGCTGAATCCGCATTTTTCGAGCACGCGCTGAGAGGCCAGATTGTCAAAGGCAATGCGTGCAAATAGCGGGCGTTTCGGCTCGACCTCCAGAAACTGTATCAAAGCCTCGGTCGCAATCCCATGCCCCCAGAACTCCCGCCCCAGCCAGTAGCCGACGCAGCGCACGCCCATGCAGTCAAAACTGACGATGCTGCCCGCGATCTGGCCTTCCCAAAGAATGGTGCGGCGAAGGATGGTTGGGTCAGTGCGGATATGGGTCCAAAACTTATCAAACGCGATACGGTCGGACGGATTACGCGGCGTGAAAGCGGCCATATGATTGGCCTCGGCATCCTGCTGCTGCGCGAAAAAGACATTGAGATCGCTGTGACCGACGTCGCGTAAGCTGATCTCGGCGGGTTTTGTTTTAAAACGCGCGAGCATGTTGTAAAGACCCTTTATGAAGGGCCGATACTGACTAAAAAAGGGTTAGCAAAAAGTTACCAACAGCCATCGATGCGGTAAAATTTAACACTTTAAATTAACCGCGACCCATAAATAAAAACAGCGTAAGCGCTTGAGCAAAATTCCGACCAATGGATTGTAATTTTGCTCTAGTTTTTTTGTTTAACGCGCATTCCGAAAACCGCTTCACACTTTTCGGAATGCGCTTGCCTGCCGGAGCCCGTATGAACCCCATCTTTCTTGATCTGAAGACCTCGATCTTTGAAACCATGTCGTTGCGGGCGCGGGAATTGGGCGCCGTCAATCTGGGGCAGGGTTTTCCAGAAAGCGACGGATTTGAAGATGTCCGCCGGGCGGCCGCCAACGCGCTGATCCACCAGTCAAACCAGTATCCGCCCATGCGCGGGCTGATGGAATTGCGCCACGCGGTCGCGGCGTTTTATGGCCGCACGCAAAACCTTACACTCGACACCACAGGTAATGTGCTGATCACCTCCGGGGCGACGGAGGCGATTTGTGCCGCCCTGTTGTCGTTGATCACCCCCGGCGATGAGGTGGTGGTGTTTGAGCCGATGTACGATGCCTATATCCCGCTGATTGAGCGCGCGGGCGGTGTGCCCAGAGTTGTGCAGCTTAAACCGCCGCACTGGCGCTTTGACGATGATGATCTGAAAGCCGCCTTTTCGGATCGCACCAAGTTGGTCATGATCACCACGCCCAACAATCCGACAACCCACGCCCTGACGCACGATGAGCTGGAAAGCCTGGGCCGGTTTTGTGCGAGGTATAATGCCGTCGTCATCAGCGATGAGGTGTGGGAAAATGTGGTTTTTGAGCAGCCGCACTTAAGCGTTCTGCATATCGACAGCCTCAAAGACCGGGCCCTGAAAATCGGATCGGCAGGTAAGTTGTTTGCCCTGACGGGTTGGAAAGTGGGTTTTGTGTGTGGAGCCAGTCACCTGATTGATCAGGTCGCCCGCGCCCATCAGTTCATCACCTTCACCACCCCGCCAAATCTGCAACATGGCGTGGCTTACGGTCTTGGCCTGCCATCAGCGCGTTTCGATGAGGCGCGCGAAGACCTGCGCATCGCCCGCGATTATATGGTGACGCGCTTGTGTGATGCCGGGTTTGAGATTTTGCCCGCCGATGGCAGCTATTTCCTGAACATCGACCTGACGCCGCTGAACCTTAAGATGGACGGGCTGGCCTTTGCACACCATGCGCTGGAAACCGGCGGCGTGGCGACCATTCCGCTTCAGGCCTTTTGCCCTACGGGCCGCGAACTACCGATCCTGCGGCTGTGCTTTGCCAAGTCGCTGGCCACGCTTGATAAGGGGATCGACGGCCTGATTAGGGCCGCCGCCACAGCCAAGTCTTAAGCCGACTTCGCCGTTCTGATGTCCTCACCGGACATGGGCGCCGGACGGCCCAGCAGATAACCCTGCGCCTCATCGCAACCCTCTGACCGCAGCAGGCTAAGCTGAGTCTCGGTCTCAACCCCTTCGGCCAGCACCGGCACGTTCAGGCTTTTGCCGAGCGCCAGAATGGCCTTGATGATCGCCAGAGATTGCGGGCTCTGCTCGGCCTCCATCAGGAACGACCGGTCGATCTTGATCTTATCGAACGGGAAGGAATTGAGCGTATCAAGCGACGAATAGCCGGTGCCGAAATCATCAATGGCGATGGTCACCCCCAGCGCCTTAATCTGACGCAGGATATGCAGGGCGCGAACCTTATCACCGATAATGGTCGACTCCGTGATCTCCAGCTCAAGCCGTTTGGGTGACAGGCCGGTCTCGATCAGAATCTCATGCACCACCTGCACCAGATTGACATTGCCCAACTGCACCGGCGACAAATTGACGGCGATCTTGGCGTCATTATCCCAGCTCGCGGCCTCACGGCAGGCGTTTCTCAAAACCCATTCCCCGATATCAATGATCGCGCCGCATTCTTCGGCGACCGGAATAAAGTCGACCGGCGACACAAATCCGCGCGTCGGGTGTATCCAGCGCAACAGGGCTTCGTACCCTGTCGTTTCCCCCGTCATGACGGATTTCTGTATCTGATAATAGACCTGGAATTCATCGTTCTTGATGGCTTCCCACAGATCCTTGGCGATGGCGCGGCGGTCGCGGGCCGCCTCATCCATGCGCGCTTCGTAAAAACAGAAGCGCTCACCATGGGTCGCCTTGGCACGGTATAGGGCCAGGTCGGCATTGTTCATCAGAGGATCACGGCTGTCAGCATCCTGCGGGAAAATGGCGACCCCAAGGCTGCCTTCCGGCGTCAGTTCATAGCCATCCAGATCGATCATCGCACTTAAGGCACCATTCAGGCGCCCGATAAAGTCCATCAGTTCCGCATCGTCTTCAAAACGTTTAACCGCAGAAAACTCATCGCCGCCAAAACGGGCAACAAATTCATCTTCGTGCAGCATGTCCTGCATGCGCGCCGACAAGGTTTTTAACACCTCGTCCCCGGCGGCGTGGCCACGGGTGTCGTTAATTTCTTTGAACCGATCAAGGTCAATGGCGACCACCGCGACCTTAAGATGGTGGCGACGGGCCCAGTCCAGTTCCTGATTCAAATAGGTATTGAAGTGCTCACGATTTGGCAGGCCGGTCAGGCCATCGTGACGGGCCATGTGAGCGATGCGCTCCTCGTCGCGGCGCTGGGCCGTGATATCGGTATAGGTCGCCACCCACCCGCCTTGCGGCATAGGGCGATATATCATTGAGATGACCGTATTTTGCGAGGCTTCGACAACCAGGCTTCCGCCGCCGGCCTTATACAGCAGGGCCTTGTGCTTGGCGTAGGCTTCGCGCACTGTTGCCCCATCCGGAACACTTCCGTCACGCGCGGCCAGCCCCTGCTCGATCAGGTGTCTGAAACTTGACCCCTCATAAACCGCGTCGGCGGGCAGGTTAAACATTTCGGTAAAGCGCGGATTACTGAGTACCAGTCGCTCATTCTTATCGAACACACATAATCCCTGCGACATGTGTGTCAGCGCCATGTCGAGATTGCCCGACATTTTCACAAGGCGCTCATGGTCCGCGCGGCGGGAGGTGACATCACGCGTGATTTTCGCAAAGCCGAGCAGGTTGTTATTTTCATCGCGCACCGGCGTGATAATGACGTGCGCCCAGAACGGTTCGCCGCCTTTGCGCAGACGTAAGCCCTCTTCTTCATAGCGGCCCGTTTCAAGGGCAATCGACAGGGCCGTCGCCGGGCCACCCGCTTCGCGCGTGTCATCGGGATAGAAACAGGAGAAATGCTTACCGACGATTTCAGCCGCCTTGAAGCCCTTAATGCGCTCGGCCCCGGCATTCCAGTTATTTACGTGGCCATGCTCATCCAGCATGTAGATGGCGTAATCCGTCACCCCTTCGACCAGAATTTTAAAAGTCCGTTCCGATGCGGCCACCACCGCTTCCATACGCCGTCCCTGAACCGCCGCCGACAAGCACACCGCCAGGACCGACATGGCCGCTACGGCAATCGCCAGCGACATGCTGTCCGGTTTGAGCATCAACCCGCCAATAACCCGCGCCGGATCGGGGGTAATGACTACACCGCCCATAGCGGTAAAATGGTGAGACACAATCGCCAGCACCAACAGCCCGGTCGCGGCCGCAATCCCCTTCCAGGTCTTTGCGCGCGCCGCCACCATCAGGGCCACAGCCCCAAACGCCATGCCCAGAACGATCGAGGCCAGAACCAGATCCATCTGCCAGGAAATATAGCCCGGCATCTGCATGGCGGTCATGCCCATATAGTGCATGCAGCCGATACCCGCGCCAACCAGAGCGCCACCGCAAGCCTGCGCGCCCTTGAAATCCGCGGTCACGGCAAGCGCTATCCCGGCCCCGGTCACGACAATCGCCATCACCAGAGATAACACGGTCAGATTGAGATCATAGCCTGTCGCCACGCCCGGATCGTAGGCCAGCATGGCAATAAAATGCGTGGCCCAGATACCAAAGCCGGTTGCAAGTCCTGCGGTCAGCAGCCATTTCAGACGCGAGGCACCATCCGTCGCCTTGGCGCGCTGCATCAGGTTCACCGCAGCAAAGGACGACACAAGGCAGACTATGGCGGCCAATGCGACCAAAACCCAATCGTGTTGATCGGTCAGACAGGAAATAACGCGGAACATTCTGGCTCCAAAAAATCCATAAGTTGAATTCATCAACTCAAATCGCAACCAAGTGGCGAATAATGCCGCCACAGGCCCGAATTCATTGGCCTTTTTATGAAATAATGATTTTTTTCGAGTTAACTGCCCGGCGTTGTTTAAAAATACTTTGAAGCTTACCTAGCGTAAGCATTTACACTTATCGCAGCGCACAAAAAATGATATTCGGTTGCCCTGACGGTTCATGACCTTTAGGGTTTGAAGCCGCGCTATTTAAGGGGCTGTCATGTTGTTACGCCTGCTCATATGCCTGATGTGGCTCCTGCCCATAACGACGATAAGCCATGCCGGTGAGGTCAAGGTGGCGGTGGCCGCTAATTTCACGGAGCCCGCCAAAGATATCGCCGCCGCGTTCAAGGCGCGCACCGGCCATGAGGCGAGTTTAAGCTTTGGGCCGTCAGGTCAGTTCTATACCCAGATCATGAACGGCGCGCCCTATGAGGTATTTATGTCCGCCGATGCCGAGCGCCCGCTTAAGGCCGAAACCGAAGGACTGGGCGTCAAAGGCACGCGCTTTGTCTATGCTTACGGGGCGCTGGTGTTGTGGAGTGCTGATCCGAAACTGATCGACCCGAAAGGCGCGGTTCTAAAAAGCGCAAAATTCAGTAAAATCGCCATCGCCGATCTGGGCACCGCACCCTACGGCGTGGCCGCCGTTGAAACGCTCAGAAAACTGGGCATTTATGAAGCGGTCGCCCCTAAAATCGTCAAGGGCACCTCGATCGCCCAGACCTATAACTTCGTCTCGACCGGATCGGCAGAGCTTGGGTTTGTGGCCTCATCGCAGGTTCATCGCTCTAAAACCGGATCGCGCTGGATAGTTCCGAAATCCTATTATACCCCCATAGATCAGCAGGTTATCCTGCTCAAAACCGGCGATAAAAATCCGGCAGCGCGGGCCTGGCTGACCTTTCTGAAGTCGCCGGAAGCCATCCGGATTATCCGCTCATACGGTTATGAGGTTCGCTGAGGGTGGTAAGTTCCGAAGGTCTTGGGGACGCAATCCACATCACCCTGTCGCTGGCAGCGGTGACGACGGTTCTGCTGCTGCTGATCGCCACCCCGCTGGCCTGGTGGTTGGCGCGCGGCCATAGCGTTTTCAAGGATGTGGTGACGGCGATCACCACCCTGCCCATCGTCCTGCCACCAACAGTGCTGGGGTTTTATCTGCTGGTGGCGATGGGGCCGAACAGCCCGCTGATGGTGCTGTTTGAACCATTAGGTATTCGCACGCTGAATTTTACCTTCACCGGGCTGGTCATCGGATCAGTGTTCTATTCCCTGCCGTTTGCGGTGCAGCCGATCCGCAACGCCTTTGCCGCCATTGACCCGAAGCAACTCGATGTCGCCTCATCTTTAAGCGCGTCACGCCTGCGCACCTTTTTTGAGGTGGTCGTGCCACAGTCACGCAGAGGGTTTGTGACCGCAGCTCTTTTGGTGTTTGCCCATACGATAGGTGAGTTCGGTGTGGTGCTGATGATCGGCGGCTCTATTCCAGGTAAGACCGAAGTGATCTCGATCCGCATCTACCAACTGGTCGAACAACTGCGCTGGGGGGAAGCCCACCAACTGGCGGCGGGCCTTGCGGTGTTTGCCTTTGCGATCATCATGACCCTGCTGTGGATGGACCGGCATAAAGCCAAAAACTAAAATAATTTACGCCACACCTTGACGCGCGCCCTATCATGTAACATTTAAAGTTACATGAAACACGATAACCGCCTATCCTCCGTTTTGCATGTGCTAATCCACATGATCGAGCTTGACCGCCCCGTCACTTCGGCGGAACTGGCCGTCATGCTGAACACCAATCCGGTCGTGGTCCGCCGGACAATGGCAGGCCTGCGTGAGGCCGGGTTTGTCGCGTCCGAAAAAGGTCACGGCGGCGGGTGGGTGCTGAGTGAGCCCCCGGCTGCCATCACGCTGTTTGACATCCATCAGGCGCTGGGGATCACCGATCTGTTCACCCTTGGCCACCGTTCCGACAACCCGCGCTGTCTGGTCGAGCAGGCGGTCAATGCCGCCCTTGATGACGCCATGACCGCCGCCAAAGCCCTGCTGATGGCGCGGCTAAAGACCATTACGCTGGCCGATCTGACGGCTGATTTTCAAAAACGCATGGAACCGTTCGGCCAAACGACACTGGCCGACATGTGGAACCGCCACCTTAAAACTAAAGGGCATTCAGCCAAAGGAGACCCAAAATGAATTACGACGCCATTGTCATCGGCGGCAGCTTTGCCGGTTTGTCTGCCGCCACCTATATTGCCCGCGCCCGCCGCAAGGTTCTGGTGATTGATGCCGGATCACCACGCAATCGATTTTCCCCCGCAGCGCATGGTTTCCTTGGGCAAGACGGCGTAGCACCCGCCGATATTCTCGCCACCGCTCGCGCCCAGTTAAGCGCCTATCCTACCGTGGAGTTTCTGGCCGGAAAGGCTTTATCGGCGCAAAAAACAGCCGACGGATTTAGCGTTGAAACCGATACGGGCCGAGCGGTTGAGAGCGCAAAACTGGTGATCACGTCGGGCCGGTCGGATATCCTGCCTGACATTCCTGGCCTTAAAGACCGCTGGGGCCACAGTGTGCTGCATTGCCCCTATTGCCACGGCTATGAGATCGGCGCGGGCCAGATCGGCGTGCTGGCATCACAGCCAATGTCGGTGCATCAGGCTGAACTGGCCTCCGACTGGGGGCCAGTGACATTCTTCACCAATGGCCTCGATATACTGACCGATGACAACCGCAGTCTTCTGGCCGCCCGCAACATCGCGATTGAGACGACGCCGGTTGCAGCCCTCGAAGGCACTGGCACGGCCCTGTCCGGCTTACGCCTGAAAGATGGGCGAATCCGCGACATTCGCGCCCTATTTATCGGTGCGGAAACCCGCTTCAACAGCGAGGTTGCTGAGCAATTAGGCTGTGCCATCGAGGACAGCCCCATGGGGCGGATTATTACCACCGATGACCGACGCCAGACCACTATTCCCGGTGTTTATGCGGCTGGTGATGTGGCCCGGCCTCAGCACACCGTCAGTCTGGCGGTCGCAGACGGCATGATGGCGGGCGTATCCCTGCATCAGTCGCTGGTATTTCCGGCGATGGTAGCCTAAAAAAATGGCCCGCCTAAGGGGGTAAGGCGGGCCGCTTAAGTTTTATCCGAGGATATCGGATAGTTTCAGATCAGACGCTTACGCTTACTAACACTTTTAAAAGTCCCTCGCCGGGCGATGGCTTCGCCATCTTGGCCGCCACCGCAATGGTGGCTTAGACGAAAGTCTAAATTCGGGCATCGGCAATGGCCGCCCCCCAGGTCGTGCGCCACCGGCGCTTGATCAGGGTCAGGCCACCGAACGCAATCACCGCCAGCACCGCAAAGCCGATCAGGCCGGGTTGATAGCTGCCCAAGGCTTGCTTTGAGACCCCAAGGCTGGCCGCCAGATAAAAGCCGCCGATGCCGCCGAACATGCCGACCAGACCGGTCATGACGCCAATTTCATTACGGAAACGCTGCGGCACCAGTTGGAAGACCGCGCCATTGGCCATACCGAGCGCGCTCATGCCGACAATCAGCACGCCCAAGGTCGCATAGGCGCTGGGCAATTTAACGCTCATGATCACCAGAGCAATAGCCGCCACCACATACATGATCGACAGGGTACGGATGCCACCGATCTTGTCAGCCAGACCGCCACCGATCGGGCGGACCAGCGAGCCTGCAAACACACATGCTGCCGTAAAGAAGCCCGCAATGACCGGCCCCAGACCATATTCGACGTTGAAATAGATGTTGAGCGAGGAACTCAGGCCCACAAACCCGCCGAAGCTGACGCCGTAAAACAGCATGAACCACCACGCATCGGGCTCTTTCAGGATGCTCAGATATTGCTCAAGCTTCTTAGGCGCGGGCTGGTCCGGTGCGTCCTTGGCAAACAGCATGTAGACAACAAAGGCGATGATCAGCGGGATGGCCGCCAGACCAAACACGGTCGACCAGCCGAACATCTTGGCCAGAGACGGCGCAAACAAAGACGCAAACACGGTGCCGGAGTTACCCGCGCCTGCGATACCCAGCGCAATGCCCTGATACTGCGGCGGGTACCAGCGTGAGGCCAGCGGCAGAGCCACCGCAAACGATGACCCGGCAACCCCAAGCACGACGCCCAGCGCCAGAATGCCTTCGTAACTGTTGACGTTCAAAAGCCACGCCAGCAGCAGACCGGCAATGACAATCATCTGACTTATGGCGCCAGTCATTTTCGGGCCGATGCGATCGACCAGCACGCCGCTGACCATGCGCAGCAAAGCGCCGGTCAGAATCGGCACGGCGACCATGAAGCCTTTTTCGGCGGGTGTCAGGCCCAGATCGGCGGCAATCTGCACACCGAGCGCGCCCAACAGCACCCAGACCATGAAGCTCATGTCGAAATAGAGAAAGGCGGAAAACAGAGTCGGGGCGTGCCCGGCCTTAAGGAACTCTTTGGAGATCATGACGAACCTGCGATAACAAGACGTGCGTAAACACGTGTGTGGGGGAATGTAAGGTGAAGTTACGACTGTCCGGTTCGTCCCGGAACACTGACCTTCGTTGGCCAGTTCCCCAATCGCTGTTATCCCACACATAAGCGATATGGCCCCCTCGCGTCAAGATGGCCTGATTTTTTGTCACTTAAGCGTCATTTGATGCAACGTGCCCTCTTGCGCAACGCAGCATTTTTAGCATAGCCGTAAGGGGCGATTCACCGCCCGGCTAAAAGTTTCCCGCATGAACGTCCTGATTATCGATCCCGATGATGCCCGCGCGGCCCTTGTGGCCGAAGGTATCCGCGCGGATAGCGCCCATCAGGACGCGACCATCCATCACTGGCCGCGGTTCGAGTTGGCTCGTCTTAAGGACATCAATCCTGAGATGGTGATCATTGCCTGCGAAAGCCCGGACCGCGATACACTCGATGCGCTTCAGATTGCCCATGAGCAGGCCCCGCGACCAGTGGCCATGTTTGTTGACCGCTCGGATGCCAATACGACCGCAGAGGCGCTGGAAGCAGGCGTCGCCGCCTATATCGTCGATGGCTATTCACCCAACCGGGTGGCGTCGATCCTGACGGTCGCCACCCATCGCTTTAATCTGATGCAGAACCTGCGCAACGATCTGACCAAAGCCAAGGCGGATTTGGCCGCCCGCAAAAGCATCGACCGCGCCAAGGGGGTTCTGATGACCTCACGCGGGATCAGCGAAGACGACGCCTATAAGATTTTGCGCAAGCACGCCATGGATACCGGCCGGCCGATGGCTGCCGTCGCCGCCGATATTCTGGCTATATCCGGCCTTTTGAAACCGGGAGAAGGATAATGGTTCTAAGCCTGAAAATCGGTTTCAGCCCGCTTAACGACTCGGCCCTTGTGCTGCTGGGGGAGGCGCTGGGCTATTACACCGCCGAAGGACTGGATGTGACCTTAAGCCGGGAGGCCAACTGGTCAAACATTCGCGATAAGATGTCATACGGCCTGCTTGACGCCGCTCATGTGCTGGCACCTATGCCTCTGGCGCGGGGCTTAGGCCTTGGTCCAACCCTGGGCAAGATCATTGCCCCGATGGCGCTGGGGGCCAATGGCAACAGCGTGGTGGTGTCGTCACATTTGATGACCGCACTTATTCATGACGATAAGACTAAGCTGCTCGATACAGCCCGCGCCCTTAGGGATGAGATTTCCCGCAGACGTGCAGCGGGCGCCCCTAAGGTCGTGCTGGCCATGCCGTTTGCGTATTCGCCCCATCATTTCGTACTGCGTCACTGGGTCGCCGCCGGCGGGATCGATCCTGACCGTCAGGTGCAGTGGGTGGTTTTGCCGCCGTCACGTATGGCCGACGCTCTGCGCGACGGGGTGATCGACGGGTTCTGCTCCGGCTCGCCGTGGCCGCAGATGGCGCAGCTTAATGGCGACGGGCAGGTTTTGTTTTCCGACCCCGATTTCTGGACGCTCAAGCCTGAAAAGGTGTTAGGCGTGCGCGAACCGTGGGCCAATGAGAACCCTGACGGCGTGATTTCTCTGGTGCGCGCCCTGCTCAAGGCCGCCCAGTGGGCAAAGGCCGCCGACACCGCCGATCTGGCCAAAATTCTGGCGCAACCGGGCTATGTCGGGGCACCCTTAGAGGCCATTGAGTTGGCCCTGTCGACCGAAGGGGCGGGCCTACTGCTTGACCCGCAAACCACGACCTTCCCGTGGATCAGCCACGCCAAATGGTTCATGGGTCAGTTTGTGCGCTGGGGGCTTACGACGCCTGAGCACGACTTTGATACCATTGCCCGCCAGATCTACCGTCCCGATCTGTGGCGGCAGGCGGCGGCGTCTCTGGGGCTCGATATTCCGCTTGAGGATGAAAAAACCGAAGGCGGTGAGCCGGTGCCGTGGACGCTGGACGCCACACCCAACCCCATTTTAATGCCCGCCAATGAGCTGTTTGACGGCGGCATTTTCCGCAGCGCCTGAGCGATTAAGTCGGTAATTTCAAACGAAACCACTTGAGCGGCACGCCTAGAAGTGTCGCAAAGCCTTGCGAGTGACGGCTTTGATGGCATTTTCGTGACATTTTTGCTGCACCGCACCGCCTGATATGAAAAATATTTCGCAAATGCACGAATTTCCATTGACGAAATGAAAAATCAGGATGAGGCTTACAGTACAGCCAAGGATGGCTAAAGTATTCTTATTCGCCAAGGACGGCGTTTAAACCTCCATCATAAAGACATTGACGTCTCAAGTTTTGATCGCATCGGGTTTCGGTGTGAAAAATTCTTGAGGCGTTTTTTTTTGCTCACACATTGGGGATATTAAAAGTGGCAAAACTTAAGCCTATCGGGAACCTGCGCCTTTTTTTCTGCGCGACCACTGCATTGACATGTGCTGGTATCTCAACATCATCTTTCGCCGAGGACACGATTGCTGAGGCATTACAGTCCTCAAAGCCTATACTCGAATCCCGCCTGAGATTTGAAAACGTCACGCAGGCCGGCTTACGTGAAACCGGGGCCTTAACCTGGCGCAACCGCGCCGGTTTTCAGTCCGGTGAATTCAAGGGCCTGAAGCTTCTGGCCGAAATCGAAGATGTCCGCGCGCTTGACGGCGATTATAACTCAAACCTGAACGGTAAAACCGCGTTTGCCGTCGTTGCTGACCCGGAAGTGACCGAGGTCAATCGCCTGCAACTGACCTGGACGTCCTCGGCCTTCACCACCGTCACCGTTGGCCGTCAGCGCATTAACCTTGATGATCAACGCTTTATCGGCTCAGTCGGCTGGCGTCAGGATGAGCAGACCTTTGACGCCGCCCGCATCGATACCGCCATTGGCAAGCTGAAACTGACCTATGCCTATATCACTGGGGTCAACCGGATTTTGGCCGAACAACGCGACTGGGATTCGCAGTCCCATGTGCTGAACGCCACCTATTCGGTGTCAGAAGCCCTGAAACTGCAAGCCTTTGACTATGCGCTTGAGTTCGACAATGCCGCCGTCTCATCGACCAACACGTATGGGGTGCGCGCCACCGGCAGCCTGTGGGCGTCAATGTTCAAGCTGGCCTACACCGCGCAATATGCCGAACAAAAGGACTATGCCAACAATCCCGCCGATTTCAAACTGGCGCAGTATTCGGCCGATGTCAGCGCCACCTACGACATTTTCACCGCCAAACTGAACTACGAAGTACTTGAGGGCAACGGCACGCAGGGCTTCATCACGCCGCTTGGGACCGTTCATGCCTTTCAGGGCTGGTCGGATGTGTTCTCGGCCACTGGCGGCAACAAAACCCACGTCAATGGCATCAAGGACATGAATTTCAGCCTGATCGCCGCCACTCACACCAAGGTGCCGTGGCTGATGAACCCGACCTTTACGGTTATTTACCGCGACCTTGAGACCGAACGCACCGGTCAGGCTTTGGGCACGGAATGGGATGCGCTGGCGACGGCGGGTCTGACCAAAAACCTCAGCCTGATGCTGAAATATGCCGATTTTGAGCGCGCCAATACCTTAGCACCCGCCTCCCGCACCAAGCTGTGGGTCGGCCTTGAATACAAGCTTTAGCGCTCATGAAAAAGTTTCGCCGCGATGCGTCGAATACATTTTTCATGCTGATTTTTTTAAGATTTAAGAGGAATTAAAAACGTGACTGATATCAAATCTAAAGCGGTCTCTAGCGCGCTTTCTGCTGACATCCAGCCCTCACGCCGCACACTTCTGACCGGCGCGGCGCTGACGCTGGCCGCCGCCAAGCTCGCCCTGCCATCCGGGGCCTGGGCTGCCGGAAAGGGGCCGGAAGTCGCCTCGGCCCGTCTGGGCTTCATAGCGCTTACCGACGCTTCCCCGCTGATTATCGCCAAGGAACGCGGCCTGTTCGCCAAGTACGGCATGCCCGATGTTGAGGTGCTGAAACAGGCATCATGGGGCTCAACACGTGACAATATCGTGCTGGGCTCCAAGGGTGGCGGCATCGACGGGGCCCATATCCTGTCGCCCATGCCGTACCAGTTTACGCTGGGTGTGGGTGCGCGTCCGACCCCGATGTATATCCTGGCCCGCCTTAACACCAATGGTCAGGGCATCAGCGTCGGCAACGACCTGAAAAGCGTCTCCGTCGGCCTGAACGCATCTGGCCTTAAGGCCAAGTTCGCCCAGATGAAAGCCGCGGGCAATATGGCCAAGGTCGCCATGACCTATCGCGGCGGCACCCATGACCTGTGGCTGCGCTACTGGCTGGCGGCGGCGGGCGTGAACCCTGATACCGACTGCTCGACCATCGTCATTCCGCCGCCTCAGATGGTTGCCAATATGAAGGCCGGAACGCAAGACGCTTTCTGCGTGGGTGAGCCGTGGAACGGCCAGTTGGTCAATCAAAAGATCGGCTATACCGCCACGACAACGTCTGAAATCTGGATGAACCATCCTGAAAAAGCATTGGGGATGCGCGCCGATTGGGTTGATAAATATCCTAACGCCGCCAAGGCTTTGATCGCGGCCTGCATGGAAGCGGCCCAATGGTGCGACGCCAACCGTCAGGCCATGTGCGCGATCGCCGCCGGTCGCCAGTATATCAATGTGCCGATCAACGACATCGTTCCGCGCCTTCAGGGCAAGATCAATTACGGCGATGGCCGCAATGTCACCGGCTCCCCGCACCTGATGAAGTTCTGGGCCGATTTCGCCGCCTTCCCGTTTAAGTCTCACGATGCGTGGTTTGTCACTGAGAACAAGCGCTGGGGTATCATTGATGATGCCGTCAACACTCAGGCGCTGGTGAATAAGGTCAACCGGGCCGACCTGTGGCGCGAAGTGGCCAAACAGTATGGCATCAAGACCCCGGCGTCGGATTCGCGCGGCGTTGAGAAATTCTTCGATGGCAAGGTCTTCGACCCGGCCAACCCGGCAGCTTACCTCAACAGCCAGCCGATCAAGAAACTGGCTTAACGCGGAGACCTCATATGGCTTTCGATACACCTAAATTCGCGACGGGAGAAGCATCTGTGCCAGAGACTCAAACGAAAGAGGCCTCGCCTGTACCCGCGCGTGCCACCCCACGTGACCCGATCGCGCTCGCCCAGCAAAAGCAGATCAATGCCGCCAAGCTGCGTAAGTTTGCGGATAAGGTCTCGACCTGGCTGATGCCGGCCCTGACCATTGCCGCCTTCCTGCTGATCTGGGAAGTGATTGCCAACGCCTTTCCGGGCGGGCTGCCGGCGCCATCTATGGTGCTGATGGAATCGCAGGAACTGATTTTCAACCCGTTCTATGATCGCGGCGGGGTGGACAAAGGTCTGTTCTGGCATGTCATGACCTCGCTCAGCCGGGTAGGTATCGGCTTTGGTCTGGCGGCCATCGCGGGCGTACTGTTGGGTGCGTTTATCGGCACAGTCGATCTGGCGCGTAAGGGCCTTGATCCGATCTTTCAGGTTTTCCGCACCGTGCCGCCGCTGGCCTGGCTGCCGATCTCGCTGGCAGCCCTGCGTGAAGCGGAACCTTCGGCCTTGTTTGTGATTTTCATCACCTCGATCTGGCCGATCGTGATCAATACCGCGGTCGGTGTTCGCAATATTCCGCAGGACTATCTCAATGTGGCCAAGGTGCTACGCCTGCATCCGGTTGAGTTCTTTTTCCAGATCATGCTGCCCGCCGCCACCCCGCATATCTTTACGGGTCTGCGCATTGGGGTCGGCATGAGCTGGCTGGCCATTGTGGCGTCGGAAATGCTGCTGGGCGGGGTCGGGATCGGCTTCTTCATCTGGGATCAGTATAATTCGTCGCGCATGTCCGACATCATCGTCGCCCTGATGTGGGTCGGCTTGGTCGGGTTTATTCTGGACCGTCTGGTGGCCATGCTGGGTCAGTATGTGTCACGCGGCACCACCGCTGACTAATTTCACATCTTTGCCCCTCACCCTACCCTCTCCCCGTGAACGGGGAGAGGGAATTAAGGAGCCCTCCTCATGCCAAAACCCATTCTTTCCCTTGAAAACATCTATGTCGATTTTGAGCGCGATGGGGTGATTTCCCATGTGCTCGACAATGTGTCCTTAAGCGTTCAGACGGGCGAATTTATCTCAATCATCGGCCATTCCGGCTGCGGGAAATCGACGCTTTTGAACGTAGTGGCGGGTCTGGTGCCCGTCACGATGGGCGCAGCCCTGCTGGAAAACAAGGAAATCACCGGCCCCGGCCCGGAGCGCGCGGTGGTGTTTCAGAACCACTCTCTGCTGCCGTGGATGACGGTCTATGAAAACGTCAAGCTGGCGGTCAACAAACTTTATGGCCATTCTGAGAGCATGAAAAAGGTTCATGAGCGCGTCATGAACAACCTCGATCTGGTCAAGATGACCCACGCCAAGGATAAGCGTCCCGGCGAGATTTCAGGCGGCATGAAACAGCGCGTCGGCATCGCCCGCGCGCTCAGCATGGAGCCGAAGGTACTGCTGCTGGATGAGCCGTTCGGCGCGCTCGATGCCCTGACCCGCGGGCATTTGCAGGACACGGTCATGGAACTGCACGACCGCATCAAGGCGACGGTTTTGATGATTACCCACGATGTCGATGAAGCCGTACTGCTGGCGGATCGGGTGGTGATGATGTCGAACGGCCCCAAGGCGACGATTGGTAAGATTGTCGATGTCACCTCACCGCGTCCGCGGGTGCGCCGAGAGCTTTACAATGACCGCAGTTTCATGAGTTGCCGTCAGGAGATCGTCAGCTTCCTTGAGGAACACGACCAAGTGGTCAAGTTCGAGCCTGCATAGGGTCATACCTCCCTGGCTTGGCCGGGGAGGGGGACCGCACGAAATCGCGAAGCGATGAGATGTGGTGGTGGGGGCTCTTTCTCTTAGAAGCCCCCCCTCCGTCACGCCTTCGGCGCGCCACCTCCCCCGCCACAGGCAGGGGTGTATATTTTTATGATTACCCCAGCCGATCCAGAAAACCCCGCATCAGTTCCGGCGTGATTTGAAGTCCGCTGCCCAGCACCAACAGCAACACGATAAACAGGATCAGGGTCGTCAACTGCCAGAAGCGCTGGGGGAAACGCTCGAAATAACGCTTTTTGATCGAGGTCGGGGCCGCCGCATAGGCCCCGCTTTCCAGCTTGAACGCCATCTCGAACCCATCCTGAAAACGCTCGGTCGCATCGGGGGCTAAGGCCTGCACGATCAGGCTTTCCAGCCACGCCGGCAGGTCCTTGCGCTTTTTCAGCAGGGAATCCGGCCGGGTCAGGTTCGGTTTGGTGAACGGCTCGGATTCGCCATACGGAAACGCTCCGCCGGAGAACATGCGGTAGATGGTAACGCCGAGTGCGAAAATGTCGGACTGCTCATTGCCCCATTCGCCGTCGAACATTTCCGGCGACATATAGTTGGCCGTCCCAGGCGGAATAATGCCTATCGGTTGATCCAGCAGCGGCAAGCGCGCAAACCCGAGATCGAGCAGTTTTAAGCCCCCGTCGCGCAGCAAAATGATATTATCCGGCTTAACATCGCGGTGGATGACGCCCGCGCGGTGCAACGACCCCAGTGCCTTGGCCAGCTTGATGGCGATATCGAGTCCCTCAGTCAGCGAAACCGCGGGCTTACGCGATAGGCGTTTTTCCAAGGTTTCGCCCTCATAATAGGGCTGGGCCACATATAGACAGGTCTGGCGCTTGGGCGGCAGCAACAACACCGAACCGATCCAGATATGCTGCACGCGGCTGGCCACCCAGGTCTCACGCACAAAAGCCTGACGGGCCGAGGTGTCGGCCTGAAGATTATGGGGCTTAGGGAACTTAAGGATGACCGTGCGCGGCTCATTCAGGTCACGGGCGCGAAAGACGCGGCTATAGACGCCGTCCGAGAGCATGGCCTCCAGCTTAAAGCCGTCAATTTCTTCCCCCACCTCCGGCGGATCACGCATGGGCAGACGCGATATGAAGGCATCGAGATCCTTGACGGTCGCGGGCGGCAGCTCGAAAATATCGATAATCAGAGCGGTCGTGTTATCATCACCGCCCAGTTCCATCGCCAGATCGATCAGCTTTTTCGCGGTCTCATCCGGAGATAGCCGCTGCGCCAGAATATTGCCGATCTGGGTGTCGTTGAGCTTACCGTGCACCCCGTCCGAACATAGCAACAGCCGGTCATGAGGCATGACATCGTGGACGCGGTAATCAATGCGCACCGCCTCATCAAAGCCAATGGCGCGGGTGATGAAGTTCGAGGTTTCCGCCCCGTCCGGCTTATGGTCGCGGGTCAAAAGCCCCATCGCCCCTTCGCGCAGGCGATAAAGGCGGGTATCGCCAATATGAAAGCTGTGCAGCCTGCGCCCCTTGATGACAATGCCGGTGAAGACACAGGCCATGCCTTTCAGGTTTTCGTCCTTGATCCCTTGCAGGTGAATCCAGTGGTTGATGCTCTCCAGCGCCCGACCGGCAGTCTTTTGCGGCGACAGGGCTTCGGACTGGCTGAGATAATCGTCGATGAACGACCGCACAGCCAGTTCAGCGGCCACCCGCCCGCCCTTGCGTGAGCCAACCCCGTCCGCCACGGCGGCGACCAGCCCGTGGTGTGAGCGCGCATCGGCCAGACACGCCGCGGCAAAATCCTGATTATCACTGCGCCGTCCGATATGGCTGCTATAGCCTATGGCCGCTTTCAATCGTGTGGTGGCAACAGCCATAGCGACATATCCCCCGCTCTGTTTTGGCCATCTAAGCCGAAAACAACGCGCCGCACAATTTCAGTTTGACATTTTTGCAAAAGACAGGCGTAATAAAACCACAGACCAATGAGGGTCTAACGAAATTCGCCGTTTCCCGTCAATGATGATAGGCAATGGCTCCATAGGACAAAGATGTCCCGCAACCCGTAAAGGCTCCGCGCCCCAAGGGTTGCGGGATTTTTTTTGGCCAAAACGCAACCTTTCACCCCTTGAGGGCCGCCGTTATGGAAAACAAACAACGCATTGTGGTGATCGGGGCCGGCATGGCCGGTGGCCGCATCGTCGAGGAAATCTTAAAGCGAGATTCGTCCAGCTTTGACATTTCGATCATTGGCGCCGAAGCCTGCGCCACCTATGACCGCATCCAGTTGTCGCCGGTTCTGGCCGGTGAGAAAAGCTTTGACGATATCGTCACCCACTCTGACGCCTGGTACGATCAAAACGGCGTCAAGACCCACTTTGGCTATTGGGTGCAGTCCATCGACCGCCTCGCCAAACAGGTCGTCCTCCATGACGGTCAGGCCATTGGCTATGATCATCTGATTCTGGCGACCGGCTCCGATCCGATCCGCCTGCCCCTGCCAGGGTCTGACCTTCAGGGCGTAGTCGCCTTCCGCGATCTGCACGATGTCGACCTGATGACCAAGGCCGCGAATGCCGGTGGCGAAGCGGTTGTGATCGGCGGCGGTCTGCTGGGTCTGGAGGCCGCTTACGGTCTGGCCAAGCGCGGCATGAAATCGACCGTCATTCACCTTGTAGATGTGCTGATGGAGCGGCAGCTCGACGAAGCCGCGGGTCGCCTGCTGGAAAAAGCCTTGCTGGAGCGCGGCGTGATCTCGGTCCTCAGCGCGCAGTCCGAAGCCATTGTCGGGGAAACCCATGTTGAAGGGTTGAAACTCAAAGACGGCCGCGTCATTCCGGCGTCGTTGCTGGTCATGGCCGTCGGTATCCGCCCGCATGTTGAACCCGCTAAATCGGCAGGCTTAACCGTAGAGCGCGGCATTGTGGTCGATGACCAGATGCGTACCTCAGACCCCAGCATTTTCGCGGTCGGTGAGTGCGTGCAGCATCGCGGGGCCTGTTATGGTCTGGTCGCACCCATCTGGGATATGTGTCGGACCCTGGCCGATGTGCTGACGGGCAAGAACCCGGACGCGGCCTATTACGGCTCCGAACTGGCAACGCGCCTGAAAGTGTCCGGCGTTGATCTTTACTCCGCCGGTCAGTTCAATGGCGGCGAAGGCTGCGAAGACATCGTCTTCCGCGATCCCGGTCGCGGCGTTTATAAACGCGTGGTCGTTAAGGACAATAAACTGGTCGGCACGGTCCTGTTCGGCGAAGCCGCTGACGGGGCGTGGTATTTCGATCTGATCAAAAAAGGCGAAACCATTGCCGATATCCGCGACACCCTGATCTTTGGTCAGGCGGTGACGGAGGCCCTGGCCGGCGTGGACCCTAATGCCGCCGTTGCAGCATGGCCCGACGACACGGAAGTGTGCGGCTGTAACGGCGTTACCAAGGGTACAGTTGTTGAGGCGATCTGCGGTGGCGCGGACAATCTCGATAAGGTGCGTGGCTGCACAAAAGCCAGCGCATCGTGCGGGTCATGTACCGGCATTGTAGAGCAACTGCTGAAGGTGACTTTGGGCGATGCGTTCAAGGCCCAAACCGGCCCCAAGCCGATGTGCAAATGCACCGATCACGGCCACCAGCATGTCCGTAAAGCCATTATCGAACAACAACTGAAAACCATCCCCGACGTCATGCAGGCGATGAAGTGGACCACGCCTGATGGCTGTTCCTCCTGTCGTCCGGCACTGAACTATTACCTGCTGTGCGCCTGGCCACGCGAATATCATGACGATCCGCGCTCGCGGTTTGTCAATGAACGCAACCACGCCAATATCCAGAAAGACGGGACCTATAGCGTCGTGCCACGCATGTGGGGCGGGGTGACTTCGGCCAAGGAACTGCGCGCTATTGCCGATGTCTGCGATAAGTTCGATGTACCGATGGTCAAGGTCACCGGCGGTCAGCGGCTGGATCTGTTCGGCATCAAAAAAGCCGACCTGCCCGCCGTCTGGGCGGATTTGAATGCCGCAGGCATGGTCTCCGGCCACGCCTATGCCAAGGCGTTGCGCACGGTCAAGACCTGCGTCGGCTCCGAATGGTGCCGGTTCGGGACACAGGACTCGACCGGGCTCGGCATCAAGCTTGAGCAGGACACCTGGGGCTCATGGATGCCGCATAAGTTCAAAATGGCGGTGTCGGGTTGCCCGCGCAACTGCGCCGAAGCGACCATCAAGGACTTTGGTATTATTTGCGTGGACTCCGGCTATGAACTGCATGTCGGCGGCAATGCCGGTATTCACCTGCGCGGCACCGATTTGCTGTGTAAGGTCGCCACCGAAGCCGAAGCCCGCGACTATTCGATGGCCTTCGTTCAGCTTTACCGCGAAGACGCCTGGTATCTGGAACGCACCGCCCCGTGGATCGAGCGCGTCGGGTTGGAGTTCGTCAAGACCCAACTGTTTGACGAAGAAACGCGGGCTGACCTCAAAGCGCGGTTCCTGGAATCGCAAGCCGTGTTTCAGGTCGATCCGTGGGCGGAACATGCTCCGAAATCCGAACCGGCCAAGGTCTTTTCGCCACTGGCCGACCTGCGCGAAGGCACATCACAAGATCATATTACGGAGACTGCGTGATGAACGCCAATGTTACGCTCAATTGGGTAGATGTCGGCGCGGCCATTGATGTGCCGTATCAGGGGGCGCGCCGCGTCGATACCGACCTTGGGGCCATCGCCGTCTTTCGCACGGTCGATAACGAATACTACGCCGTCATGGACAAATGCCCGCATAAGGGCGGGCCTTTGTCCGAAGGCATCGTCCACGGTCGCCACATCGCCTGCCCGCTGCATAACTGGTCGTTCTCGTTGCAAACCGGCGAAGCGGTCGGGGCCGATGCCGGTAAGGGCTGCACCCCGACCGTGCCGCTTAAAATCGAGAACGAGCGCATCTTGCTGGGGCTGCGCTGAGTTTTGTTTGGTCGCTCTTTCTATCCAATAAGTGGATCACTTATTGGGAAAACGCTCCAGAACTCCCCCTGTTGCAGGGGGAGCTGTCTGTGAGCGAAGCGAACGACAGAGGGGGTAAAACCCCACCTTCCGGTCTGATAAATCAGACCTCCTTCCTCCCCTCCTTGAGGGGAGGTTTTGAGAGGATACAATGACCACCCCGATACAATCGACAACATGCCCATACTGCGGCGTCGGCTGCGGGGTTAAGGCTGTCATCAATGACCGTCAAATGACTGTGACCGGCGATGAGAGCCATCCCGCCAATCAGGGCCGACTGTGTTCCAAAGGCACGGCGCTCGGTAACACCTTCGGGTTAGAGGGCCGGTTGCTGGAGCCGCGCATCCGCCGCAACGGCCAGTTGGAAGCCGCGTCGTGGGATGAGGTGCTGGAGACGGTCGCCGCTAAATTTGCGCAGGTTATCGCAGATCACGGCCCCGACGCGGTGGCGTTTTATGTGTCGGGTCAGTTGCTGACCGAGGACTATTACGCCGTCAACAAACTGGCCAAGGGCTATATAGGCACGGCCAATGTCGACACCAATTCGCGGCTGTGCATGTCATCCGCCGTCGCGGCCCACAAGCAGGCGTTCGGGGCCGATTTGGTGCCCGGCACCTATGACGACCTGACTGAGGCCGACATGCTGGTGTTCAGCGGTCACAACGCCGCCTGGACCCATCCGGTGCTGTACCGCCGGATCGAGACCAGAGAAAACCAGTTCCGCGTCTGCATCGACCCGAAACGCACCGATACCGCCAAGGCCTGCGACCTGCACCTGATGATTAAGCCGCAGACTGATGTGCGCCTGTGGAACGGATTGTGTGCGCACCTTATTGCAAGGGATGCGCTCAATCATGACTTCATTGATCAGCATACGGAAGGCTATTCGCGCCTGATGGCGGCTTTGAGCGCCGACGACCAGATCCTTGATGCTATCGCCGAAGACTGCGGAATTTCGGTGACTGATCTCAAAACATTTTACGACGCTTTCCTGCACACGCCCAAGGTCGTCAGTCTGTTTTCGATGGGCTCAAACCAGTCGTCGCAGGGCGTACATAAGGGGCTGGCGCTGATCAATGCCCACCTGTTGTCGGGCAAGATCGGCAAGCCGGGGGCCGCACCGTTTTCGATTACCGGCCAGCCCAACGCCATGGGCGGGCGCGAAGTCGGGGGCCTGGCCAACATGCTGGCCGCTCATATGGATTTTGATGAGGCGTCGAAATCCCTCGTCCAGCGCTATTGGGGCTCACCGACCATCGCGCCCAAGGCAGGGTTAAAAGCCGTCGATATGTTCGAGGCGGTGCGCTTAGGTAAGATCAAGGCCATCTGGATCATGGCCACCAATCCGATGGTGTCCATGCCCGACACCAACAAAATTCATGAGGCCCTATCGAACTGCGAACTGGTGGTCGTCTCTGACGTGATCGCGCGTACCGATACTATGGACATGGCCCACATCCAATTGCCTGCCGCGGCCTGGGGCGAAAAAGACGGCACGGTCACCAATTCAGAGCGCGTCATTTCCCGTCAGCGTAATCTGGTGCCCCTGCCCGGTTCGGTGCGGCCTGACTGGGCGATCATTGCCGAAGTCGCCCGTCGCATAAATCCGGATTGGGTATCGGCGTTCAATTGGGCAGGGCCGGATGAGGTTTTTGCCGAACACGCGGGCCTGACAGCGTTTGAAAATGATGGCCAGCGGTTCCTTGATCTGGGTGGCCTCACCGGCATGTCGAAGGCCGAGTATAACGCTCTTCAGCCGGTGCGCTGGCCGTTCAAGGCCGATGGTCTGCCGGGGGAGCGTTTGTTCGCCGATGGCAAGTTCAACACACCCAATGGTCGCGCGCGATTGGTGCCGCCGATTGTACACAGCCCCGCCAATCAGACCACGGATGATTTCCCGTTCCACCTCAATTCGGCCCGCGTGCGCGACCATTGGCACACCCTGACCCGCACGGCTCTGGCACCGGAATTGAACCGCCACATCACTGAGCCGCTGCTGGACATCCACCCGAAAGATGCCCGCCGTTTGCATATCAAGGACGGGCGTCTGGCGGTCGTAACCACGGCCTATGGGGAAGCCATTCTCAAGGCCCGCGTGACCGATGATGTGCGCGAAGGTAGCCTCCATATTCCGATGCACTGGACGAAGCAGTTCGCGCCGTTTGGCCGCTCGAACCAACTCATCAACCCCGCCGTTGATCCGATGTCGGGTCAGCCGGAGTTCAAGCATACGCCTGCCAATGTGCGCGCCTATAACGAAGCCTGGCACGGCTTTGTCATGGCGCCGCGCGACTTTGACGGTGAGTTGCCACCGTGGCCGAAAGACACCATATGGCGACGCACGACCCATGCCCATGCCGACTGTTTCGAGATCGCCAGTATTGCGCCGGTCGATATGTCGATGGTCGAGGCCAACCTTATCCTTGAAGATGCGACCACCGGCCTGACGCGCCGGGTGCAGGTTGAGGATGGTCGGATTACGCAGGCGATGTTCCTGGCCCCTATCCATAAGAAACTGCCGCCACGCGACTGGCTGCTGGAACGGTTTGGCGATGCCGAACTTAAGCCTGACGACCGCGCGGCCTTGCTGATCGGGCGGCGGCCGGGGATGGCTGACAAAGGCCGGATCATCTGCGCCTGCCGCGGCGTTGGCGAAAAGGCCATTCTGGCCGCCATTGAAGACGGTGCAAAAACCGTCGATGAGATCGGTGAAGTCACCACCGCCGGTACGTCGTGCGGGTCGTGCAAGGGTGAACTGAAACAGTGCCTGCTAAAACGGGCAATCACAAAGGAGCCGGTTCATGCCTGATAGTTTTGTATTCTTAGTCGGCGCGGGCCCCGGCGATGCCGATCACCTGACGCTGGGGGCGCTGAAAGCTCTGCAATCGGCGCAGGCGGTGCTATATGATGCCCTCGTCAGCGAAGATATCATTGCCCTTGCCCCCGCCAAATGCGTCAAGATCTGCGTCGGAAAACGTGGCGATCGTCTGTCGGTGCCGCAAGACAAAACCAACGCCCTGATGGTGCGTCTGGCGAAAAAGGGCCTGCATGTGGTGCGCCTCAAGGGCGGCGATCCGTCAGTATTTGGCCGCGTCGAAGAGGAACGCGATTACCTTGAGGCCCATAATATTGCGCACAAAACCCTGCCCGGTGTGACAGCAGCCTCAGCCGCCGCAGCCCAGTTTTCCTTCCCGCTCACCCATCGCGGTGAGGCCCGCTCAGTAACCTTTCTGACCGGCCGCACCAAGGATGGCTCGATCGACCTCAAGGAAACCGCCGTATGCGATCCGCAAACCTCGCTGGTGTTTTACATGTCGTCGCACAATGCGGCGCATATCGAGGCACGTTTAATCTTGGCGGGCCGAAGCGGCGACACACCGATCATCATTGTCGAAAATGCCGGTCGCGCCCACGCCCGCGCTATCAAGGGACGTTTGAACGAACTGTTCATTCGCGTTGCTGAGGCAGCCTATGACGGGCCCGTTCTAATCGGGGTCGGCGAGGCTTTTCGCTTTGCACGGCTGACCGCGGCGGCTACAATAACGGCATGGCCACAGGTACAGACAGCATGATTGTGGGCGTGATCCTGGCGGGGGGACAGGGCCAGCGGATGGGCGGCAATAAGCCGTTTGCCATCTATGATCACGCGCCTCTGATCAGCCATGCCATAGCCGCCCTGACCCCGCAAGTGTCGCAGCTTCTCATCAATGCCGGTGAGCCGATATCGGCGGTGGCCACGCAATTGCGGTCCCTGAAAACGCCGCTGATCTATGACGATCCGGCTATCGCCAATCTGGGGCCCTTAAGCGGCATCCATACGGGGTTGAAGGCCGCGATCCGGCTCAAAGCAAAGTCCCTGATCAGCCTGCCGTGCGACATGCCGCATATTCCGGGCACAATGGTCAAATCGCTGGTCACCGCCCAGATGGTGTCGGGCGCGGATATTATCTACATTAAAGGCCAGCGCGATCATCCCCTATGCGCCCTGTGGCAACCGTCAGTGTTTGCGGCCCTTGATCTGGCCTTGCGTCAGGCTGATGGTGGTTTGGGTGTTTTGCGGTTTTTGAGCACGCAAAAAATCAGCACCCTCACCCCCACCGATGAGCGCGCCTATACCAATATCAACCGTCTGGCCGATCTGGGTTTACAGCAAACGCTCTAACGGCAAAACCGACACCAGATCGCCGGTCTTCACGGCCGGGGCGTCGGAAGGGCGGCGCAGCAGGGCATTGGATTTGGCAAATACCGTCACCAGTGACGAGTCCTGATCACGCAGGGCCGTGACCCTAAGCTGGCCCTTGTCATCATGGGTCATCACGGCTCTGAGCCAACCCTCCCGCGGGCCATTGGCGGGCAGTGCAGCGGTCAGTTTGGCATTAAGCATAGGCCGCGGCTCATACCGGCCCAAAGCCGCCTCGATATAGGGCCGCAAGAACAACTGCGCGCACACCATCGCCGAGGCCGGATTGCCGGGTAGGCCCAAAACGCGGGTGCCGTCTTCCAGATTTCCCAACCATGTCGGTTTACCGGGCTTGATATTGATGCTGGTGAAATCGACTTGAAGGCCCAGTTGCTCCAGCGCGGGTTTCACTAGATCATAGTCCCCGAGGCTGGCCCCGCCGATGGTGACAATCAGATCGGCTTTCACGTTTTTTACCGCCTTATGGATCGCCTTAACGCTATCGCCCGCCGCCCCGATAAATTTCGCCTTACCACCCCACTGTTCGATCAGCGCGATCAGGGCGTGGGAGCCGGATTCAAAAATCTGATCGGATTTCGGTTTGTCACCTACCCGCACCAGTTCATCGCCATTGGATAGGATGGCCACCACCGGCTTTTTGCGCACAACAACCTTATCGTAGCCCGCCGCCGCCACCAGCGACAGCGCCCATGGATCAAGGATTTGTCCGGCCTCTAGCAAGACATCACCCACCTTGAAATCGCCACCGCGCAGACGGATATTATCGCTTTTCGAGGCCCAGCCATCGGGCTGCACAAAAATCAGGTCACCCGAAAGATCACTAGATTGCCGGTCAACATTTTCCTGAATGATGACAGCGTTTGCACCTTCCGGCACGGGGGCGCCGGTAAAGATGCGCACCGCCTCACCGGCAATCAGATCGCCTTTGAAGCGCCGCCCGGCCAGACTTTCACCAACCACTGTCAGCGGCTCATTTTGCAGGGCCTCGTCGGTGATTAAATCCACCACCGCATAGCCATCCATGGCCGAGGCGTTGAACGGTGGCTGATCGCGGGTGGCCAGCACGTCTTCGGCCAGCACTCGCCCGCGCGCTTTTTCCAGCTTCACCTTCTGGGTGCGCGGTTTCGGCGCCACCATACGCATAAAGTCAGTGGCCTGATCAACGGTTATGCCTTTGAGCGCGGCCATTCTATTTCTCTTTTAATCTGGGCATCAGTTCGACCATGTTGCACGGTCCATGACGGCTATCCAGTTGCCAACGGATGACCTTATCCCAGCCATCCTTGCACGCCCCGTTTGAGCCCGGCAGACAAAACACAAACACCCCGTCGATCAACCCCGCCAAGGCCCGCGATTGCAGGGTCGACAGGCCAACCGTCTGAAAACTGACCATGTGGAAGATGGTCGAGAACCCTTCGATGCGCTTATCAAACATCGGCTCAACGGCTTCGGGGGTGACGTCGCGGCCGGTGATACCGGTGCCGCCGGTGGTTATGATCACATCGACCTCACCGGAGGCAATCCAGGTGCGGATCGCGCCGCAGATGTGCTCAACATCATCGCGCACAATATTGCGCGCCGCCAGATGATGACCGGCGTCCGTAATCCGCCGCGCCAGCACATCGCCGGAGGTGTCGTTTTCCGCCGTGCGCGTGTCGGATACGGTGAGTATGGCGATATTAACGGACTTGAACGGGCGGTCTTCGTGGATACGACCCGCGCCGATATAGGTGCGGTCAGTGTCGGTAAGGGGCAGCAAAATCTATCCTCCGGTGACGGACATGGTACGGTTGCCTACGCCGCGCACTGTACCTGATTCAATCAGGAATTCATGGCGGCGGGGTTTGTGACTTAGGGCCTCGGTATAGGCGGCATCAAGACCAGCATCGGTCGGATCAGCCCGCAACGCGGCGGCCAGATCGACGTGGTCGTCCTGCCCCAGACACATGTAAAGCTTACCCGTTGCGGTCACCCGCACCCGGTTGCAGTCGTCGCAGAAATTGTGACTAAGCGGCGTGATCAGCCCCAGCTTACCGCCGGTTTCCGCCACACGGTAATAGCGCGCGGGCCCGGCGGTTTTTTCCGTCAGCGGCTCAAGGCTCCAGAACGACGACAGGTCGCGTACGACATCGCGCAACGATACAAACTGATCCTCACGGCCCGCAATATCGTCGCCCAGCGGCATGGTCTCAATCAGCGACACATCTATCCCGCGGCCATGCGCCCAGGTGATGATATCCGAAATTCCCGCACGGTTATCACGCGCCAGCACAACCACATTCAGCTTGATTTTAATGCCTGAGCCTTGCGCCGCCTCAATCCCTTCGATCACCTTGGCAATATCGCCGCCGCGCGTAATGCGCCGGAACACATCGGGCTTCAGGCTGTCCATCGACACATTGATGCGTTTGATATTCGCCGCCACCAGATCGGGCACGGCGTCTTTCAAAAGGGTACCATTGGTGGTCAGCGTTAGTTCCTCAAGGCGGCCGGTTTTGACATGTGCGCCGATCCGTTTCAGAAAGTCCAATATGCCTTTGCGCACCAGCGGTTCACCGCCGGTAATGCGCAAGGTCTTAACCCCCTGATCCATCAGAAACAGGCTGAGGCGCTCCAGTTCCTCATAGGACAACAGCGCCGATTTGGGCAAAAAGGTCTGACGCTCGCTCATGCAGTACGTGCAGCGCAAGTCGCAGCGATCCGTCACCGAAATCCGTACATAGGAAATGCGGCGGCCATGAACATCGGCGCGGGGCGTTGGCGGTGTATTTTCGGGCAAAAACGTCATCATAAACCTATTAGTCAGGCTACATCAAAAGCCTGAAGATGAACAGAAAAACCGCGCGAATGTGACTGTAAATTCGTCTTATCTGACTATATGGTTACAGGGCCATCATTAGGAAACCACATGATCCGCATTTTATTTTTCGGAAAAATATCCGACCTGATCGGTCAGCGTGAAATCACCGTGCCGCTTGAGACGGGCCTGACACTCCACCGGCTGCGCGATACGGTATTTTCAGACCTCATGGCGGCTCAGGCCCTGAAACCTTCCGATATTCATATGAGCGTCAACCAGACAAAGGCGCGCGATGACATCGCCTTGAATGACACCGACGAAGTGGCATTTTTCTCAGTTTTTTCAGGCGGTTAAACACCAAGGCAGGTCTTAAAAATACCGACCACCTTTGTAAAGGTTTATTTATCTAAGCCTGCTAGAATTCCCTCAATCGAAGAATTCGTGAACGGACGTTTTGTCCGCCGTCCGCAGGTTGAGCCCTTGTCCCCGTCGCCCTTAATGCGTTTGATAAATCTGTTCCGCGTTCAGTCGGATAACCCGGCGCTGGTACGCGCGCAGTTTGAGGCCTTCACCAAACAGGCCCCCATTCTCTATTTTATCCTGACCACCAATGCGCTGACGGTCTCATACACCTATTACGGCGAAGCCCCGATATGGCTGGCCGTTTATATACCCGTCACGTTTGGCATCCTGTGTGCCGTGCGTCTCAGGGTGTGGTGGCAGCGGCGGCACGCGCAATATGACGATGCGCAGATCTTAAAACAACTGCGCCTGACCCATAAACTGGCCGTCGGACTGGCGATCGGGTTTACAGCCTGGAGTCTGGCGCTTTACCCCTACGGCGATCCCTATGCCCAGGGGCTTATTGCATTTTTCATGGCCCTGACGGTCATTGGCTGCATTTTCTGCCTGATGCATGTACGCTCCGCCGCACTTCTCGTGACCCTGATCGTCAACACGCCGTTCATCATCTTTTTTATGTTTGAAGGCCACGCGGCCTTACGGGCGGTGGCGGTCAATCTGGCGCTGGTGTCGATTGCCATGATCTTTATTCTGATGGTCTATTACCGCGATTTTGCCAATCTGGTGCAGTCGCGCAAGGATCTGACCGTCAAGCAGGAAGAGACCGAACGCCTGAGCGACGATAATTTTCGCATCGCCAATCTCGACAGCCTGACTGACCTGCCGAACCGTCGGCGTTTCTTTGCCGCACTTAACCTGACGTTTGAAATCTGCCACAAAAGTGGTGACCGCTTTGCCATTGGCATTGTCGATCTGGACGGGTTTAAGCCGGTCAATGACACCTATGGCCACGCGACCGGCGATCGGGTTCTGATCGAAGCCGGACGCCGTTTGCAAAGCCTGTGCGGCTCAAACGTCATCCTGTCCCGGCTGGGTGGTGATGAGTTTGGGCTGGTCGTTACCGGCAATCCCAGCGACGCAGACCTGATGGCTCTTGGGCAAAAACTGGGCGACATCGTGCGCCTGCCCTATGACATTGGCGCCTCCCACGCCCAGATTTCGGCCTGTATCGGCTTTGCCACCTTCCCCGATTCGGCCAATACGCCCGATGGTTTGTTCGAGCGGGCAGACTATGCACTTTACTACGCCAAACGCCATCTGCGCGGTCAAACCGTGCTGTTCTCGCAGGCCCATGAGAAACTGATCCATGAGCACAGCGTGGTCGAGCAGGCCTTGCAGGTTGCCGATCTCGATTGCGAATTGTCCGTGGTCTATCAGCCGATCGTCGATGCCCGCACGGGCCGTATCGCCGCCTTTGAGGCCCTGGCCCGCTGGCAAAGCCCGTTTCTGGGGGCCATTGGCCCGGACCGGTTTATCCCCATTGCTGAGCGTGCCGGCCTGATCCGGCCGATGACGAAGGTGCTCATCCAAAAGGCGCTTAAGGCCGCGGCCTCATGGCCAGATCATGTGCGCATTTCGATCAATCTGTCGGCGCAGGACATCTCCGTGGCCGAAGGCGTGGTGCAGATCATCGCCTGCGTCAACCAGAGCGGGGTTGACCCTAAGCGTATCGATTTTGAAATCACCGAAACCTCGATCACCAGCGATTTCGCGCAGGCCCGCCGGGCGATTGATGCCCTCAAGGCGCTGGGCTGCGGGATTTCGCTAGATGATTTCGGCACCGGCTATTCCTCTCTCAGCCACGTCCACCGTTTGCCGCTCGATAAGATCAAGGTCGACAAGAGCTTTATCTCGGACATCGACACCAATCCGGCCAGCTTCAAGATCGTGCGTTCGCTGATCGTGCTGTGTCAGGACATGGGCCTGACCTGCGTCATGGAAGGTGTCGAGACCGAAGCCCAGTATGAAATACTGAGCGAACTGGGCGGCGACTATATTCAGGGCTGGTACTTCTCAAAGCCGATGTCCGGCGATCTGGTCCTGCGCTACATGGAACAGGATCAGCCCGCCCGCCGCCAAAAGGCGTAAGGGGCAGGGATTAAATCACCTCATTCAACGCCTTCAGACAGGCCACACCCAGATCGGCGCTGGCCTGCGGTGACCAGCCCTGTTCAGGATCAGGCGCATCAAGGCTATCCTTGAACGGCATCTCCAGCGTCATGCCGACACAGCCATAGCGACGGGGCACGGCACGCGCGCAGATGGTCGGGGCATCATCACCCCCAAAGTTGGGCGGATAACCATAGGTGGTCTGAAACGCCGGTGAGGCTTCGAGCAGGGCTGCGTAATAGTCCTGACAACCCTTCTTTTGGGCCGGGGTCGATTTCACATCGATATCGCAGCCATCCATAAAAACGTGCGGAATGGCTTCGTCACCATGCACATCCATCATGAAGTCGACGCCGGTATCGTCCATGGCCTTAAGGATAGCCGCGACTTCGGGCGCATTGTCGGGCGGAATGTGCCATTGACGGTTCAGATCAAGGCCTGCCGCATTGGCGCGCAGATTGCCGTGGAATGCCCCGTCGATATTAACCAGTGGCACCAAATAGATGGCCGCTTTCGACAACAGTTCTGCCACCGCTGGGTCGCCGGTTTTCATCAGGTGTGCGACCGCCCCTTCCATCCACCAGCTTGCCATAGTCTCACCCGAGTGCTGTCGCCCCAAAAACCACACTTTTTTAGGTCCACTGCCGAACCGCAGACGCGAAATGGGTCGGCCCTCGGTCGAATGACCGATGATGTCGAGTTTGGCGCCCACCCCCGCGGCACGGTGCAAAAGCTCATCATGTTGGCTCAGGCCATAGGGCGCGAAATAGGCGAACCATACACTGGACGCCGACGGAGTATAGCTGATGATCAGATCGCCGTTTTCATAGCGGGTATCGCATTGGCGCCAAATCTCGCTATCTTCTGAGACTCGGGCGCTGTAATTATCCCAACCGTTCGGGTATGAGCAGGCCGCAACGTCCTTGATGGTCAGGGTCAGCGGCTGACCAGCTTCACCCTCAACGCGGAAGTAGAACCACTGGCTCCAGCCCGCATGGGAGTCTTTTCTGATACGCAGGTCAGCCTGCATGCCAGAGACAGACACGGCCTCAATATTGCCGCCATCAAAATCGGAAGACACCGTTAAATTCATATTCTCTTATCCCAAACGTGCCACAACCTTAGTCGTTGTCGTGATCACAATTGCCATGTAGCGTGCCCCCAACACAGCCTTAATTCAAGTCATGCTGCATACACCAGGTACACATCGCTTCGAAGATTTTATTACGGATACGGCACGCGCCGCAACGGCGGATGACCTGTTTGGCACGTTCACCGGTGCCATGAACAGGTTTGGCTATGATCTGATTAATTTTTCGGTTCCGCGCGATCTGGATATACCGGCCGAATTTAATCGCACAGGCTTGCTGGTCAACTATCCCGAAGACTGGCAAAAACACTATGAGGAAAAAGGGCTGGCGCGCTTTGACCCTGTCTTGCGGGCCGCGGCCACCCATCACTGGGGGTTTTTGTGGTCGGATCTCGAAAAACAGCAATCGCTGGATAAGGTGCAGATAAGCCTGATGCGACTGGCCGAAGATGCCGGGTTGAATAACGGCATCGGCGTCCCTTTCAAAGGTCGCCGCGCCCAGATCGCCGGTGTGGCGCTGGCCAGTACGGAACGCACGGATGCCTGTCTTGGAAACCTTGATCTGATCAGCGCCTATTGCACCCAGTTTTACGCCGCCTATAAGCGTCTGTTCGCCCGGCCTGACATCGCAAACTTTACTGTGCTTACCCCCAAGGAAGAAGAAATTCTATTGTGGGTCGCTGCCGGCAAGACCGATGAGGACATTGCCACCATCCTGACCATTAGCCGCAATACCGTCGATACCCATATGCGCCACATCTTTCGCAAGCTTGAGGTCACCAACCGCGTTCAGGCGGTCGTCAAAGCCGTCATGGCAGGCATAATTCATCCCTGAATCAGCAAATATACATGGCCGCATCACGTATTCTCGTGATGCACACGCATAGATTTTTCGATTAGGCTGATATCTGCGGTTTCGAGGGCGGGGGCTTTCGTTCACTACGGGTCAGGGAATATGCGTATGAGCCAGACAGATACGGGTGTGTTTTCACTGGAAGATCTCGATAACAGCGAGCAAACCATTCACAATGTGATTGCGGCTCTTGATTACATCAAATCGATCGCCGAGGCCGAAGGCGAGACCGAGGTTGCCGAGCTGATTGGTGCCACCTTTACGATCTGCCTCAATACCTATTCCCTGACCAAGCGGATGCAGTTGCGTGAGCAAATCGAACGCAGCCTGGAGAATTTCCCCCAAGGCCGTAAGAACTAAAAAAACAAACCCGTCAGGCGTGTGCGTCCTGACGGGTGCCGAAAATCTGGCCAGTTTGGGCGCAAGCCTTGGCCTATTGAGGGAGGTCGATAGGTCAAAGTCGCCGGACAAGACCACGTTAAGACCGATTTCAGACTTAGGCAACCAATCGCTTTACAAATTATTTACAATGTCATTCGAATGACACGTCAGGTCAGGCGGTAAGCAGATGCTGCGGCCCGATATCGTCTAAGGTCGCGCAGCCACTTAAGGCCATAACCACTTCCAGTTCTTCGTGCAGGGTGCGAATGGCGTGCGCCACCCCTAAAGCCCCGGCTGTGGCGAGCGCGTGCATCACCGGACGGCCAATCATCACCGCAGACGCCCCTAGCGCCAGCGCCTTAAAAATGTCACTGCCGCGCCGGATACCACCATCGATCAGCACCGGCACTCGTCCTTGGGCGGCGTCGACTATGCTCGGCAAAACATCAATTGTTGCGGGCAGGCCATCCAGAATACGCCCGCCATGATTGGATATAACCACACCCGCCGCCCCGACCTCAAAGGCCCGCACGGCATCCGTGGGCGTCAGTATGCCCTTAAGAACAACCGGCAGGGAGGTTTGCCCAACCAGCCATTCCATATCGGCCCAGGTCGGTGCCTGCGCCATCAGGCCATCAAACACCACGCTCTGACCGGCAGAAAGCGACGGCAAGGGCGCGGACGGCGGCGTGACATTAACCGCTCGCACCCCGTCGGGCAGCGTAAATCCGGCGCGCTGTTCGCGATTGCGCAGACCCGCCAGCGGGGCATCGACCGTGACCATCAGCCCTGCAAACCCAAGGCTTTCGGCCCGACGCACCATCTCAAGCACCGCGCCCCGATCCGGTTGCAAATAAAGCTGCAGCCATAACGGGCCTGTGGCCTTGGCCGCAATGTCCTCAAACGACACCGACGCCAGCGAGCTTATGACCATGCCCGCCCCGACCGCACCAGCGCCCATGGCCGTCGCCGCCTCCCCGCCCGGATGGAACAGTTTATGATAGGCCATAGGTGCCACACAGATCGGATGCGGCAAGGCCCGTCCCAGCAGCTCCAACCGGGTATGGCCGCCCGCCACATCGCCCAGCACATGGCCCGCCAGTTTAATGCGCTGATAGGCCTGCGTATTATCAGTCAGGGTCAGTTCATCACCCGCCCCGCTCATCAGGTAGACCCAGGCATTGTCATCCAGCCTTGCGCGGGCATAGCGCTCATAGTCGCTCAAACTGACGATATCGCGGGGAATGGCGTTAAGGATGGTCACAGATCCGCCCATTGCCGCAGCAGATTATGATAGTGCGCCGTCAGCGCTACCACCTCGGCACTGTCGCCGAGGGTCTGGCGCAGTTTCAGAATGGTCATATCCAAATCGAATAACATCTGACGGCGGGTATCGTCCCTGACCATGCTCTGCACCCACAAAAACGACGCCAGCCGCACGCCTCGCGTGACCGGCTCAACCCGGTGCAGGGAGGTCGATGGATAGAGTATGGCGTCCCCGGCACTGAGCTTAACCTCATGGGCGCCGTAGGTGTCCTCGATGATCAGTTCGCCACCGTCATAGTCTTCGGGGTCGTTCAGAAACACGGTGCAGGACACATCCGTTCGCACACTGATGTTTTTAAGCGGATCGAAATGGATGGCGCTGTCGACATGGTTGCCGTAATGCCCGCCGCCTTCGTAGGCATTAAAGCGCGGTGTCAGGATAATGTGTGGCAGGGCGGCTGAGATAAACAGCGGATGGGCTTTGAGCGCTTTGGTGACTATATCGGCCAGAATCTGAGACTGAGGCGCGTCGGCGGGCAGTTGGCGATTATGCTTGACCTGCACCGCCTGCGGCCCGGCCGTGGCCGCCCCGTCATGCCAGTTGGCGCCTTCAAGCGTTACGCGGATATCCGCCACCTGATCACGGGTCAGAATTTCAGGGATATGCAGCATCATAGCGGTCGCCTCCTGATACCGTTTTACAGGTTTTCCCAACAAAAACAGCCCCCGTCATCACAACGGGGGCTGTTCTTTTTGTCGCAGACCGATGTGATTAGAACTTCATGCTGGCGGTCAGCTTGGCATAACGCGGCGTACCGATCATGATCCGGCTGCCACCATTGTTCAGGGTGGACAGATAGTCTTCGTCAAACAGGTTGTAGACGTTCAGTTGCAGTGTGACTTTATCGGTCAGGTCGTAGCTGGCCATACCGTCCCAAACCCAGTAAGCCGGGATTTCAGGTAAGGTGGTCACCGCGAAATTCGTGCCCGGCGTGGTCGAACGGATTTGCTCGCTGGTGTAGCGCGCCCCACCGCCAATGGTCAGACCCGGAATGAGGTCGGCATAGGTCGTCCACACGGTACCGGTCAGTTCCGGCGACCAGCGTACACCCGCACCGTTGGCGGTCGTGCCCGTGCCGGAGCCTTCTTCGTATTCGGTGTTCATGGTCTGAATGCCCGCAGTGATCGACCATTTGTCGGTGATCTTACCGACCGCGCTCAGTTCAATACCTTCAACCACGCGCTTGCCGATCTGATCAGCAATAACGCCCGTGCCCGGATCAAGATCAACCACAATCTCGTTTTCGTTTTCCGAGCGATACAACGCTGCCGTCAGCCCCAGACGGGCCTCAAACAGGTCCCACTTGGTACCGATTTCGTAGTTCAGGGTTTCTTGCGGGTCGAGGTTCGGGTTGTTGATATTCGTAGCGCCAGCGTTCAACTGACCGTTCAGGCTGCCCGGAGGGGTCTTGGAATTGGCCACAGCCGCATAGATCGAGGCGTTCGGCACAGGCTTATAGACGCCACCGATTTTCCAGCTAAACAGCGTACCGTCGCCGGAAATTTCAGGTGACACCACCAGTGTATCAACCGGCAGAGTCGGATGGCTTGTGGCCGTAGAACGAACCGCACCATTGGCTTCGATATCATAGCTTTCAACGCGAGCGCTAAGATTAACCATCCACTGGTCATTGAACTTGATCGTATCAAACGCATACAGCGCCGCCGTAGTCGTTTCGCCCTCGCTGAAAGCACCGCTATGCTCCAAAGGCGCGAAGGTATCATTCACGCTGGGGTTATAGAGGTTGGCAGCCGTCGTTGAGGTGCCGGTGACCACCCGAAGCGTATCCGTGCGGAAGTCTTCTTTCGACAACTCGATCCCGGCGGCCAGATCATGCTGAATCGAGCCGGTCATGAACGAGGTCGTCAGATTGGTCTGAGCGACGAAGACTTCGTTTTCGTTGTTGGTGCCCTGACGCGAACGGGCCACCGTCCAGGTGTCGCGGTTCGTGTTCCACGTCGAGGTCGTGGTGGTAGGGCCATAAGAAATCCCGATGGTGCCGGTCTGATCACGGCGCTGGGAGTTCTTGCCATAACGCACTATGCTGGTCAGGAAGGTGTTTTCGCCCAGATCATATTCGAACTTACCGGTCAGCATATTGGCTTCGGTCTTTTCGAAGTCATTGCGGCTGCCGTAATAGTTGGAGTTGCTGACGCGCGGTGCGGCATTGGCGGCGTCGACCACAGCCGAAGACGGCGGATTAGTCGCCGGGGCCACATAGACAAAGCCCTCATAACCGATGGCCGGAATACCGCCGTCGGGAACATTGTCGGCCTTCACATGCTGCGCAAAAACGTAGAACCGGCTTTTGGTCCCCAGACCAAAGGCAATCGACGGCGCGATACCATGGCCAGTGTTTTCAACCTGATCACGATCCACGGCGGGCAGATCCTGAACCATAGCGTTCAGACGAAACGCGATTGTGTCGCTAAGCTGAACATTACCATCAGCCGTGAGGCGATAGCCTTCTTCGGTCGTGACAGCGGCCGTGCCAGAATAGAGCGTGGCCAGTTGCGGCAGCTTGGTGACCGTGTTGATGAAACCGGCCGAGGCACCGCGACCAGCATCCGAACCCGCAGGGCCCTTGGCGATTTCGATCTGCTCGACGTTAAAGGTGTCGCGCGTGATGGCACCGACGTCGCGGATACCGTCCTGATAGAGCGAATTCTGCATCGAGAAACCGCGCATCTGGAAGGTGTCGCCCGTTGAGGAGTTGCCGTTTTCACCCATTTGCAGGGTGATGCCCGGCGTGTTGCGCAGGGCTTCGACCAGCGACACAGCACCCTGCTCTTCGATCAGCTCTCTGCCAATGACCGAAATGGTTTGCGGCGTATCAAGCAACGGTTGCGTGTTCTTGGGGTTGGTGACTTCGCGCTTATACTTATCAACCGTGGCTGTGACCGTGACTTCTTTCAGGGTCTTTTCTTCGGCCGCCTGAGCGTGGGCGATGAGGGGCATGGCCGGTAGGGCTACGGCGGCAACGGTGGCCAGATAGCGATTGACGCTGTGTTTACGGCTGCGAATTTTGGTCATGGGTTTTGGTTTTCCGTACTTGTGAATATCGAGAGACCATTAACCGCATCCCGCAGTTAATAATCATTCGCAAGTCCGATTAAACCTAATCCCGCTATTTGCAAGCGCAAAATGACCAGTTTTTGACTTTCATTATCAACTTGTAAAAAATGTGGCAAAAAACCAACACATTTCAGACCTGACACAAATACACGCGTAACGAAAAGGGCCGCCCATCGCGAAATGAGCAGCCCTTTACCGTTCAATTTACCGCCTTAACTACTGCGGCATGACCTCAAGCGTGACCGAATAGGACATGCGCAGCGGAGCCATCGGGCCACGCGGCGCACCCATGCCACCACCTTGGCCTCCCGCCGCCGGACCACCGGCGGGCGCATCATCATCGTCGGCTTCCGGACGCGGCGGATAGCTGGTGTTGACCCAATAGGCCCCCGCCAGTTCCCACTTGATCGAAAACTCACCGTTGGCATCGGTTTTCAGAACCTGATCCTTTAGCGCGCCGCGGTAGCGCACACCACCGGGCACGATCTTGATCGACAGGCCAGACGTCGGCTTGCCGTCAACCAGCACGCGGAACTTGGCGGACTCCCCCAGCACCAGATCGGTTGTCGGTTGCAGCGGCAGAATCTCAAGCCCCTTACCGATCGCCTTGATGTCGGTCGGCGCGCCTGATGTCACAAAGGTCTCAACCCGGCCAAAGTTGCGCGATACGGTCAGCCCCTCGGCATTTGCCGGGACGTCCTTGGCGAAGGTCTCTTCGGTGCCGCGAAAGTTAACGTCCTGGCCGTCCTTTTTGTAGCGGGCCATGACCGAATTATTGACCGACGCGATGCGGTAAGTGCCGGGCTTAAGCAGCTTAACATCAAAGGTCGAACGCAGCTTACCCGTTGAGACGTTCTCAGGCTCAACCGCCGCCCCATCCGGGCCAGTGATTTGCAGACCGGTCAGGCGCATGGCGTTGTGGTCTGCGTAGAACAGGCCGTTGGAAGAGGCCGCATCAACCGTCACATAGGTCGGGCGTTGCGGATTAGTAGAGTTCTCTACCTGAGTGGCCGATGGCAGCAGCCATTGGCTGTGGGCAACGGCGCTAACTGGACCGAGTGCGGCTAGAAGCGCCAGCGAGCTGATAAGACCTTTGGTGAATTTCATGTCGTTAAGGTTCCCGATGAAGACTACGATTTCAGATTAAAGCGAATGGGTACATTGACCCACGATTCGACAGCCTGCCCGTTGCGGCGGGCGGGGGTAAACTTCCAGGTTTTGACGGCCTGTCTGGCGGCACCATCCAGACGCATAGAACCGCTGGAGGTCTTAACCTGCACCTCACCGACGCCACCGTCGGCGCGCACCATAAGCCGAAGCCAGACAACGCCCTGTTCGCGCATCTGCACGGATTTGGGCGGATAGGGCGGGGCCGGATTACGCGACAAGGCCTGATCGACATCGACCTCAACAAATCGCTCTGCGGCGGGCGCCGGTACTGGTGATGGCTGGGCAACCACCGGAGCGGCGGCAACGGTTTTAGGCGATTCAACCGCGGCCATGACCAGAGGAGCGACATCTGAGACCACAGGCACGTCAACCGTGCGGGTCTTGATGGGTGACATGCTGACAGGTTGCGGCTTAGGCGGTGTCGGTGTGGGTTTAGGTTTTTCCGGCTGGATCTGCGGCAGGTACATCTCGACCAGCATCGCCTCCTCAAGGGAGGCCTGAGCCTTTGGCATCACAAAGCGTGTGGCGACAAAATAGAGCCCGATCCCAGCATGGACCGCGATGGATATGGCAATAGCGACCGCGACCGGCGACGACCGCGCGGCCTTTCGGCGAGACGGTTTTACGTCTCGTCTTGTTTCAGGTTTAGTATTTGGCCTAATATTTGGCGCGAACGCCGCCTGCACACCCATGCCCACTACCCGCAATGATATCCGGCAGGCTGGGTAGCACCTATGCAAATAATTCGCAAGTGCATGGGTGGTAAAATTAACGTCTTCTTACCGTTTTTACCCCGTCAAAACGTCCCTGCATCATCAGACTTTCGGCCCATCAGCCTTTTAAAACGGGCCCGCTCGATTCACGGACGACCAGTTCATGCGGCGTCAGATATGTGCTGACGAAACCCGACTGCGTGCTTTGCTGATCCCAGGTATCGACCAGATGCACCACCTTGCGGGCCATCTCAAGGTACGGCTGGGCGATCGTCGTCAGTTGCGGCCAGACAGCAGAGGCAATCGGCGCATCATCAAAACCGACCACCGACAGGTCACCGGGTATGCTGAGGCCCCGGCGATGCGCGACCATAGCGACCGCCGCTGCCGTTTCATCATTGGCCGCAAAAATCGCGGTCGGCGGCTCCGGTAAGGACAGCAGCGTCTCCGCCGCCTCGATGCCCTTTTTGAACATGAAGTCACCGCTGGCGAACAGCTCTGGCTTTGGGCGCGGCAGGCCCCTGGCGTCATAGGCCTCGATGACACCAGAGCGCCGCAAAATCGTGGCCGAGTGATCAGGATGGCCGGTGATATGGCCGATGCGTGTATGGCCCAGAGAAAACAGATATTCGATGATCTGACGCGCCGCCGCCCGGTCATCCATGACCACCGACGGAAAGTGCGGATCATGGACCGAGGGCGCAATCAGCACAGCCCGCGCGCCGCGCTCACGCAGCAAATCCTTAAGCGGCGTGAAATCACACAAGGTGGGCAGCAAGATCAGATCGCGCACCCGCCCTTCGGTCAGAAAGCGATCCACTCGCGCCTGCCAGTCCGGCATGACGCCTTCGAACAGCTCGACCGTCATATATTTGCCCGCTTCCATGCAGGCGGTCAGCAGGGCCTGATGGAAACGGCTCTGGTAACCGGAGGCCGGATCTTCCAGCAGCAGGCCGATCGAGGAAAACCCACCCAGCCGCAACTGCCGCGCCGAGGCATTGGGGCTGTAATCCAGCGTCTTCATGGCCGCCAGAACCTGCTCACGGGTCGCCGTCTTTACGCGATCCGGCTCATTCAGAACCCGCGACACGGTCTTGGCGGACACCCCGGCCAGTTTTGAGACATCATATATGGTGGTCATGGTCGGTCAATTTACGGCATGGGCTTGAGGTTTTGGATTTTAGGCAGATTCGCCCGTTCCAACATTGTTTATGATGCAGTGAAGCCACACATTTTGGTCAATGTCCAGCCATTTGGTCCCGCATTATGACATCGATGACATTTGTTATTGACAAAAATGAGGCATTTTGTGAAATCAACAACACTTCATGACGAAAACCATCCGTCGGAAGGTCAAAAAGCACGCCAAAAGTGCTATGACAGGGAAGATATTTTATGAATTGTTCAATTTATTCAATGCAAATCCCACTTCCTGCGAAAATGTCCGCAAGACATGATAACGTTACCATAAAAAGACATAAACTTAGCGGGCAAGACAAAAAAGGGTTCGTAAGGTCAGGTTTCAAACACATGCAGTCAGTTTAAACCGCGTTCGAGAACAACTTACAGGGACGAAACTATGACAATTCACTCACGAAACCACCGCCTATACGGGCGTACGCTGGGACGAAAACTCAGCCTGGCGCTGGGGGCCGGCGCATCCGTTGCCGCACTCTCCTTCGCGCTGTCAACTGCTGCTGCCGCACAAGACGCCGCTCCTGCCGCCGAGAGTGATATCGAAACCGTGGTTGTGACCGGCGTGCGCGCCTCGCAACTGAAATCGGTCGGCATCAAGCGCAAAGAAGTCGCCATGGTCGATGCGATTTCATCCGAAGATATCGGCAAGCTGCCCGACACCACCATCGCCGATTCGGTTCAGCGTATTCCGGGCGTGCAGATCCGCCGCGACGCGGGCGAAGGCTCGACCGTGGATATCCGCGGCCTGTCGCAGGTCATCACCCTGATGAACGGTGAGCAGTATCTGTCAGCCGGTAACCTTGGCTCGGCCCAGCCGAACCTGCTGGATGTGCCGTCGCAACTGATGAACTCGGTTGTGGTCTATAAATCGACCGAGCCGACCAATGCCCTGTCGGGGATTTCCGGTACTATCGACCTGCAAACGCGGCGTCCGTTCCAGTTTGGGCAAGGCCTGACTCTGGCCGGGGCCGTTGAGGGCCAGCGCGGCGAAATGAGCGAAGGCGATGACTATGTTGCCAACGTGCTGGGGTCATGGCGCAATGACAATATCGGATTCATGGCGTCGGTGGCGCAATCGAACGTCAATCTGGCCAACAACTTCTCCGGCGTGGTCGGCCTGTCCGGCAACAATGACTGGGGTGGCTCGGCCCCGCAGAACTTTGTGTCGCCGCACGGTTTCGAAAGCTTCAGCCGTACCAATGAACGTAAGCGTCTGGGCGCCAGCGTCGCCTTTGAGGCCCGCTTTGGTGAGGGCTACACTTTTGTGGCCGAAGGTTTCTACGCCAAGCTTGAGGACTACAACCGCGCCATCGGCATCAACATCTCAAACCGCTGGGACGGCGCCGCCTTTGGGGTCTGGGCCCAGCCGGATGTCTCCGCCGACAGCGGCCAGACCGGCTCCAATGGCCGTCCGTGGCTGACGGTCGATGAATACGACGTCAACGCTCACTGGGTGAACTCGTTCACCGTCAACCGCACTAATACGTCCGAGTCCTATAACTATAATCTGGAACTCAAATACGATAATGGCGGCAAGTTCACCTATGAGGCCCGCCTGATTTCGGCTGACGCCAACCGCCTAAGCATGAACGGTCAGGTTCAGGGCGACCTGTCGAACTGGCAGTATGCCCCCGGCCGGTTCAACCTGTTCCGCAATGCCGACGACCGCACACGCGGCACCTTCTATCCGAAGGAAATCTGCGACACCTTTGATGCCTCGCGCCGCTCGAACAGCATTACCGGCAATCAGGGCGGCTGCTATATCAATCCGAACCCGCAGGGTTACGGCGAGAACCCGCAGCTTCACTATGACATCTCAGGCGAAAGCCCGGTCTGGTCAGGCTTTGACACCCCGATCAGTGGTGGCTTAGGCGCAGGCAAGACCATGAAGGACTACATGGCCAACCTCGGCTCCTATGCTGTGGGTGCCTTCTCCTCCGAAGGTAATAACGAAGCTGAATCGACGCTTCAGGTTGCGCGTTTTGATGCCCATTACACCTTTGACGAAAAGGCCTTTGGCCTGTTCACCAAGGTTGACGGCGGCATCCGCTCCTCCAAGCGCGATGTCTCGATCACCCAGTTCCACCTGTTCTCCGACTTCTATGCCGGCAAGCAGGACCAGAACGGTGTCGTCCAGAGCGCTGGCTGTGCGGCCCAGTGGAAAGCTATCGACGTAGTCATGGACAATCCGCGCTGCGCCCGCGGCGAAATGGTACCGTCCGCCACCAACCCCAGCGTCATGGTGTTCCAGCCCTACACCGTCAACCGTCCGACCCGCCTTGATCAGTACAATAACCCGATCTTCGTGACCGATCTGGGTGGCATCACGTCGGGGATTCCCGGCTTCTGGGCCGCTGATCCGCGTGACTTTGACGATGCGGCGGCGTTCATGAAGCGCGTCTTCGGTGGCGCTAACCGCGTCATTGTGCCGGGTCAGTCTTATGATGTCGATCTGACCGAAAACTCCGCCTATCTGGCCGGTGATTTTGAAGTCGGTGAAAAGATCCGCGGTAATGTTGGCGTGCGCGTCATCAATACCAAGATCGATGTCCGCCAAAACGTCACCGATCCGACCCAGTATCCTTACGGTGACACCAACGAAGACATCGGTGACGTCTACGATCAAAACCGCTACACCGACGTTCTGCCGTCGTTCAACATGATCTATGACTATTCTGACAAGCTGCGTTTCCGCTTTGCCGCCGCCAAGACCATGCAGCCGCTTGACCTTGGTTCCTACGGCGGCGGTCTGAAGATCAACACCGCCGACAGCGGTTCCGGTGGCCGGATCGTCACCAGTGCCGAACGCAGCGGCAACCCAGGCCTAAACCCCTGGCGCGCCAAGAACTTTGATGCGGCGGCTGAATACTATCTCGGCCGGGCCTCGATGGTGAACCTGGCACTGTTCTATATCGATATCGAAAGCTTCGTCACCGGCGGATCGACCACCGGACGTTTCCCGAACCCGGACGGCTCACCAGAATATGATGTGCCGGTGTCGCTCAACATTCAGGGCGATGGCGGCAAGGTGCAGGGCGTTGAAATCGGCGGTAAGTTTGCCTTCGATGACTTCCTTGACGGCGGCATTTTGTCGAATTTCGGGGTCGATACCAACTACACCTTCTCGCCCTCGACCGAAAACCGTCGCGGCATCGATGGTGACAAGCTGCCGTTCGTCAACAACTCAGAGCATCAGTACAATCTGGTCGGCTGGTATCAGGACGAAAAGTTCCAGTTCCGCGTTGCCTATAACTACCGCTCCGACCGCGTGCAGGGTCTGGCGACTTTGAGCGGCGACAACATCCCGACCTATCAGGAAGAAAGCTCATATGTCGATGTCAACGCGACCTATGACATCAATCCGAAACTGTCGCTGTATCTCAACGGCTCTAATATCACCGGCGAGATCGAGAGCTATTACTATAAGTTCGCTGAGGGCAAGACCCAATTTGCCTATCAGAACGAGTATGAGCCCCGCATCACCCTCGGCGTTCGCGCCAAGTGGTAAGGACTTAAATCCTTTAGGATACGTTCGTTGCGTAGCCTAAGCCTTGGCGCGGTGCTTTATGGTGCCGCGCCAATCCTTCCCAACTGAACTGCGAAAGGGAGCCTCCCTCCCTTTTCGCAGCTTTTTTGGCCAGAGACTTTTAGCGACTTTTTCGAGTTGATCCGCGCTTCGGATGCGCCCATCCTCGCCCAAAATATAACTCTCAGGAAACGTGATATGGATAAGGCCATCAGCACCATTGTCATCGCTGGCGCCGGCACGGCGGGCTGGATGACGGCGGCAGCCCTTGCCAAGCATTTCCAGAATACGCCGGTCAAAATCCGTCTGGTTGCCGCCTCAGACATCGGAACGATCGGCGTCGGCGAAGCCACCATTCCGACCATCCGCAGCTTTACCCAAAGCCTTGGCCTTGATGAGATGGAGATGGTGCGCGCGACCCGCGCGACCATCAAATTGGCCATCGCCTTTAAGGACTGGAACCGCAAAGGCACGACCTTTTTTCACCCGTTCGGCGGCTACGGCGAAGACTTCGGCGACGTGGCTTTCCTGCACGTCTTAAGCCGTCTGCGGGCCGAGGGCCACGCGCCCAATCTGGATGACTATTGTCTGGGGGCCGCGCTCGCCAAGGCCGGAAAATTCGCCATGCCCGCAGGTAAAGCACCGTTTTACGGCGCGTTCTTTGACTGGGCCTACCATCTGGATGCCGGGCTTTATGCCGACTATTTGCGCACCTTTGCGATGGGCCTGGGGGTTGAACATATCGATGCCCGCATTGAGGCGGTCACCCTAGATCCCGACAATGGCCATATCCACTCGCTCAGCCTCAATACAGGCACTACGGTGAGCGGCGATCTGTTTATCGACTGTACCGGCTTTCAGGCCCTGCTGATCGATAAGGCATTGGGTGTGGGATACGAAGACTATGGCCAGTGGCTGTTCTGCGACCGCGCCTATGCGGTGCAGTCGGAAACGACCGGCCCGGCGCCCGCGCCCTACACGCAGGTCACCGCCCGCGACTCCGGCTGGCAGTGGGGCATCCCGTTGCAGCACCGGCGCGGCAACGGCTATGTCTATGCGTCGAACTTCACCGATGATGATACGGCACTTGCAACCCTCACCGCCAATGTACCTGGTAAGATGCTGTTTGAACCGCGTCAGATCAAATTCCGCCCCGGCAGACGCGCGCAAGCCTGGTCGAAAAACTGCGTCGCCATCGGCCTGTCGTCAGGCTTTCTGGAGCCGCTGGAATCGACCTCGATCGCCCTGATCCAGACCGGTATCGAAAAGCTGAAACAATTGTTCCCGGACAAAAGCTTTCATCCCGCGCTCACTGACGAATATAACGATATGTCGCGGCGTGAATTTGAGCGGGTGCGCGATTTTATCATCCTGCACTATTACGCCTCTGACCGCGATGACACCGAATTTTGGCGCGCCTGCAAGACCACCCAACTGCCCGAAACCCTGCGCCATAAGATCGAGCTTTATAAGGCCCGCGGCCATTTCGTGCGCTACCGCTGGGAGATGTTCCACCCGCAAAGCTGGCTGGCCATCTATGACGGTTATGGCTGGCACCCGCAGGCCTATGATCCGGCCACAGATGGCTTAAAGCGCGATGACATGATGGAGGCTTGCAAACAGATGGCCGACTTCATCGCAACCACCGTCGCCAAGGCTCCGACCCATCAGGACTACCTCGACTACTGCAATCGGGCGGCCCAGCCGAACAAGGTGAGCGCATAACATGACTGATAACGCTTTGAAAAGAATCGTCATTGTCGGTGGCGGCACCGCCGGATGGATGTGCGCGGCGATCCTGGGCCACTTCCTGCCCAAGGGCCGGTTTGAGATCGCGTTGGTCGAATCCGAGCAGATCGGCACCATCGGCGTCGGGGAATCGACCGTGCCGCCAATCCTGGAATTACTGCGCAATCTGGGCATCAACGAGCAGGACTTCATTCAGGCAACGCAAGGTTCCTTCAAGCTCGGCATCCGCTTTGATGACTGGCGCAAAAAGGGCGAGCAATATTTCCATCCATTTGGAAATATCGGCGGGCCGGTCAGGGCGGTTAATGGCACCGCCCTTGATTTCTATCAGCTATGGCTGCGCGCCAAGCAGACGGGCCATCCATCCGGGCTTCAGGACTTTGCCCCGGCCGCGGTTATGGCCCATGCGGGTAAGTTCATGCTGCCGCAAAAGGCGCGCAACACGCCGATTGGGTCTGCGGCCATGTCGCTGCATATTGATGCGTCTCTGGCGGCTAAGTTCCTGCGCACCCACGCCGAAGCCAATGGCGTCACCCGTCATGAAGGCATCGTCGGTCAGATCCACCAACATGACACCGGCTTTATCCGCAGCGTTGAACTCAAAGACGGTCGTGAGATTGCCGGTGATTTCTTTCTGGACTGCACCGGCTTTCGCGCTCTACTGATCGGGCAGACGCTGAAGACCGGCTTTATCGACTGGTCCGATGAATTACTGTGCGACCGGGCGGTGGCAGTGCAGACCGAAAACATCAACCCGCCCCATCCCTACACCTATGCGCAAGCGCAAAGTTCAGGCTGGCGCTGGCGCATCCCGCTGCAACATCGCGCGGGCAATGGTTATGTCTTTTCCTCAAAGCACATTTCCGACGATGACGCGGTGGCGTCCCTGATGGCGCAGGTCGAGGGTGAGGCCGTCACCAAACCGATGATCATCCCGTTCAAAACCGGCATGCGCGCAGAACTGTGGTCGAAAAACTGCGTGTCAGTCGGGCTGGCGTCAGGCTTTATCGAGCCACTGGAATCGACCGCCATTCACCTGATTTACCGCGCGATGGATTTCCTGCTGCGCTATTTCCCTCAGCGCGATTGCGACCCGACCCTGATACGCGAATATAACCGGCGCATGGCGACCGACTATACCGAGATCAAGGATTTCGTCGTCCTGCATTATTGCACGACTGAGCGCGACGACACCCCGTTCTGGCGCGATGTCAGGAACGCCCCGGTGCCGCAGACCTTACGGGAAAAGCTGGAACTGTTCCGCCTCAATGGCACCCTGCGTGAAGGCGTGGACGAGCTTTTCCGCGCCCCGTCGTGGCAATCGGTGATGGAGGGCATGGGGATCAGGCCACGCGCCTACCTGCCGCAAGCCGATCAGATCAGCCAGAGCGATCTGGAGGCAACCCTTGCGGCCGTCTCAAAGCAGCTTCCGGCATTTGTCGATACCCTGCCCAGCCACGGTGAGTTTCTGAAGCATCATTGCCCGGCCCATCTGCCAAAGGCAGCGGTGGCATAAACTATACGCAGGTATAGGGCGCCTCATCCCAAAACCCCGTCCGATCCCCCGTCGCCGCCCGCGACCGGACGCGCAAGCACGCCTATAGTCCCGCCCGTAATCACGCCCCGAAGCCATTTCAGCGCGGGTCGTCCGGAGACTTTGATCATGACCGATATTCTGAAATCCTCCCGCCGCAACGTGCTGATGGGTGGCACCGGCCTGATCGCCGCAACCAGCCTCAGTGGGGCCAGCCTAAGCGGTGCAGCCGCGGCCCAATCCTCAACACCTAAACCGTCAGGAGCCAAATCCATGTCCACCAGCTACGTCAAGACCAAGGACGGCGTCGAAATATTTTACAAAGACTGGGGCCCAAAGACCGCCCAGCCGATCGTCTTCCACCACGGCTGGCCGCTGTCCGGAGATGACTGGGACGCCCAAATGCTGTTTTTCATGCACAAAGGCTTTCGCGTCATCGCCCATGACCGCCGTGGCCATGGCCGCTCCACCCAGGTCGGAGACGGTCACGACATGGATCATTACGCGGCTGATGTTTCGGCTGTGGTCGAACATCTGGATCTGAAAAACGCCGTCCATGTCGGCCATTCCACCGGGGGCGGTGAGGCCCTGCACTATGTCGCCAAACACGGCCAGCCCCAGGGCCGCACCGCCAAGCTGGTGCTGATCGGGGCCGTGCCGCCACTTATGGTCAAGACGCCCGCCAATCCCGGCGGTTTGCCGATAGAAGTGTTTGACGGCTTCCGCGCGGCTCTGGCCGGCAATCGCGCTCAGTTCTATCTCGATGTCGCCGCCGGCCCGTTCTATGGCTACAACCGCCCCGGTGCCGCCGTATCTCAGGGCATTATCCAGAACTGGTGGCGTCAAGGCATGATGGGCGGCGCCAAGGCACACTATGACGGGATTAAAGCGTTTTCGGAAACCGACTTCACTGAAGATCTCAAATTCGTCGATGTGCCAACCTTTGTCATGCACGGCGACGACGACCAGATCGTGCCGATTGCCGATTCCGCCCTGTTGTCGGCCAAACTGCTGAAAAAAGGCACGCTCAAGGTCTATGAGAAATTCCCGCACGGCATGTGTACCACCAATGCCGATGTCATTAATGCCGACCTGCTGGCCTTTATCAAGGGCTGAGCCCTTGAGCGCATGCCAAAAAGTGTGAAGCGGTTTTTGGATTCACATGCGCGTAATCTAAAAAATAGCCGTGCAGACAAAACTCTGCGCGGCTATTTTTTCCTCTGGGTCGCCAGCACATTGCGGATCGAAAAGCTGGAATGAATGCGCTGCACCCCCGGCAGTTTAGACAGCACGTCATTATGGATGCGCTCAAATTCGTGGGCGCTGTCGACATCGACCCGCAGCAGATAATCAGAATCACCCGTCATCAGCAAACATTCGCGAATTTCCGGGTGACGGCGCACCGCAGTTTCAAATCGTGAGAATGAGGCTTCGGTCTGCTTCTCCAGCGAAATGCGGATGATGACCGCGATGCCGTCCTCGCCCAGACTGTCACCTACCAGCGCCGTATAGCCGCGGATGACGTCTGATTGCTCCAGAATATTGATCCGCCGCAAGCACGCCGAAGGTGATAACCCCACCGCCTTGGCCAGGGCCGCATTGCTGAGGCGGGCATTTTCCCTCAGATGACGGAGAATATTGCGATCGATCGCATCGAGAGCCTGCATCACGAAAACCCCATACCCTTCGCAGATTGTTTCAATAAACAGCTTAATTACGCATATTCAGCGACAAAACAATCTGACATTCAACGATCATTGCCCTATCCTTACATCAGAAACCAAACTTATGCGGGCGGTTGATGCGCGATCCCATTTCACAATCCCTGTCATCAGGCGCCGGAGGCTGTCTCCGCATAGACTTGTCTGCGCTGGCCGATAATTATGCGCGCCTGAAACTTAAGGCCCCCAACGCCGCGGCCGCTGCGGTGGTTAAGGCCAATGCCTATGGTTTAGGTGTAATCCCGGTCACCCAGACCCTCTATGTCGCCGGATGCCGTGAGTTTTTTGTGGCGCTTGCCTATGAAGCGTTTGACTTGCGTCCACAGCTTCCACCTGATGCGCGGCTTTATGTGCTGAACGGTCTGCCGCCGGGCGCCGAAGGGCCATGCGCTGAGCAGGACATTATTCCGGTTTTGAACTCTGCGGGACACATCACCCGCTGGGCCGATCAGGCGCGCGCCCAAGGCCGCCCCCTGCCCTGCGCGCTTCAGGTCGATACCGGCATGTCGCGCTTAGGGTTGTCGCCAGATGAACTGGATGCCTTTCTGGCGGCACCTCCCCAAGGGCTCGATATTCGCCTGTTGATGAGCCATCTGGCCTGCGCCGATGAACCGGATAATCCCGCCAATGGCTATCAGCTCAAAGCTATGCAACGGGCGATGGAACGCTTCCCCAATGTGCCGGTCAGCGTTGCCAATTCCGGCGGGATCTTCCTCAGCCCCGCCTATCATCATGACCTGATCCGTCCGGGCATTGCGCTTTATGGCGGCGCGCCCCATGACGGACGGCCCAATCCGATGCAGCCCGTTGTACGCCTCGATATCGCCGTCATCCAGACCCGCACCGTGCCTGCGGGCGCTCACATCGGTTATGGCGGCACGTTCGTGGCTGAGCGCGAAATGCGGCTGGCAACCCTGTCGGCCGGCTATGCCGACGGCCTGCCGCGCGCTTTGAGCAACCGGGGTGCGGCGTGGTTTGACGGCGTGCGTTTGCCCATCGTCGGACGGGTGTCGATGGACAGTATGATCATCGATATTTCTGCCCTGAAACCGGATGCGCTACAGGCAGGCAGCTTTGTTGAACTGATCGGCCCACACCAGTCGGTCGATGATCTGGCGCGCGATGCAGGCACCATATCCTATGAAATCCTGACCCAGTTGGGGTCGCGCTACTTCCGCCATTATATTCCGGTATCGTCATGAAAATCATTATCTTAGGCGCAGGCGTTATCGGCGTGACCTCGGCCTGGTATCTGGCCAAGGCCGGTCATGACGTCACCGTCATAGACCGTCAATCCGGCCCGGCGCTTGAGACCTCATTTGCCAATGCCGGTGAGATTTCGCCCGGCTATTCCTCGCCGTGGGCGGCACCCGGCATCCCGCAAAAGGCCGCAAAATGGCTGTTTATGAAGCGCGCCCCGCTGATCATTCAGCCGATTTTCGATCCGGCCACGATCCGGTGGATGTGGTCGATGCTGATGAACTGCAACTACAGCGCCTATCACACCAACAAAGGCCGGATGGTGCGCATTGCCGACTATAGCCGCGATTGCCTGATCGCGCTGCGCGGGGAAACCGGCATCGACTATGACCACCGCGAACTGGGCACCTTGCAGGTTTTCCGCACGCAAAAACAAATGGACGGCGTGGGTAAGGACACTGAGGTTCTGGCGGAAGGCGGTGTGCCGTTTGAGGTGCTCGATCCCGCCGGATGTGCGCGCATTGAGCCTGGGATTGATACCTCAAAAATCGTCGGCGGTTTGCGCCTGCCGCAGGATGAAACCGGCGATTGCTTTATCTTTACCAATGCCTTAGCGACCCGATGTGAGGCCTTGGGGGTCAAGTTCATCTTTGACACCGCCATGACCGGTCTGCGCCGTGACGGCGGGCGTATCACAGCCTTAGAGACCGAAAAAGGCGACTATGAGGCTGACGCATTTGTATGCGCTCTCGGTAGCTACAGTCCGGCGTTTCTGAAACCGCTTGGCCTCGATGTGCCGGTCTATCCTGTCAAGGGCTATTCGATCACCGTGCCGATCGTGGATGAGGCGAAGGCACCCATGTCAACCGTCATGGATGAAACCTATAAGATCGCCATCACGCGCTTAGGGTCACGCATCCGCGTCGGCGGCATGGCCGAAATCGCCGGGTTTTCCAAGGAACTGCCCGCCACAAGACAAGAGACTTTGACCTTTTCGGTCGAAGACCTGTTCGGCGGGGCGGGCGATCAGTCACAGGCCAAGTTCTGGTCAGGCTTACGCCCCATGACGCCCGACGGCACGCCAGTCATCGGGGCCACGCGCTATTCCAACCTGTGGCTCAATACCGGCCACGGCACGCTGGGCTGGACCATGTCGTGCGGTTCCGGGCGCGTGCTGGCCGACCTGATCAGCAGGATTAAGCCTGAGATCGAAACGTCGGATTTAAGCCTCAATCGTTATGGCTAAGATTTAAGTTCCGACGACACTTTCCAGATATTAAGCCCGCCATCGACGGCATGGGTGTCTATCTGCGCCAGTTCCTCCGCGCTGAACTCAAGCCGGTCGAGCGCTTTTAGCGAATCCGACAATTGCTCGACATTGCGCGCGCCAATCAGGGCCGAAGTCACCCGCGGGTCACGCAGCACCCAGGCAATCGCCATTTGCGCCAGTGACTGTCCGCGACCTTGGGCGATCAGGTCTAGCTGCCGGATACGCTCTAAGTTTTCCGGCGTAATCAGGCCCTGCCGGAACGATCCGGCCTTGGCCGCACGGGCATCGGCGGGAACACCATTCAGGTACTTGCGCGTCAGAAAGCCCTGCGCCAGTGGTGAAAAGGCGATGCAGCCCGTGCCTAAATCCTCAAGCGTCTCCAGCAACCCGTCTTCGATCCAGCGATTGAGCATGGAATAGGACGGCTGATGGATCAAAAGCGGCACATTTTCCGCCGTCAAAATCGCAGCGGCCTTGCGCGTCAGTTCCGGCGAATAGGACGAAATCCCAACATATAGCGCCTTACCCTGCTGGTGCAAGCTGATCAGCGCGCCCATGGTTTCCTCTAACGGCGTTTCGGGATCAACGCGGTGCGAATAAAAGATATCGACGTAATCGAGGCCCATGCGCTTAAGGCTCTGGTCACAGGACGCGATCAGGTATTTGCGCGACCCGCCAATGCCGCCGTAAGGCCCCGGCCACATGTCCCAGCCGGCCTTGGTCGAGATGACCATCTCATCACGGTAAGGCTTGAAATCGGACGCTAAGACCCTGCCGAAGTTTTCCTCGGCCGATCCCGGCGGCGGGCCATAATTGTTGGCCAGGTCGAAATGAGTAATGCCGGCGTCAAAGGCATGACGCAGCACGGCGCGGCCCGTTTCAAACACATCCGTGCCCCCGAAATTCTGCCACAGCCCTAAAGATATAGCGGGCAGCCTCAACCCTGAGCGCCCGCAGCGGCGATAAGGCATGGTGTCATAACGGGCAGCGGCGGGGGTGTAGGTCATCGGTTATCCTCTCCTGAGATCACAGCCGTCACGCGCCGATCGGTATCAAGCTTAAGCACCAGATCGGCACGGGCGGGCATTTCGCTCAGGATATGCCGGGTCAGGCGCTCATAGGCAAGGACAAAGGCAGCCACCTCATCATCGCTCATGACATGCTCGCCGGTGCGGCCTTCCCTGGTCAGGCGCTCTTTCAAGTCATGCTCCTGCTCAGTGCGCCAGCGCGTCACCACCTCGAAATCGGGTGCGGCCAACAACACAAGCCGGTCGATATAGCCAAACAGGCGCGCATAGCTGCCCATCAGGGCCTGATTGACATAGCGCCGCCAGATGCCGTCCGGGTCGTTCTCGGTCTCAAAGCCGTTTACCGGATCGATCAGCTCATCATAGGCTTGTGAGATCGCCCCGACGCACCAGCCTTCAAACAGCACGACATCGACCGGCCCGGTCACCGGCGTCCAGGCTTGCGACGGATGGGGTTGATCGGCAGCTTTATCAAAACGTGGCAATAGGGTTGCGCGACCGGCTTTCAGATTTTCGAGTAGACGCTCCCCCAGAGGCGCATCGTGGGTCATGGGCACACCGCGCGTCGCAAACAACGGATGATAGCGGACGGCAATATCAGCCCGTCTTTGCCGCGACAGATATAGGTCATCCAGCGACAGAACCGCCACCCTCACACCCTCGGCTTCCAGTCGTTGCCGCACCTCAGCCGCAAGGGTCGACTTGCCGCAACCTTGCGCGCCGCAAATGCCGACAATGAGCGGCTTAGCCGCATCGACACGCCACGTCTGCACTGCTGAATAGACGGTATCGGCGGCTTTGGTCATGGGTTTGCCTTAAGATGTCTGACCGATAATATTCGGGTCACCTCGCAAGCTTATCCCTGCCCCTGCAAAACAGCAAGCGCGGCAAGACCTGTAACCGCATACAGGCTTATTATAAACGGCTCATTTTTTACTTATTAACTGAAGGCCATCATAATAGTATCTGAAACAGGAGCTTTCAGACGTCATTATGAGCCATAGTAGTGTTCTGGTTCTAAATCCAAACCGGGCCGAAGCGCAGCATATAGCGACCATGCTTGATGCTCAGAAATGGCCCGCTATCGTAAGCTTTGACCCTTCAACTGCGCTTGACCTGCTGAAATCGGAACGCTTTAAGCTTTTGATGTTTGAGGCCAATATCGACGGGGTCAATCTGACCGACCGGATTGATGACATCCGCAGGTTGGCCCCCTCAACGCCGCTTCTGATCGTCGCCCATGATCAGTGGGGGCCCAAGGCGCTGGAGGCCCAGATCGCTGGGGCCAAAGCCGTCGGGGCCGAATTTACCCTGACCAAACCCTTCAGCAAGGACCAGCTAAAAACCATCCTTGATGAGACGGCCAGCTATCACCGCGCCCGGCGCACCGAGCATCATATACTGGTCATCGAAGACGATGAATTGCTGCGCACTAAGGTTACGCTGGTGCTGCGTCAAGTCGGCTATACGGTGTCCGAAGCGGTCAATATGGAAGATGCCTTTTTCGACCATAACCTGAGCCTTCTGGACATGGTCATCACGTCTATCCTGATCCCCGGCATTGGCGGCATCGCCGGGATCGGCCAAATCCGCAAGGACTGGCCCCACATCAAGGTGATCGCTATGTCGCAGGATGCCAACTCCAAAATCAGCGCCCTGCATGTGCTGGCCGCCGCCGAAGTCGCCGGTGCCAATGCCATTTTACCCAAGCCGTTTGCCATACCGGATTTTCTAAAAATGGTCGCCTCGGTCATCAAGACAGGCTCGGCCACAGCTTAAGGTAAAATATTAAATTCTATGGGTTATTTATAACCTGTGACGCGTTGACCCATTTTAATCTTACATGCGGCCACGCACGGTTACCCTTTAGAATTTGACCGTACCGAAGGTACACATATGACAGATATGCAGATCGGCTGGATCGTCGCCATGGCCACCGGCGCCCTGATTGGAGCGGTGGCCGGGCTGATTGCGATCATGGCTAAAACCAACAGCAAACTGTGGTTTAACGTGGTGCTGGGCGTATTCGGTGCCATCATGACCTATACCGTCAGTTTCCTGCTCGGCTTAGGTGCTGGCACCGCCGGGGCCGTTGTCATCGGCACGGCGGGGGCGATAGTCTTTTTAACGGCGCACCACATCATACTGAACCGCCGAACCTGGGCGAAATGGTAGTCAGATCAGTGCGCGGTCGATTTCAGGCCAATGATCGCGACCAGCAACATGACCAGAAATAAGACCCTCAACGGCGTCACCGCTTCCTGAAACAGGAAAATACCGAGGATTGCCGCCCCTAATGCACCGATGCCAACCCAAACGGCATAGGCCGTGCCGATCGGTAAAACTTCCGCCGCCTTGGCCAGCAGGTACATGCTCATAGCCAGCGTGATCAGGGTAAACGCCGAAGGTATGGGCTTGGTAAAGCCCTCTGTGTATTTGAGGCCAATGGCCCAGCACACTTCTAACACGCCCGCGATAATCAGATAAATCCACGGCAAAGACATTACGCGCATCCTTTCAAACTATGAAACAATGCGTCGTCTTGTCTTTCGGCGGGAAAGCCGCAGCGCAAGGCTACCGGGTACGGCGCGTCTCGTCCGGTGAGGGTTATATAGATTAAGGACACCTTTGAGTAAAGACCGCGTTAGCTGCCGCAAGGTCAGTCTGGTCAGGCCGCATTGGGTAGGATAAGCCTTTTCCAAAAGGAGTCCCCATGCACCCTTACCTTACGCTTATCGGCGCGGTTGTTGCCGAAGTGATCGCCACCTCAGCGCTTCAGGCCTCACAGCAATTCACCAAACCGCTCTACAGCACCATAGTGTGCATCGGCTACGGTACGGCTTTTTACCTGATGTCGCTGACCCTAAAATCATTGCCCGTAGGCATTGTCTATGCGGTCTGGAGCGGATTGGGGATCGTGCTGATATCATTCGTTGGATGGCTGGCATTCAAGCAGAAACTCGACCTGCCCGCCATCATCGGCATCGCGTTGATTATCTCAGGCGTTGTGGTGATGCAGGTCTTTTCCAAGTCGGCGCATCCCGCATGAAAAAGCCATTTCTGATCAAAAATATCAACTTCTATCCGCCGCTGCTGGGGGCCGGGATCAAGGTCACCCGCATCCGCTCCGACTACACTGAAATCGATGTTGCCATGAAGCTGACCTGGTGGAACCGCAACATTGTCGGAACTCAGTTCGGCGGGTCGCTCTACGCCATGACCGATCCGTTTTTCATGCTGATACTGATGATGCAACTGGGTAAGGACTATATCGTCTGGGACAAGGCCGCCTCTATCCGCTTTGTCCGACCGGGCCGCGGCAGGGTGCGGGCTCTGTTTCGCCTGAGCCACGCTGAGGCCATGCAGATCCGCGACATGGCCGACCTGAACGGCAAGACCGAACCCGTGCTGAAAGTCGATATCATCGACGATGACGGCCAAATCATCGCTGAGGTCGATAAGACGCTTTATGTGCGCAAAAAAGGGCGAAAAGACCAAACCTAAGACCTAAACCACTATGCCAAGCTTTTCGGCACGAAAGGCCGCTTCGGCACGGTTGCGCACCGACAGCTTTACAAAGATGTTCTTTACATGGGATTTGACCGTTTCCGGCGTGATCCCCAACCGGCGGGCGATGACCTTATTGGACATGCCCTGACCAATCAGACGCACCACGCTGACTTCGCGCAGGCTTAAATGCTCAGATCTGGAGGGCTCCGATTTGGTGGGCGTGCGAAACGGTGAGGCCGCATAGGACGAAACCAGGGCTTCAATCGGCTGAGTTTGCATGACGTTTTCTCCTGTGTCATTCGTGTCGACGCAAGGCCGCCGCCGAAGCGATCATGCCGTGCCAGTGAATTACGCAGTTACAAAAATGGGCCGGGGTAAAAAAGGTATGGGCGAAACGGCCCCGATCGTCCTTATCTTGGCTCACAGGTGCCGTGACAGCAATTCTACTTGAGGAGACATAACCTTAAGGTTTAGGTTCAGGGAACCCTATACCAAGGTATAGGCCGACAAAGGTCGCAAAGCCTGAAAAACAATGGCGCACCGCGTCATAATAGCATATCTTGTTTCGCTAATATACCTTTTCATAGTTCGCTTTGTGGGCGTTATTCATGTCCTCCGCTCCTCATCTGCCCGCATGGCTGACGCTGAACGGCAACGGTAAGCCGTTGCTGGCTGAGGATATGCTGTTTTTTCAAGCCTGCACGGCGGTACTGATCGTCGCCATCTTCCTGATCGACACGCTGGTGCCACTGGGGACGGCCGTGGCGGTGCTTTATGTCGTGGTGATTCTGATGTCGGCCAATTTTTGCCGGCGCAAGGGCCTGATCGCCCTGTCGGGCCTGTGCGTGACCCTGACGATCATCAGCTACATTATGGGCCATGGACAGGATCTTACGCGCGGACAGATCGATGAGGTCACCGCCCCACCCTTCATTCGCGCCCTGATCAGCATCGCTGCGATCGTCATCGCCACCGCGCTGGCACTTAAGACGCAATCGGCCACCCGCATATTGCAGGCCAACGAGCAGCGCTTTCGCTCGATCTTTGAAACCACGCGCTTTGGCATCTGGGAAGAAGACTATACCGCCGTCGTGGCCCGCTTTAGTCAGTTGCGCGCCGAAGGTATAACGGACATCGACCGCTATATCGCCAGCCATCCGGAGTTTGTGATCGAGGCGGTCGGGCTGGTCCGGATCATCGATATCAATGAAACGGCGGTGAAACTGGTCAAGGGAACGCGTAAGGATGAGTTCATGTCCTCGCTCAACACCATTTTCGTGCCGGAGACTATGCCCTCATTTGAGGCTTTGTTACGGGCGCTGGCGCGCGGTGATCCGTCCTGCGAAACCGTCACCCAGATCCGCGCACTGGACGGCGAATACCGTGACATCGTGTGCGCCACGACCTTCCCGATCGATGACCCGACCTTTGCCCATGTGCTGGTGTGCGTGCTTGATATCACCGACCGGGTGCAGGCCCAGACCGATCTGGCCAAGGCTCAGGCCGATCTGGCCCACGTCAGCCGCATGACCACTTTAGGCGAACTGACCGCCTCCATCGCCCATGAGGTCAATCAGCCTCTGGCAGCCATCGTCACCAATGGCGAAGCGGCCCTGCGCTGGCTGGGGCGGCCTGAGCCGGATATGCACGAAGCTAAGAGTGCCATTACCCGCGTCATCAGCGAAGGCCGGCGCGCCAGCGATGTCATCTGGAAACTGCGGGCCATGTCGGTAAAGTCAGAGCCCCAGTCCAAACCGCTCGATATCAACGATATCATCCATGATGCGGTGTTGCTGATGCAGCACGAAATCAACAGCCATCAGGTGACGTTGCGGCTTGAGCTGTCCGACCCTCTGCCGCAGGTCACCGGCGATAAGGTGCAACTTCAGCAGGTCGTGATCAATGTCATGCTCAACAGTATCCACGCCTTAAGCGACCTCAGCGGCCATAGCCGCCGCCTCACGGTCACCACAGCCCTTGATGATGACCACAAGGTCAGAACCACCGTTGAGGATAATGGGCCGGGCATTGCCGCCGATCATCTGGAGGCGGTTTTCAGCCCGTTCTTTTCAACCCGCGATGATGGCATGGGCATGGGACTATCGATTTGCCGCTCAATCATCGAAGCCCATGATGGCCAGATCTGGACGGCCCCGCCGAAAGGCAGCGACACGGGAACGATCATGCACTTCACCCTGCCGCCCGCCCCGGCTCAGGTCGCCGGCATATGACCGCGCCTATGGACAGCGCTCATGTATTCGTCGTCGATGATGACGGCGCCATCCGCGAGGCCTTATCGAGCCTGTTCCGCTCCATGGGATTTGACGTCAGAAGCTTTTCGACCGCCATGGAGTTTATGGCCCACGATCTGCCGGATTTGCCGTCCTGTCTGGTGCTCGATATCCGCCTGCCCCTGATCAGCGGCCTTGAGTTCCAGAGCCAACTGGCGCGTCAGAACATCCATATCCCTATCATCTTCATGACCGGACACGGCGATATTCCGATGTCAGTGCGCGCCATGAAAGCCGGCGCGGTCGATTTCCTGACCAAGCCGTTTCGTGATCAGGACATGCTGGATGCGGTCGCCTCAGCCATCAGCTTTGATCGCAGCCGCCGTCTGGATGAAAAAAGCCTGCTGAGCTTACGCGAACGCTATAGCACCTTGAGCCCGCGCGAGCAGGAGGTCATGGCCCACGTCACATCAGGCCTGCTGAATAAGCAGATTGCCGGAAAAATGTCGCTCAGTGAAATCACCATCAAGATTCATCGCGGTCACGCCATGAAGAAGATGCAGGCCCGGTCACTGGCCGATCTGGTCACCATGGCCCGCAGCCTGGGACTGAGCCACAACGGACCATAAACCATCGTATTATATCCCTTGTGGCTCGCGGCTGTCATAGTGAGGCCTGTAACCGGCGGCCATACCGACTTCCGGAATATCATAAAGGGTCCGGCCCGGTGTGCCATTCCGCGCTTTCCCCCACGCCAGGCGAGGTCGTCATCGCGGTCATCGATGATGATGCGTCTGTGCGCGCGGCCCTGATCAGCCTGCTGCGCGCCTTCGGTTATGGCGCTCAACCCTTCGCCTCGGCCGAGCAGTTTCTGAGCGACGCCCTGCATGATACGATCGGTCTGGTCATCACCGACGTGCAAATGCCCGGCATGGGCGGCCTTGGCCTTCAGGACCGGATGCGCAGCCACGGCCCGAATATTCCGCGGCTGTTTATCACTGCCTATCCGGAAAAAGACATTGAGGCCCGCGCCCTGGCGGGCGGGGCCTCCTGTTTCCTGCGTAAGCCGTTTGAGGCTGAAACGCTGATCGCCTGCGTCGAAGCAGCCCTTAAGGGTTAAGCCGGTTCGCGCAAGGCTTTCGCCGCCGCCACCATATTGACCAAAGCGGGCCTGACCTCATCCCATTTACGGGTTTTCAGGCCGCAGTCGGGATTAACCCACAACTGGGCATCACTCAGCCGCTGCCGCGCCAGCGACATCAACTCGGTCATCTCACTCACCTCCGGCACACGCGGTGAGTGGATGTCATAAACGCCCGGCCCGATCTCATTGGGGTACTTTTTCGACCTGAACACATCGAGCAGTTCCATCTTGGAGCGCGACGTCTCAATAGAGATGACATCGGCGTCCATGTTTGCCACCGCGTCCATGATGTCGTTGAACTCCGAATAGCACATATGGGTGTGAATCTGGGTGTCATTGGACACGCTGGTCGAACATAGCCGAAACGCCTCGACCGCCCAGTCGAGATAGGCTTGCCAGTCCGCGCGCCGCAGCGGCAGGCCTTCGCGCAGGGCCGCCTCATCGATCTGGATCATCTTGGCACCTGCGGCCTCAAGGTCAGACACCTCATCGCGGATGGCCAGCGCAATCTGACGGCAGGCGACTGAGCGCGGTACGTCATCGCGCACAAACGACCAGTTGAGGATAGTCACCGGCCCGGTCAGCATCCCCTTGACCGGCTTATCGGTAAGCGACTGCGCATATTGCCACCACGCCACCGTCATCGGTTCAGGGCGCGAAACATCACCAAACAGTACCGGCGGGCGCACGCAGCGCGAGCCATAGGACTGCACCCAGGCGTGCTTGGTAAAGGCAAAGCCACATAACTGCTCACCGAAATACTGCACCATGTCGTTGCGCTCGAACTCACCGTGAACCAGCACATCAAGGCCAATGTCTTCCTGCCAGCGGATGGCGCGTTCGGTCTCGGCTTTCAGGAAGGCATCATATTGCGCGTCATTAATCGCGCCTTTGGCATGATCAGAACGGGCTTTGCGCACCTCAGAGGTTTGCGGGAACGAGCCGATAGTGGTGGTAGGAAAGGCGGGCAGGTTAAACGCCTGACGTTGCAGATCGGCGCGAATAGCAAAGGCATTTTTGCGCTGAGCCTGATCAGGTGTCACGGCCAAAACTCGAGCCTTAACCGCCGCATCATGGACCTTGGGCGAGGCGGCACGGGCCTGCGCGGCATTTGCAGAGGCGCTGAGTTCAGCCGCGACATTGCCGCCCGACAGCGCTTTGGATAGCACCGACAGTTCGTCCATTTTTTGCAGTGAAAAGGCCAGCCAGGATTTGACATCGCCGTCGAGCGCCGTCTCCAGATTAAGGTCGATCGGCACATGCAGCAGCGAACAGGACGGCGCGATCTGAAGGTTGCCACGCGCCGCAGCGCCGGTCAGGCGCTCAAGCACGGCAGGCAGATTGGCGCGCCAGATATTGCGGCCATCAATCACACCCAGCGACAGGGTAAGCGATTTGGGGGCGGCTTGCACAACCGCCTCAAGCTGTTCCGGTGCGCGCACCAGATCGACATGCAGGCCCGCGACCGGCAAGTTTACCGCCGCCTCCAGATTATCGCCCAAGCCGCCAAAATAGCTTGCCAGCATAATTTTGACTTCGGGCACCTCTTTGGCGAATGCTGCGTAGGTTTTTTGCAGGGCCGCCGTCGTTTCAGCATCACCATCCAGCACCAGCACCGGCTCATCGATCTGCACCCAGTCAGCGCCCGCCGCCGCCAGCGCTTTCAGCACCTCGACATAGGCCGGGATTAGCCGCTCAATCAGCGACAGGGGGTTAGCCACACCCTTGCCCAGCTTAAGATAGGTCACTGGCCCAACCAGAACCGGACGGGTGTGATAACCCAGCGCCTTGGCCTCTAAAAATTCTTCGACCGCCTTTAACGATGTCAGCTTGAAGGTCTGATCCTCGCTAAATTCCGGCACCATATAGTGATAATTGGTGTCGAACCATTTGGTCATTTCCTGCGCCGGTACGCCTTGGCCGGTGCCATGCACATGGCCATGTTCGCAGGTTTCTGCGTGACCCGCCTGACTTCCGCGCGCCATCGCGAAATAGGTGTTAAGGTCAGCCTCATCGCCATAAATCGCCGGAATCGCCCCAACCATCAGGCTGGTATCCAGCACCTGATCGTAGAATGAAAAATCATTCGACGGAATGATATCGACGCCACGCGCCTTTTGCCGCGCCCAGTTGACGGCGCGCAAATCTTTGGCGGTTTGCAGCAGGGTCGCCTGATCGGACTTACCCGACCAATAGGATTCGAGGGCGAATTTAAGTTCGCGCTTAAGGCCGATACGCGGGGTGCCTAATGTGGCGACGGGGATAATGGATGACACGGTAACCTCTGTGCTGTGAGCGCAAGGTTTGGCCATGCGTCTGCGCGCCCGCAGAGGTCGCGGGTCAAAGACGCACCGCCTGAGCCCTCCGCTCCGGGTGAAATATGAGGTCGCTGGCAGGTCTCCTGGCTCACGGGTCAGGGCTTAAGTCCGCCTTCTCAGGGGTAGTCCCCCAATGGCATATGAACCTCAGCTTACCGCGCACAGTTGCGGGGGCAGCGCCGGAGTTTAACCGGCTTCCCTCTTAGCCGCGCCGGTTTGGCAACCGACGCAGAACCACGACCCGCACAGCTATAGGGTGCGCAATTTGAAGAGTCAATAAAGACATAAACATATCTTTATATGATTATATTATGTTTGAATTTGGACTAACCGTGCGTGCTCGCCTAATGTGTCAGTAAAGATCGCGGCGATAACGTCCGTCAGCCAAAGCCTGATCCGCCCAGTCATCACCCATGATCGTGCGCAGGGCTTTATCGACCCCCTGCCCCATCGACAGCCCGCCGCAAACCATAACCGCGCCGCCACCCGTCAGAAAACCGCGCACCCGATCCGGGGCCGCACTCAGGGCATCCTGCACATAGGTGCGCTGGCCGCTATCGGGCCGTGAGAAACACAAACTAAGATCGCTCAACTCACCGGCCTGCACCCGCGCCGTCAGTGCCTTGCACAGGGCGCCATCGCGGATCGGATGGCGCTCACCATAGATGACCCAATTGCCCTTACGACCCGCCGCCAGACGCGCATCGATATGGGCATTAAGCCCCGCCAGCCCCGACCCCGCCGCAATCAGCAGCAACGGCCCGTCACCATCGGGCGTATGGAAATTCTTATGGGATTTTGTGCGCAACAAAACCGTCTCATCCACACCCAGATCATGGGTCAAAAGCCCTGAACCCAGACCGCGCGAACCGTCATCCTTAATCACTTCACGCACATAAAGCTCAACCCCGCCGCTTGATGACAGAGACGCCAGCGAATAGTCACGGACATGACCGTCCGCCGTCATAATCTCGGCCAGATCACCCGCTTGCCAGTCGGGCAGTGCCCCGTTTTCGGGCACCAGAGTCACCCGGTAAAGTTTCGAGGCATCACTATCGGGATTGAGACATTCGCGCGCCTTCAATTGCCACGCACCGTAAGCCGCTTTGGGATTAAACGCTTCGGACTTGGCCCCCAGATCCGACAGATTTTCATACCACCTGTTCAGCGCCACCGGATCAAGATCATCGACCTCAATCACCTCAAAATAGGGCTTGGCCCCGCTCGCCCGCAGCCAGTCATAAACTTTACGCCCAAACGCACAAAAATCGGCGTAGGATTTGTCCCCCAGCGCCAGCACCGCATAATCAAGGTGACTGAGCACAGCGCCATCGTTCATGATTTTGGTCTCGAAGCCAAGCACGCAGTCCGGTGCATCGCCATCGCCGGTCGTCGATGCCACACACAGGACATGCCGCGCGCTTTCAAGATCGCTGAGTTTCAGGTCAGCCATATCTACAATGCGAGCCACTTGCCCGCCGTCACTGAGGCGTTTTAAGGTCGCCGTCGCAATCTCTTCGGCCTGACCGGTCTGGGAGGCATAGACGACCAGCCACGGTGTCGCCCCCGCCGCTGCCTCACGCTTAAGGCGGGCTTTTTTCTGCTCGCCCGCCCAGATGACCGCACACATAATCAGATAAAGCGCGCTTGAGCCCAGCACCCAGGCCCATGTGACCGGATCGCCCTGCACCTCGGCTATGATCTGCGACAGTCCCATATCTTACTCTTCAGTCCCATAGGCCGCCATTAGCGGGCTTAAGCGTTCAATTATATGCTCGCCGTCGCGCACCATGATCAGGGCGGCGATCTCATGCTGCGCACAAAAAGCCACAGCCCGATCTGCGCCCATCACCATCAGGGCAGTGGCCAGAGCATCGGCGCGCCAACAGTCTTTGTCCATCACCACCGCCCCCGCCATGCGGTTATCAAGCGGACAGCCCGTGAGGGGATCAATCGTATGCGCATAGGATTTATCATCATGGACAAAATAACGCCGCCAGTCGCCGGACACCGCCACCGCATGATCGCATAAAGCGATCAGCTTACGTCCGAATGTCGCGCCCGGCACCCGGTCAATCTCAACCCACCACGGCTGACCGTCCGGGCGCACGCCTATGCCTTTCAGTTCGCCACCCACTTCGACCAGAGCCGAGACCACGCCAAATTCATCCCGCAGCACATCCATCACACAATCGACGGCATAGCCCTTGGCGATAGCGTTGAGATCAAGCCGCAAACCTTCGGGATGGATCAACCCGCCGTCCTGCACCACCAAATCACGCCAGTCGGAGGGACGGGCTTTAAGTCCGTCTCGTACCGGCTCCGGCGGCAGGCCGGTACCCACCGCGCGCGATCCAAACCCCCAGGCCTCAACCGCCTCCAGCAGACACGGATCAAACGCACCGTCGGTGAGTTGCGCTACCTCGACCGCCTTAGCCACCACGTCAAGCAGCATAGGCGGCAAGGTTACATGCTGCCACGGGCCCGCCCCGTTGAACCGGCACAGATCCGATTGCGCCTTATAGGGCGACATCTGGATATCGATCTCGCTAAGGCAAGCCTCAATCCGCGCCTGCACCTCGGCCGCATCACCCTGCCCCAGCACCGCCTTGACCTGCCAAGACGTGCCAAACGCCTGCCCGCTTATGGTCGTGATGTCCGCATCCGCCGGGGGCTTTTGCGGCACATCCACCGGCGGGATAAAGATCCCCACATCGTCTGGTGCGGCCACAACCATGGTTTACGGTTTATAGGTGTAGCTGATGGCCCCCAGCTCGCTGGCACCCTTGCCCGAACCGTTCGACGCCTTGGTCAGATTGAGCGGCACGCGCACAATTTCAAGACCACCGGCTTCGCGTGAGGCTTCGATGACAAGGTTATACTGGCCCGGCTTGATGCCTTTCAGGCCATTGGCTTGCGTGAAATTCACCGTCTGACGACCCGGCGCCTTGGTGGCTGAGGCCAAACCGTCCGGCATCGTGGTCAGGGAGCGACCGCTCTTGCGCCACCAGGCGCGCATGTCCTTGAGCCACTTCTTGCCGCCCTCATCCTTCATCTTGACGTCGTACCAGACGAAAAGATTACCGGCGTGTGCCCCATTAGCCGTTTCAATCCAGCCAGCCACATAGGGCTTATGGTATTCAGCCACGGTCAGGCGCGGCACTTCGACGGTGACGGCCAGTTCAGCGGCAGATGCGCCTGCCGCGGCCCCCATACCCCCAGCCACGGCAAGCGCTGCCCCCCAACCCGAAACCTGAGTAACTTTGAACATCAACAACCTCTTACAAAAACAGCCCGCGTCCCGCGAAAGCTTTTTAGTGAACAAAGACCATAAACAGGATGAACGGGGCTAAAACCCCAAATCCGATCAATGGCCAGGTGATGGCGCGGGACTTGGCATAGACCCACAAAAGCCCGAACCCGGTCAGGCAGAAGATCACGCAAAACAACGCGATAATATCGATGAACCACGACCAGGCCGGACCGGAATTACGGCCCTTATGCAGGTCGTTCAAAATGGCGATGACGCCGCGATCGGTGCGCTCATAGGTCATAAGACCGGTGTCGCGCTCAATTGATACCCAGGAATCAACGCCCGGCTTGGGCATGGGGATATAGATTTCAGTCTCGCTAACTTCGGCCTCGTAGCCTTCGAGATCAATGCCGGAGGCCTCTAAGATCATATGAACCGCAGGCACCGGCAGATCGGCCTTATCCTGCGCTGCGTCCAACGCGCCCAACTGGGCGGCGGTCAGGGTAACTTCTTTGGTATCGATCTTGGGCTTGGATTCGATGTCTGTGGCGTGATTGAGCGTGTAGCCGGTCACCGAGAACAGGAACATGGCCATCAGGCAAACTGCCGAACTGATCCAGTGCCACTGACGCAATTGATTGCGCCAGAAGGACGCGCCTAAGCCAGAAAAAGACGACATTGACGAAAAGAAACCCGCAAACCCGAATTGAGAATTATTCTTAATAACATGGGGTTTTTATGATCACAAGCTTTGCATTGCAATATTCTGACGGAAAAATACCTGTTTTTACCCCACCGGATCGTCACAAACACCCGCCGACCTGACTTGACGGGAAGCCCTCAGCGTTTAGGAAGGCGACAAAGGAAGTTCGCGCAAAGTGATATACCATGTCCAAGACCACACCTGCCACCGCCGCCCTGACGAAAGCGGGCATTGCGTTTGAACTGTTCCCCTATGACTATGATCCCACTGCCGCGCGCGTGGGTTTGCAGGCGGCGCAAGCGCTCGGCAAATCGCCGGAGCAAGTGTTCAAAACTCTGATGGCCGAGGTTGACGGTAAGCCGGTGTGCGTGGTCGTCCCGTCCGATTGCGAAGTCAGTATGAAGAAACTGGCCGCCACGTTTGGTGGCAAATCAGCCAACATGATGAAGCCCGCCGATGCCGAACGCCTGACCGGTTTTAAGGTCGGCGGCATCAGCCCGTTCGGCCAGAGAAAAGCCGTGCCGATCGCGATTGATGAAACCGCCACCCTGTTTGATCAGGTGCTGATTAATGGTGGCCAGCGTGGGTTGTTGGTAGGTTTATCGCCTGACGACGCGGCGCGGGTTACGAGCGCGAAACTGGCGGATTTAACATCGTAAGACAATGCAGACACATCAATACGCCCATCTGACACTGGAAGATTTAGAGCTCAGCGTTTGGGAAGTAGATAGCTACAGCAATCTTACCCGGAGATGCACTCAACTCCGGAAGATACCTGTAAGTCAGCTAACCGCAGGTGATCTCAGGGTAATGATCTCTCAGGACATAGGCACGAAATTTCTGGTGCCATTAGCTATTGAAATCCTTAGCAAGAACCCTCTTGTCGAAGGAGATTTTTACGAAGGTGATCTTTTAAAATCCGTACTTACCGTAAAGCCAGAGTTTTGGGCAGCCCATACAAACCTCAAGGACAAAATGTTTGAGATTGTACGGGGTATCAATCAGGGCAACCCTGATTTGGACGAAAATGTATGCGAGTTGATAAAAGCGTGGTTATCCAAATGATCAAGTGCGTCGGCAACGTTCCGAGCAATATTTGACCTCATCCCAGACCTTTTCCCACTTTTTGCGCCAGTTGAACGGACGACCACAGGTCACACAGACCTTAGACGGCAAGGTCGATTTGGTATAGCGAATGGGCTTCATAGTACACCTTCACGCATCATTTGCCTGACCTGATCGGCGCGGGCGCGGTAAGCGGCTTGCTTTGGCTCCCCCATCCGGCCCCATGTCGCATAGGCATAGTTCAGCCGATGATGACCTTTGAAGCGATCACGGTGGCGGTTCATAAAATCCCAGTACAGGCTATTGAACGGGCATGCGCGATACCCCGTCGCATCCTTCACATCATAGTGGCAGCTTTGGCAGAAATTGCTCATTTTCGAGATATAGTTGCCGCCCGCCGCATAGGGCTTTGACGCCATAATCCCGCCATCGGCATGCAGCGCCATGCCCAGCGTATTGGGTAGTTCCACCCATTCATAAGCATCGGCATAGACGGCCAGATACCATTCATGAATCTGACGCGGCGCGATTCCGGCCAGCAGCGCAAAATTACCGGTGATCATCAGCCGCTGAATATGGTGAGAATAGGCATGGTCAAGCGTATGGGTGACCGCCTGTTTGACGCAGTGCATTTTGGTGTCCGCGTCCCAGTAAAACCACGGCAAATCCTCATGGGCATCCAGCGCATTCATATCGAGGTATTCCGGCATGTGCCGCCAATAAATGCCGCGCACATATTCGCGCCAGCCCAATATCTGACGGATAAAGCCCTCGACGGCATTAAGCGGTGCCACGCCATCGCGATACGCCGCTTCGGCCTTTTGGCAGACCTCCAGCGGATAGAGGAACCCGACATTGATATAGGCCGCCAGTAATGAGTGATAAAGGTAGGGCTCATCCGTCACCATCGCGTCCTGATAGGTGCCGAATGACGGCAAACAATGCGCTATGAAATGATCCAGTTCTTTCAGGGCCTGGGTGCGCGTAACCGCGAAATGAAACGGTTCCAGCCGGCCGATGTTATCTGGAAACCGCGACCGCACCAGATCCAGTACTTCCCGCGTCATGGCGTCTTTTTTAAAACTGAGCCGTCTTGGTGCGGTAAGGCCCTTGACTGGCGGCTGGCGATTGTCCTTATCGAAGTTCCACTGCCCGCCGCAGGGTTTGCCGTGCGCATCCATCAAAAGGTTATAGCGCGTGCGCATGTGACGATAAAAAAACTCCATCCGCAGGTCTTTTTTGCCGTACGCCCAGGCGGCAAATTCATCGTGCGAACACAAAAACCGCGTATCGGGCAGGATGGTCATCGGGACGGTAAGCCGCGATTGTAAATCTTCAAACGCCTCTTTTAGGCGCCATTCTCCGGCCTCGGTCACCATAACCTCGGAAGGACTTAAATCCTTCACCGCCCGCTCAATCTCACCGGTCAGGCTGTGGCTGTTGTCGAGGTCATCCAGTTTGACATAGCGCACAGTGTAGCCCGCCTGCGTCAAAGCCTGCGCATAATGGCGCATGGCCGCAAACACAAAGGCGATCTTTTTGACATGGTGCTTGACATAGGTGGTTTCATCGCCGACCTCAGCCATCAGGATAATGTCACGCGCCCGATCGGCGGTGCGGATAATCTCAAGCCGCGTCGATAACTGATCGCCCAGAATTACGCGCAGAACCGTCATATTTTCGTGCGGGGCCGGATACCGCCTAAGCCGCCATCGACCCCCAGCACCTGACCGGTGATCCAGTCATTGGCCGGATCGAGCAGGAACACAATCGCGCGGGCAATATCATCGGGCGTGCCCAACCGCCCCAGAGCGTGCATGGACTCAGACACTTTTCGCGACAGGTCGTTAGCCGTCAGCGCTTTCGTCATCCGCGTCTGCACCAGACCGGGGGCGACGGCATTAAACCTGAGATTTTGACCCGCATAGGTCGCCGCTGCCGAGCGCATCAAGCCTTCAACGCCCGCCTTGGCCGCGGCAATGGCTTCGTGATTGGCCAGGCCTTCGTGAGCGGCGGCTGAGGATATCAACACCACCGATCCGCCCGCCGTCATCTGTTTGGCAGCAGCGCGCACGACGGCAAAGGCGGTGGTCAGCGATGCATCGATCACGGCCCGGTACTGATCAGCGCTGGTCATGTGGGCCGGCTTTAACCACAGCGATCCGGCGCAATTGACCACGCCGTCGATTGGGCCGTGCGCTTCCGTCGCCTTGGCAAACACCTGCTCCACCGCCGCAAAATCTGTGGCGTCGAGGGCGATGTCATCCGACTGAGGCTGGCGGGCCGTGGACGTGACGTCATGCCCCTGCGCCGTCAACAGATCTTTGGTCGCCCGGCCTATGTCGCTTGAACCGGCAATAACAAGAAAATGCGCCATCACACCACCCTTATCTAATCAGCTTAGATACGATGGCTCGCCGCAAATGGATTGTTATTTGCCCTTTGTGCCAAGCCGCTTGGCATTGGCGGTCGCGCGGCGATGAAGCGGCTTCAGGCCGCGGTTCACAAGCGTCGCCGTCGTATGGCTAAGATGAGACGCACTGACCGCACTGTCGGTCAGGGTCTGCATCAGCTTGGCCTGACGGGTCATCATCTGCTCAGGGGTCTGACTGAAGGCCAGCGACATAAAATCGCTGGTGCCAGCCATCATGTGCTTAAACGTCTCAGTGCCGATCTGCTGGTTCAGACCCATCATATAGCGGGTCATGGCGAACATCGATTCGTGCGCCGCCTCGACCTTTTCCTGCGACATCAGGTTAAACTCAGCCTGATCCGCCGCACTGGGGATCGGATCAGAGTTCATCATTTGCGTGGTGCGATGATTGATGACATGGGCCGAAGCCATCATCATCTCAGTGGTCTTAAAGGCCAGATCCGTCCACGCAGTGAACGGGTTAGCCGGGGCACGGAAAGGCTTCATTTGTTTTTTTATCTTTCAACTCACATGCCGGATCAGACCTGCGGAACTAACATACCACGCCCAACCGCCGGACGCGCAGCTATTTTATCAATGTAAGCCTGAACATAGTTAAAACCGTCTAAAAGGGCCTCAGCCTTATAGCCGGTGGTCAAACCCGCCAGCCATGGAAAGATGGCCATATCGGCTATCGAATAGTCATCGCCCCCAACGTAAGCGGCCTCGGACAGGCGCTTATCGAGCACACCCAGCAGACGGCGTACCTCACCGGTGTAGCGCTCAACCGCATAGGGGATTTTTTCCGGCGCATAGACGGTGAAATGGCCGAATTGCCCGAACATCGGCCCCATGCCTCCCACTTGCCAGTTGAGCCATTCCAGAACCTTATAGCGGGAGGCGCCGGATGCGGGCAGGAACTTACCCGTCTTTTCCGCCAGATAGATCAGGATCGCGCCCGATTCAAAGACACTCAGGCCGCCCGCATCTTCATCAACAATGGCCGGGATTTTGTTGTTGGGGGAGATTTTGAGAAAGTCCGGCGCGAATTGCTCATTCTTAGAAATATCAATCGGAAACACCGTGTACGGCAGGCCAAATTCTTCGAGCGCTATGGAAATCTTGCGGCCATTGGGCGTGCGCCAGGTGTAGAGATTGATCATCGCGGGGCTCCGGTTTTAAGCAAAACCAGAAGATGGGACGCCCGCGCAGAAACGGCAAGAACTACCGCTACACTTCGCTGTGACTATAGCCAGATGGCCTTGGTTTTATTCAGCCAGACCTGCCGCTGATCTAGGCCGTGGCGGGCGGGACCATTGATCAGACGAGTGACCTCAGCGATATCATCGGCGTCAGCCGCCGTATTAATATTGCGCGTCAGCCAGAACCGCGCTGCGGCCTGTGCGGCAGGTCCCGCCTGCCCCAGCAGTTCCGGGTGGGCGATGACCGGTAGGCCGGAATAGGCTTCGACCTCGCGGTAATTATTCTTGCCTGTAATCATCATAAAGCCGCGCCCGCGATAACGATAACCGTCGCCGGAAGCTTCGTTGCCGTTGCCGAGCCGGTTGGCATAGATGCAGTTACCAATAGCCACCGGCCCTTTGGCAATCAGGGCCTGCGCGTGGGCCGGGCCTTTGACATTGCTGAAGGTTTTATCGAGATAGGCGGCGTTTTTATAGTTGGTGCTTTCAACCAGCGCCGAAAACCCGGCACTTTCGTGGGCGATCTGGGCCATGAAATGCACCAGCCGCTGGGCGGTGTCGATTTCCGCATCGGCCAGCACATCATTGATGGCGTCGGCATAGCTCAAGGCCCGGTCAGGCCGGATTTTCGGCACCATGGCGATCAAATGCGCCTGAACAACATCCACCATGCTTTCGCCCCTAACTGTCTTCTCTGGGGCGTTCATGGGGATCGATTGCCGCCAGTGCTTCCTGATCTTCTGGCTTTGAGACTAGGCGCGCGGTAATCAGCGGGGATGAGGCTGAGGATACATAGCCGCCGGAATAGTTGACGACCGCCGCGGGGGCCGGTGACGTGGGCGGAGTTTCACCAATAATATTCCACAGATTGGGAGAGCCGGTTGAGGTCGCATCCTTGGGCTTTTGCGTTGAGCGGATAACCATCAGGCGGTTCAAAATATCAAACCAGAACGGCGCCCCCAGCGTGATAGCAAACGCGGTCATCAGCCAGCCCAGCATAATGGTCAAAAGCCCGATGGTATTGCGCAGGAAATTACCGCCGAACACCAGCGCGTCTTCGGCGTCCATCCGCACGTCCAGCAGCTTGACCAAATAATTAAACTGGGTACCGAACCAGCCTTGCACGCCGGTCGGATTAGCGGGGGTCTCTGCCGGGGTATCCGCGGCGTCTTCCGGTACGGCGATATTGAAAAAGCGCTCCATCGACTCCAGCGTATTGTCGTTCCACCCCAGCGGCAGGCCGAGCGTATCGATATAGTCTTTTTCGGTTTTCAGGTTTTGCCAGGTCTTGGCCATATCGGCATTGGCCGCAGGCTCGGTGAGAACCGCCGGCGGGGCCACCATAGCCGGGACTGCGGCCGTCGAGACATCGGCGGCCACTTCAGACGACGGCAGATTGTCAATCGTGATCGGCCGGGGTTCGGTCTGGACGCGGCTGTGTTCGATATAGGCTTCGGCCTTGGCCACCGCCACCTTACGCAAGGTCGGGTCGCGGTAGAGGCTGTCCGCGATGACGAACGTATTGATATTGAGGATGACCGAGGCGGCAAGGCCTGACCAGAACACGATCTTATGGGTATCGCGCCGGTACCAGCCCGATACCCGCACCATCGACGCATCGTACCAGTTTTCGATCTGTTTCTGGGCCTGAAGATAGTCACCACCGCTGGAGCACAGGGCAAATTGCACGACTTTTTTCAGGCGCTGATCTTCTAACCGTTCTGAGGCCTCCAGCAGATTGTTGACATCGCGGCCCTCAATTGTCGAATAGCCACCCTTATCCGCCACGATATCAAGCAGGGCGGCGGCAAAGCTGTTCGAGGATATATAGGACGGCAGGTTACGTCCGGCGCGGAATTTACGTTTATCCGGCGTGGAATAGTCGCCCTGATACAAGGACTGAATCAGGGGGTGGGTATAAAACTCCTTGACCAGCGCATATTTCTCAGCGCCGCGCCCATGATGACGGCCCAGCATTTCGGTGACGCCGCGTTCCAGCATCCGGCCCCGGCTTTTGACAAAGCCTTCCAGCGATTCCCGCGCAATGGTGGTGATCACGCTGATCAGCAGGTACACAAAGACCAGCCCAGCCGCCACCTCTATGGAATCGGGAAACACCATTTCACCCCCAGCCGTTCAGGCCGCCTTAACGCTTCCGCATTCGCCGGAAACTTCAACCCACGCCACCCTACTAAGCCTGAGTATTAACCAAAATTAACCACAGTTCAATGACGACACAGCCCTGCGCGGACGATCCGGGCAGGGCTGTGGCAATTTGGATGATATTTATTTCTAGCGCGGGCCGAGATAATCCAGCTTACCGATCTTGACGCCCTTATGGCGGATGATGCCGTAGGCGGTCGTGACGTGGAAAAACAGGTTGGGCAGGACAAAGCCGGTCAGATAGTCAAAGCCCTTAAAATGCAGCTCACCGCCGCGCACCTTTAAGGTCACATCACGGGTTTCAGCGCCCGTAAACAGGTCGCGATCCACCGATTTAATAAACTCGATCGTCTTATCAATCCGCTGATGAAGTTCATCAAAGGTGGTTTCGATATCGGCAAAGGACGGATTATCAACCCCGGCAAGACGCGCCACCGCCCCCTTAGCCGTATCGGTCGCCAGTTGCACCTGATTGACCAGAGCCAGCATATCCTCAATCAAACGCGCGCCCAGCATGTCTTCGGGTTTTAAGCCATTATCCTCGACGTGGGCTTCGGCTTTGTCGAGCAGATGCGACAGGTTTTTGAGCGCCCGCACCAGAACAGGGACGGTCATGGAATACATATCGACGGATACGGCGGGTTTTTCGGGAGCAAGCAGGGACATGGGTGTTTCCTCAAGAGCGCATTTCGAAAAGTGTGCAGCGGTTTTGGCTCCGCCGAACTGCGTTTCGGATTCAAATGCGCGTTAAAATAATGAACAATACGATGCTCATGAGGTGCGCCCTAACCGTGCCGTTTTCAAGCCCTTCACACGACTGTGAGCGGCCCCGCACGCTTATTTTCGGCGCGGGCCACAAAGGTTTTTTGCGACGCCGTCGTAAACTCGCGCGAGGTGATGGTCGAGACCGTCATCCACTCACCGATCATCTGATCCGGCGTCAGGGTCAGGCGGATAAAGCCGTTATAATTGTCATCGGCATCAAGGACTTCCGGGTTGACCTCGGCCAGTCCCTTGGCCAGTTCATAGCCCGGCAGGATCTTATCCAGCCAGCGGGTCGGGCTGGTGATCGAGGTCACGCCCAATTCGACGCCGACCGGCTCACCCTGCGCATCATGAAGCTGATTGGCCCAGGCGCAGTGACTGTCGCCCGAAATCACCACGGCGCGGGCATTGGTGGCCTTGATCATATCGTAAAAGCGCTCGCGCTCGGCCGGATAGCCGTCCCAGGCATCGAGATTGAGCGGCAGAGGCGGGTTCTGGCTGAACAGGCCCATCATGGCCGTCAGGTACTTTTGCGCCTCTTCGGGCATCAGCGGCATGAGGGTTTTGATTTTCTCAGGCCCCAGTACCTTATTGACATCGGGGCCAGCGACGCGGGCCATGACGACCTGATTGCCGAGCACCTGCCAGCGCACATCGTTGTCCGTTGACGATTGCAGGGTCGATTTCAGCCACTGGCGCTGCTCAGGCCCAAACAGTTCGCGGGCCGGATCGTTGAGCTTTTTGCGGAAAGCTTCGACATCAAGCTGGCGCGTACCGTCGGGCAGGGTGAGCATTTCAACATCATGCTGGTAATCGAGCTGCTTTGAGCGGGCCAGCAGCCGGGTCTCGACCATGATCAGTTCGGCCAGCTTACCAAAGCGGAACGAGCGATAGATGGCGTCTGACAATTGCCCAGGCGCAGGATCGCGGATTGGCATCCATTCGCGGTAGGCTTTTAAGCCCTTGGCCTTGCGCTCAAACCAATCGCCTTCGCCGGGATTGTGGTTCTCGGCACCGCCGTACCAGGGGTCATTGGTGATTTCATGGTCGTCAAAGACGCAGATCCACGCCGCGCGGGCATGGGCGGCCTGAAGATCTGGATCAGCCTTATACTGCGCATGACGCAAACGGTAGTCATCAAGGCTGACGATCTCATGGGGCGGCTGGGGGATGCGGCTCAACATCTGGCCATTGGTCATGCCGTAGGCGGTAACCGCTGACCCATATTCGTAGATATAGTCGCCCAGATGCACGACCACATCGACGTCAGGCAATTCGGCAAGGGCCTTATAGGCATTGAAATAGCCGTTGGGGTGCAACGAGCACGACGCCACTGCCATGACCAGCTTATCGGTGTTTTCAGGCAGGGTCTGGGTGCGGCCTGTGGATGAGATGGCCTCACCGGCGCGGAAGCGGTAATAATAGGTGGTGCCGGGTTTCAGGCCCGCAGCATCGACCTTGACCGTATAGTCTCGGCCGGCATCGGTGCGAAATTTGCCGGTAGTGATGATTTGGGAAAACGCTTCGTCGGCGGCGATATCATAGGTCACTTCGGTCGGGGATTGTGCGCCAGACAGCCGCGTCCACAGGATCACGCGGTCTTTGAGCGGATCACCCGACGCCACACCGTGGGCGAAATGCAGACCTTTGAGCTGCGGCGAAACCTCAGAGGCCCCCAAAGCGGGCGCACTCCCTACGGCAGCCAGTGACAGTAACGCACGACGACGCGACAGCTTCATAACATAGCCCCCTGATCCAGCGATCAGAACGGTTCAGTAAACCGCGTCGATGTCAGGGGTATTGCACATCTGTGATGTTTTTGTGTGCAAAGGATTAACGAAAAAGCCCCTTCGGACGGATTTCCGAAGGGGCTTCAACACTGTATTTAAACCCGATTAGTCTCGGCGTACACCCATAAAGGCCAACAGGAACTGGAACAGGTTGATGAAGCTGATGTAGAGCGACAGCGCACCATAGTTGGTGGCCATAGCCGTACCTGCCTCATCGCCGCCCAGCGCATAGTAGGTGCGCTTAAGGCTTTGGGTTTCAAACGCGATCAGAGCCGAGAAGATCAGCACGCCCGCGCCTGAGATCAGCAGGTAGAAGATCGGCGACTTCATGAACATATTGACCAGCGAGGCAATGATCAGGCCGATCACAGCCATGAACAGGAACTTACCCCAGGCCGACAGATCCTTTTTGGTGGTGTAACCAAACAGGCTGAGCGCACCAAAGGCCGCCGCCGTCACAAAGAAGGTCGTGGCGATCGAGCCGCCGGTGTAGATGAGGAAGTTAGCGCCGGTCGACAGGCCGATCAAAGCGACCACCACCCAATAAAGGGCCGTCGTGGTCGCGACCGTTGGGTTTTTCATCACAAAACCTGCACCCAGCAGGATAACCACAGGGGCAAAGGTAATGACATAGCCCAGGATGGTATAGCCCGCAAAACGGCCATCAGCGGTGATATTGAACATCAGTTGCTGAATGGCAGGCACATTCGCTGCCGCCCAGGCGAGCACGCCCGTCAGGACGAGGCCCAGCCCCATCTTGTTGTAGACGCCGAGCATGAACTTACGTAAGCCCTCGTCATAGGCGAGGTCAACCGTAGGTGCCGAAGAGTATTGACCTTTATAGTCGCTCATTAGAAAAATTTCCCTTTTGCCGTTTCCAACCATATGGAACTTAAAGCTTAGTGTAACATATTATATGGTGAAATTGCCATTTCTTCGCAAGTCCCGCCTTCACAATTCTATAAAGGCTTCGTGATAGACGGCAAATCCATGACATCTGAGGGCTTTAAGTTGCCCTATCGCTTCGCTACTTGAGGGCTATATGCACTATTCCGAACTGGGCCGAACCGGCCTTAAGGTCTCCCGCGTGTGTTTGGGCACCATGACCTGGGGCCAGCAAAATTCAGAAGCCGAAGCCCACGCCCAGATGGACTATGCGGTATCCCGCGGCGTCAATTTCTTTGATACGGCTGAGGTCTACGCCGTCCCGCCCAAGGCCGAAACTTACGGGGCGACTGAGACCATTATTGGCAACTGGTTCAGGAAAACCGGTAAGCGTCAGGACATCGTGCTGGCCTCCAAGGTCACCGGCCGCGAAGATATGATGAAATGGATCAGGGGCGGTCCGCGCCATACCCGCGCCCATATTGATGAGGCGGTTGAGGGTTCGCTGAAACGCCTGCAAACCGACTATATCGACCTTTATCAATTGCACTGGCCCGACCGGCGTTATCCGGGGTTTGGCTTTCACAGCTATGTTGATTACGATGCCGACTATGAGGCGTTTGAGACCATTCTCGAAACCTTGGCCGACCACATCAAAAAGGGCAATATCCGCCACTTTGGGGTCTCTAATGAAAGCCCGTGGGGCCTGATGCGCTTTATTGCCGAAAGCGATAAGCGCGGCCTGCCGCGCCCGGCGTCAATTCAGAATTGTTATAATCTCGTCACCCGCGTGTTTGAATACGGACTGGCCGAGGTGTCTTTGCGCGAACAGGTCGGGCTTCTGGCCTATTCACCGCTTGCGCAGGGTTATCTGACCGGTAAATATCAGGGCGGGGCCCGGCCTGATGGGGCGCGCAAGACCCTGTTTGAACGGCTGGGGCGCTATGAGCGTCCGGGCGGGATTGAGGCCATTGATGCCTATGTGGAGCTGGCGCGCTCACTCGGTTGGTCGCCGGAGCAGTTCGCGCTGAAATTCGTCGATAGCCGCCCGTTTGTGACCGCAACCATCATTGGGGCCACGACGATGGAGCAGCTTAAAACCGACATCGACGCTTTTGAACTTGAGTGGACCAAGAAACTAGAGGCGCAGGTCGACAAGGTGTTCAAAATCCACAGAAGTCCCGCAGCGTAAGGTTTTCCATGTTCCGTTCCGTTTTATTTATCCCCTGCGGCAACCCCAAGGCCCTGTCGAAAGCGCATAGCCTTAAGGCCGACGCCCTGATCTTTGACCTTGAGGATGCCGTGGGCGATACGGTCAAGGCGGCAGCATTGGAAGGGTTGATTGAAACGGCAGGAGCCGGTGATTTCGTGACCCCTTACCGCATGGTGCGGGTCAATCCGGAGACGGCGGAGGCCGACCTGAAAGCCTTTGGCGACCTGTTTGCCGCCGGACGGTTGCACGGCATCGTCATCCCCAAGGTCGCCAGCCCGCAGGCGATTGAGGACATGGCCTTCATGATGCCCGAAGTTGACCTGTGGGCCATGATCGAAACCCCAATGGGCGTTGTGCGCTTGCCTGATATCGCCCGCCTCAAGGGCAAGCAGCCGCTCAAGGGGCTGATCGCCGGGCCCAATGATTTGCGCAGCGGCCTGCGCGCCGCCTCGACGCCCAAACGCATTGAACTGCGTTATGCCCTCAGCCAGATCGTGCTCTATGCCCGCGCCTATGGGCTGATCGCGCTCGACGGCGTCTATAATGCCTTTAAGGACGAGACCGGGTTCCGCGTCGAATGTGTGCAGGGCAAGGCGCTGGGTTTTGATGGCAAGACCCTGATCCACCCCTCGCAGATCGAAGGCTGCGAGATCGCGTTCTCACCCAATGCCACTGAGATTCAATGGGCGCAGGTGGTGTTAGCGGCCTATGAGCAGCCGGAAAATGCCGCTGCCGGCGTGGTGTCGGTGAACGGTGAAATGATCGAGCGCCTGCACCTTAAGCGCGCGCGCGAAATCCTGAGTTTGTAGTCGCGTATGAGAAATTTTTAATGATTTCAGTGTAGATTTGCTGAATCTAGCATCTGGAGTCATCGCATGGCTGATAAAACCTCTTGTAGCGGCTGCCGTGACGGAGTCGGCTTCGAGTTGCCGATCACCATGGCTTTTCAGCCGATAGTCGATGTGGCGGAGGGCTCGGTATTTGCTCATGAAGCCCTGGTTCGCGGCGTTAATGGCGAAGGTGCGGGGCAGGTTCTGGCTCAGGTATCAGACCAAAACCGCTATGCGTTTGATCAGGCCTGCCGGGTTAAGGCTATTGAACTGGCCGCCGGTCTGAAATTCGCCCAAAACGGCACGCACCTGTCGATTAATTTTCTGCCCAACGCCGTTTATGAGCCGCGCGCCTGTATCCGCCTTACTCTGGCGACGGCAATGAAATATGACTTTCCGTTGCGCAATATCATTTTTGAGTTCACGGAAACCGAAAAGCTGGACACCGTCCATTTGCTGAATATCTTACGCTCCTATCGCGCCATGGGTTTTAAGACGGCGATTGATGATTTCGGTTCGGGCTATGCCGGTCTTGGCCTGCTGTCGAAGTTCCAGCCGGATCTGGTCAAGATCGATATGGACCTCATCCGCGATATCGATAAAGACCGGGTCAAGCGGGTTATCCTTAACAACACGATCAAGATACTGACAGAGCTCGATATTCAGGTCATTTGCGAAGGTATCGAAACCCACGCAGAATACACCGTGCTAAAGGATATGGGCGTGAAACTCATGCAAGGCTATCTGTTCGGACGTCCGGCAGTGGCGTCGGCCCCTGAGCCGATGTGGCCCGGAAGTGACGCCGGTGCGTTGAAAAACACAGGCTAATTTCGGGCCCTGGATCATTATGATTTCTGGTAGAAACATAATGATCCAGATTTTGTTTGCTGTAATCTCAAGCGGCCGTTTTCAGCTCCTTAAACCGCCGCCATGCCCCAAACGCAAAAATCAGCGCGCCGCCCCAGATAAAGGCGAACGACAGCGCCCTAAGCGGCGTGAACAGCTCGCCCTGAAACAGGCCGATGCAGAAGCTGATGGTCGGCGCGATGAACTGGATAAAGCCCATAGTCGATAGGGCTAAACGGCGCGCCACGAATGAAAACAGCGCCAGCGGCAGCACCGTTACCGGCCCGGTCACAAAGAACCAAAAGGCATTGGACGGCGCGTCAAAGAAATGCCCCTGCCCCGTCGCCTCAAACCACCACAGATAGATGATCGACGGCACAAACAGGAACACGCACTCAACGAACAGCCCGCCTAGTGCGGTGACCACCAGTTGCTTACGAATGATGCCGTAAGCCGCAAAACTTATGGCGATCGTCAGGCCAATATAGGGAATATGGCCCAGCGCCAGCGCCTGCACCCCTACACCGACCACCGCCATGCCGATGGCGAACTTGCCGTAGATATCGAGCCGTTCCCGGAAAAACGCCGCCCCCACCGCCATGTTGATCAGCGGGTTGAGGTAGTAACCAAGCGAGGTTTCCATGGTGTGCTGATTGGTCACTGCCCATACGAACACGCCCCAGTTGATGGCGATCATCACCGACGATAACAGGAGCAACAGCGCCAGCTTGGGCTTGAGGAAATAGGACATGGCTTCGGGCAGTTGCTTGGTCAGGATGACCAGCCCGAATGACCATAACAGCGCCCAGACTGAGCGGTGGGCCATAATCTCCAGTGCGCCCGCATCAATGGCTTTGAGCGGCAGATAGGCCAGTGGCGCAAAGCCCCACACGCCGTAGCACATGATGGCCAGCCCTATGGGCGAGGTCAGGAAAGAACCAGAAGGTTGTGAAGATGCGCCGGGGGAGGACATGGCATTATACTTTGCAAAATGTATCAAACGATACAGGTCATCGGGTACAAGATTATGAAGGGGCAAACAACGAAAAACCGGCAGAACCTTTTGGGTTCTGCCGGCTAAAACGATCACCTTTTATGAGCGATCTTTTTAAGCTGTAACTGGCGTCAGAACCCCGCGTTCATCAAGAAGCTGTGCAATCTGCACGGCGTTGAGCGCCGCACCCTTGCGCAGGTTGTCGGACACGCACCAGAAGGCGAGACCGTTCGGCACGCTTGGGTCTTTGCGGATACGCGAAATGAAGGTGTCAAATTCACCGACACATTCTTTGGGCGTGATATAGCCGCCCGCTTCGCGCTTATCGATCACCGAGATACCCGGCGCTTCACGCAGGATTTCGCGGGCTTCATCCTCGTCGAGCGGATTTTCAAACTCGACATTGATCGATTCCGAGTGCCCGACAAACACCGGCACGCGCACGCAGGTGGCGAACACTTCGATATTGGGGTCGAGAATCTTTTTCGTCTCGACCTTCATCTTCCACTCTTCTTTAGTTTGGCCGTCTTCCATGAAGACGTCGATGTGCGGAATGACGTTGAAGGCGATTTCCTTGGAGAACTTCTTGGCCGGGACATCACCCATGACGAATACCGCCTTGGTCTGGTTCCACAGCTCATCCATGCCTTCTTTGCCAGCACCGGCCGTCGCCTGATAGGTCGAGACGATGACGCGCTTGACCACCGCCGCGTCGTGCAGCGGCTTTAGGGCCACAACCATCTGAATGGTCGAGCAATTCGGGTTGGCGATGATGTTCTTTTTCTTGCAGTCCCAGATAGCGTCCGGGTTCACTTCCGGCACGATCAGAGGCACGTCCGGGTCCATGCGCCAGGCCGAGGAATTATCGATGACGATGGGGCCAAGCTTGCCGATCTTTTCCGACCAGGCCTTGGACACGTCGCCGCCCGCGCTCATCAGCACGATATCGACCTTAGTGAAATCAAAGGTTTCCAGATCCAGGCATTTGAGGGTGCGGTTGCCGAATGAGACTTCAACCCCAATCGATTTGCGCGAAGCGACCGCGTAAATGTCCTTAATCGGGAAATTGACTTCTTCGAGAGTCGCCATCATTTCGCGACCCACGGCGCCGGTAGCGCCTACAACTGCAACACGATAAGACATCGCGCATACTCCTCAACTAACCGTAATCTGCGGCCGATATGCGTGCTTTTCGACTTCGACCGCGCACGCAAAAACGGATGCGCGCCCTATACAGCAGTGTGCAGATAATGAAAACGCTTTTTCGTAATCTGGTTATTCAGCAGAGCTATCGAAATGATATTTGATTGGCGTTGAGCACGCTGTGCAGCCCCATGCGGTTGGCCCCGATCAGGACGCGATCCAGCGCCCCCAGCAGACCCTCAGACGTAAACGGCTTTTTGAGAATGGCATCCCCACCGGCAGCGTGACCTTCATTAATGTGGTCTTCGTCGTCATGGCTGGTTACCAGCAGGATCGGGCAGTGGCTGAGGCGAAAGCCTTCTTCGATCTGACGGATTTCACGCGTGGCCTCAATGCCCGATTTGACCGGCATCTGAATGTCCATCAGGATGGCGTCATATTCGTCTTCCTGATAAGCTTCGACCGCCTCTTCGCCGTTGCGGACGAAATTCACTTCAACCCCGGTCGCCGCCAGCATGAGGTCGATCATGCGGGAATGGGTGCTGTTATCCTCAACGCATAAAACTTTCATCGGACGCTCCCTTTGTATCGATGTTTCACCACCGTTCACGCGGCTTTCCAAAAATGAAACATTCCGAAACAAACCCAAGCAAGAACGCTGCCAGCTAAGGGTTAACAGGGGATGTGCAAAAAACCGATCCGCAGGCTTAAAACCGTATGTTACCCGGCGATAAACGCGCCGATTTGACACAGTATCCGGTGTTTACGCATCTGCGGCATTTTTTTAACGCGAACCTCACGAAGTTTTGGTAAGGGTCTGGCATGAGCAGCGCCATTAAATCCCAGTATAAACGCCTGATCAAAGCAGGCGACCTGACCCCCGATCTGGCCCAAAGTGCGGCGATTGACGTGCTGATTAAGCTGGAATGTAAGATTTACCGCGCCCAGTCATTTTGGCGGCAGTTTTTAGGCATTAGCCCGCGGGTTTACGGCCTTTATCTGTGGGGCCTGCCCGGACGCGGCAAGTCGATGATGATGGATCTGTTCTATGATCAAATCCGCTTCCCGTCCAAACGCCGCATCCATTTTCATACCTTCATGGCCGAGGTGCATGCTTACGTAAAACAGTGGCGCGAAAGCGATGCCCGCGCCCGCAAGGCTATTTTCGGCACGCACAAGGGCGATGATCCGATCCCGCCGATTGCCGGTTTGATTGCCAAGCGCTCAAAACTGTTGTGCTTTGATGAGCTACAGGTCACCGATATCGCCGACGCCATGATGCTGGGGCGACTGTTTGAAGCCTTATTTGCGCGTAAAGTCATCGTCGTCATCACCTCCAACCGCGCACCGGATGAGCTTTATAAAAACGGCCTAAACCGCGACCTGTTTGTGCCCTTTATCCGCATGATTGCAGAGAAAATGAAAGTGCTGGAAGTTAAGGGCCCCAAGGATTTCCGGCTGGATCGTCTCAAAGGCTCCAAGGTCTATTTCACACCGTCGGATTCCGATACAGAGGTCGCGGCTTACAATGCGCTTTGGGCCAAGCTGACCAAGAACCTGACCGAAACGGGGGCGTGCCTTGAGGTCAATGAGCGGCGCTTGGAGTTCCGGCGCGCAGCGGGGCCGCTACTGCGGGCGTCCTTTTCTGAGCTGTGTGCGGCCAATAACGGGGCACAGGATTATCTGGCGATTGCCGAGCGTTTCACCACCGTCTTCATCGACCATGTCCCGCGCTTAAGCGTCGATAAGCGCAACGAGGCCCGCCGGTTTGTGACCCTGATTGATGCGCTCTATGAAGCCGGCACCAAGCTGGTCGTGCTGGCCGAGGCCGAACCGGCCGATCTCTACCCCAAGGGCGACGGCGCGTTTGAGTTTGAGCGCACGGTCTCGCGTCTTGAGGAAATGCGCTCAGAAGACTATCTGGCCAAGGCCAATTAGATCACGCCGTATAGAGCCTCCATCAGGCGCACCGAGCGCGGATCACCGATCAGGTGATTGGACTGCTTATTCATGGCATAGGCCGCCGACAGCTTCTTGTCCGGATCGGCCATGACCATCGACCCGCCATTGCCGGAATGACCAACGGCGCGCTCATTTTTGCCATAGATCAGGATGTTCTTGTTACGCAGGAACCCCGCCGCCCACGACAGCTTATAGGGCAGGACGCGGTCCTGACCATAGACGCGCTCACGTAAGGCTTGCCCTAACGCGCTCAACGAAATGACCCGATCCCCGCCGATAAAGCCGCCGGTGGCGATGATGTTCATATATTTCGCCAGCGCCTCAGAGGTGGCGTGACCATTGGCGGCAGGCATTTCAAGTGAGCGCCACTCCGCCGAACCGCGCCCGCCGGGGAAGGCGCCTTTGTTGAGGAAGGCGGCTTTTTTGATGTCATCGACCTCACCGAAATTGGGCACAGCCGACGGCTTTTGCAGGTCGGAAATACGGTCAAATTCGCTTTCCGGCGTGCCGATATAGAGATCGAGATCGTACTTACCGGCGATATCCTCACGCAACGCCGTGCCAAGGGTGCGGCCATCGACCCTGCGGAAAAGCTCACCCAGCACAAAGCCGGTCGTATAGGGATGGTAGCCTGAGCCTTCGCCCGGCGTCCACAGCGGCGTTTGTTCGCAGATCGCCTCAAGCACCGCCGGAATATCGAACCACAGTTCCGGCGCACGCGGCGGATCAAAGCCCGGAATCCCGCCCTGATGGGAAATCAGTTGACCTAGCGTAATCTGGTCTTTGCCGCTCTGACCAAACTCCGGCCAGTAACTGGCGACGGTGGCTTCATAATCGAGCTTACCCTGATCGATCAGCCGCGCGATCATCAAAGCGGTGACGGCCTTGGTCGAAGAAAACACCGGCACAAGGGTCTTATCGGTGAACGCAACCTCGCCATTACGATCCACCGATCCGGCCCACAGGTCGAGGATAGTTTCCCCGTCCTGCACCACCGTAAAGCGCGCCCCGCGCTCCTGACCGCCTGCGAAATTGGCCGCAAAGGCTTGCCTGACGGGGCCGAGATGAGCCGCTGCAAACCCGTGAATATCCGCCATGAAACTGCTCCCCTTAACCAATAGGCTTGTGTTTATCCCGCGTTGCCAAAAACAGCAATAATGATGGCCTGCAATATTGTTATGGCGACGGAAAGAGGGTCTAATAGCGTTCAAGCAACAGAGAATAACGGGAGCTATTCATGACAAATTTCCATCGGATGTTCGGCGCGACCCTTATGGGTGTCGCTATGGTGAGCGTAAGTGTACCGGCTATGGCTGAGGATGCTGCCCTGAAAGCCGCCGCCTCTGGCGCATGGCGCGCGCCTGAAAATGCCGCCCGCGATCAGTACCGCCATCCGGTCGAATCCCTGACCTTCTGGGGGCTTAAGCCCGGCATGACCGTGGTTGATGTCAACCCTGGTAACAAAGGCTGGTGGACTGAGATTCTGGCACCCTACGCTAAGGCAACCGGCGGAGCCTATGTGGCCGCCGTGGGCAATGTCGCCAACTATTCAGCCGGTGATCCGGCCATCATGGGTGATGTCAAAGCCTATACCCTGTCGCCCACAGTCAATGAAGTCCCGGCCGGTTCGGTCGATATGGTTCTGGTGGCCCGCTATTTCCACAACTGGGCCCGTCAGGACGGTACAACCGATGCCTACATGAGCGCGTTCAATGCCATGCTTAAGCCCGGTGGCATTTTGGCGGTCGAGCAGCACCGCGCCCCGGAAGGCGCAGACCCAAAGGCGGGCACCGGCTACGTGCCGGAATCCTATGTGATCGAGGCCGCGAAAAAGGCCGGTTTTGAACTGGTCGCGAAATCCGAAATCAATGCCAACCCTAAGGACATGCGCGACCATCCGTTTGGTGTCTGGACGTTGAAACCGATCCGCCAAAGTGCGGCCCGTGGCCAGGAGCCTGCCGCCGATTTCGACCGCGCCAAATATGATGCGATTGGTGAATCCGACCGCATGACCCTGAAGTTCAAAAAGGTGAAGTAAACACCCCCTGATAAGTTCCTTACAAACAGGCCGCGCCGGATATTGTGATGATGGCGCACAAGATGTGGCTGTGGTGGCGTGTTAAGGTTGCCCTTAACACGCCATTTTTTTAACGCGCAGGCCAAGGAGTCGGATCATGGGTATTTTCTCAAAAATCAAGGATGCTATTTTCGGTAAGAAAAAGACGACGCCTGCGCCAGCGGCACCTTCCGCACCGGCGGCGGCGCAAGCCACACCGACTGTGGTACCTGCGCCGGTTGAGGTACTGGAACTCGTTGATGTCGAAGCCATCATGGAACAGGCCGCCAAAGACTATGGTCAGCCGTCCAACTGGCGCACCTCGATCGTGGATCTGATGAAGTTGCTTGATCTCGATTCCAGCTATGCGGCGCGTAAAGAACTGGCTGAGGAACTGGGTTTTTCCGGCGCCTATGACGGCTCAGCTGATGATAATATCTGGCTGCACAAACAGGTCATGAAAAAGCTGGCCGAAAACGGCGGCAAGGTGCCGAATGAGTTGAAGGATTAGTGTTTACTTAAGAAATCATGAGCTTTTGGCAGCCTAGAATTTGCCATTTAAACCCAAGATTAATGTATCGGCATACCCCTCTTGAGCCACTCTCTCGATCATATCCAGTGTCACTATAATATACATTGGCCCTAAATCTTAACAGGGAATAGTGAGGCGTTTCCACCGAACGCATTAAGAGCGGGCCACCGTAATAATCTTCAATGATGTCCTTATTCATGTAGGGGATAGATTTTGAGATATATGAATTCTTACCCGCGTAGTGCGAACAAAGATGCTTAAAGTTTTTCTCTCGAAGAAATTTCTTTTCATAGGTTTTACTCATCAGAATACAGTCCGATTTAGACCTTATATCAAGCGAGCCAGTCCCTGGCAGGGCCCTCCCTCCCACATACAACAAAGCAAATAAAGTTATTACTATACAGAAACCTAATGCAGTTTTTGCGGAAGTACCTAAAGAATTCACCCAGTGCCTCATGCCCCCTCCGTCCGCTGCACGGGTAGCCCCGTGCGCGGCCACCTCCCCCGTAAACAGGGGAGGAGAAGTCAGCATAATTTCTCCGCCCCTGCAAGCGTAGCGCTGCGGGGGAGGTGGATGGCCGAAGGCCAGACGGAGGGGGCGATCTGCAAACAAAAACCCCAAGCCATCGGCCTGGGGTTTTTTAGTCTTCAATATCGAAAGTACACTGAGCGACAGCGAAGGACTTTCGATATTAGTATCTATAGTGTTCCGGCTTGAACGGGCCTTCGACCGGCACATTGATATAGTCGGCCTGTTCCTGATTGAGCGTGGTCAGTTTCGCCCCCAGCTTTTCAAGGTGCAGCAAAGCGACCTTTTCATCCAGCTTCTTCGGCAGGGTGTAGACCTGTTTCTCATACGCCTTGTTGTTGGTCCACAGTTCGATCTGCGCCAAAGTCTGGTTGGTAAACGATGCCGACATCACAAACGACGGGTGGCCGGTGGCGTTGCCGAGGTTGACCAGACGACCTTCGGACAGAAGGATGATCTTCTTGCCATCCGCAAATTCGACGTGGTGAACCTGCGGTTTGATTTCGTCCCACTTGAAGTTTTTCAGCGACGCGACCTGAATTTCCGAGTCAAAGTGACCGATATTACAGACAATCGCGTTGTGCTTCATGGCGCGCATGTGCTCAAGGCGCAGCACGTCCTTATTGCCGGTGGCGGTGACGAAAATGTCGCCTTGGGCGGCCACTTCTTCAACCGTGCGGACTTCATAGCCTTCCATGGCGGCTTGCAGGGCGCAGATCGGATCGACTTCGGTGACGATGACGCGCGCGCCGCCGTTACGCAGAGACGCGGCTGAGCCCTTACCGACATCACCGTAGCCGAGTACGACCGCGACCTTACCGGCCAGCATCACATCGGTGGCGCGGCGGATAGCATCCACCAGCGATTCACGGCAGCCATAGAGGTTGTCGAACTTCGACTTGGTGACCGAGTCATTGACGTTGATGGCCGGGAACGGCAGGTCACCTTTTTGGGCCATCTGGTACAGGCGGTGGACGCCGGTGGTGGTTTCTTCCGACACGCCGATGATGGCGTCACGAATGGCCGAATAGAAGCCCGGCTTTTCCTTGAGGTAGCGCTTCATGACCTTATAGAGCGCTTCTTCTTCCTCATTGGTCGGGTTGTCGAGCAGGGTCGCGTCCTGTTCAGCCTTTGGCCCCAGAACCGTCAGAAGCGTGGCATCGCCACCGTCATCGAGGATCAGGTTGGGATAACCACCGTCATGCCATTCAAAAATCTTATGGGCATAGTCCCAGTATTCTTCAAGGGTTTCGCCCTTGATGGCAAATACCGGCGTGCCCTTGGCCGCGATCGCCGCGGCGGCATGATCCTGCGTCGAGAAGATGTTGCACGACGCCCAGCGCACTTCGGCGCCCAGGGCTTGCAGGGTTTCAATCAGCACACCCGTCTGGATGGTCATGTGCAAAGAACCGGCGATGCGTGCGCCCTTAAGCACTTGGGCGGGGCCATATTCTTCGCGGGTCGCCATCAGGCCGGGCATTTCACCTTCGGCGATGTCCAGTTCCTTACGGCCCCAATCGGCCAGGCCTAAGTCTCTTACAATGTAGTCGCCCATGGGGTTACGCCTCATATGGTTTCAAATGTTCCCTGCCTTATAACGGCAGATACGAGACGATGCAATAAACATATAAAGATATCTTTATATGGCCAAATTTATATAGGTAGATTTTGGGCGATTTGCTCGATCCAGCCGACACTGGCCTGATAGGCCCATATTGCGAAATCGACGACATAGTGCGCAAAGTAATAGACATAGGCCACGGCCCCGACTGCCACCGCAAGCCCCGCCAGCATAAACAGGCCGTCCCGTTGCAGGATGGCAAGACCGGTCAGCACCACCGCCACACCCGGAATGACATTGGCACCCGGCATGGGCAGCAGCAGGATCAGCGCCATGATGAGCGTTTGTAAGCCCAGATAGATCATAGCCGACCCGCGCGTCAGAAACATCCAACGCGGCCGCGCCAGATATTCCACCTTACGCAATAACCCAGCACAGGCCCTGAGAACTTTGCGGAAATCATCGCCCTTGAAATCCCAGCGCTTGACGAAGCCCGGCATCCATAGCGCTTTATGGGAAAGGATCATCTGTATCGAAGGCCCGATCAGCAAGAACCCAAAAATGGTCGAAATGCCCGGAATATTAGGAATGCAAATCGGCAGGGCCAGAATGATCAGCAACAACCCGATCCCCCGACCTTCGAGGCGCGCCAGCAGGTCACCGACACTGACCCGCGCGCCGTCAAGGCCATCCGCCAGTTCGTCAATAAGCTGTGACGCCGGAATCCGTGTCTGGCCTTTGGGCATATGGGTCGTCCCCCTCTTAAGGTTGTTAACAAAGGATAGTCCGCGACGTTTGGCAAGACTTCATACGCTTTTGCCGGGTTTGACCTTATGGGGTATTTCGGTCTAATCCCTAATGCAAAGAAGGAGACAGCCCTTGGCCGACAGCGCACATCCCGTTCAGGTTTCAGTTCGTCATGACTGGTCAAAGGCGGAGATCGCTGACCTGTTCGACATGCCGTTCATGGAACTGGTCTTTCGCGCCGCCACCGTCCATCGCCAGAGCTTTGATCCGTCAGAGGTGCAACTCTCACAGCTTTTGTCGATCAAGACCGGCGGCTGCGCCGAAAACTGCGGTTATTGCTCGCAATCGGCCAGCTTTAAAACCGGCCTTAAGGCGTCCAAACTGATGCCCGTGGATGAAGTGTTAGCCGCCGCCAGGGCCGCCCGTGACGGCGGAGCCCAGCGCTTTTGCATGGGGGCGGCGTGGCGCGATCTGAAAGACCGCGATGTGCCCGCCTTGGCGGACATGATCGGTGGCGTGAAGGCGCTGGGGCTTGAGACCTGCGCGACGCTCGGAATGATCACGCCGGAGCAGGCCAGGGCACTGAAAGATGCAGGCCTTGATTACTACAACCACAACCTTGATACCTCACCGGAATATTACGACAGCGTGGTCACCACCCGCACCTATCAGGATCGGCTCGATACGCTGGAGGCTGTGAAAAATGTCGGCATGAAAACCTGCTGCGGCGGGATTACCGGCATGGGTGAGGCCCGCACTGATCGCGTGTCGTTCCTGCATCAACTGGCGACCATGCGCCACCACCCGGATTCGATCCCGATCAATAATCTGGTGCCGGTTTCGGGCACGCCTCTGGGCGATAAGGCGCGCATTGAGGGCGGCATTTCCGGCATAGAATTTGTGCGCACTATCGCCGTCGCCCGCATCGTCTGCCCGCACTCAATGGTGCGATTGTCGGCCGGCCGGAATGAGATGAGCGAAGAGCTTCAGGCCTTGTGTTTCATGGCGGGAGCCAATTCGATCTTTGTCGGCGATCAGTTGCTGACCACGCCCAATCCTGAACGTGGATCGGACGCCCATCTGTTTGCCGAACTGGGGTTGAGGCCCATGTCCATAACCTAACTATCCACCGCATCGCAGCAAGGGTTTACAGACCGTAAACACATCCGCCCTAAAGTCGCCCCATATCTGCGACAAAACCGGATCAGGATGACCTTGCCCCCCGCCCAACACGCCGTCACTGGCCGTCCTTTAGTGTCCATTATTATGGCCAACTATCGCGGTGGGCGGTTTCTGAACGCGGCACTGACCTCGGCCCTGTCTCAGACCGTGCGCGATATCGAAATCATCGTCTCTGATGATGCCTCTCCCGATGACAGTGTGGCGGTTATCCGTGCCATTATGGCCGAAGACGGCCGGGTCAGGCTGATCGAAGCGCCCGAAAACGGCGGCCCGGCCAAGGCCCGCAACCGGGCACTCGATGCCGCCCGCGGCGAGTGGATCGCCATTGTCGATTCCGATGACTACCAGCACCCGCAGCGGCTGGAGCGGCTTTTGGCTGCGGCCCGCGACCAGAACGCTGATATTGTGGCCGATGATCTGCTGCATTTTCACGATGACAATAGCCATCCAATATCGTTTCTGATGCTGGATCACGGACTGACCCAACCGTTTGAGCTGACCACCGAGCTGTTTATCCGCGCCAATACGGCCCGCAGTGGCTTGCCGACCCTGGGCTATCTCAAGCCCCTGATCCGGCGGGCGCGACTGGGTGATTTGCGTTACGACACCGGCCTTAAGGTCGCCGAAGATTATGATCTGGTCGCGCGTCTGCTGGCGGGCGGGGGCAAGGGCTATGTCGTACCCGATCCGACCTATCTGTACCGTCGCCATGGCGGCTCGATCTCACACCGCATGTCAGAGGCGATCCTCAGTGACATGATCGACAATCATAACCGCTTTGTCGCGGACTGTGGTCCGTTTGAAGCGGCGGTTCAGGCCGCGCTAGAAACACGTCTGAACGGCATGGAAACCGATCTGGCCTATGAGCGACTGGTGGCGGCCATTAAGGCCAAGCAGATCACTAAAGCGATTGGCATACTGGCCCGCTCCCCTGCCCTGATTGGAAATCTTTACCGCTCATTGCGCGAACGCAGCCGCCGCGCGGACATGCCATCGGCACCGCCCGTCCCGACCGGCACCAAGGCTCACGCCCTCATCCTGTGCGATAAAGCGCCAGATGCGGATTCGCTCAGCAGACTTAATGCTCTTGCCATGCAACAGGGGGCTGATACATTCGCCACAGTCACTGTGCCGGACGGGTTTTTAACGGAGCCGTTGTTGACAGACGCCGCCAAATACCGCGAACTATGGAAACATGCCGAAGCGCTCGGTAATCCGGAAACCCTGATTGTGGTGTGCGACGGACCGGCGGCGGTCAATGCGGCAGGATATCTACCTACTGGCATTGCGGCCGACATCGAAGAAAGACCTCTGTCATGACGGCTGCCCGGCAAGATGTTCAGGAAAAAGGCGCGCATAAGGGCCGCAGAGTCCCCTATGATCCCGGCGTCATTCTGCGCTTTAATATTCCGATCATTCTGACCTGCCTGTGTCTGGCGTCCCTGATGCTGGAGCCTTTGTTTACCTCGCGGGCGGCGCTGGCCTTTCTGGTTTTTGGCGCGCTTTTGATGCTTCACCGCACCAAGATCAGTCTGGTTACGCTGAACCGGCACTGGTATCTGCTGATCCTGCCGGTCTATTGCCTGTTGTCGATCTTCTGGTCGCAATATCCGGCGGTGACCGCACGACAGGGCTTTCAGTTGGCTCTGACCCTGATTATCGCCATTGTGATTGCCGCCCGCGTCGCCCCGCGCAACCTGTTTTTCATACTGTTTGTTTGCAACCTGATGGTTTTGGCGCTGTGTCTTATTTTCGGGTCGCGTCCCGGAACCGGCGCCTGGCAGGGTATTTTCGCCAGTAAGAACGCCTTCGCGACCGTGATCGCCATGGTGTTTCTGTTTTCACTGGCGCTAATTTACGAAAAACGGGTCAAGCTCACGCTTAAGATCGTAGCGCTCGGTATCATGGCCGTCTGTCCGTTCCTGCTGCTGAAAGCGCAGTCGGCGGGGGTGATCATGGGCCTCGTGCCGCCGGTTATGATGATGGTGCTGTTTCAGTTGACCCGTAGCTGGAAACCCATTCAGCGCATTACTATCCTGACTTTCGCTACCTGGGCCGCCATTGTCGCCGGTCTGGCGCTCGCCCCCCATTTTAGTGACATGTTCGCCAGCGTCCTGCGCTATTTTGGCAAGGACCCAACCCTTACCGGGCGGACAGAACTCTGGGACATCGCCTTTTCTCACATCCGCGACCACCCCATGCTGGGCATTGGCTACCGCGCCTACTGGGTGATTGGCAATCCTGACGCCGAAGCCCTTTGGCTCAAGTTTGGCGTTAAATCCGGCGGCGGCTTCCATTTCCACAATCTCTATATTTCCAATGCGGTGGAAATCGGCATCATCGGTGTGGCGATCCAGACGGTGATCCTGTTCGGCACCTTCATCGCCGCGCTGTATAAGCTGATTATTGCCCCGACGACGGAAAAGATGTTCTTCGTCATGTTCATGCTGTTCATTCTTTACCGCAGCTTCGGCGAAGTGCAGGTCTTCTTTGGGTTCAGCGATGTGTCGATGCTGGTTTACGCCATTTGCGTCTACAGCCTGAAAAAGGAAGACACGGAGCGCCGTCCATCATCACGCGCCGCGCGCCGGCGCCTGCGTCCTGGCCCTAAGCCAGCCACTGCGCCGCCCCCTGCGCCTGCGGAGCCTGAACCTGTTACCTGATTATTTTTGATTGTACCGAGTTTATTTTATTTAAGGATATTTCATCATGCCGGAATTATCAGACGGCCCTGAAACTGGCCTCGTCCACGTGCGGATGCCGACCTATAAGCGCCCGGAACTTTTGCGGCGCGCCTTGACCTCATTGCAGCAGCAGACCTGGGACAACTGGGTGTGCGACATTTACGATGATGACCCGGACGCGGCGGGGGGTGAGGTGGTGCGCGAACTGGCCGACCCGCGTATTCACTACACTCAGAACAAACCGCAGAAATATGCGTCTGCCAACATCAATGCCTGTTTCAGCCTGAGCAATCCGCGCGACGCCGATTATTTCTGCGTGCTGGAAGATGACAATTACATGTTGCCGGCGTTTATGGCCGAAAATATTGCCGTCATCCACGACCACAAGGTCAATCTGGTCTTGCGCAACCAGATCACCGAATTCAACAGCCATGTCGAGGTCCCGACCTTAAGCACTGAGGGTGTGCTCGATCACCTGTTCAAAGAAGGGCTCTATACCCCCGAAATGTTCCGGCTATCGCTGATCATGGGTATTGGCGTCTCCAATGGCGGCCTGTTCTGGACGCGCCACACAAAAAGCCCGATTGAGATCACCTGCACCTGCACGGCGGTGCTTCAGGAATACATCCGCACCTTCATCCTGACCGAGCCCATCTATGTGGCCATGAAGCCGCTAGCCGTGTGGATGGAGAACGAAGCCGCGACCACCCGTAATGGCGGCGATAAGGCGGCCTATATGCAGCGCGAACTCAATCTGAAACGCGCCATCCAGACCCTGCAACGCGCCACCTGGAAGGCGACGCCCGCCGAAGTGCGTCATCAGTTTCTGGAGCATCCGGCCTTCACCACCCCACCGCAGGCCCGTGAGCGCGGCCTGATCAAGGCCCATCTGGGTGGCCTGTTACCCAAGACGGTATCGGTGCGCGACGCGGTTGAGCTTACCTTGCGCGGTAGCCTGATACGGTTCGGCGGAAAAACAGACGCCGACTTTGAGGCGCTGGTTAAAAATCAGGGTTTATAATATCTTAATAAAGGTTAATATGTAGCCGAGTTTCCACCTCGGCATGCACGTCACATCGTCGGTCTGGAGATGATAGTTCCTGCGTTGGTACAGTTTTTGCTCATCAACCCTGTAGTATCACTTCGAGACCGCAACGATGGACAAGCAAATCAAGGTGTTAGCACCTACCGGGTATCCTTGGGCCTTTAACGGTCCGCGCCGTTCAAGCCATAAGGTTCGCAATCGCCGCTTCGTCCCGTTCAACCGGGTCAATGGCACACTGGACGGGGTGACGGTCTTTAACCCGGTCGATGAGATGGGCAGCGACCTGTTGCATGCCTTCAACCGTGTCCCCGTAACCACAAAACCCTATATTATCGGCTTTGAATCCCATTTGCCGCGCATTTTCGGCATCGAGGATAAGCCCGCCTATCACCACTTTCTCTATAAGCGCCTGCTATCGTCGAAATGCCGCAAGATCATCGCCATTTCAGACTACGCGCTGAGAAACTTTGAACGCGATCTGGCCGCCAGCGACCTCAGCCCAGGCCAAAAAGCCGTTCTGCGCGCCAAGGCCGAAGTGCGCTATCCCAATATGGTCATGTCGGATACCCCCGACACTGACGATCTGCCACAGCCTGATAATTACCAGATCAGCTTTGTCGGCAATCACTTTGCGCGCAAAGGCGGCTGCGCTGTGGCCCGCATGGCCGAATTGAGCCTTAAGAAAAAACTGCCCTTTACCTTTACCATCGTGTCTTCGCTTCAATACGGCGGCCATATCTGGTCGGACCCCACCAACCCGGAATTTTACGAGCCGTATCTGAAACTGCTCGACCTGCCCAATGTCAGGCATATCCCAAAGCTTGAGAATGCCGGGGTCATGAAACTGCTCGGCGACAGCTATGCCTCAACCCTTTTGACCTTCTCAGACACCTTCGGCTATAGTGCGATCGAGTCCCTGGCCCAGGGTACGCCGGTCATCGCGTCGGCTCAGGGGGCCTTGCCGGAATTTATCAAGGACGGCGTTAACGGCGTCATGCTTGATCCGGCCGTTACCGAAGGCGACGCTGACTGGCGGCCGCACTGGTTCGCCCGCAGCACGCGCGCCTTTGAAGACCTGTTCGCCGGAAATGTTGAGCGCTTCGCCCGTCAGGGTATTGAGCGCTTAGAAGAACTTCTGGAATCGCCTGACCAGTACCGTGCCATGCGCCATCAGGCGCGCGCAGGCTGCAATGCCCAGTTCGATCACGAACGCGCCACTGAGTTCTGGGACGATCTTTACCTTAAATCGGTGTGAAACCACATCTGTTTTTTACAGGTAATCAGGTAATATAGGATATCTTCCCGATATCCTCTTTGCCTTGTGCGCTTAGGCTTTTAAGTATAGCCTAAAGCCAGTTTGGCCTTGAGTATAAATCTGTCACGGAACGGGTTGATTATATTTGCACCCTTGTTAGTCTGAGCATGAGCGGTTCGCACTGCCCTTTGACCGTTTGAGGCGTCTGTCAGACTAAGCTATCGCCCCTTTCTGCGGAGACATGCCATGACCGGATCAGTGTTAAAGCCCTTGCTCAAGCCGTTTCTGGCGGCCACCGCCGCCGCCTTATCCCTGTTTGCGATACAACCAGCTACGGCTCAGGTCACCGGCGGCGCGTCCTTTGTCGATAATTTCGACAAGGTTGATAAGGCGTTCTGGTACGTGTCCCACGGCTGGAGCAACGGTGCCCATCAAAACTGCGGCTGGTCGATGCATGAAACCTTTGCCTATAAAGGCAATCTGAATCTGCGCTTTCAGAAAAAACCCATGGCTGACCGCTTGTTTAGCTGCGGCGAAATCCAGACCAAGGCCACCTATGGCTATGGCACCTATGAAGCGCGCATGAAAACGCCCAAGGGTTCGGGCCTGAACGGTGCCTTCTTTACCTATATCGGGGCAACCCAGGGCAAACCGCACGATGAGATCGACTGGGAAGTCCTGCTCAAGGACACCAGCGTCGCCCAAAGCGGCGGTTATGTGAACGGCAAGGGCATGGGCGCTACCCTGCCCAAGCTGCCCTACAGCGCCGACAGCGATTACATCAATTACGCCTTCGTCTGGGCGCCCGACAGCATCAAATATTACATCAACGGCGTACTGGTGCGCACGCTTGAAAGCCCCGCCCCCCTGCCGTCAAATGCCCAGAAAATCTTTTTCAGCCTGTGGGGCACCAACACCTTGACGGATTGGATGGGCACCTTCATTGAACCGGAAAAGCCTCTGTACATGCTGGTGGACTGGGTGGCCTATACCCGTCCCGATGATGCCTGCCAGTTCCCGGAGTCGCTTGTCTGTAAACTCAACGGAGCCTAAGTTTTTGCCCACCAGCGTCAGCGTGATTATTGCGGCCAAGGATTCGGCGGATACCATCGTCAGAGCCATTGCGTCAGCGCTTAATCAAGCTGAGGTTGTGCAGGTCATCGTCGTTGATGATGGCTCAAAAGATACGACGGCTCAGACGGCGCGCGATGCCTGCGATGGCACCGGACGGGTCGAGGTCATGTCGCTCGGTAAAAACCACGGCCCGGCCTATGCCCGTAACCGGGCGCTTGAAGTCTGCCGCGGACAGTTGGCGGCCATTCTCGATGCCGATGACTTTTTGCTGCCCGGCCGGTTTACCCGTCTGCTGCCCCACGCCGATTGGGACATGATCGCTGATAATATCGCGTTTGTCCCGACCGGATACGACGCGCCGCTTGAGATCAAGGGTACGGATGATGCCCACCCGCTCAGCCTTGAGGATTTTGTGCTCGGCAATCTGACACGCGATGACATGCACCGTGGCGAACTCGGTTTCCTCAAACCCGTCATCCGCCTGGCTTTCCTTAAGGCCCACAAGCTGTCCTATAATGAGGGCCTGCGGCTGGGCGAAGATTACGACCTCTATGCTCGGATGCTGGCGGCAGGCGGACGGTTCAAAACCACACGGACACTGGGCTATGGTGCCGTCGTGCGCCCAAATTCCTTAAGCGGTCAGCATCGCACCGAAGATCTGCGCCGCCTGGCCGATGCCGATCATGATCTGCTGGCCCTGCCCCTGTCGGCATCTGAACGCCACGCCATACATCAGCACGAAACCCAGACCCGCAACCGCTATCGTCACCGTCACTATCTTGATCTCAAGCGCGATAAGGGCACGGTGGCGACAGTGATGGCTCTGCTGGGTGATCCGGCCTCATGGTTGCCGGTCGTCAAGGGTGTGCTGCGCGATAAGCTGTCCGCGCCCCATGCGGCTCCCGCCAGCCGCGATGTGCGTTATCTTTTCCCGTTGCCCGAAGCCTGAAGCAAAATCGCCTCAAACTGATCGATCTGGGCCGCCGGATCGATCTCTGGCCGCCGCGCATAGGCCCGCGCGGTCTGAGACAGGGCGGCATAATGATCGACGTCCGACCACATCCGCTTTAACTCCGCCGCCCAATCCGCCGCCCCGCTTCCCACCGGCATCAAAACACCGCCGGGGCCGACCGCCTCGCCCAAGCCACCGACATTGGCCGCCAGCACAGGGATGCCGCTGCAATGAGCTTCTGACGCCACCCGCCCCCAGGTTTCTTCCCACTGACTGGGGGCCAAAAGGATTTTGGTCTGGCCATAGACGGTGCGCATATCCTGCGTGCGGCGCATGAAGGTGATGTTTTTAAACGGCGCAATGGCGGCGTTCAGCCCCGCTTCCTGTTCGGGATTAAGCGGCCAGCCTTCGACAAACAGAAATTCGATCTCCGGGCACAGGGCCGCGATTTCAAGGGCGCGGTCCAATCCCTTTTTGGCGACCGGATTGATAAAGGTCACATAGCGCCCGGTCGTCTCGGTTTCATATTTGGCCACATCGATCGACGGGGGAATGACGTGTGAGTCTATGCCAAACGCCTCACGGTAACGGCTGCGGGTGAACTGAGAGTTTGAGATAAACTGCGCACCCTGAAACTGACGCAGATCGCCACCCAGTTCCTCAAATTCGACATTGCGAAAATAGACCACCAGCGGCACGCCCTGCTTTTGCAGTTCGGCACCAATCGGCACGGTGTTATGACACTGCACCACCGCTACATCGGGACGATCGTCTTTTACAAGGGCTGGCACAGCGTCCCACGCCTTCCACGCCCGGCGGACATCATAGCCCAGACCATTATCCGTCGCCCACGGTCGGCGGGATAACTTCATCTTCAAACGCGCCACCAGCCCGAAGGTGCCGTCACCGAACAGTGAACACAGCACCGACGCCTTATGGCCGCGCGCCTGCATAGCCTTGACCAGATAGTCGGTACTGGACTGCACCCCGCCGCTGAATTCCGGAAAGTGGCCGTTGCCGAAACTAAACAGGATATTCATGACGCTTATGCCTCAAAACGGGCCTGCAAAAGCCCCGCGAAATATACACTTAAAGATGTTACAGACCGGCCTGACGCCGCAGAGCCAGATAATGCAAGGGTAAGCTGATCACCGACACCGGCAGAAACATGCCAAACATCGGCACTTCGCGCACAAACCGGCCGATCGCTGCCTTTGCGATCTCAGGATTATGGCGCAGGTTTCTCAAAATCAGGAACAGCAGATGATCGACCCTTTGGCGGACCGACCCAAGGATACGCAGCTTTTTCGCCATGCCGAAATAGCTGACCGACATCATCTTTTGGCGAAAGCGCAATTCTTCGATGACGCGGTTGGGGGCGTTGGGTGACCCCCACGCCAGAGTCTCATCATAGATCGACACGCCCTTGCCGCGCTGCCCCATCAGCCGGGTCGTATAAACGATGCGGTCACATTCGCGGCTGAGATCCATAAAGAATAACCGGTCTTCGCACGCCTGACGAAAGGACGCATCAAAGCGCACCCGGCTGTGGCGGCGAAAATCATAAGCGACCTGAGAGGCATGGGGCAGGCATTCATCGACGATGGCACTGACGGCCTCAACCGCAGTCAGTTCGCCAAACTCAGGTGAATAGCTGCCAAATGTGCCGTGACGGGCCTTGATGTAATTCCAGTGGCTGAAGGAATCGACATCGTTAAAGCCACAATTGGCAAAGTAGAAGTCTGCCCCACCTTTGAGCACTTTAAGCGCTTCGGCAATATGATCGGGCGACCAGATATCATCGGAATCCAGAAAAGCCACATAGTCCACCTCCGCCGGATCAAGATAGTCCAACCCGCCGTTACGCGCCCCGCCCGGCCCGCCATTGGCCTGCCGGATCGTAATCAACTGGTGCGGGGGCGGGAGGGTAATGCCTTCGAGAGCATCCTGCGCGGGCAAGGGGGAACTGTCATCGACCACCACGACTAGCAGGCGGACATCGTCCGGCAAAACCTGCGCGGCCACAGACTCTAACGCCTTACTGAGTATGCCTTTTTCCCGCTGATAAAACGGGATGACAACGCCTATGGTAATCATGCGGCGGGCCTTTTCTCACGGCGCCAGAAATCCGCAGCGCCCGAAAAATAGCTGTACTTGCGCCAGTGCCACAAAGAACTGCCGATATTGCCGGACATAGCTCTGATCTTATAGCCCAGCCAGTGCCGCAGCCGCCGCCTCAGCACCCACAACGGCACATTTCCAATGCGCAAACCTGTAACGGGTGCCGGATCGATGAAATTTTCGCGGCCATGATGGGCCAGATAGGCCCAGGTCTCCCCGACCGAGCGGTAATATACCCCCACATAGTCATAGGTCAGACGCGCCGCCGGGATCATGTGACGCACACGGGCACCGGGCACCCATACACCACTGCCGTCACGCATGATCGCACGGATGACGGCGGTTTCTTCGCCCAGACGTTTATGGTGCGGCCCGACCCCAAGGCCCGGATCGTAGAGGTATTTGCGCTGTGCCTCACCGCTCAGGGCATAGTTGGCACCATATGGCAGTATATGGTCATCAAGCGACAGCGGACGCACGTCCGGCCCGAAATCACGGGCAGCCAATACATTCAATAGACCGTCGGCATGTTCATGCCACCACGTCGGCAGCTCGGTTTCCGGCACGGGTTCAATCACCCCGCCAAAGACGCTGGCCTGCGGGTTTTGCGCAAAGGCTTGTGCATAGGCCGACAGCCAGTTCGGATCGATCAGCACATCATCATCGGTCCAGCAGACATACTCACCCAAAGCCTCAGCCACACCGCGGTTGCGAGCATTGGACAAACCGGCCTTCGGCTCCAGCACATAGCGGATCGGAATACGCTCAGCAAAGCTTTGGACGACATCCGGCGTATGATCGGAACTGCCGTTATCAATCAGCACCATTTCCCACTCAAGGCCGGCCGGAATATTCATGGCCGCCGCCGTTTCCAGCACGCGCCGCAACTGTTCGGCGCGGTTGCGGGTACACATAATAACGCTGATGAACATAAAGCGTGCCCATAATGAAGCCACGGACAATCATGGCCAGAGGTAATAAAGCCAAAGGTAATAACGATACTAATCGTTTAAAATTAAATGACGCCGCAGAGCCGATAAACCCTGCGCCAGAATGTAGGCTTAAAAGACCATTTTTCTCAGCCCTTGGCAAGCGGTTGTGCGATGCAAACAAAACGATCATTCAAATTGCACAAAGCCTGCGAACACTATAACGTCGCCCCAGCCTGTCGGCGGACATTTCAAGCGTTACAGCCACATTTTACATAGTTTTCAATTAACTGCGTTTAAGTTGCCGCCGGAACATTCCGGTACGCAGCGCCCCCATGTATCACCTAATTTAGTTATGAGCCTTTAATATGAGTAAGACCGAGGCTGACGGTTATCAGGATCTGAAACAGCGCACCACCACCTCCATTCTGTGGTCGGTCTTACGGGTGTTATGGTCTACGGGCGCAACCTTTGTCATCTTTGTCTGTCTGGCGCGGATATTGGGCCCCTCAGATTTTGGCCTGTTTGCGCTCGCAGCACTTTTCCTCGATGTCAGCCGCATTTTCGCCAGCGCCGGTCTGGGCGATGCGATCATACGCCAGCATGTTCTCGAAGAAGAAATGGCCGACACAGCCTTCTGGGCCAATTTTGGCCTGAGCACCATTGTGGCGACCATCGTGATCATCGCAGCCCCTTTTTACGCGCAGATGATCCATAACGCCAACGTCACCCATATCCTTCAGGCGCTGGCCCTGACCCTGCCGATATCGTCACTGGCCGGTATTCATGGCGCGCGCCTGACGCGCGAATATAAGCATAAGTTGTTCGCGATTCAGGCTGCCATAGCCAGCATAGTCTCCGGCATCTCAGGGATTACCGCCGCCCTGATGGGGCTGGGGGTGTGGTCGCTGGTCGTGCAGGCGTGGGTCGGGGCCGTACTCGGCGTCATCATGGCCTGGGTGGCCTCGCGCTGGGTGCCGAAGGTGCGGTTCTCGCCCTCGATGCTACGCCAGATCGCCAGCTTCAGTTTCAGCACAACCTTCAATCAGCTTTTGTGGCTGTTGATGGGACGCGTTGGCGATATTCTTATTTCGCGCACCTATGGTCAGGCCGAGGTTGGCCGCTACCGCATCGCGTGGCGCATGTACGAACTGATCGGCCAACTGGCTCTGGCCCCCATCGGCAGCGTCTCCATGCTGACCTTCTCGAAATTGCAGCATGAGCCCGAAAAACTGAAAGCGGCCTATTATCGCATGATCAGCATTGTGGGACTTTTGGTGCTGCCGCTGTTGCTGGGCTATGCGGCGCTGGCCGAAGAAATCATCAAGGTCATATTCTCGGAGCAATGGGCGGGTACCGGCAAGATCTCGCAAGTTCTGGCCCTGATGATCGTGCCGTTTGTGTTTAACTACATATCACCCGGCATGCTGGCCGCCGTCAATAAGCCGGGCGCCATCACCAAGGTAGCCGCCCTGCAACTGGCCCTGACCATATTGTTCACCTGGCTGGCCCTGCCGTGGGGTCTGGTGGGCATTGCCGCCGCCTATGCCCTCAGAAGCTATCTGACCCTGCCGTACCAGCAGTATCAGCTTAAGCGCTTTGTCGACATTCCGGTGCTGACGGCGCTCAGTAAGCCCTTGGTGCCGTTGCTGGTCGCGCTGGTTATGGCAGCGGTGGTGTGGAGCCTGCGCCCGGTTCTGTTCGGCATCTATGACAACGCTCTGTTTGTGGTCATTACCGGCAGCTTTATCGGGGCGGTGATCTACGTGTCAGGTATTCTGATTTTCGGCCGGTCACTGGTCGCGCCGATCATAACTCAGGCCCAGCCGATACTTAACCGGATTTTGAAGCGTAAGCCGGTTTAAGACAGTTTGCGCCTTAGCCAGGTGGCCGCGATCATGACCGGTGCGGCCACGGCAACCACGGCCATGGCCGCATATTCCCTGCGCGATTTCAGCCAGCGCAAGGCATAGCTCAGTTCACGCCTGCGGGCTTGAAAACCGTCCCGTCCGTAAGAGTGGCGCAGGCTGTCGCGCCACGCTGACATATAGGCGGCACGGCTATCGGTCCGCAGGATATATTTCATGAAATAGGCCCCGCGCCCGCGATCATAGCCTTCCATAATGCGCGGCACATCGCAGGCTTTGCGGCCATGATGGTGCGAGACCTGAAAGCGCGGATCATAGCGCGCCGGATACCCGGCCCAGACCAACGCCGCCACCGCATCAATATCCTCACACGGGAATTGTGTCCCCGCCCCCAGTTCAGGATCGAACCCTCCGGTTGTCTCCAGAACCTCACGCCAGAAGGTCAGGTTAGCACCATGCAGGGCCCCGGCCTTAAGGAACGCCCGCGCCGGATAGACCTCAGCCAGGTTGCGCTCATCAATGGTGATCGGGGCATCGTCAGGGTCATGCAGCCGGATGCGCCCGCCGATTGCGCCCGCGTCGGGATAGTCAGCCCACGCCTCCACCAGCCGGTCGATATAGTCGGCCTCCAGATAGCAATCATCGTCGGTAAAAGCGATAATCTGCCCGCGCGCCTGTCGCCAGGCAGCGTCGCGCGCCGCCCCTAGACCGATCCGCGTCACACTGAGATAGCGCAGATGCGGATCGCTTTCCGCTGCCGCCCTGATGACTTCGGCTGTATTATCGGTCGAGGCATTATCGACCAGCAAGGCTTCCCAGCTATGCTTCGTACTTTGCGCGATAAGGGAGGTGAGCGTCCCGCCCAGACTATGGGCGCGATTGCGGGTGCAGATAATTATCGAAACCGTGATCGGATCATCAGTCATCGGCTGGCAATCTCCGGCGCATAGTCGCCGACATCGGCCTTGGTCAGCAGCGGCTTCATGGCCTGCCAGTAATCGCGTAGTTTTTCATTCCCGCCCGGCCAGCGATCGAGCAGCGGCGCCAGTGTATAGGCCTTGGTACCAAACACCGCCGGCACATAAAACAGGGTCGAGGACATAAAGCCGTAAACATCCGTCGCCGGATAGTGGCCCAGATAAAACTCCGCCGGCATGCGGCTGTAGAATTCCGGCAAGGGCACGCATTTGGGTTGGCCCGCGATGACACTCATCACCGCCTCACCGTCACGGGGGTGCGGCTTGAAATAGACGCGGTCATAGCGGGTCGACAGATCGGCCAATATGGTCTCAAGCAGGCGCAGATATTCAGGGTCCGTCATCATGCCGAGATTGGACAGGGGCTGCGACAGAAACAGACATTCCCCTTGCCCCGCCTTATCGGATTCGGGCTTAAACAGATTGTCCTTAAACGCCTGCCGCGTTGAAAAATGCGGTGTTCCTGCCTTAAAACCGACCACATCGGGAAAGACGCTGTAGACTTCCTGAAAGCGGTTCAGCCGGACAAACTTGGGCCGCGCCGAAGGTTTTAATCCGGTGGCCCGCGCCACGGCCTTTATCGCGTCTGAAATGACATAGCGCGGATTGCGATCATGCATGGATTTGTTGCCATAGTCATGATCGATATGCAGCGAAAAGCCGTCTTCATAGGCGCACAGGATTTCGGGCTTAAAGCGGTAATAGGTCTCGACCGCAAAGCGGTAGAACCGGTAGCTGATAAACAGACGCTTCGGGCGCGGCAGGTCAGACGCCAGCGCCTCATCAAAGCCCATATAATCAAACGGTGACGGCCCCAAAAACCGGGCGTCGATCTCATCGAAAATCGGGCGAAAATCATGGCCATCGCGGTACACCACCGCCAGATGCCGCCCCGGAAAATAGGCCGAGACAATCAGGCGCGCCATCAGATACTGGATCGGCGTGCTGATCAGAAACATCGTATCGTATCGGCCCCGATCAGTCATACGCCGCTCCGGGTAATTCCACCACATCCGGTTGCCACGGCGCGATGCGGCCAGCGGCCACCGCGTCCCTCACACCTTCGGCAAAGGCCAGCGGTTGGGTGTAGTCTAAGCCTGCAAAATCGGCATGGGCATAGGTCCACCACTGTGAGGCCAATAGTGCTTCGATCACCTCCGGCGCAAAGCGATATTTCAGAACCTTGGCGGGCAAACCGCCCACTATGGCATAGGGCGCAACGTCCTTGGTCACGGTCGCATTAGCGGCGATAACCGCACCTGTGCCGATGGTCACCCCCAAACCCAAAGTCACATTGTCGCCGATCCAGACATCATGCTCGATCACCGGATAGCCAAGCCCGCGGCGCGGATCGTAAGATTCGGGTTTAAATGCACCATTGCGCGCCTCAAGCGCATCATAAAGCGGCGACAGATACGGCACATTATCTGGCCGGAAAAACGCAATCGACGATGACACCCACTCCGTTGGATGGGCGAAATCAATGAACCGCAGGCCCTTGCCGATCGAGCAATAGCGCCCGACGCTTAAGCCTTCGGGCAGGGGCGAATGGGAATAGGACGCCGCCCCCATGTCGCACAGGCCGCTGCCCGCAAACCAGCGGCTGGGGGAATATGGCCCGCCGTAAAAGGCGCATGGCCCTTCGATACGGATCGGCTGTTTGACGATATAGGTCTCAAGCTGGCTCAGCCAGCCCTCGCCCTTGGCAATTTCCGTGCGGTCGTAGGAAAAGAGGATGCCCGCCGCCCGGAACTGTTCCAGCAGCGCCGCATCGATCTTAAACTCAACCGGCATCAGGCTCATGCGCCGAACCGCTTTTGGAACAGCAGTTGCGCCACTTCGAACTCCTCCAGCGTGTCGATATCCATGCCTTCGGTCGCATCGGTCACGAAAAACGCCGGACGGTCGCCAACCTGAAACCGGTTACGCTTCATCACGCCTTTTTTGGCGACCCAAAACGCGCAATTCATCTGATACAGCGGCTTGATATTCTGGCTGTAGGAATGCCACGGCCCCCACTGATAATTGATCGGCAGGAAATCCGGATTGAGGAAATAATGCTTATGGGCGCTCAGCGACATCACACTGTCGCGGCCATCCTGCTCCAGCATCGCCACCGCATCTCCATAGCGATGAAACAGCGGGGTGGTGACGGGGACTATGGCCACATAGGTGTCGTCATCGACCGGCATTTCATCGAGCAGCCCAACCAGAGCTTCCGACCAGGGCGTCGCATCACTCGACCATTTCGGGTTACGCAGCAGGAAGTCCACGCCGTGACGGGTGGCGTATTCGGCAACCTTGTCCGCCTCACTGGAGACATAAATTTCATCAAACACGCCTGAAGCCTTGCACTGCTCCAGCTTGACATCCAGCAGGGATTTTTCGCCGACAAACGGGCGCAGGTTCTTCTCAGGCAGACGCCCGGAGTGGGCCTTGGCGGGCACTAAGGCCACACATTTCGGTTTCGACACAGTTAAAGCCTTTTTTAAGCTCGGGACCTCTTTTTAAGCTTGGGCCACCCGGTATTTGTGGTGCTCGCTTTTGTTGACCCGTTTTTCGCCGGAACCGACCATGCGTTCGGTCAGGCGGATCTGATCGACATATTCCTTAAAGGCCGGGGTCGTCAAATCCACCGCCACGGCATCAAAGTGCGCCCATTCGGTATTGCCAAGCTTAACGTGCTTTTCGACCATGCGCGCCCCCGCCGCCACGGCCAGCGCCGAACCCAGCCAGCCGAAATCATGGCTCGAAAACGCCGGTACGATGCGCGGATTTTGTGCCGACAGTTCGTGGTAGCGGCGCACCACCGCGATATTGGTGTCTTCGGCCGGGGTCGGATAGGCCGAATTGGCCTGCATCAGGATTAGCTTTTCGCACGCCGTGAAATTATCGAGCACCCAGCGCTCATAGGCTTCGTCGGTCATGCCGGTCGATAACACCACTGAGCCGGTATAGGTTTTCGAGACATATTCCAGATAATCGGTGTGCTCGGAAATGGTCGATGGCAGTTTCACCATGGCCGGTTTGACATCGAGCATGAACTCAAACGACGGCTTATCGAGGATCGACGCAAACCAGCCCATGCCAAGGCTTTTGCACAAGGTATCAACGAACGCGAAATCGTCCTTGCTCAGTTCCAACTGATGGCGATAGTCGCCAAAGGTTGAGCCAAACGGCGATACATAGGGGGCTTTGAGTTGCTCAGCCGAATAGAAGCTTTCGACATCGCGCTTTTGCAGCTTGATGTAGTCCGCACCCGCCGCCTTGGCGGAGCGGATCATGCGCTCAAGCCGCAAACGGTCACCAAAATGGTTGGTGGTCAGCTCGGCGATGACATCAACCTTATGGATATTGTCGCTGGCCGCCAGGGGCTCCGGCGTGCCCAGTTGCGCGTTCAGTTCGGTCGGCGACAGCGCACTGAACGATTTGGTGCCAACGTGGCGAACTTCGATCTCAGAGCCCTTAAGGACATAGAGCGCATTCAGGAAATAGAATTCCTGCGTATTGAATACCATCTTACGGTCGGCGTCGCGGGCGTGGGAAAAATCGCTGTCGATGCGCTCGCTATAGGCCTGACTGCCGTCATAGCTAAAATCAAGCCCGACCATGTACACCGTCTGCGGACGGCCACGGACGGCGGCGACTTTACGGGCGACCTGAAGGGCGGTGATGAACAGAATATCTTCGATGACCAGATCACCAGCCTGAAAGCGCTGCATCATCAGATCGGCGGATTCCTGCGTCAACGGCGTATGCGGCAGTTGCACCACCGAACGATCGGCGGCTTTCAGCGGCGTCGAGGTCAGATAGGCGCGCGATTTCAGGCCATTGGCCTGCACGCTTTCGGCCACCCACGGCGCATGGAACACGCTGATGTCGGCAGGGGCGATGCGCTCGGCATCGTTCATGGCGATGACCAGAGAGCCCGCGAAAATTTGCGGATCGATCTGGTCGATCGACGGGCCTTTACCGAGGATGAAGATCGTGTCGGTGGCGTATGTCGAAGCGATGTTTCCGATCAGGTTCGAGATAGTGTCCGTCATAAGCGGCTCCTTCAACAATGACTTCACAGCCGTGCTCACGCGCAAGCTGAACACCGGCCAGCATGTCCCAGCTTTTGGCGCCGGCCGGATTGACAAACCGCGCCAATGATCCGCGCACGACATTAAACAGGTTATAAACGGCACAGCCCATGATGCGGGCTTCGCCGCCGACGGGGATCATTTCGACCAGCTTATCATTGATCGAGGACGAAAACCCCATGATCCGTGAGGTCTGGTACTCAATCTTATCGCCGGTCATGAGCTTAAGCCCCATTTCCGGCACCATCAGCATGGAGGCGGCATGTTGGCGCTTATGCCAGATCGACAGAGACACGCCCCATTCGGGCAGGCCGGAACAGAAATTCTCAGTGCCATCGATCGGGTCGAGTACCGCCGTCCAGTCCTTATCGTCCGCAGCCCCCACGGCATAGCTTTCTTCGCCGACGAAATTGATATCGCCCATCAGGCCGGTGAGGTGATCCTTGATGGCGTTTTCCAGAAAGACATCGGCGACCGTTACGGGGCTGCCGTCCTCTTTCCAGGTCACGTCTCGGCGGTTGGCCAGAACATGGGGCAGATGCTGGTGCACCACCTCGGCCACACTGCCGAGGATTTTAATCGCGTCGGTCATTGAGGCCGGCCTTGGAAAAATCGGTAATAACAAAAATCAAAATCAATAGGCTCTGACTTTAGTGCCAAACGGAGGGATCGCAAAATTCTTTTTGCAGCGCACCCAACAAAAAATCCTATTGAAAAGCCTGAATTAACCACGCCCCGACAGCTTTCAGTATTGACTTATTTCTTTGGAGCCAGACAGGCCGGACATAGTCCCCAGATGCAGGGCACCGCGCAGGATATTGCGTCGCCGCTTCACCGGCGACCAGAAGGTCAACGCCGCTGACGCAAAACTAAACCCGGCCTTACCCGCAGCCATCGCCTGCTCAACCACGACCGGCCGCGTCAGACCGCCCTCACGGATCAGGCGGCCATGGGTCTGTCCGGAGCGGAACCGGCGGTCGCGCAACCACCTGAAACTGGCGCGCGCCGGCGGTACCGGCTCCTCGATCCACGCTTCACGGGCATAGGCGATTGTGCCGCCGCGACGGTAAATTTGGGTGAAAAAATCGGTATCCTCACCGCCGCTTTTGCCGCGCGACAGATCAAAGCGTAAGCCCTTAACCTTATCCGAGCGGCGATCCAGAAGGGCATTACAGGTATAGCCGGTCAGGATCTCATCACCGACGATCACCGGATAGGTCGAATGGAAATCCCCGCCCCTGATCCAGTCCTCAATGTCGTCCGGATAAAGCGCGCGCACCGGCCCCAGCACGGCATCCGCACCTGTGGATTGGGCGGTCGTCACCATTTCCCGCAACCACGCCGCCGTGACCAGTTCATCGTCATCGATAAACAGGATATAGCGCCCGGTCGCCGCCTCAAGGCAGGCATTGCGCGCCACCGAAATATTAGCCTTTGGGGCATGGACATAGCTGATCGGAAACGGCACCTCCGGCCCCATCGCCTCGACGCGGTCTTTGGCCGACGGCACCTCATCATTGTCAGCAACGATCACCCGCACGGCATGGTCCGCAGGCACCTCAAGCCCAACCAGTGAGCGCAGGGTGGTGGCAATATGCTCACGCCGGAACGTACAGATACAGATATCGATATCGGCCATGTGAGCCCTAAAAATAACAGAATAAAATAAGGTGGGCCTTAAGCCCTAAGCCGCTTTAAATTTCAGCTCAAACCATTTTTTCCAGAACCCGACCGACCAGGCGACGTGCATGGTCATGGCAGCATAACCGGACACAAACCCTTCGACCGATCGCGTCCGCACCCCCTCGATCACCGACAGCCCGCCCCACAGGCACAGCCACCCGATCAGCGGCAGGGCGCACACCCACCAGATCAACGCCAGCGGTGCCATCACGATCGACGGCAGCACCATGGCCGGAATAATCTGACGCAGGCCCGGCGTTTGTTTATGCTTGAGGATATTCTGAATACGCCCGCTACCATAGCCGCGGTACTGCTTAAAAAGGCCCTTAGCGGTGGTGCGCGGCAGATATTCCATGACCGTTTTCGGCGTCATCCAGATGTAGTAACCGATCTTGCGCAACCGGAAATCCAGTTCCGCGTCTTCGTTATGGGCAAAGCTTTCGTCATAGCCGCCCACTTCGCGGAAGGCCTTGATACGCATCAGGGCATGGTGGCCGTGATCGACAAATTCGCCCTTATTGACCACGCGGTGCTTTGAGCCGCCATTGCCGAGCGGAGAATTTTGGGCAATGGCTACGGCCTTCTGGAATGTGCCCGCGCCAATGGTGTTCATCGACACCACGATCGACGCACAGCCGACCTTGCGCGCCTCATCCATCAATTGCTCGCAAAAATCCTCCGGATAGGTACCGTGAGCGTCAATGCGGATCAGATATTCGGCATCATTCCCATAGCGCTCGACCGCCAGATTGATGCCCGCGCTCTGGATCTTTTTCGGATTGTGCAGCAGCCGCACCGGCGCGCCGTCATCAACATAGCGGCGGACAATATCCTGCGTGCCATCGCTTGATCCCCCGTCGGCAACCACGATCAGAGACCCGGCCTCGCCTTCGGTACGCAGCAGCCAGTCCAGCAGCTTACCGATGTGGGCGGCCTCATTCAGGCACGGCACCACCACCAGCACTTTTTCGGTACGCACAGGTTCCGCCGTTGGTAAAGTCATGGCCAGTCCCGTTTCACGCATGTGCCACCTGTAACTGTTTCAGGCGATCGACAAAGTCCACACAGTCGGCCTGAGTGGTGGTAAACATAGACGGCGGACATGCCTTAAGCGATGCCTGCAATGCGGCCAGACGATCAGGGGTGAGCGCCTCAAACAGGGCGGCCAGTGCTTCAGGCGTGGCCTCATCAAGGATCAGGCCCATACCATTACGGCTGACAAAGTTTCCGGTTTCCGTGCCTTTCATGGCAATCGGCACCGAACCATACCGGCTGCCTTCATAAAGCCGGTTGGGCAGCAGCCATTTTGAATTCTGGCCCTCTTCAAAGAAATCAATCGCCCAGGTCAGATCAACCCCGGCATAAAGCGCGCTCAGGTCTTCGGCGCGGTAAGGCCCCTCGAACGTGATATACGGCTCAGCCGCGATCTGCGCGTCGAAATCCTCAAACTCATTATAGGCGGGCTTACCCCGCATAACCACCTTGACCTTGCCCTGCATCTGCTGCGTGAACGCACTCAAAAGCGCCAGCGACTTACGGCAACGTAACGCGCCGAACCAGCCAATGGTCAGTACATCCGAAGATGCCAAGCGCACAGTGTCGCAGACCGTCGCACAGTGCGACCCGATATCAAGCACCTTGTTCTCAAGCAACAGGACGGGAAGCCTGATGTTTTGCAGCGGGGCGAAATAGTTATCGACGAAGGCCGGGGAACTGGTGACCAGCAAAGCCGCACGATCCATCAGATGGCGCTCCGTGGCGCGCAGCAAATATCCGACGAAATCACGCCGCAGCAGAAGCCGATGGATATCGAGGCTTTCGTAAACGATCACGGGGGACGACGTTAATTTTGTGGCCACCTGACACGCCAGATAGAGCATCTCAAGATTGCGGGCGATGATGATGTCCGGAAACTCATCCCCAAGAGCGCGGATCAGAGACGGGGCACTGGTGATCGTCTTCGCCGCCCGATGGGCAAAGGCGCCGTTGCGCGTCTCGCCCAGATCAATGACTTTGTGTGTCGTGTCGGCCGCAGGCTTTTGTGAGCGCCTGAACCCCGCCAGCGACACACGCGCCCCACCGGCCTCAAGCATAAGGGTTCTGCGTCTCACCGCAGCGTCTTCAAGATCATGTACCAAATAAAGAACCTGCATACTCAACTCATGAGGCTCCCGAAATTAAAAACCCATACGATTCACGCACGGGGATACGGATTTTAGGTGCGGTGCACAAATAATTTTTGAGCGGCACGGCTAAACGATTATTAAAAACCATCATGACGCACCTGCCGACGTGACAATCTGACCACCGTCAACGGTAATAACGGTATCAGCATGTTCGACTACAACCGGATTGTGGGTAATCAGCAATACGGTCATCTGCCCGCGCAGGCTATCGATCGTCGATAATATGCCTTGCGTATTCTCACGATCAAGCGCGCTGGTCGATTCATCAAGGATCAGCAGCGCCGGCTGACGCAGCAGGGCGCGGGCCAGCGCCACCCGTTGACGCTCCCCGCCCGACAGCTTGATGCCGCCATCACCGACCGGTGTATCCAGCCCCTGCGGCAGGCGCTCAATGAAGGCCGCCGCTTGCGCTTGCCGCAGCGCGTGCCACATATCCTCTACCGTGGCATGGGGGGCGGCGATTTTCAGGTTTTCCGCCACGGTGGCCGACAGCAGATAGGTTTCCTGCGGGACGTAAGCGATATGGGTGCGCCATGACGGCCCATGGGCGGCCTCCAGGGCCACGCCATCAATCAGGATGCGGCCACTATCGGGCATCAACAGGCCCATGACCAAATCGGCCATAGTGCTCTTGCCGCCGCCGGACGGGCCAACAATGGCCGTGATCTGGCGGGCGGGCAGGCTGAAGCTAACCGCATCAACCGCCAGATGATCGCCGTATGAAAAACTCACCGCCTCGAAATCAAGGCTGTGTTTTAGCCCCGACGGAGACAGCGTCGTCGCCGCCTGCGGGATTTCCACCGCTGCGTCACAGTCAGCTTTGACGCGCTGCATGGTCTCAAACGCTGGTAAATTAATAATGGCGTTTTGCAGATGATCCTGTGTACCGGTAAAGCGCGGCGACAGGCGCATGAAGATCACCAGCAGCACGATGATGCGCGAAAACGGCATGGCGTAGACGGCGTAGGCGACATAGATGAAGACGCACACCATGACCGCGCTCAGGATCTGAAACAGGGTCGTCCCCAGCGAATTGATGCGGGTATAACGCATCAAGTCACCGCGCATCCGCTCTAACGTACCGTTTAGTTCAGCGATATAGCGCGGTTCGGCATTGAAGCTTTTGGTGACCTTAAGCCCCGCCAGAAAATCGCTGATGGTGCGGTACTGGCGCTGGCGCTCGGTCGTCAGCTTATCGCCAAAAATAGCGCCCTGCTTACGGATCGGGCGCAGGGCTACAAACACCAGGGCCCCGGCCACCGCGGCAATCGCCGTCATCTGCCACGAAATCATCAGCGACAGCAGCATGTAGGCGCATAAAAACACCGCGTTCTGGATCAGCAGAAACAGGCTGGCCGTCGCCGTCTGCACCCGGTCGATATCGCCGGTCAGAACGTGATCAAGGTCCGCTGTACGCTTGCGCGCCACCGCCGACCATCTGGCCTTTGAGATGCTGGCAAACAGATCGATGCGTAAGCGGTTGACCGTATCGACCAGCAGCGCCGACATGTAGATATTCTTGAAACGCGCAAACAGCGCCCCGATGGTGACCACCGCGACAAAGATCGCCAGAATCAGCCACAGCTCAATCTGAAACGATGCCCCCAGCACCGGCGCCAGTGGCCCGGTCGGCAGGTCGAGGACTGTGCCGCCACCCTGCGCGCTGATGAACTGCAACAACGGCAGCAGCAGCAGCAGCGATACCCCTTCGCTGAAGCTACCCAAAATCAGGAAGACAACGGATAAGATTGAGCGTTTGCGCGATACCGACAGGACGTAAGCCGCCAAGGACCGGCAACGCTGCCAGGTCTTAAGGCCACTCTTTACAGGCGAATCGCGGGTATCAGCCAAGGTCATGCTCTATAATAGCCACAGCTTCGCCTAAGCGCTCCAGCGAATCCGGCACAACTAACCGCCGGACCACACCTAATTCGGCCAGATAGGCGCATTGCTGCATAAAACCCGGCGCACTGCCCGCCGACAGGGCTTCCTTGCCGAAGCGGATCAGATAGGAAAACCGCATCAGGGCGCGAAACGCCTCAACCGGGCTTAGGTCAATGATTTGCGCCTGCGGCCCGCGCTCAAGTACATATAGACGCCCCGGCACGGCATAGTCATTTGAAAAATGCGCACTGACGCTGTGCTGGCGCTTATCAAAGCCCGGCACATCGATCATTTCCAGCGGGCGGGCGTGTTCAATAGCCACGGACACCGCCGATTCATCGGTCAGCTTCATCTGCGGAAAGCCCGGCAGGATACGCACTTCCGGCTTAAAATCAAAGGCCAGCACATCATCCGTCAGCAGCGGATAGCCCTTACCGACCAAAGCCCCGGCGGTCGTTGATTTCCCGGCGCGTTTGTCGCCCAAAAAGCCCGCGCCCTTGCCATTAATCAACACCGCGCTGGCGTGCAGCACCATCAGGCTGCGCACATGCAAAAGCATGGCCATAACCGGCCCGAGCAGCGGCAGGCGCACGATCTTTTCCGGCACATCAGCGCGCGCATCGACCACAATTTCCGATGAGCCTCTGATCTCAAACTTACCGACCGCGGCCCAGTCCAGAACCTGCAGGTCGCGGCTAAACTCAAAGAACGTCCCCGGCGCGCCCACCGGCAGGTCACGCCCGATCAGCGCGCACCGGATCACCAGATCGGGAGCATCATTATCTGACGGCAAAAGCTCCGGCAGTTCGATCTCGGAATGGATCGTCAGCCCGTAGGCGGTGTGACGAAAGAGAGGCTTGGTCATCAAGACAACTTTCTTGAGCAACGTGCAGAAAAGTGTTGCGCGGTTTTCTGCGAAGACGTTGCGTAAAACTAAGAGCGCACGCATTAAATTTTACAAAACGCCACTCCTGCCGGGCTCAGACCACGGCACCACCAAATTGTGTATCAATTTGAATGGGTTTTACCCTGGCTGTGCCGCAGCCAGAGCGATAAGGCGACGGTTCGCCATACCGCTTGCAAATCATAGGCCGAAACCTTCGCTCCCCGCTTACGTAACCGATTGAGCGATTTTTTCACCCGTTCAAGGTCAACGAAGGCCGCCACATTATCACGGTTATCGTCGATCACGTCACGCATCAGGCCATCATGATGGGTCAAAAGGCCGGTCGCGATATGGGGCGCGAAATCGAACTTGCTGCGCCGCCACTGGACTTTGGGGGGCAAAACGCCCTCCATCGCCTGACGCAGGATCAAGCGGACATGGCCCTGATCGAGCTTGGCCTCAGACGGCAGCGACAGACAAAACTCGACCACCCGCTTATCGAAGAACGGAAAGCGCGCCTCAAGTCCGGCCCCGGCGGCGGCGGCCTCAAGCACCTCAAGGCTGGACGCCAGCCCCGGCGATTGCAGAAAGGCCGTGTGCTGCGATGCTTCATCCTGATGCTGAGGGCGGTGGTCCGCCGCCGCGCGCGCGCGAAATTCCGGCGTCAATAAAACGTCGCGATCAGCCTTGGGCCAGCGCTTTTGCACCCAACCGGCCACACGTCGCAGAGAGTGCGAACCCTTGAAACGCCCATAGCGAATGAACAGCAGGACAAACAGCCCCAGCCGCCCCTGACCGTACAGGCCGGAAAAGGCACGGGTCTGCGCCCACAGATCCCGCCAACGCCCTCGCTGCGCCAGCTCGTGGAACCGGCCATAGCCGTGCGACAATACTTCATCGCCGCCGTGGCCTTCAAAGACGACGCGAAAGCTCTCAGCCCCGACCCGCTGGAACAGAGAACTGGTCATCCGCAGGCCCGGTGCGCCAAACAGTCGTCCCTCAAGCGCCAGAAGGGCCTCGAAATCACCGAACGGCGCGTAACCATCCATCGCCACATGACGCGGACGGAAATGGGCGTGGGCGATACCGGCGTCTATATAGTCGCGCTCGCTCAAGTGAGGCGTCTTATCGAACACAACGGAAAAGCTGTCGACCGGCGCATCGGGTTGCAACTGACTGGCCAGACAGGCGATCGAGGTCGAATCCAGCCCGCCACTGAGCAGGGCCGCCACCGGCTGAGGGGAGCGCAGGCGGCAACGCACCGCCTCGGTCAGCAAGGCCCGTAAGGCCTGCGGGCTTTTGTCGGTGATCGTCGCATCCGGGGCGGCCTGCCAATAGGATGTCAAGGTCGGCACCAAATCAGGCCCGGCGCTTAAGATATGCCCCGGCGGCACCCGCCACAGGCCGTCATAAACCACCCGATGATCGCGCGGCAGTTGCCCGGTCATGAAATCGGCCACGTCAGCCTCAATCAGACCGGCCTGCGCCAGATCGGCAAACGGCGCACCCGGTGCGGCCAGAACCTTGGGCTCACTGGCCAAGGCCAGTCCGGCCCCGTCGGCGCGGTAAAACAGCGGCTTAACACCCATATGGTCGCGGGCGGCAAACACACGCCGCGTATCAGTCTCATGTATAATGAGCGCAAAATCACCGATGAAGTGATGCACGCAGTTCTCACCCCACCGCCGCCATGCCGCCAATATCAGCGCCCCTTCGGACAGGCTTTCGTTCGTGATACCGAGGGCGGCCAGCAATTGGGGACGGTTATCCAGTCGGGCATCGACCACGGCGCGCACAGTACCGCCTTCAAAAATGGTCGCCTGAGCCGGGTCTTCGGGCAGGGTGCGCATCAGGCCCATGCCCAGAGCAGAGCGACCCTCTGCCCAGACCTCGGTTCCGTCCGGCGCACGGTAAGGCATGGCCCGCAACATGGTTAACACCAGATCACGCGCTGAGGCCTCAGACGTCAGGAATACACCGGCAATTGCGCTCAAGGGATCTGCGCGCCCATTCGGGTCAGCAGCTTATAGCGCTCAAGCTCACCCGATTCATTGCCAACCACGACCTGATCGCCGCTCATGACCCAGGCGTGCGCCAAAAGCCCCTTATCGCCCTCTTTATCGCTCTGGGCCACACCGACACATAAGGATGAGCCAAAGCCATGGCGTTTCAGGATATGTTGCGCAGTCATGGCCCGTGACAGGCAAGTCGCGCCGGGAATGGGTTTGGCGGTCTTAAACACAAACCATCCGACCCGGCGGGCTTCCCATGGTGGGGCGGGCGGCCCCTCGATTTCACGGATGTGCTGTCTTATTTTTTTATACCCAAAGGCAAGGATATAGGCGCGGAAATAGAGGTTCAGCGCGAAATATTTGGTTCCCGACAGGATATTTTTCCAAGCCGTCTGCATGGCTTTATGTATCCAAGTTTTGGACCGGCCGCTTAAGCGCTTTACGCGCTGACGGCAATCAGGCCCTGTTCTGACAATTGCGTCAGCAAAGTCTGCAAATCCTGTTCCAGAACGTCGGCACTGACATCATAGGCCTGCGTCATCGCGCCCAGGATATCGCCAATGGTCTTGGCGGAGCCTTCGATCTGCGACCAGACATAGGCGCCGGTCTGATTAAGATTAAAATAGCTGCCGGTGCGTAGATCCAGCAGAGCCAGCCCACCGGCCAGTTCCGTGCCGACCACATCGCCCGACGCCGTAATGATTGAGGAATTCACCAGCGCCACGCAACCACTCCGGATTAAAAATTTTGAAACTAAGATAATATATGTAAAAAATGCCCGGCGACATAAAACCCGCCGGGCATTTTAGAACTCTTTACTCACAGGCCCGGCCTTAAGAGAAGGTCAGATCCGCAAACGGGGTGCCAACCGGGAAGGAGGCATCCAGTGTACCACCGGTACCCGTGTTCTGGGTGGTGGTTTCAAAGTCGCCGACCTTAGCAACGGTCGGGGCTTCGTAAACAGCCTTAACTTGCGTCATTTCAATAATCTCCGATATGGGGCGTACCCCTTTGGATAACGAGAAAAATCTCTCATATTGAGTGCTTAAAGTCAAGCATAAGGATTTCTCAACATAAATGATGTATAGTGCCACCAACTACTTTACATCCGTTTTTATCATTTCTTTTCAATGAGGACTGGCGCATGAGCCTTCTGTGTCTGAATCTGGCCCAACTGCTTGATCCCGGACACGCGCCAAAACCCTCACTCGGCCCACAAGAAAATCGTGAAAAATCAATTGATTACGCCCGCAAAAACAAGCTTGGCGTGCTTTTTGCACGTACCCTGCCCCCCTATGAGCATGATGCACCGCACTATAAAGACTTCATAAGTGAAACCAAGACGGTCGCATTAACCAATTCCCGCATCCTTCACCTGGTTCACAAAACTCACCTGACACTAGAATTTGCGGGCATTCACCACGTATTTTATAAGGGCCCGCTGCAACAAAAAATTCTCTACGGCGACTTTTTTTCGAAAAAAAGTGTCGATGCGGACCTTTTGGTGGTCAGAAAAGACTTCTCCCGCGCCCGCGAAGTGCTTGTTGCCGCTGGTTTTTCGGTTCCGGCAGAATGTCACCGTTTGTGGTGGCGTATGTTTCTGGGTGAGCAGCACCTGTTCACTGATTCGTCCGGCCCCCATTCGGTCGATCTGCACCACCGCTTGCAGCAGCCCGGATCGCCCGCACCCCGCCATGTTGACAGATTTATGAGCAATCCTGTTAAGGTTAATTTGGGCTCAAACAGTATTCCGACCCCAAACACAAAGTATATCGCGCTTATCTCGGCGATGAACCTTGTGAAAGCTATTTACAACCGTCAACCGGGCGGCAGCTATGCTATGGATCTGCTGACGGCTCTGCGCCAGATGACGCCCGCAGAAATCAAGGCCCTGCAACAGGAGGCCCGCCTTCAGGGGCTTTTCAACACCACGCAATTTGCCGCACGTCTTTCGGCGCTTGTCTTTGGGGTCAGCGATCTGTTCTCGGACGAAGCCCTGACTTTACCGGTTTCTGATGATAAACTCGAACAGCTACTCTTGGCACCCGATGAAATGCTGGCGGACATGCCGCGCCGCCGGACGATGCTGCGCACCTTAAGCGATCACCCCGTCACGGACTTCCCCGTTGAGAGTGCGCGCTGGCTGATCTCGGAAACCGCCCGAATCACCCCCTGGCTGTAGAGCGTCGATATTTATCCGTTTGTTAAGCGTCACAGGCACGTGTTAACATTATGTGTTAACATTCTGGTCATAAATAATACCTGAAATAGACTGGCTACGGCCGCGTGCGGGCACCGGTCAGCCTTTTATATCTGACGCGCTCATATTTCAGCGGAAAAGCATTTTACATGAAGCCTGAAACCTTCGATATCGCGGCGGACCGCGAGGATATTTTGCAAATCCGCCTTGATCTGCGGTCCATCGGCTTTGATTATCGCCGTTATATATGGATATTTTTAGCGCTGTTTGTGGGCGTATTTGCGCTCACCTATCTCTATCTCAGCAGTCGCCCCAAGCTTTTTACGGCGACCGCGATCGTAGCTCTCGATGCCCGCAATGTGGCCCTTACCCCCGAAAACCTGGCACTGGTTCAATTGCGTCAGGATGACACGCCGGAATCGCTTCAGGTCAATACGGAACTGGTTTTGCTGCAACAGGTGTCTCTGGCCGAGCGCGTTGTTGAGTCGCTAAAACTGGATCAGCACCCGGCCTTTGCGCCGCCACCGGTTGATCCCAAAACGGCAAAAAAGACTGAGGTCAGCGCGCAACCCTCGCAACCCGCCCAAACGCCAGAGGAAAAAGCAGCCCTTAGACGGCGCGCCATTGCCGGTGCGCTATTGTATGGCCTGAAGATCAAACGCCAGGAAACCACCCGCATTGTCTATCTGAACTATTCATCGCCGTCGCCCGAACTGGCCGCAGATATCGCCAATGAATGGAGCCTGCAATATATCGCCCAGAAGATCGATCAAAATCAGGCCGAACTGCAAAGTGCCGGCAGCGGTATGGCCGCGCGTCTGGATAAACTGCGCGGCGAAGTGCTGGCCCGCGAAGAAGCTCTGGCCAACTATAAGGTCGCCAATAACCTGATGACCGTTGGCACCTCAACCCTGACCGAAAGCGAAATCTCAGCCCTGAACCGGCAGGTCGCCAGCAACAAACTCGATCTGGCCGAGCAGGAAGCTAAGCTCACCACCGCCCGCCAGCAATTGCAAAATACCGGCGTCAGCGCCGAAATGGCGGGCCCGGTCGGCTCACGCGTTCTGACCACCCTGCGCTTAAAACGCGCCCAGATTACGCGCCAGATTGCCGATCTGCAAACCACCTATGGCCCCCGACACCCGCAGGTCATCGCCGCGCAGAATCAGCTTTCCGATATTGACCAGCAAATCCGCATCGAAGGCGACCGGCTTTTGTCCAGTCTCGAAGCCGAGGTTGATGTTGACCGCCGCCGCCTCAGCCAGACCCAGTCCAGTCTGGGGGCCGCCACCGGCCAACTGGTCTCCGCCAACAGCGCCAGCGCCGGCCTCAGCCAGCTTGAAAATGATGCGGTCGCGGCTCAGGAGGTTTTTGAACACTATCTTAACCTTTACAAACAATCACTTACGGCCAATCCGGCGCAAAATATTCATGCCCGTCTGATCTCACTGGCCCGTACCCCGTCGGCGCCCAGTTCCCCCAATCTGGTCATGGCCTTTATAATTGCGCTGGGTCTGGGCACCATCGCCGGTGTCGGCGGTGTGTTCACCCGTCAGATTTTTGAAACCGGCATCATCGCCCCCGGTGATATCGGCTATAAGCTGGGGCTGCCGCATCTGGCGACGCTCGTTAAGGTCAAATCCCCGTCCAAAAATGCGCCCCTGTCGCTGCCCGATTATGTCATTCAGAATCCGGGTTCTGCCTTTGCCGAGGGACTGAGAAGCTTACGTACCGCCCTGCTTTATACGGCGAATGATCATGGCGGGATTATCGCCATCACTTCGCCCCTACCTTCGGAGGGCAAATCGACCACCTCGGTTTGTCTGGCCAGGGTCATGGCCCTGTCCGGTCAGTCGGTAATTGTGGTTGAATGCGATCTGCGCCGTCCGGGCCTCAGTCGCGCGCTGGGAAAGCGGGCCGAAAATGGCCTGATCGAAGTGCTGCAAGGCGATGCCAATCTGGAAGATGTTATCCTGAGCGACGATACCGGCGTTGATTATCTGCTGGCGCCGCGCAAGGATCGTGATGTGACCGGCGTGTTCGAAGCCCCGATCATGGACCGCTTCATCACCTATCTGCGCCACAAGTATGATATTGTCATTCTGGATACGCCGCCGGTTCTGGCGATTGCTGAAACTCAGATCCTCACCAAATTCGCCGATCAAACCATTATGCTGGTGCGCTGGGCCAAGACCCCGATGCGGGCGGTTAAGGCGGCCCTGTCCAGTTTGAGACAAACCGGCGGACCCGTTATCGGCATCGTCCTGTCCCAGATGGATGAGCGGCTGTTCAAGAAAAGTTCAATGTACTGAACAAACAAAAAGCCCGCGACCATAATGATCGCGGGCTTTTTGTTTAACTTATCCGGGTGACCTACTCGGTGTAATATCCCTTATAGGCCTTATAGTAGAAGCCGGAGTCGCCGTAGGCGTATTTGGCCTGCTGGTTGACGTCGATCTGGCTCAGGGCCACACCGGCCATCGGCGCATCGGCACTGATAAGCAGATCAAGGGCTTTCTGGGCAGCGTCACGCGGCGTTTTGCGCCAGTGTACCAGCATGACCACCGCATCGACCTTACGCACCAGAATACGGGTATCAACCACCGGCAGCACCGGAGCGGTATCCATAATGACTACATCAAAGCGCTCTTTGAGTTCAGCGATCAAGCCGTCCATCGACGGATCACCAAATACGTCGCGGGTGGTATAGCTTTCCGGCTTGACCGGCAGGAGCTTGACCTTACCGCCAGGACCATCGGTCAGGGCCTGATCAAGCGTGGCCGAGCCGTCCAGCACTTCCAGAATACCAGCTTCGGGCTGATCCTGAACATAGGCGTTGATCGACTTACGGCGCAGGTCACAGTCGACAACCACAACCGTCTGCCCCGCCATAGCGACAATCTGAGCCAGACACATGGACGCCGTGGTCTTACCTTCGCCGGGCAGGCAGGAAGTCAGGGCGATAACACGGGCCTGCTCGCCGTCACGGGTATAGAGCAGGGACGCTCTCAGGCTGCGGAAGCCTTCGGCAAAGACCGACAGGGGCTTCTCCGTCACATAGGTGACCGGATCTGTGCGCTTATGACCCTTTTCAACCGTCGAGGCCAGATCCGGCAGACCGGCCAGATAAGGCTGGCGCAGATGACGCTCAACATCGGTCGAGGTGGTCAGGACGCTGTCGAAGGCCCGACGACCCAGCACAGCGGCGGCACCGGCCCCAAAGGCCCCTACCAGCGCCAATGCGACGCTTAAGGAGACCTTGGGCGACGATGGCCCCATCGGCAGCTTAGCCTTAGCCACGATACGGGCGTCGGACTTGGCCATGCCTTCCTGCGACGAGGTTTCCTTGAAACGCTCCAGATAGGATTCGTACAGGCTGCGAACGGCCTGGGCATCGCGCTCAAGCTCGTTCAGGCGAACCTGAGCGCGGTTGTTGCCAGCCAGAACACCACGGGCAGAGCCTACGCTGCCAGCCAGAGACGAGGTGCGTTGACGCTGAACCTGAACCTGAGCTTCGAGGTTAGAGATAATACGGGCGATTTCGTTGCGGATCTGCTGGTCGATATCGGCCTTTTCACGCTTGGCCTTGATGATTTCAGGATGCAGCGGGCCGTAACGGGCTTCCAGTTCGGCTACGCGGCGGCTGACCTCAGCGCTTTGCGAGCGCAGATTGGCAACCACGCCGGAATTCAGGGCTTCACCGACATCTTCACCGGTCGAACCGGCGGCAAGCTGACGGCGGGCGGTGGCCAGACGAGCTTCGCTTTCGGCTTCGTCAACACGCACCACGGCCAGTTGCTGATTGAGGCTGGAGATTTCCTGCTCGGTCAGCGTAGAGCCGGTCGAGCTCATCAGGTTATTGGCGATCTTATATTGCTGAACTGCACGCTCGGCAGATTCCACTTGACCGCGCAGCTCATCAAGGCGCGAGTCGAGCCAGCCAGAGGCACTGCGGGTCGCTTCAAAGCGCGCTTCCATTTGCTGAGCCAGATAGAAGTTGGCCCATTCGTCAGCAATCCGCATGGCCTTTTCCGGCGAGGTGCTGGAATAGCTGATGTTGATGACGCGGGTGGTGCCTTCGCGGCGCACAGTCAGACCACCCAGCACGATATTGGTGATGATCTGCTGGCGAGCCTTTTTTTCAAGCGGCGTCAGGGCCGCTTCGGGGCGCTGAGGCTCGGTCACCAGACCGAAATATTTCTTGCGCGGGTTAAGGAACGGGTTGAACTCCGGGTCCTTATCCAGATCCAGTTCCCGGATGGCCATCTCCGCCAGGGACGATGACTTGATCAGGGAGACTTCGGTATCGATAGTGGCGGCATCCTGCGGCAAATCCGACAGCACCTGCTCACTGGCATTGGTGATATTGACGGAGCGCGGATCGATCATCACGGCAGATGACGCTACATATTTCGGCGTCTGCGACAACAGCGGAAACAGGATCAGGACAAAGGCGGTACAGAACACCACGCCAAACAGCAGCGAGTAGCGCCGAAAGTCAGCGATCAGCCCGCGAAGGTCCAGACCCGCTTCATCGTCCGAACTGCTTTTTCCATAATTATCACGCGTTTTCATATGACAGATCTTTCCGGCACTTGTTCAGTTATGGAACCCGTGAGCCATTTTTTGGGAACCCAAAGCCCATTTTGCAAAATAGGGGCCAAGACACTAAAGGCCAGAACACTAAGGCCAAGATATGGGGACCAGAAAATGCGGGCCATGGCACCAGAACTGATCCCATGGCCCGGCATGCGTTAATATTGTACGCCTAAAGTAAACTTAATGCTGTTATGAGTATAATCGCGGAAGGCTGAGGCACCTTCGGAACCCAGCTTTGAATGCATGTATTCGCCCTTAAGGCTCAGGCGGCGGTTAATCAGGTAGCGCCCGCCCAGGGTTAAGCTGTCGCGTGTATCATTACGATCCAGACCCCGGTATTCATCATCAAAGTGAAGTACCCCGGCCGACAGTACCAGATTGCGCAGCAGTTCATGGTCAACCGTCACGCTAAGCTGGGTCGACAGGAAGCCTGACGCCCCGGCGTATGGCGTTTCGTTGATCGAGCGGCCCGCGTTGAAGTTAACCGTCGTCAGACGGGTCGGGAACCATTCGATCTGGGCATTAAAGGACGAGCCGCGCGCCGTGGCATAGGCGAAGTTGTCATAGTCCTGCATCAGGTAGCCGGCCCGCACTTCACCGCGCAGAAGATCCGTCAGATCGAACGCCGCACCGATCGAGATATTGTAGCCGTTAGAGTCACGCTCAGCCGCCGCTGAGGCCAGATCATATTTGCGCTCATTATATTCATAGGTGACAAACACCGACGTATCCGGGCTCAGGGCATAATCGCCGCGCAGGCCCAGGCGATTGAACTTCACATCGCGATTGTCCTGATCCTGAATCCCGGACGGGAAATTGACCAGATCGTTGGTGCGCACATCGGTGTAGTCCAGTTCACTGATGCCGCCATCGATGCCAAAGCGCAGGCGGTTGAAGGTAAACTGACCGCCCAACACAAAGCCGTTGTTTTTCACCTTGACCGGCTCGGCGATGTTTTCGCTAAGCGACGGGTCACCGCGCGATTCGCTGCTGCGCCCCAGGTTGACCGTGCCATAGACATTGCTGAACCGCGTAATGTCGGCGCGGCCATAGGCGTTGGCGCCCCAGTCTTCGGAATTTTGGGTGTCATTATCGCCGTAGCGACGGATATTGCTGTACACCGAGCCCATCAGGGCGTGGCGGCTCCAGCGTGACTGGGCGCGCACTTCCGGGCGTGCGGTAAAGATCATGTCGTCTTCTTTGGCGGTGTCGCTGAAAAAGACGTTGTCGGTACGCTCAAGCCCCATATCGACCTTGGGGTAGATGTCAAACCCGCCGGTGCGGATGCCCAAAGGTTCATAGCCCGCGGGCACGCGCGCGGCCACCGACGAGTTTTTGTCCTTTTCCTGTATGAAGTAATCTTGAGCCCCGGCGATTCCGGCCGTGGCGCACATAGCCGGGATCAGCGTAAGCGTGAGGAGTTTCTTTTTTTGCATAAGGTCCATGCCAGAGTGTAGAGTTTTTCGCACCTTCCCAATGAAGGTCACGACGGGTATGCCATAATGGTAAACGACCAGCCTGTTGACTGGTCTTATAATCTTAAACGCTTAACTAAATCTTTGTTGCGCATCAGAAATATCGTTCTGTTACACGGATAGTGTCGCCGGGTTGCACCGTCAGGGTTTGTGTCAGATCGACCGCACGTTCCTCAGCGGAATTGGCACTTTTGATGTAGACCTTCTTCTTGTTCGCCCGATAGGTAAAGCCCTGAGCGCGCGCAATCGCATTCATCACCGTCATGCCGTTGACGTAAGGGTATTCGCCCGGACGGCTGACTTCCCCCAGAACGTAGAACGGCCTGAACGTCAGAACCTCGATACTGACGCGCGGGTCTTTGAGATAACCTTCACGTAAGACCGCGGCATATTGTTCCTGCAACTCCCTCACGGTCAGGCCCACGGCCTTGACCTCACCTATCAGCGGCAGAGCCACCGTGCCCTGGCCGTTGACGACGAACTCACCGCTCAGGTCAGGTTCGCCAAAGACGATGACGCGGATTTTGTCATCGGCGCCCATTTTATAGCTGTAAGCGTCAGCACTTACCGTTTGGGATGGCTGAGTTGTCTGAGTTTGGGACACCGTCCCGGCGTCGGGCACAGCCGTGCCCTGTGCGTAAGCCAGACCCGCCGACCCTAAACCGGTCAGCGTCAAACTTATCAGCACAACCCAAAGAGATACTAATCTTGCGAAAAAGGTCGACATGTTTCGGCTCTCGTCCATGGTCTCATAGTTAATTGTGCGGCGCAATATCGATTTTGACACGCCTCTGAACTAATGATAGTGAAATAATTGCAAAAAGCTGTTAAGTCCAAACAAAACAAATTGGCTGCATCAAAACGATGCACAGGGCTTCATTTTTAACACATAAGATGCCCTTTTGATTGAAATGATTAATCAACCATCAGGGGAATCCCATTGCGGGCGAAGCTGTTAACCAACAGTTTTTCGCAAGTTTTTATATTCTGATCGCCATCAGTTGCGCAAAGAGCGCAGGCTGAAATTTTTTATGGCATACATTGTGCAATGCGGGACAAATCGTTGACAGTTTGCCCGTCAATTTAAATACTGACTGTGCAGTTTTGGAGAGGTGATCATGTTGATCAATACGCCGTCTGCGGCAAGTATGGAAAACAGCGTCTCCGTCGGATTTAAGGTACGCACCCCACAGGCACGCGATAAGGCCGGTAAACGGGCCAGATTGCGTCGCCTGAACCACGGCGTTATTCGTTGCCTGGATCTGATGATTAGTTTGAGCGCGTTGATATTCCTGGCGCCGGCGATAGTCGTGATCGCCTTGTTTATCCGTCTTCAGGACGGGGGCCCGGCGCTTTACCGGCAAAAACGTATCGGCCTGAACGGCCGTGAGTTCTTCTGTTTCAAACTGCGCAGCATGCATATGCGCTCCGATGAGATTCTGCGGGAAATCCTGCTGAACGACCCGGTCGCCCGCGCTGAGTGGGAAGCCGAACAGAAGCTCAAGAACGATCCGCGCATTACCGTTTTGGGACGCATCTTGCGCAAAACCAGCGTCGATGAGCTGCCTCAGTTGCTCAACGTCATTCGCGGTGAAATGAGCCTGGTCGGGCCACGCCCGATCGTCAGCGCCGAAGTGGTCAAATATGGCCGCTCCTTTAAAAACTACGTGTCCGTGCTGCCCGGCATTACCGGCCTGTGGCAGGTCATGGGCCGCAACGATGTCAGCTACAGCCGTCGTGTAGCCATGGATCGCCTGTTTGCTCGTAAGCATTCGTGTGGCATATATATCATGATCCTGGTAAAAACGTTACCGGCGGTACTGTTACAAAAAGGCTCATATTAGGGCTTACGGCATATCTCAAAATCCAAAGCGGCAGGCTCACCTGCCGCTTTTTTTGTGTGCTGCAAAATAAAAATTCAATAAATTTCGGGGACAAGCTATGACACCCCTGCGCATGGCACCCTTCTTGCTGAAATTGGTTATGGCTGGGCTTGAAGGCACGTCGCCTGCGTTCATCGGGTTTTTTACGGAATCGAAAATCCAGTGAGTTCAGCAGCTTATTGCCTTTCGCAAACCCACGTTATACAACCGTAATATGTGTTAACCATTATTAACTGACACATAACCAATTCACGCCGAAGGACGCGCAGATACGCAATGAAAGTCGCCCTTGTACATTACTGGCTAGTCGGCATGCGCGGGGGCGAACGAGTACTTGAAGCGTTGTGTGAACTTTATCCGGATGCGGATATATTCACTCTGGTGGCCGATCCAGCCAAGCTGTCACCCACCATCCTGAAACATAAGATCCACACCTCGTTCCTGCAAAAGTTCGGTGGCGTGAAACACTATAAGGCCATGCTGCCGCTAATGCCGTTCGCCATCGAATCCTTCGATGTCACCGGCTATGATCTGGTGATCTCAAGCGAAGCCGGCCCCGCCAAGGCGATCGTGACCCGCCCGGACGCCACCCATATCTGCTATTGCCATTCGCCTATGCGCTACATCTGGGATCTGTATGACCAGTACCGCTCCAGCATGGGCTTTATGGGCCGCCTTATCATGTCGATCGCAGCCCCCATGCTGCGGGTGTGGGACGTAACCACCGCCTCACGGGTCGACCACTTCATCGCCAATTCGCACTATGTTGCCAAGCGTATTGAGAAATTCTATCGCCGCGACGCCACGGTCATTAATCCGCCGGTCGATACCTCACGCTTTGTGCCTCTGGCCAGCAACAGCGACGGTCCCGGTGACTATTACCTGTGCGCCGGTCAGATAACGCCCTACAAAAAAGTCAGCCTGGCGGTCGAAACCTTCACTAAATCCGGTAAGCCGCTGGTGGTGATCGGTGCCGGTGCCGACTCAAAACTGAAAGCCTCTGCGGGCCCGAATGTGCAGTTTCTGGACTCAGTTGATGATAAGGCCATGGCCCATCACTTTGCCCATTGCCGCGCTCTGGTTTTCCCCGGTGTTGAGGACTTTGGCATCATCCCGCTTGAAGTCATGGCCAGCGGACGCCCTGTGATTGCCTATGCCAAGGGCGGTGCGCTTGAAACCGTCGTGGATGGCAAGACCGGCATATTGTTCAAAGAGCAGACGGTCGAATCGCTGATGGCCGCTGTCGAAGAGATGGAAATCCGCCACGAAAGCTTCGATCCGGCGACCTTAAGCGCCCATGCCGCAAGCTTTGCCAAGCCGATCTTTGTCGAGCGTCTGCGTCGCCATATCGAAGACTGCCTTAAGGGGGAGGATGTCCCGCCCAGCCCGGTGATCGAACTGAAACCCAGCAATGTCATGCTGGAAAAACAGGCTATGCGCGGTTAAGCTATAACTATGCATCCGGTTCGCGTAACACTTAATGGCAAGTTCATGGGCGCCCATATGACCGGCGTTCAGCGCGTGGCGATGGAAATCGTGCGCGAGCTTGACCGCCTCATCACCCTTGATCCGGCCCTTAGTGATCAGATCACGTTTGAACTGGTCGCCCCGAAATCCGCCGCCGAGGCCATTGCCGGATTGGGTCTTAAGACCATTCCCACCCGCACAGCCGGCCGTTTTGGCGGCAACCTGTGGGAACAGGTCGACCTGCCGTATCTGGCACGCGGCACCCGCTTGCTAAACCTGTGCAATCTCGGTCCGGCCTTAAGCCTGAATGCCGTGACCATGCTGCATGACGCACAAGTGCACGCCTCGCCCAAATCCTACAGTGTGCCGTTTCGGCTCTGGTATCGCTTTATCCAGCCGTGGCTCGGTCATCGCAGCCAGCAGATATTGTCGGTGTCGGAGTTCTCTAAACAAGAGCTGATCCACTATGGCATTGCGCCCGCCGCCAAAATCACCGCGGTGCACAATGGTGTAGACCATGTCCTGCGGGTGCGGCCGGATCGTTCCGTGCTTGAGCATCTTGGCCTGAGCGAAGGCGGCTATGTCATCGGCCTGGCCAATACCCAGAGCCACAAAAATATCAAAGTGCTGCTGGAAGCCTTTGCCGACCTGCCCAACCTTAAGCTGGTTCTGTTTGGCCGGGCGGATCGCAACGCCCTGCAATCCCTGACCGATGTTCCGCTTGGCGATAATATCATCGCTGCGGGCCCCGTCAGCGATGAAGCCTTAAGCGCGCTTATGGCTCAGGCTCTGTGCATTGCCTTTCCGTCGCGCACCGAAGGCTTTGGCCTGCCGCCGCTTGAGGCCATGCTGCTGGGGTGTCCAGCGGTCGTGGCACCCTGCGGCGCGCTACCGGAAGTGTGTGGTGAAGCGGTGCTCTATGCCGATCCTGATCAGCCCCAAGACTGGGTTCGTCAGATCAGCGCCCTCAATACCGATCCGACTTTGCGTCAGACCTATGTCAGCCTTGGCCGGCTCAAGGCATCCCACTATAGCTGGGCGCGCACGGCCCGTCAGATTCTGGAACTTTTAGCCCCCGCCGCCGTTGCCGCAAAAGCCGCTTGAAAAATGCTGCCGTTATGAATAACCCTGTTCGGGCTTCCCGACGGTTGCCCGAAGGGCGCGAAAAGGACCAAAGACGTGACGCCTGTTTCCATACTCTGTCTGCTGATCCTGATTTACGGCCTGACGCGGCCACCATCTTTCCTGCTGATTACGGCACTGGTCTATACCAGCTTCGGCGCTCTGGCGCTCATCCCCCCGGCCCTGACCGCAGGTGCCAGTATTCTGGCGGCCCCCGTGGCGTTCCTGTTCCTGATCGGCAAACTGCTGTGGATGCAGAAAACGGCGCTGATCTATACGCGGACCCTGGTCAACCCCAGCCGCGTCGGTATCTTAGGCCTGTTCACCCTGGTGGCAGTCGTGGGCGCTTTTATTCTGCCCAGCCTGTTTGCCGGTGAGATGTACGTCATCCCGATGCGCCTGGCCACCAGCTATTCCTACGCCCTGACGCCGCTCTATCCGACAACCTCCAATATTACCCAATCGCTGTACCTGATCATCTCATTCATGATTGTCACCGCTATGGCGACTATGGCGCGTTTGCCGGATTTCAAAGAGACCTTCACCAAGGCGATTTTGTACGCCATGATCGCCGCCATCGCGACCGGCATGATAGATTTCGTTTTCGGCATAGCTGGCAAGACCGACATGCTCAAAATGTTCCGTAACGCCAGCTACGCCATGCTGGTCGATCAGGAAGTCAGTGGCGGCGTGCGCCGCACGGTCGGCCTGATGCCGGAAGCATCCTCCTATGGCACGCTGGTGATCGCCCTGCTGGGGCCTTTGCTGTTCATGCGTCAGCTCTATTCACCCAAGATGACCAAGTGGGTGGTCATGCCCGCGATTGGCCTGGGCTTTCTGTTTGCCGCCCTGTCCACGTCGTCGACGGCCTATGTCGGTATTATTGTCATCGTCGGCCTGCATTTTGCCGATAGCATCCATAAGGCCATTAATGGCGATATGGCTCTGCGCGCCCGCGTGGCCAAGGAGCTGGGGGTCATTTCCATTCTGGGTATTCTCGGCTTCATCGGCCTGATGGCCCTGCCCGCCACGCGCGAGCTCATTTTCACTCTGGTCGATGAGATGCTGCTTAATAAGACCCAGTCCCTGTCCTATATCGAGCGGTCGTCGTGGAACACCTATGCCCTGCAAAATTTCTGGGACACTAAGGGCTTTGGCGTGGGGGCCGGCTCGGTGCGAACGTCGAACTTTTTCGTCAATATTCTGGCGGCGACCGGCTTTATCGGCGCCCTGCTGTTTGCCATCTTCCTGATACAGCTTATCTCCGCCCGCGTCAGACCTGAGCAAAAAGAGCTTAAAGTGATTTTGCACGGCGCCAAGCTGTCCGTCCTGCCGGTTCTGGTCTGCGCGTCTCTGGTCGGGACGACACCGGATTACGGCATCTTCGTCGCCTGCCTGTTTGGGGTGATTGCGGGCACCAAATATGTCGTCCCGCCGCGCGTGGTCGGCCATATTCACCGATCATCGGAAACCGAGGATGTTCAGGCATCATAAAAAAAGCGGCCTTTAGCGGGCCGCTTTTTTTATGAATTTTTGTTTTAACGTGCATTTGAGTCCGAAAACCGTTGAACACTTTTCGGAATGCACTCTAAGAGGCTTCGCTGGTTCGGCGGCGACGCACCCCGGCCAGGGTCGGCGGTGTCGGTCGGCGGGCGATGACCTCCTTGGCAAACTGATCCGTAGCCCGACGTTTCCAGCGCTTGCCGCCGCGCATCTGAGCACGCCAGGCGGCAAAGTTCATGGGTGCAATCGCCATGACCACCCCGGTCGCATCGGCCAGCCAGTCATAAAGACTGGCGCTGCGGCCGGTAAACATCTGAATGATTTCGCTTAAGCCCGCAACAATCAGGCAGGCCAGACCGACATCCCACTTACGGACACGCGGAAAGGCCGTCACCGCCAGCAACGTCAGAACAAAGAAGGCCAGAACGTGCGCTTCTTTATCACTAAGACCCAGTTCCTGCTCGCGCCCCTGAAACGGTCCAAACATCAGAACCGCCAAAATGACCGCCAGTAAAACAACGGCCGTGCGTACAAGGAAAATTGCTTGAGATTGCCTGCTCATATTACCACCTCACCTTGCACTAACCTTTAACGGATACACACATAAGGTGATGTTAAATTTCATGGTTAATAGAGGTATAATTTACAGCCCTCTTATATTTACCTTCTGTTTATTAAGGATTGAAACGATTACTTAAGGCCGATAGGTTACTTTGGGAGCATAGATTTTTTGCAGGGATAGAATATGCCTGAGCTCAACTTAGCCCCGTCATTCGAAGACACAACCGATGTTGTGACGCGCGATTTCACCAAACCGGCAGTGCCTGCCAAGCGTGATCGCAGCCATCTGACGCAGGTTTCGGACGCCGCGCACTACGTGCATGTGCCGTCACCTGCGCAAAAGTTGCAGGCCGACCTGCGCACGCAGTTGTCGATGCCGTTCCCCGATCCATCGCCGGAAACCCAAAAAATCCCAACGGTCTACACGGTGACGGCTCTGGTGCTATTTTGCGGTTCGGTGTGGACTGCCGTTGTCATGGGGCTGGCGCATCTGTTGTAAGCATTTTTCGACGAAGTGGACACCGGTTCGTCGTTAAAAAATGCGGCAAAACAAAAAACCTTACACGGAAAAAGACCCACGTTACGCAATCGCAACATTTTTCCTTGTTTAGACTCACGCTTTGGCTTTAATAGGATTAATTAAATCCTAATAAGCCTTATCGTGAGGATGACCACCATGACCCTGTCCATGCCTGTTCTGGCGTTGCGCGGACTCGTGCTCGTGGTATCTATCTGGTTATTCGTCTTCCTGCTCGGTCCGTATCAGACCCTGCCCTTTGAACTGGGCATGAGCGACAAGGAAGCCCACGTCCTGACTTTTTACTGCTTTGCGTCGCTGCTGCTGCTGGCGACCCATACGACGCGCCGAGGCAGTGTGCTGCTGTTCTGCATCACCATTAGCGCCGTCGCCGAAGTGCTGCAAACCAGCACCGGGCGCGATGGCAATGTCGCCGATTTCCTGGCCAGCAGCCTGGGCTCGACCATGGCGGTTCTGCCGACCCTGATCGGTTTTATGCGCCAGAAGTTCAAGCGCAATGTTGCCGATAACAAGCATCTGCAAATCAGACTGTAGTAAGTTTACGAAAGACTTTCGGTAACGATCGGGGCAGAAACCTCTTCCGGCTTCCAGCGATGTTCGCGGATCGCCACAAAGCCATAGAAGAACCCTAACGCCCAGCCGGTATGCATGGCAAAGGCCGCAGGTCCCGCCAGCAGCCCACACGCCGATTTACGCTTGGCCGTGATCATCAGCGAATAGATGGTCAGCACAAACAGGTAGGTTAGCGGCCACAAACCAAACACACCCGATACCGGCAGCAGGGCCAGCGACGTCAGCAGCAATATAAGATGCAGCGGCACCGCCATCTGGCGCAGGCGAATGGAGCCCGGATGACGACGCACGGTACGTGACCGCCCGCAGCCATAGTTGAAATATTGCCGAAACAGCTTGATCAGGCTATCGCGCGGGAAGTAGTTCAGCCGGATATCGCTATCCATATAGATGCGACCGCCGCGCGCCCTTAAGCGATTGTCGAACTCACCGTCTTCGTTGTGCGAGAAGGTCGGATCATAGCCGCCGGCATGCATGAAGCTGGCGACCTTGAACGCCGCATGATGGCCGTGATCGACAAAGCCTTTGACATGACCGCCGCGGTGCGCGGCCCCGCCGGAGCCGAGCGGTGTATCGGAAACCCACGCCACCGCCTTTTGCAGGCAGCTAAAGCCCACCGAGTCCATCGGCACGACCACAGAGTCAGCCCCCGTATCATTGAGCGTCGTCAAAAGCCGGGTGATGAAATCAGGCTGATAATCCGAATGGGCATCGCAGCGGATCAGCACCCCTTGCGGATGGGCAAATTCCTGCACACACAGATTGACCCCGGCACTTTGCAGCTTTGCGGGATTATGGATCAGTTTGACACGATCATTATCGCCAAACCGGTTGCGCACAACATCGGCCGTGCCGTCGCGTGAGCCGCCATCGGCGACCACCACGACACAGGATTGAAGATCCGCGGAACTATCGAGCAGGTTTTGCACCACCCCTTCGATAACCCCGGCCTCATTGAGGACCGGCACCGCGATAACCACGTCATATTTAAGCTTTACCGACATAGGCTTTGATACCCATAAAAAGGCTGCCCCGGAGGATTGCCTGACGCAGGTTATGCGCCAGCGGGGTTACTGCATGTAATAGTCTTTATATTCCTCGTAGTAGAACGCACCTTCGCCGTAAGCATACTTGGCCTGCTTATGGACGTCGATCTGGCTCAGGGCCACGCCGCTAAGCGGGGCCTGCGAGTCGATCAGGATCTGCAACGCGCTGCGGGCGGCTTCGCGCGGGGTCTTGCGCCAGCGCACCAGCATGGCGACCACATCGGCCTTGCGGGCCAGAACCCGTGTATCCACCACCGGCAAGACCGGCGCCGTATCCAGAATAACAATATCATAGCGGCGGCGCAGACGGTGGATAAGATAGTCCATAACCAGCGAGCCGAAGACGTCCTTGGTGGTGTCGGTGTCCTGCGCCAAAGGCAGCAGTTTGAGCTTGCCGCCGGGGCCGTCGACCACGACATCATCAATAGTCGCCATGCCCGCCAGAACCTCAAGCAATCCCTGCTCAACCTTATGGCCGATGAATTTATTCAATGACTTACGGCGCAGGTCGCAATCGACCACCACCACCGACTGACCAGCCATGGCAATGACCTGTGCCAGACAGATAGAGGCTGTCGTCTTGCCTTCGCCCGGCAGGGCTGAGGTGACGGCGATAACCTGTGCGCGTTCACCGTTGCGGCCATAGATCAGCGAGGTTTTCAGCGTCCGGAAGCCTTCGGCAAACACCGACAGCGGTTTTTCCATCAGATAGGTCGACGGGTCCATTTTGGCCGCCGCCTTATCGAGAGAAACATTCAGCAGCGGCAAACCGGCCAGATAGGGCTGGGCCAGATGCAGTTCAACTTCGTTAGAGGTCGTAATCGTCCGGTCAAGGGCACGGCGGCCCATCACGACGGTCGTTGCCGCCCCCAGCGCCCCACAGAAAGCCAGGGCAATGCTCAGCGGGATGCGCGGTTCGCTCGGATTGGTCGGACGCTTGGCGGTGGCCACGATGCGGGCATCGGCGCGGTTATTACCTTCCTGAGAGGAGGTTTCTTTGAAGCGCTCCAGATACGAATTATAGATGGTGCGCGCGGCCATGGCGTCGCGTTCCAGCTCATTCAGCCGCACCTGAGCGCGGTTATTGCCGGCCAGTGTACCGCGGGTCTGGGAGACACTTTGCTCCAACGCACCGCGGCGTTGACGCTGCACCTGAACCTGCGCCTCAAGGTTTGAGATGATGCGCGTGATTTCGGCACGGATTTGCTGATCGATGTCTTCTTTTTCGCGCTTGGCCTTAAGGATTTCCGGGTGACGCGGCCCATAACGGGACTCCAGTTCGGCCACCTTGCGGCTGACCTCGGCGCTTTGGGTGCGCAGGGAATGGACAACGCCGGAATTGAGCGCCTCACCGACATCATCGCCCGATGAACCCGTCGCCAGTTGGCGCTTGGCCGTAGACAGGCGTGCGGCGGCAGCGGCTTCATCCAGCTTAACCCCGGCCATCTGGGTATTTAGGTTGGAGATTTCCTGCTCAGTCAGGGTTGCCCCTTCGGAGCTCATCAGGTTGTTGGCGATCTTATATTGCTGCACCGCGCGCTCCGCCGTCTCGACCTGCGCCCGCAGTTCGGTCAGGCGTGAATCGAGCCAGTTTGACGCATCGCGGGTCGTGCTGACCCGCGCTTCCTGCTGTTGCAGCAGATAGAGCCGCGCCCAGGCATCGGCAACCGCGGCAGCCTTTGACGGCGACAGACTGGTGAAGCGGACATTGATGACGCGGGTAGCGCCCTGCCGCTTAACCGAAACCCGCTTGAGAATCTTGTTAATGATCACCTGATGGCGGGCATCGGCCTCATCGGCAGTGGTCGCTTTTTTGATCGGCTGGCTGTCGCCGATAAAGCCAAGGAACTTCTTGCGCTCACCGATATATGGGTTGAACTCAGGGTCCTGATCCAGATCAAGATCGGTCATGACCCGTTCCGCCAGCGCGGTTGATTTCAGGATTTCAACCTCGGTATCGATGGTCGCGGTATCGGCGGGCAGGTCAGAGACAACCTCCTTGCCCGGCGTGGTATTAACGATGCGCGGATCGATCATAACACTAGCTTCGGCGGTATATTTCGGCGCCTGCGTCACCAGCGGCACCAGAATAAGCGCAAATATGGCAATGAAGACCAGGCCGAACAGCAGGATATAACGGCGGAAATCAGCGATGAAACTTAACACATCGAAGCCCGCATCATCAACATCACGCGCTTCGACTGGGTTCACAACTTCCGCCATAGGCTATTGCTCTTCTTAAAAAAATTTATGCCGAAACGCCACACACACTTAAAAGACGCCCGACATTTATCTTAATGCGCACCTTGTTCCGAAACCCGCTTACACGGGTTCGGGGTGCGCACTAAATGCGCGGGAATCACACCCGCGCACCTTATCAGAAATATCGTTCCGTGACCCGAATGGTATCACCGGGTTGCACAGTCAGAGTTTGTGTCAGATCGACCGCACGTTCCTCAATTGAGTCCGCACTTTTAATATAGACCTTTTTCTTGTTCGCGCGATAGGTGAAACCTTGTGCCCGTGCGACCGCATTCATCACGGTCATGCCGTTGACATATGGATATTCACCCGGACGGCTGACTTCACCCAGAACGTAGAATGGCCGGAAGGTCAGAACCTCGATACTGACGCGCGGGTCCTTAAGGTAGCCTTCGCGCAGGACGGCCGCATATTGTTCCTGCAGCTCCCTGATACTCAGGCCCATAGCCTTAACTTCACCGATCAGGGGCAGGGCGACCGTGCCCTGACCGTTGACGACGAACTCGCCGCTCAGGTCAGGCTCACCGAATACGATGACCCGGATCTTGTCGTCGGCGCCCATTTTATACTTGTAGGCGTCCACGCTCGCAACTGCGGTAGAAGATGTCGTCGCCGGCGCCATTTGGGGCACGGGTTCAGACGCAGATGTCTGTATCTGACTCTGGGCAAAAGCGACACCACCTGCCCCGACCGAAACCATAAGTATCGTTGCCAATACAAAGAAAATCTTTTTTACGTATGCCTGCACGCTAAGCCTCCTGCCTCAACCCGAAAATGTCTTTCAATCTTCTGTTGCGGCGCAAATTCAGATAACGGATACGGATATAAAGTTCCAATAATGATATGTGTTTTTCCATTACTTTTAATAAGTAAATGGTTAATCTCACGACGGAACTTACCCGGCGTTAAACTGTGCAATTAATATGCCATTTTTATGTTACGTGGATAAACTGGCGCGTTTCCTTATGAAGACGCACACAGGTCAACACCCCTGTGGCATAGGCGCCGGTATCCACCCCGATCCGCCAGGTCGAATTAAACGGCTCAGGCGTCGGCGTATGACCATGCACCACCACATAGTTGCAAGCCTTGGTCGCCGACAGGAATTCCGCCCGTATCCATAATAAGGTCATGGCGTCCTGATCATCCAGCGGCACGCCCGGCTTGACCCCGGCGTGGACAAACACATAATCACCGCCATAGATAATCAGCTTCATGGCGCAGATGGCCTCAAGGTGCGCGCGCGGCAGATTATTGCCAAACTGGTCGCGCGCCTCAATCCAGGCCTCCGCATCGCTGCGCAGGGGCGGCGCCTGCACCCCATAGTTCATCAGGGTCGTACCCCCGCCGTGCTGCACCCAGGTTGAGCCGCTTTCGGGGTCTTCGAGGAAGTTGATCAGCGACATCTCGTGATTGCCCATCAGGACTTCGAGGTCGCACCAGATCTCGTCCTTAAGCTTAAGGATCGTCTCGATCACCTTATCGGAGGCCGGCCCGCGATCAACATAGTCGCCCAGCAGCACCACCCTTGGCTTTTCCTGGTAGGCGTAAGAGTCTTCGCGGATCTTGTCGATCATGCGCGTCAGCAAATCGGCGCGGCCATGAATATCGCCGATGGCGTAGGTCAGCCGATCAACGATCGGCACGGGGTCACTCTTGCGCGGTGAAAACAGATTTTTGAAAAAGCTTATCATGTAAAACGCAATCAATCCGCCGCGCAGGCTTTATTGTTATGCAGCCAGTCTAAACCAAAGATCACCTTAGTTCGCAATCTGAAAAAATTTACTAAAGATATTTCTTATCAGATTTCGACGATAGAATAGGTCACAAATCTTAACTTATGACGCTCAGGTTCACGCATCAGGTTCAGGCATGGTCTGAGCGTGGTAAATCTATTGACAAACGCGCGCGAAGCCGCCAACAGATTTAGGGATTACCAGCATTGAGCGCCGTCATCAGGTTTAGGATTTAATCCATTTTTTTCACAGCGTGGTGCGCGGACATGTCCGGCGTATTCACGATTTCTGGCAGTATTTCCGGCACATTCGTCCGGTATTTTTGACATTAGGATATAGTCATGCGCGTAACCATGATCGGTACAGGATATGTGGGCCTTGTCAGCGGCGCCTGCTTTGCGGATTTCGGCCATGTCGTGACCTGCGTCGATAAGGACGCCTCAAAGATTGAGCGGTTGCAAGCCGGGGAAATTCCGATTTTTGAGCCGGGCCTTGATAAGCTGGTTGAAACCAATGTGCGTGAAGGCCGCCTGTTCTTTGCCGTCGACCCAAAAGAGGCCATCGCCTCGGCCGATGCGATCTTTATCGCGGTCGGCACCCCGTCACGGCGCGGCGATGGCCATGCTGATCTGTCTTACGTTTATGCTGCTGCCGAAGAAATCGCCGATCTGATGGATGGCTTTACCGTCATCGTGAACAAATCAACGGTGCCCGTGGGCACCGGCGATGAGGTCGAAGCCATCATCAAAAAGCGCCGCCCGGACGCCGAATTTGCGGTCGTATCCAACCCGGAATTCCTGCGCGAAGGGGCCGCCATCAGCGACTTCAAGCGCCCCGACCGCGTCGTCGTCGGTACCGAAGATGAGCGCGCCCGCAATGTGATGCGTGAGCTTTACCGCCCTCTGAACCTGAACGAGAGCCCGCTGCTGTTTGTGGGTCGTCGCACATCAGAGCTGATCAAATATGCCGCCAATGCGTTTTTGGCCATGAAGATCACCTTCATTAACGAAATGGCCGATTTGTCCGAAGCGGTCGGTGCTGACGTGCAGGCTGTGGCCCGTGGCATCGGGCTGGATAACCGGATTGGCACCAAATTCCTGCACGCCGGCCCCGGCTATGGCGGTTCATGCTTCCCCAAGGATACGCTGGCTCTAGTGAAAACCGCCGCCGACCATGGCACGCCAACCAAACTGATCGAAGCGACGGTGGCGGTCAACGCCTCGCGCAAAAAGGCCATGGCTGAAAAGATCAAAAAGGCGCTCGGTGGTGATGTGTCCGGCAAGACCATCGGAATCTTAGGCCTGACCTTTAAGCCCAACACCGATGACATGCGCGATGCGCCGTCGCTGGATATCGTGCCCGCCCTTCAGGCCGCCGGTGCTAAGATTCAGGCCTATGATCCTGAAGGCCGCCATGAAGCCGAAAAGCTGCTGAGTGATGTGGACTATAAGGCCAACCCCTATGATGCGGTCGCCGGTGCCGATGCCATGGTCATACTGACCGAGTGGGATCAGTTCCGCGCCCTTGACCTCGACCGCGTCAAATCGGTCATGAAGGCCCTGGTCATGGTCGACCTGCGCAATGTCTATAAACCCTCCGAAGTGCGCTCGAAAGATTTTGACTACACCAGCATCGGTCGCCCCTGATCAAGAAAAAGCCCGCCAAATCGGCGGGCTTTTTTTATTAAGGTACCGAGTGCGGGATCAGAACTTAAACATGCCCTCAAGCGCGCCGTTTTTCACCAGACCATCAAAATAGCTGACGGTTTTGGTCAGGCCCTCACGCAGCGGCACCTTCGGCTCCCAGCCCAGCTTTTCCTGCGCCTGAGTGATATCAGGGCGGCGCTGCTTGGGGTCATCCTGCGGCAGCGGCATGTGCACGATCTTTGATTTCGAGCCGGTGATATCGATCACCATCTGGGCCAGTTCCAGCATGGTGAACTCACCGGGATTGCCAATATTGATTGGGCCGGTGATGTCATCAGGGGTGTTCATCAGGCGCACAAAGCCTTCGATCAGGTCATCGGCATAGCAGAACGACCGCGTCTGCAAGCCTTCACCAAAGATGGTGATGTCGCGCCCCATCAGGGCCTGCACGATAAAGCTTGACACCACCCGGCCGTCATTGGGGTGCATGCGCGGGCCGTAGGTGTTGAAGATCCGCACCACCTTGATATTCAAACCATGCTGGCGGCGATAATCAAAAAACAGGGTCTCAGCACAGCGCTTGCCCTCATCATAGCAGGAACGCGGGCCGATGGTGTTGACATTGCCCCAGTAGGATTCCGGCTGAGGGTGGACGCTGGGGTCGCCGTAAACTTCTGAGGTCGAGGCCTGAAAAATCTTGGCCTTCAGACGCTTTGCCAGACCCAGCATGTTGACCGAGCCCATGACCGAGGTCTTGATCGTCTGCACCGGATCGCGCTGATAATGGATCGGCGAGGCCGGACAGGCCAGGTTGTAGATCTCATCGCACTCGATAAACAGCGGATGGGTAATATCGTGGCGCAGCAGTTCAAAATTCGGATGGTCGCGCAGGTGCTGAATATTGACGTGCGCGCCGGTGTAAAAATTGTCGAGGCAGATGACATGGGCCCCTTCTCCCAGCAGCCGCTCACACAGATGCGAACCTAAAAACCCAGCGCCGCCGGTAACCAGAATACGCTTCATCAAATGCATGGTAAGCTCCGGGAAACATATAATTAAAAAAATAGCTTAAGACGCTTACCGTTAGCGGGCCTTTAATAGCCATATCATCTTAAATTAATAAGGCCGCGTTTTCTGCCAATGGGCCGCCGTGCGGATCAGGGTTTCCAGATCACTGTATTTCGGCTGCCAGTCGAGCATGGACTTGATCTTGGCGACATCGGCCACCAGTGCTTGGGGGTCCCCCTCACGGCGCGGACCGAAGCTGTGCGGCACTGGGATGCCCAACACCTTCTCGGCCATTTTGATGACTTCCAGCACGGTCAGGCCCTCACCGGTGCCGACATTGAAAATCTGGCTGTCGCCACCGTTCAAAAGACGCTCGATCGCCGCCACATGGGCAGTGGCCAGATCGACGACGTGGATATAGTCGCGCACCGGCGTACCGTCACGGGTGTCATAGTCGGTGCCAAATACCGTCAGCGGCTTGCCCTTACCCAGGGCGGCCTGACACATCAGCGGGATGAGGTGGGTTTCACACAGGTGGCTTTCACCGATCTCACCGTCCGGGTCAGCGCCCGCAGCATTGAAATAACGCAGGATGGTGTGCTTGAGGCCGTGGGCCTGCCCCATCCAGTACAGCGCCTGCTCAAAGGCCAGCTTGGACGCTCCATAAGGGTTGATCGGCAGGGTCGGGTGAGTTTCGGGGATCAGGTCGCTTTGCGGTGTCCCGTAGGTGGCTGCGGTCGATGAAAACACCATGGCCTTAACGCCACCCTCGATCAGGGCCGAGGTAAAGGCGGTCGCCGCCGCGACATTGTTATCGTAATATTTGGCCGGATCGCGCGTGCTTTCGCCCACCAGACTAAAGGCCGCGAAATGGATAGCCGAGGTGATGCCGTAAGTCTCGATGGCCTTAAGGATCGCCTCGCGGTCACGCAGGTCCGCCTTGATCAGCGGCCCCCATTTGACCGCGCCTTCATGGCCGGTCACCAAACTGTCAAGCGTTACGGGTATATAACCCGACTGGTGCAAGACCTTGCAGGTCTGCGCCCCGATATATCCCGCACCACCCGCCACCAATACAGCTTTTGACATAAATGATTGCTCCAGATATCGTGCGGCCCGATTTTCTTAACCTTAACCGCTTCAATTTAAATAAAATTTACATTCGTGATGCTAAAAAATTACAAATGGGCCATTGCGGTTCCCGTCATCTGGCTTTAGCCTATTATTTTGCATAAGCGAAATATTTTTGTACCCTATTTCTTTTGTTTTTCTTATTTCGAGAGGTCTCACTTGACCAAATCTAAAGTTCGTAAAGCCGTCCTGCCGGTTGCCGGTCTGGGCACCCGTGTGTTGCCGGGCACCAAGGTCGTTCCGAAAGAATTGCTGAACGTCGTTGACCGCCCGATCCTGTCCTATGTCGTCGCCGAAGCGCGCGCTGCGGGCATTGAGCATTTCGTCTTCGTCACCGGCCGCGCCAAGGGCTCAATCGAAGACTATTTCGACCATCAGGTCGAGCTTGAGGCGCAGTTACGCGCCAAGAATAAAACCGCCATTCTGGATGAACTTCTGGCCGAACTGCCTAAGCCCGGTGAAATGAGCTTCATTCGCCAGATGCAGCCGCTCGGCCTCGGTCACGCCGTCTATGCTGCCCGCGACATCATCGGCGATGAGCCGTTCGCGGTCCTGCTGCCGGACATGGTGATGGATTCTGAGGTCTCCGCCCTGAAACAGGCCATCGATGCCTATGATCAAGTCGGCGGCAACATCATCGTGGTCGAACAAGTCCCGCACGATCAGACCCATCAGTACGGCGTGGTCGCGTTAGAATCCCAAAATGGTCGCCTGAACAAGATGACCGGCATGGTCGAAAAACCGGCCAAGGGCACCGCCCCGTCCAATCTGATCGTCTCCGGCCGCTATATCCTCCAGCCGGAAATTTTCGATTATCTGGCCACTCAGGAAAAAGGCGCTGGCAACGAGATTCAGCTTACCGACTCCATGTTCAAACTGATGCAGGACCAAAGCTTCCATGCGTTAGAATATGACGGCGTGACCTATGACTGCGGCGACAAGATCGGCCTGTTGCGGGCCAATGTCGCTCTGGCTCTGAAACGTGCCGATCTGGGTGACGCGGCCCGCGCCGCCCTCTCGCCCTTTTTTAATTAATCCGCGATCACTGACGGACACCCCATGACTCTGAAACCCAGAACCGATATCAAGGCCAATACGTTTGAAAACGAGACGCAGGCCTTTGTTAAGACCACAGGCTTTCGTGAATATGACGCGCGCTGGCTGTTTGGCGACGAGATCAACCTTCTGGGTATTCAGGCTCTGGGCCTCGGCCTTGGCACCTATGTGCAGGAACGCGGCGTAAAACCACGTATCGTCGTCGGCCACGACTACCGTTCCTATTCGATCAACATCAAGAACGCCCTGATCATCGGCCTGCTGCAATCGGGCTGCGAAGTGCTCGATATCGGGCTGTGCCTGTCGCCGATCGCTTACTTTGCCCAGTTTGATCTGGACGCGCCATGCGTGGCCATGGTCACCGCCTCCCACAATGACAACGGCTGGACCGGCGTCAAGATGGGCTGTCAGGCCCCGCTGACCTTCGGGCCGGACGAAATGGGCCGCCTGAAAGAGATCGTCATGGGCGGTCTGGGTGTCGAAAAGTCCGGCGGTTCGCTGACACTGGTTGAGGGCGTGCAGGAGCGCTACCTGGCTGATGTGGTCGCCAAAACCAAGATAACGCGTCCGCTCAAGGTCGTTTGCGCCTGCGGTAACGGCACGGCAGGGGCCTTTGCCCCACAAGCCCTGCGCGCCATGGGCGTTGAGGTGATCGAGATGGATTGCGACCTCGACAACACCTTCCCGAAATATAATCCGAACCCGGAAGACCACGAAATGCTGGTCGAAATGTCGAAGGCCGTTAAAGAATGTGGTGCTGATCTGGCGCTTGGTTTCGACGGCGACGGCGACCGCTGCGGCGTGGTCGATAACACCGGCGAAGAAATCTTTGCCGATAAGATCGGCCTGATGCTGGCGCGCGACTTAAGCGAAATCTATAAGGACGCCACCTTCATCGTCGATGTCAAATCGACCGGCCTTTATAAGACCGACGAAATCCTCAAGAAGAACGGTGCTACAACCGTTTACTGGAAAACCGGCCACTCCTACATCAAGCGCAAGACCGCTGAATTGAACGCTCTGGCGGGCTTTGAAAAGTCGGGTCACTTCTTCCTGGCCGGTGATATCGGGCGCGGCTATGACGATGGTCTGGTCGCCGCCGGTGCCATCCTGGCCATGATGGAGCGCAATCCGGGCAAGTCCTTGTCGGAACTGAAAAGCGCCCTGCCGCTGGCCTTTACGTCGCTGACCATGTCGCCCCATTGCGGTGACGAAGTGAAGTATCAGGTTCTGGAACGCATCGTTCAGGAATATGTCGATCTGCATGCCGCCGGTGGTGAAATCCTCGGTCGCAAGATCCTTGAAGTCATCACCGTCAATGGTGCGCGCGTGCACCTTGATGACGGCTCATGGGTGCTGGTGCGCGCCTCCTCGAACAAGCCCGAACTGGTGGTGGTTGTCGAATCCTTACGTTCCGAAGACGACATGCGCGATCTGTTCCGTAAGGAAATCAAGCCGCGTCTGGCGAATTATTCTGAGATCGGCAAGTTCAACCAGGAGATTTAATCCCGTAAGGGGCAAATCCTCTTGGCGGACGCCCATAGACGCCATACAATAACTATAAATACAGACTAACTGGGGTTGAGGTACATGACGTTAAAAATTCTGCCGGTCATCATGTCGGGCGGTTCAGGCACGCGCCTGTGGCCCATGTCGACCCCTGAAAAGCCCAAGCAGTTCCATGCCCTCGGCACCGAAAACACCATGATTCAGGAAACCGCCCTGCGTTTGTCGGGCGACAACTTCCTGAAACCCATGGTCATCTGTGGCAAGTCCCACCGTGCGGTGGCCCTTGATCAACTGACCGAAGCCGGACGCAGCCCGCAGGCCATTATTGTTGAGCCTATGGCCCGCAATACCGCCGCGGTCGCCGCCGTCGCCGCACTGGCCGCGATGGAGTACGATCCCGAAGCCCTGGTGCTGATGGCTCCGGCCGATCACGTTATCACCCGCCCTCTGGCCTTCCGTCAGGTAGTTCTGGCCTCGGCCGACGTGGCCCGCGAACGGATCGTGACCTTTGGCATCCGCCCGCTTAGTCCTGAAACCGGCTACGGCTATATTCAGCGCGGCGAGGCTCTGGGGGATAATATTTTTGCGGTGCGCCGCTTCCTTGAAAAGCCCAATCTGGACACCGCCAAGACGTATCTGGAGGACGGCAGTTACGACTGGAACGCCGGCATCTTCCTGTTCTCACCGCAGGTGATGATCGAAGAACTGCGGGCCTATGCCCCCGAAGTGCTATCGGCGTCCGAAGCCGCCTATGCCAAGGCCCACCGCCACGCCGAGACCATTGAGTTGGAAGCCGAAGCGTTTTCGATGTGCCCGTCAATCTCCATCGACTATGCGGTCATGGAAAACACCGAAAAAGCCGCGGTCGCCCCCTGCTATATCGGCTGGGCCGATGTCGGCGGTTTCAGCGAACTGTGGCGTCTGGGCGCCAAGGATGAGAGCGGCAACCTCAGCATGGGGCCCAAAATCCTGATCGATGCCGAGAACTGCCTGATCCGCGCCGAAGGCCCGCCGGTGGCCGTGATCGGCATGCGTGACACCATGATTATCTCGACACCCGCCGGTGTGCTGGTAGCCCCTTTGTCGCTGGCGCAAGAGGTCAAAAAAGCCGCCGAAGCCGCAAAGTCCCTTCCTCAAGTCTGAGACCACCCATGTCCGCCTTAACCGACACCCAAAGCCGCCTGAAATCCTGGTTATTCGACCATGCCTTGCCGATGTGGTGGGAGGTCGGTGGCGACACGGAAAAAGGCGGATTTTTTGAGAAGCTGGGGCTGGACGCAAAGCCGGTTGATGATCCGCGCCGCACCCGTGTCGCGGCTCGTCAGGTCTATTCTTACGCCCTCGCCCAGCGCATGGGCTATATGGGCGAAACGGATGCCGCCATTGATCAGGGCCTTAAGTGGCTGTCCGGCCCGGCCCGCACACCCGAAGGCCTGCTCTATGCCGTACTGGCCCCCGACGGCAGCGTCATCAAGGCCGAGTTTGACTTCTACGACCACGCCTTTGCGCTTTTGGCCTATGCGTCTGCCTATCGGATGCGCCCGAATGACAAATCGCTGGAGGCCGCCGGGGTCGCTATCCGTGACCATTTGCTGACCCACTATAAGCACCCGGTGCGCGGCTTTGAAGAAGCCAATCCCCGCACCCTGCCGCTTAAAACCAACCCACACATGCACATGTTCGAGGCCTGTCTGGCGTGGATTGAGGCGGGAGGCGATCGGGTGTGGAAGGACGTGGCCGCTGAAATCGCCAGCCTTTGCCTTGATAAATTTTTGCACCCGCAAACGGGGTCTTTGCGCGAATATTTCGACGGCGACTGGAACCCGCTTGAGGGCGAAATGGGCCGCATCATTGAGCCCGGTCATCAGTTTGAATGGTCATGGCTGCTGATCCGCTGGGCCGCGATTGTGGGTGACACCCGCTTTATCGCCCCCGCCAAACGCTTGATCGAGATTGCCGAAGTCCACGGCACCGATCATGACCGCAACGTCACCATTTTTGAGCTATGGGACGATTTTGCACCCAAGGATCAAAAGGCCCGTTTGTGGGCACAGACCGAACGCATGAAGGCCTATGTGGCCCTTTATAGCGTGGCCGAAACAGATGAGGATAAATCTTTTGCGGTGGGTAAGGCGGTAACCGCCGCACGTGGCTTAGAGCTTTATCTGAACACGGACATTGCCGGTCTCTATCTCGATAAGATGAACCCGGACGGGTCGTTTGTTGATGAACCGGCCCCGGCGTCGAGCCTTTATCACATCATCTGCGCCATCGATGAGTTGCATCTGCTGGCGGATTAACCATTATTTTTAGTCCCTCGCCGGGCGGTGGCTACGCCACCTTGGCCGCCGCCTCAGTGGCGGCTTGAGCGGAAGTCATTCCGCTCCAAACCAGCGGCTGAATATATTACGGGCCGGCGGTGTTTCGGCGGCTTGCACGAAGATCGCCGCCGGTTTTGAGGTCGCTTTGATCCCGCCGTCGCCATAGATTATACGCTCGCCCCACGGCGTCAGGTGGCGGGCATTGAACTTGACCGTCATGTCCAGATTGCGCGCCTTTGGCCCATTGCCCGACCATGACCAGCCGAGATAGCCGATACCGTGCTGGTTCGTCAGATCAAAGATCGTCGCCTCATCGACCGGATCGCCCTCATGATCCGGCCCGAATTCCCCGACCACCAAGGTCAGTCCCTGCGAGCGGAACCCGTCGATATAGGCCCGGATCACGGCGTCACTGTTATAGACCTGATACATGTGAACACTGAACATGGTGTTCCTCAGCGGGTCAGCCTCAAATACTTCCCGCGCCCGCCGCAGCATGGTTTGTGAGCCGTCCTGCCCCCAGTTCGGGCCATCGACCATGATGACGTTTTTCACGCCCGCCGCCCGCAGGCGGACAATCGCGGCCTTATGATCATCCACCCAATAGGCCTCCGCCACACCGTTGCCTGATGGCTCATTGGCGATGTTGAGGATGACATAATCCTCCTGACCGATCAGGGCGTCTTTAATGCCGATCCAGTAGTCCGTGGCCTGAGCGATGGTGGCGGCATCCTTGGGCGCGCCGTCTCCCGTTTGCCCATAGCCGGTCGTATCATGGACCTCCAGCACGGCGATCATACCGGCGGCCTTTGAGCGCGCAATCAGTTGGCGCACCGTCCGCTCAGATGTCCGGTTCCAGCGCACACCGTTGCCGAGCACGATGCGCACCGTATTAGCCCCCGTTGCGGCAATATCCTTGAGCGCCCGCTCCGTCCGGTTCGGAAACCACAGATGGGCATGATTGATGCCGCGCATGACAAACGGCGCGCCTGAAGATTCCACCACCTGCCCGTCGCGGATCATCATATCGGCGTGAGCGGGCACGGCCAGCACTGCGGCCAAGACGGCGGCCATCCCACAAGATTTCAATGTTGTTTTCATTGCGGCACTGTCCATGCAGTTATTTAATAAATCAAAAATATTTATTTCACCACACGTATCTTTTGGCCTGAAACCTCCTCTTTGAACAGGCGTGAATTGACGAAGGCCCTGACATGGCTTAGGCGAAAGGTACGATTTTCACAGTATTATTCAGGACTTCGCGCGTGACCACTTTTTACCATGATGGCGATCTGCCGGACGGCCTTGACCTTGGGGCCGTTGTGGCCATTGACTCTGAAACCATGGGCCTGCGCTTTCGGCGCGATGACCTGTGCGTGGTGCAACTGTCGTCCGGTGACGGCCATGCCCATGTGGTGCGGATGCAGCGCCCGGCCTATCAGGCCCCGAACCTCAAGGCCCTGCTGACTGACCCGAAGGTGCTTAAGCTGTTCCACTATGGCCGCTTTGATATCGGCATGTTCCAGCTTCATCTGGGGGTGGTCACCACCCCGGTCTATTGCACCAAGATCGCCTCCAAACTGGCGCGCACCTACACCGACCGCCACGGCCTGAAGGATCTGGTGCGTGAATTGCTCAGTCTTGACCTATCCAAGGCCCAGCAATCGTCCGACTGGGGGGCGGATACCCTGACGCCCGAACAACTGGCCTATGCGGCTTCGGATGTGTTGCATCTGCATGCCCTGCGCACCAAGCTCGATCTGATGCTGGCCCGCGAAGGCCGCACCGAACTGGCGCAAAAATGTTTCGACTTCCTGCCGCACCGGGTCGCCCTTGATTTGGCAGGCTGGGAAGATTGCGATATCTTCGCCCATTCCTGGTCTTAATCCTTTGAATGGTCTTAATCTAAGCTCTATATAGGCAACATGGCCCTTAACCCGATGACCGCATCACCCTCCTTAACGCCGGATGACCCGCATCTGGCGCCGGAGGACTATGTTGTCGCAGGCGCGCTCAAGGAGCGAAGCGTTAGCGCAAATGAAGACGCGCAAGGTCAGAAGCAAAGGCTGCTTAAACAGGCGCAGGCCTGGCGCAGTCGTTCCCGCCGTATCAAGCTGCTGCGGCTGGTGTTTCCGGGCCTGATTGTCGCCACCCTTATTGCCATTGTCGGCTGGGTCATCGTCCAGAGCATCCTTAATTCGCTCAACGTCTATCAGGCCAGTCAGGCTGATATTCGCATGACCAACCCGCGCTTTTTCGGCCAGACGACGGGCGGCGACCGCTACGTCATTAGCGGTCTTGAGGCCATCCGGCGCGGCAACAGTGCGCCGGTCATTTCGGTCAATGCCCCCAGCATGGAACTGAAAAGCGACAACAGTAAACCGACCCTCCTTAAGGGCCTTAAAGGGGTCTATAACGAACCCGATAAGACCTTTACCGTCGAAGGCGATGTGGTCCTAAACGGTGGCCCGAACGATTTCAGCTTCCGCACTCAGGAAGCGATTGTCGACCTTAACACCTCGACCGTCAGGGGTAATAAACCTATTGAAGGTTTTGGCCCCACCGGTCATATTAAGGGTGAATCCTATGTTATTTCTGACAATGGCCGCCATATCGCCATCAAAGGCAAGGGCTCAACCCAGGTCAGGGTTACGATTAACAATTGATGCGTCCGCTATTTACAAAGGCACCTGACATCATGTCACGCAAACACACCTCTACGCTTATGATCATGGCCGCCCTTAGTCTGGGGGCCATAGCCCCGCAAGCCTGGGCGCAGTTGTCACCGAAACGCGGCCCTATCTCGATCGGCAGCGATGATTTTGCCGCCTCCGAGCCTGAGCGGTTGCAGACCTATACCGGCCGCGTCGAGATCCTGCAGGACAATACCCGCCTGCGCGCCGACAACGTCAAGATGTTCCACGGCACCAAGCCCGGCGGAACGGGCTGGGGTGAAGTCGACCGCATCGAGGCCAATGGCAATCTCTATTTCGTCAATGGCACTCAGGTCATCAAGGGCGATAAGGCCGTTTACACCAGCGCGGATGACACCATGGTCGTCACCGGTGACGTCATCGTCACTCAGGGCGAGAACGTCATGACCGGCAACCGTCTCGTCTATAATGTCGCCGCCGGTCGCACCACTATGGATGCCACACCGGGCACCCAATCCAAGGGCCGGGTACGCGCCGTGCTGTATCCGGACAGCAAACCCGCTCAATAGGCGGCCCTTAAGGCACAATCCCGCGTCAGATGCGGTTATTTTTCGCCTGTTTAGGGTAATTTTAAGAGGCATGAGGGATAGTGCTACCGTGATTGAACACCTGGACACCATGACGGACACTTCCGACACGACCTCTGACGGGCTTAGCGTCGACGGCATAGGCAAGACCTATGGCGAGCGCACCGTCGTCAAGAGCGTATCCTTGCGCGTCGGGCGCGGCGAAGTCGTGGGCTTGCTCGGCCCGAACGGCGCCGGGAAAACCACCTGCTTTTACATGATCACCGGTCTGGTTGAAGCCGACTACGGCACCATCATGCTGGACGGTCAGGACATCACCTCCCAGCCCATGTATCAACGCGCCCGCATGGGCGTCGGTTACCTGCCACAGGAAGCCTCCATTTTCCGCGGCATGACGGTTGAGGAAAACCTCAAGGCCGTGCTGGAACTCAATGAGACAAATCACTCCGTGATTGCCGATGATGTCAGCCGCCTGCTTGAGGAACTGCGCATCACCCATATCCGCACCTCTCCGGCCACGGCCCTGTCGGGCGGTGAGCGCCGTCGCGTCGAAATCGCGCGCGCACTGGCCGGTAAGCCCTCATTTATGTTACTGGATGAACCCTTTGCGGGGATTGATCCACTGGCGATTGCCGACATCCGCGAAGTCATCACCTATCTTAAGGCGCGCGGCATCGGCATACTGATTACTGACCACAACGTCCGTGAAACGCTTGATATCATTGATCGCGCGTCGATTATCCATAGCGGCGAAGTCCTGTTCGAGGGCTCGCCGGAGGAAATCCGCAACGATCCGGAAGTCAAACGCGTTTACCTGGGCGAGGCATTTCATTAACCATTGGCGGGCATCATCACGGCATGGCACTCGGGCAAAGGTTAGAACTCAAACAGGGACAGGGGCTGGTCATCACGCCCCAGTTGCAGCAGGCGATCAAGCTGCTGCAATTATCAAATCTCGAACTCGAAGCCGTGGTTGAGGCCGAGTTAGAAAAGAACCCCCTTCTGCAACGCGAAGACCCGGAGCCTGTAGCCGAAACCGGCCCCGACTCTGAGCGCGAAACCTTTGAAAGTGATGGCCGCGAACTGGAACTGGGCGACGGCGATTCACTGCGCGCCGGCTCAGACCTTGATGCCTCAAACTCCGATCTTTACGGCGACGAAGCCCCGACCGTGCGTGAGCCCGATAGCGCCGCGTCGTCTGCCGATATGTCCGACGGGCCGATGGTTGACTGGTCCAAGGCCGGTAAGGGCGGCGGCAGTTTTGACGGCGATGAGGACATGGAACGCGCCCTCACCCGCGAAAAAACCCTGCAGGAACATCTGACCGATCAGGCCCTGATCGCCGGGTTCAGCGCGCCCGAAATGGCGATTGCGCAGGTTCTGATCGACGGGGTCGATGAGGGTGGTTACCTGCGCGCTGACCTCAGCGAAATCTCCGACCGGCTCGGCTGCGATCCGGCGCTGATTGAGGCGGTGCTGGCCACCTGTCACGGCTTTGAGCCGACCGGCGTTATGGCCCGCAGCGTCCCTGAATGTCTTAAGCTGCAACTGATTGAACGCAACCGCTTCGACCCGGCTATGGAAGCGTTGATCGATAATCTTGAACTGTTGGCCAGACGTGACCTGAGCGCCCTGCGTAAGGTTTGCGGTGTCGATGACGAAGACCTGAGCGACATGATCCGTGAGCTTAAGGCCCTGACGCCGCGCCCCGGTGCGGCCTTTGGCTCCGAGCCGTCGCAGACTGTGGTGCCGGACGTGTTTGTACGTCAGGATGCGACCGGCGGCTGGCGGGTTGACCTCAATACCGACACCCTGCCGCGCGTGCTGGTCGATCAGAAATACCATGCTCAGGTCGTGCGTGGCGCCCGCTCCAGCGAAGAAAAATCATACCTCAGCGAATGTCTTAATCAGGCCAACTGGCTGATCAAGAGCCTCGATCAACGGGCGCGCACCATCCTTAAGGTGTCGTCCGAAATTGTGCGCCAGCAGGATGCCTTTCTGGTTTACGGGGTCGAACACTTACGCCCGCTGAACCTGAAGACCGTCGCCGATGCGGTGGGGATGCACGAATCGACCATCAGCCGGGTGACCTCAAACAAGTACGTCTCGACCCCGCGCGGGGTGTTTGAACTGAAATTCTTCTTCACCTCCTCCATCTCTTCTAATGACGGCTCCGAGGCCCATTCCGCCGAGTCAGTCCGTCATAAGATTAAGAACCTTATCGATGGGGAGAAGTCATCGGGGGAAATCCTGTCCGATGACCGGATCGTCGAAATCCTGAAAGAGGCTGGGGTCGATATCGCCCGCCGCACGGTGGCAAAATACCGCGAAGCCCTGCGCATCCCCTCATCGGTCGAGCGTAAGCGCCAACTTAAGTAGGCCCCGGCCCCAGAGCGTTTTCCCATCAAATGTACTCATTTGATGGATAAGAAAGAGCGACAACATAAAAATTAGAGCATTTCACCTGATGCAATCAGATGGAATGCTCTTACTGCGGCGCACTCTACAGGCTTACGCTTAATTTCACGTAAGGATTCAACCCCTAAGCGGCAAATCGCCGCGGTTTTGGTGCACACATTTTAGTGACTTAACAGGGCCGTCAAAGAGCGTAAGGTGAGGATGCGCGTAACCTCCACGCGCGGTCCTCGCCCTACTCCCATGAGGTCACCATGAGGCACAAGCCCATGATCTGCAAAGAGTTTTTACAACTCGCCCGGCATGTTCCCTATGCGGCCGGACAGGGGCGCGGACACCTAACCCTCTAAAAATGGAGCGTAGATCAAGCTATGCAAATACAAGTCAACGGAAAACAGGTTGAAGTGGGTGATGCGCTGCGTGAGCGCATCGAGCAGGAGCTGTCGGCGGGCATCGCTAAGTATTTCGATCGTGGCGGTGAAGCCGAGGTGACCCTGTCGAAGCAAGGCCATCTGTTCAAGGCCGACTGCTGGGTCCGCCTCGCCTCTGGCCAGACGCTCGTGTCGAGCGGCACTGGCGGCGACGCCCATTCCGCCTTTACCGGCACCCTTGATCGCATCGAGACGCGGGTGCGCCGCTATAAGCGCCGCCTGAAAAACCACCACAACCCGTCGCCGTCCCAGGAACTGGCGTCCATTACCGTGCTTAGGTATGACAACACCGGTGACGACCCGCTTGAGGATTATGATGACGGTCAGGCCGTCAATGGCTGGGATCATGACGCCCCGCCGCAAGCCATGGTTATCGCCGAAACCGAAGCGCCCTTACGCACCATGACGGTGTCGGGCGCGGTGCTTGAGATGGACATGTCTAACTACCCGGTGCTGATGTTCCGTAATGCCGCCCACGGTGGCCTGTCGGTCATCTATCGCCGTCCGGATGGCAATATCGGCTGGATCGATCCGGAACGCACCCGCGCCCGCTCGGTCGCCTGATCCTTATCCGCTCTATAGCTGCCCTTATAGGGACGCCCGCGCACGTTAAAGTGTAACCGCTTAACGGTTGACGTGCCGGTGGCGTCCCTATAAGGCACATCTCGCCCGCCTTTAAGTGCGGGGGACTAAAATACCGGTGCGGTCTTTGGGGGCGCATCGTCTTCAGGTCTCTTAACATGGGGGCTTGGCCTGATAAATCCGGCGCAGGTTTTGCAGGGGAGGCTTCTCCCTGCCTCGCGCTCAACTTGGAAGTATAATGTCTCTCTTCGGGCTTTTGGATCGTCATTCGATTAACGGTCATGTCAGTGTAAATTCTAAGCGTCAGGCCTTGCAGGCGGTGGCCGAACATGCCGCCAAGCTGTTCAAGATGGACGCCGACGTTATTTTCAATGCGCTGGTCGACCGCGAAAAGCAGGGCTCTACCGGTGTGGGCCTGGGCGTTGCCGTGCCCCATGCCGCGTTAGCGGGCCTGACCCAGATGCGCGGCATTTTTCTTAGGCTGGAGACGCCGATCGATTATGATTCGATCGACCATGTGCCGGTCGATCTGGTGTTTGCGTTGTTTGCGCCGCCGGAGGCGGGTTCCGAGCATCTGCGGGCGCTGGCCAAGGTGTCTCGCGCCCTGCGCCAAAAATCGATGCGTGAGCAACTGCGCGCGCTTGATACCAATGATGCCCTCTATGCGCTTTTGGCAGACAGCGGCGGTAATACGCACGCGGCCTGACGCGTAAATTACCCTTTAAAAAAGCTATAGACTGCGAATATGGCCGCTCCCGCGACCAAAAGCAGAAAAAGCAGATTACGGGCCATAGCGACATAAAATTCTATTGGACTACGCGCTTTCCTAACCATCTTTTCCAGCGGAAGCATGCTCTTAAAAGGGAATGTTGACATTCTTCTTACTGTGATTTCGCCATACCTGATGCCCCGATAAAATAACCAGGCTGGGTATCCGAATAAACCGGCGCAAATGAGCAAAAATATCACGAGCAAGATAAAGAGAAAAAAATGCATAGCGCGAGCAAACCTGATTAGACTTAAACTTTAGGTCGGTCTTTCAGACTCTTCAATAGGCGCGGGCTTATATAGGCTTGACTAAAAGTTTGCCCCCACCACCCCTTTGCTACGCATTTTAGCGCGCTACCGCTTCGCTGCTTGAGCGCATTGGGGAGGTATTATTTTCTTATACTCCCCCGGTGTACCGGGGGAGATGTCACGAAGTGACAGAGGGGGGCTCTTGCGAACTTTTGGGCCTTAACTGCTATCGGTGATGGCATCCCGAACACTGTCCGGCAAAACCAGCTTGACCTCACCGCGCGCCACGCGCCAGTACATCTCGCCGCCTTCGGCTTCAAACCACGGCGGGTGCTGGGTGGCCAGAATCGTCCGCTCATCCAGCCACAATAGGCCGGTTTTCGGATCGAGACGCGGCGGGCTTTTCGGCGCATCCTCTGCCTCGTCCGCCAGATCCTCATCAAGGTCATCATCGAACGCGTCATCAATCCCGAAATCAGGATCAGACAAATCAAGGCCCTTGATGCGCGTGATCAACTCATCCGGCGTTATAGGGGCCGGTTGCGTGTCGATTTTGGGGCGGAGTTTCGGGGCCAGTTTCGCGCACACCGCTTCATGATTTTCGCGCAAAGCCGCCAGTTTCAGGCCGAACTCTTCGCGGTTACGGGCGACCTCTTCAGGTGTGAGTTGCTTTGAGGCCGTGCGCTCAGACGCATCGACGCGAGCATAGATGCGCTCGATCAATAGGCCCGTGCGCGTCATTTGTTCCAGCTCAGCCGCATCATACGGCGACGGCAGATCGCCCAGCCGCTCCAGCATCCGGTCGGCAAAGGCACGCAGCCGCGCCCGCCGTTCTTCCGGCGTATAGCGTTCCTGATCTGGCGCATTGGGGCTCATCCCCTAAGCATGGGGCAACCGGGCACAGCGGGGATAAGTGGCGCTGGATTATTGCACCCCAAAGACGGTATATATTCCGCCATAACCGATAAGGAGGCCGACGTGGGTTACGATTATCTGGATCGCCTGATCACGCCTGCGGTAAAGGCCGCGCAAGGTGCCAACGGCGCGGCAGCCCTTTGGGAACGCAATCATGACCGGCCCTCGGACCGCCTTACGCCCGCCGAGGCCGCGTTCATCGCCCAGCGCGACAGCTTCTATATGGCCAGCGTCTCAGAGAACGGATGGCCCTATGTTCAGCACCGCGGCGGGCCAGCGGGCTTTCTAAAGGTGCTGGATGACACGCACCTTGGGTTTGCGGATTTTCGCGGCAATCGCCAGTATATCAGCCTGGGCAATGTCAGCGTGGATGACCGCGTATCGCTGTTTCTTATGGACTATCCGCATCAGGCCCGCCTTAAGGTGCTGGCCCATGCGTCTGTTCATGATCTTAACCTTGAGCCAGACCTGGCCGCCAAACTGGCCACGCCGGGCTATCGCGGGGTGGCCGAACGCGGGATTGTGCTGAGGCTGGAGGCCTTTGACTGGAATTGCCCGCAGCATATCACGCCCCGCTTCACGGCCCCAGAGATCGAAGCCGCCACCGCCCCTCTGCGCACCCGCATTGCGGAACTGGAAGCCGAAGTAGCCGCCCTGCGCAAGGCGGGGGATAGGTGGAAGTGATTGGGTGCAGCGGAGCAACGCGCACTTCCGACAACATGCCTTGTGAATGGGGAATATGGCGAGTGCAAGGATAGGCACTTTGCAGCTAAAGACTATCAAACAGCTACAGAATACCGCTTCCTTACAATAAAAACTAAGTTGATTGACAATATGTATTTGGTTTAGGAATATCCAATTATGCTTGTAGCTCAAGGGGTAGAGCATCCGCCTTTATGAAGCCTTAGCTTTCTTATAGCGGATGATGTGCGTTCGAAACGCACCAAGCATTCAAGCATTGGAAAAAATAATGCTATACCTTTCTCGAAGTCGGCCAAGAAGTGCATTTAAGGATCTACTAGGCAATGCAAATCACCTAATTATTACCACTCTCGTTGGTCTCGACGCCGTTGAACGCGGTATCGTGGAGCAGGTGCCTGAAGATTTGCATGCTGCATGGTCTCCAAAAAACGCTGTGAATTCTGCAAAAAGAAGTCGGCGGTTGCTTTTAGATATGGCATTAATTAGAGCAATTGATGCAGTAGATGTATACCTTCGAAACGCAGTGCGTAAACCTGCTCTGATACAGTCAGCAGATTTTCGAAGAGATATAGATTCTGCTGGTTTGAGTATTTTTAAAAAGCTACAGGCTGTTGAGCACCACTTCAAACCCTTCGCCCCCCTCCCACTTGCGATTATATTTTTGATGGTAGCATGGCGTAACCGCAGTGCACATTCAGAAGCAGATCTCGATGCGCCACAACATCATCTCGATATTTTAAGGCACAGGGCCAGTGATATAGCAGATAGATTTCGCGGTCTTGATGCGGATATGCTTCTCGATAGGTATGAAGCTGTGAAGCCGACGACTTTTAAAGAAGTTGCGTCATTAATTAACGCCGCTCATCACTTCGTGGAAGAACTTGATACACAATTATTGAAAACCATAGACATAGAGCGTTTCGTAAAAGATGCCGTTTGGGCTTCACTCGGTAGTAGTCAGCGAGCGACAGAATTGATTGAGCAAACAAGAATGCGCCGAGCCGCTAGTGTCTGGGGGAAAGATCCGAGTGACAGAGGCCGCGCGGTTTTACATTTACTTAAACAGTTAGGGTTTTCAAACATTGCTCCTAAAGGTTTTACTGGCGCAGCAATTTCCACGCAGCTTCTTATAAAAATTCAAGAACAAACACCTAAGTCAGTTCTAACTTGGGCAAATGTGTCTGATTAGAATTATTACGTTGTTTAGGCACGTATCTAAACATTGGCGTATTACTAGGTAGCCTCGTTGATATAGGGTTTCCCAAAAGATATGATATCCAAACTTCCGGGTGCAGGGGCCGCGCCCCTGCCTATTGAGCGGCTCCGGACGCATAGGCTTCGCGGCGGGCGGCGGCGGCGGCCATGGCGTCATGGACGGCGGCGATGGCCATATCCAGCACCTCAATGCCTGCGCCATCGCGGATCGATTCCACCGTCATGATCCGCCGATACGCGCGCGCACCGGGCAGACCGTGCATGATCCCCAGCATGTGGCGCGTAATGGCGGGCAGGCTGACGCCCGCCTCCAGTTGCGCCTGCATATAGGGCCGGTACGCCTCAAGCGCCTCGAACGGCCCGACATCGCCGCCCGCCCCAAACAGCCGCCGATCGACCTGCCCCAGAAAGGCCGGTTCCTGATAGGCGGTGCGGCCCAGCATCACGCCGTCAACGTGGCCGAGGTGCTCATCGATCGCCTCAAAAGACGTGATGCCGCCATTGATGATGATGTTTAGCTGCGGGTGGGCGCGTTTCAGGGCATAGACTAGCGGATAGTTGAGCGGCGGGATATCGCGGTTTTCCTTGGGCGACAGGCCTTTTAACCACGCTTTGCGCGCATGGACGATGAAGGTGTTCACCCCGGCCTTGGCGCAAGATTCGACCAGCGCAAACAGGGCGGCTTCCTCGTCCTGATCATCGACGCCGATGCGGCATTTGACGGTCACGGGCAGGGTTGTCGCCTCCGCCATGGCCTGCATACAGTCGGCGACCAGTTGCGGCTCCCGCATCAGGCAGGCACCGAATGATCCTGACTGCACCCGCTCGGATGGGCAGCCGCAGTTGAGGTTGACCTCATCATAGCCCCAGTCCTGCGCGATCTTCGCACACGCCGCCAGTTCTGCCGGATCAGACCCGCCGATCTGCAAAGCCACCGGATGCTCGACCGGTGAATAACCCAGCAGTTTTTCCCGATCACCATGGATGATCGCGCGCGAGGTCACCATCTCGGTATAGAGCAGCCCCTCCTTGGTCAGGGCGCGGTGAAAGGCACGGCAATGCCGGTCCGTCCAGTCCATGAGCGGGGCAACGGCAAAGGTATGTCGCGGGGGCTTTTGCAAATTCATGCGGGCGCTTTACCAAGCTTTGGCGGAAAAGTCAGCCAGCTTCGTCATATAAGGAAACCGTTCGGAGTTACTGTGATGCGCTTAAACACGATTGCCGCCACCGCCCTGTCCTTAAGCCTGCTGACGGGCCAGAGCGCGCTTGCCCGCGACTATTATTTCGGCAGCGACTTATCTTACGTCAATGAGATGGAAGACTGCGGCGCGACCTATAGCCGAACCGGCACGCCCGAAGACGTATATGGCATCTTCAAATCGTCCGGCGCCAATCTGGTACGCTTAAGGTTATGGAACGACCCACGGTGGACGCCCTATTCCAATCTGGCCGACGTGACGAAAGCCATGCGTCGCGCCAAGGCCGCCGGTTTGCCGGTGCTGCTCGATTTCCACTATTCCGACGACTGGGCTGACGGCGAAAAGCAGTTGGTGCCCGCGGCCTGGGCAAAGCTGAGCACGGACGAGCAGGCTGAGGCGCTGTATAGCTTCACCTACGACACCCTGATGACCCTGCACGCCGAAGGGCTGATGCCGGATCAGGTGCAGGTCGGCAATGAAACCAATGGCGAGATGATGGGCGACCTGAGCTGGAAAGAAGGTCAGGCCAAGAAGCCGATCAACTGGGATCGCAATGCCCGCCTGTTCAAGGCGGGCATCAAGGCGGTCAGAGATGCCGGTGCAAAAACTGGCACGACCCCGCGCATCATGCTGCATATCGCCCAACCGGAAAATGTCGAAAGCTGGTTCCTGAACGCCACCAAGGCGGGCGTCACCGGCTATGACCTGATCGGCATCAGCTATTATAAAAAATGGTCGAAGATGGACATGGCGGGCCTTGGGGCCGTCATCAACCGCGTGCGCCATACCTATCCCGATAAGGATATTGTAGTCGTCGAAACTGCCTACCCGTTCACCGACAAGCATCTGGATGGCAACGTCAATCTGATGGGCGAAGATTCGACCTTTTCGGCTTATGGTTTTTCACCGGAAGGGCAGGCCCGCTACCTGCACGATCTGATGCAGTTGACGCTCGATAATGGCGGGGTCGGTGTTGTCTACTGGGAACCGGCGTGGGTATCGACCAAGTGTAAAACCCGCTGGGGTAGCGGCTCGAACTGGGAAAACGCCACCTTCTTTGATTTCGACGGCAAGGCCCTGCCCGCGCTCGACTGGCCCAAGGCGGCCTATGTCTATCCGGTGGAAATGACGTTCCGCGTCAGGGATGAGGGCCAGCCTGCGATGTATGTCAGCGGCGATTTTACCGGCGGACTGGCGGTGCCCATGACGAAGCAGGGCGTTGATTTTGTCTACAAAAGCTGGTTGCGGCCGGGGACCCGCCTGATTGCCGGGGTGGCGACGACGCCGGAAGCGTTAAAAGACGCACCCGCCTCGGAAATTACGGTGCCGGATAAGGCCGGCATCATTAGGCCGTAAACTCATAAATTTCATGGTATTGGCGGCTGAAAGGGCTAAATAATGCTAGGAAATCGACGTAGATCAGGGCCACCCCCTGTTCAAGTCGATTTCCGACGCAGGATAACGCCCTTTCGCCGTCCGCCCGTGAAAACATGGTTTTGTTTTCACAAAACCTTAGGGGATGTGGCCCGCCTGCACGGACTACGGCGTCGTAAAATTTTGAAAATGTAGGCATTTCCAGCAATTTTTCTCCTGGTATCCGCACAGGCAGCCTCACACCAATGCCGTGAAATTTATGAGTTTACGGCCTAGGCTATTGGCAAAATAATCACACTGAACTGACCACACTCATTTTATCATACAATTAACTGGCCAAATTTTTCGGCTCATGCATAGTGTCCTCAAAACCTTCGCGCCCAGACGAAGGAAAGAGGGAGCCTTATCGTGACCAGCCAACGCCAGAGTTGTAAAAAAAATTCACCCGATGCGGCGGAAACCGCGCGCTCGTGCATTTTATACCGTAGAGATGTGGTTCGCGGAGGCCGGTTATGAGCCCCCACGACGAACGCCTCGCCTTCATCGGGACGCACATCCTGCCGCATGAGGCCGGACTGCGGCAGTGGTTGTCACGCGCGGGCCTTACGGCGTCTGAGCGCGACGATCTGGTGCAGGAGGTATATTACCGCCTGCTGCGCCAAGTAAGCTTTGCCCACATCACAGAGCCGCGCGCCTATCTTTACCGGATGGCCCGCAATCTGATACTGGAACAGGTCAGGAAAAACCGCGTCGTGTCGATCACCACCGTGCAAAATATCGATGAGCTGGGCCGGGCCGATCCGTCCCCCTCACCGGAGCAAGCCGTCTCGGCGCGGCGGGAGTTGTCGCGCGTCATGGCCTTTATCGATGGCCTGCCGGAGCGTTGCCGGGCCGTGTTTGAACTGCGTAAGGTTCATGGCCTGTCTCAGGCACAAACCGCCGCCCGTCTAGGGGTCAGCGAAAACATCGTGGAAAAAGAAACCGCCCGCGGCTTAAGCCTGATCCTCAAGCAGGTCGCTCAAGGGGATGCAGATGCCCCCGTCCCCGCCGCTAACGCCCCAACGACAAAGCCGGAACATGCAGGTTATGCCCGCCATTGATGATCAGGCATCCATGTTCGTCGCGGCTCGCGCCTCCGGTCACTGGGACGCGGACCGGCAGGCTGTGCTTGATCGCTGGCTGGCCGAGGACACCCGCCATCAGGGCGCGTTTTTCCGGGCCGAAGCGGCCTTCGCCATGCTTAATCGCGCCCGCGTCATGGGCGCTGGCGTGCGTGCGGAGGACATCCCCCTCCCCGCTTTTGAGCCGGAGCCCCTGCCGCAAATCGCCCCTCGTCCAGCCTCACCGACCCGCCGCCATCTGCTGAAGACCGGCGGATTGCTGGCCGCAAGCGCGACCGGTGCCGCCCTGATGCTGCCGCTATGGTCAGGACGCGCACGGCTGGAGACCCAGGTCGGCGAACTGCGCAAGGTGCCGCTGAAAGACAGGAGCGTCGCCAGCGTCAACACTGACAGCGCGCTCGACATCGCCCTGACGCCAACACGGCGCGACATAAAACTGGTCAAGGGCGAAGTCTGGTTTCAGGTCGCCAAAGACCCTGAGCGGCCGTTTGTCGTCGCCGCCGATACGGTACGCGCCCGCGCGGTGGGCACCGCTTTTGGGGTGCGCCGCTTCGAGGCCGGTGCCGAAGTCATGGTCAGCGAAGGGGTGGTCGAGGTCTGGAACACGCACGCGCCGGAGACACCGGTGCGCATCAAAGCCGGGGATAAGGTGTTTGTGCCCTATGCGCCTCAGCCCGTCCCTGAACCGCTGCGCGCCGAGTTCGCACCCGATGTCATCGACCGGAAACTGGCCTGGCGCGACGGGCAGATCGCCCTTGATAATGACAGCCTCAGCCGCGCCGCCGCCGAGTTTAACCGCTACAACAGCCGTAAGATCGTCATCGCTGATCCGGCCCTGAACGATGAAAAACTGGTCGGCTGGTTCCGCGCCGATCAGCCCGACACCTTTGCCAGAGCCGTTAATGTCGCGTTGAACGCCCCGGTTACGATTGATGATGAGCGCATCGTCATCGGCAGTGCCGAATAAATAGCCCGAATAATAAGCCAACAAAAAATATTTAATCCGGCGGCGGAAACTTAAACCTGCTTCATCTTCATAAACAGGAGGGGTGAATGCCGGAACGGGCCTCACCCGATAAATACAGCCGCTGCTGCCTCCACGGCACGGCCCAACAGGGAAGTCCACCATGAGCCATTTCACAGGCGCCTCACGCGCGGCCCTGATCGCCGCCTTAAGCATCAGCGCCGTCTATGCCGCCCCCGCTCTTGCCCAATCGGGTAAATCCTTCGCTATCGCCGCCCAGCCCGCGTCCAAAGGGGTTCAGGTCTTTGCCCAGCAATCCGGCCTTCAGGTTCTGGCCAGCGCCTCTGACCTTGACGGCGTGCGCACCAATGCGGTCGAAGGCACCCTGCCCGTCGATCAGGCGCTGGAGCGGCTGATCAGCGGCACGGGCCTTACTATCAAATCCAATGACGGCAAGGCGATTGTCCTGACCCGCGCCACGGCCGCCAGTGCCGAACGCGTGGCCGGAACCGCTCAGGCGACGGCTGAGTCTGCCGACGCCCCCGTCGAAGAAGTCACCGTCGTCGGCATCCGCAAATCCCTGCGCGACGCCATCGGCCAAAAACGCGCCAGTTCAGGGGTCGCTGAGTTTATCTCGGCCAAGGAAATCGGCGTCCTGCCTGACGTGACGATTGCCGAATCCCTTGCCCGTCTGCCGGGTGTGAATACCTCACGCGACCGGGGCAATGACAGTCAGGCCTCAATCCGCGGGATTGGTCCGCGCATGGTGCTGGGCACGGTCAATGGCCGCGAAGTGGCGACGTCTGAGCCCGACCGTAATGTCCGCTGGGAAATCTATCCGTCCGAAGTGGTCGCAGGCGCTGCGGTCTATAAGTCTTCCGAAGCGCGGCTTTTGTCCGGCGGCATTTCCGGCACGGTCGATCTGCAGACCATTCGCCCGCTCAGCTATTCCGGGCCTGAGTTCGTCGCCCGTGGCGGCGGCGTCTATTATGACGGCGGGGCTGACTTTCCGGGCTATGACGGTCTGGGCTGGCGCGCGTCAGGGTCGTGGGTCAAAAAGGTCAATGATCAGTTCGCCTTTGTCGTCGGTCTGACCGGCCAGAACCAGAAGAACGGCTACGAAAGTTTCCGCGGCTGGGGCTTCAATGACGACAGTTTGCGTCCCGGCAATTCGACCGGCCCGATCGTTGCGAACGGCCCGAAAGTGCCGACGCCGTGGGGTGCTGGTGCCGAAGCCAAATTCCTCGATTCCGACCGCTATTCGGCGTCGTTCGGGGCGCAGTACCGTCCGAATGAAAACTTTGAGCTGACCTATGACCTGCTCTATTCAAAGTACAAGATTCAGGAAGACCAGAATCAGGCCTGGTACGGCGGCAACAACTGGGGCAACTGGGCCGGCGGCAACACCGGCAGCTATACCAATCCGGTGATCATCGACGGCGATCTGGTCGGCGCCACCACCGCCTACAGCGAAATCACCGCCGTCGTCGCCCGCTACGAAGAAGACAAGTCCCTGCTGGTCACCGGCCTGAATGGCAAGTGGACCTATGATAACTGGACGGTCTCGGCGGACCTGTCCTACTCCACCGCCGAACGCAGCAATCTGTGGCGCTCGGTGCAGATGAATACCTACCCCGACAGCATGACCTGGCTTCTGACCGAAGATCCGGTTATCACCGTCTCCCAGCAGCCTGACACCGCAACCTTCACGCCGGAATTTGGCGAAGCCACCCCCGGCCGCGTCAAGGACGAACTGAGCGCCGGTCAGCTTGATTTCAAGCGCGATTTCAGCGGCGACTTCTGGACCAACCTCATGTTCGGCGCGCGCTATGCAGACCGCACCAAGCAGGAAGCCACTGGCTATGGTCAGTATCCGGCACCGGTTGCGGGCGTGACCATCGCCGGGTCATCGCTTGAGGCCTACAAGTTCAAGAATTTCAACATTCCGGTCATGCTGAACGGTGATTTCGACAGCCTGCTGCAAACGGCTTACGGCGCCAACGCCGTCAATCCCGATCCGGACGGTTTGCGCTTTAACTCCGAGGTCAGCGAAAAGGTCTGGGAAGCCTATGTGCAGGCTAATTTCGAGACGACCTTTATCGATGCCCCGGTCAGCGGTAATATCGGCGTGCGGGTGGTTGATGTCGATAGCCAGAGTGCGGGCGAATCCCGCTCCGGCGGCGGCTGGTTCCAGGATATTGTCACCGGTGACTGGATCGAGTTCCCTCTGGAAGTCACCACTGCCACCGGCGGCGTCAGCTACACCAAGGTCCTGCCCTCAGCCTCGGCCAAGATCGAAATCATCAGCGGCGGTTTCCTCAAGCTGGGGGCGGCCCGTGTGATCTCGCGCGCCCCGATGAACGAGCTTAAGGCCAACCGCAGCCTGTCACCGGTAGCACCCTATACCGGCTCTGCAGGCAACCCGTACCTTAAGCCGTTTGAGGCCGATCAGATCGACATCGCCTATGAATACTATTTCCGTCCGGACTCTTTGTTTGCCGTGTCGGGCTACCATAAAAACGTCAAGAACTATGTCGGTTACGATCAGCGCTCTGAGACCATCATGGGCCGTCCCTATGTACTGACCTCGCCGGTCAATATCGATAAGGGCGGCTATATCACCGGCGTGGAATTCACCTATCAGACGCCGTTCGATACCTTCTTTGATGCGCCGTGGATGGATAAGTTCGGCATCTATTCGAACCTGGCTCTGGTCAATTCCAACATCAAGGAACTGGTCCCGTCCGGCAATCCTCTGCCGATGAACGGCGTGGCAGACACCACCGCCATTCTGGACCTGTGGTATTCGGATGCGAAGTTCGAGGCCCGTCTGGGGGCCAAGTACCATTCCGAATATACCGCTATTCTGGGCTGGGATTCGACCAATCTGGTGCGCGTCCTGCCGGAAACCACGCTTGATTTCTCGGCAGGTTATAATGTCAATGACCACATATCCCTGCGGTTCCAGGCCGGTAACCTGCTCGATACACCTATGAAGGTCTATACCGATTATAAATCCAACCGCGTCGGCGACATGAGCTATTACGGTCGCCGCTTCCTGTTTGATGTGACCTATAAGTTCTGATTTACGCCGCATAACTTTTGGCCGGGTTTTCGCTTGAAAGCCCGGCTTTTTTATTTGTAAGATAATTTCAACGCATAAAGAGGGAACCCGCCATGTCTGATCTCAACCGCCGTCTCCTCCTGCAAAGCGCCGCTGTCACGGGCGCTACCCTAAATGCGGGCTTTGGCACAACGGCCGCCATAGCAGCCCCTAAACCAGCTACGATGACTGATGTTTTCCCCAAGGACGATCTGGCCCCGCGTGAGCGCACGCTTATCGATTTCGACTGGAAATTCCACTTCGGCCACGCCAGCGATATCTATAAAGATTTCCGCTATGGCGCGGCACAGGCTACCCATGCCAAGCAAGGGGCCAATGTCGCCTCATGCCTTGGGGCCGACTATGACGACTCCGGCTGGCGCACACTGAACCTGCCCCATGACTGGGCGGTGGAACTGCCGTTCGATCCTCATGCCGACTATATTCCTGAAACCGTGCGCGAGCATCATCCCCCGTCGGATCATGGTTATAAGCCGATTGGCCGTGACTTCCCTGAAACCTCGGTCGGCTGGTATCGCAAGATCGTGCCGGTATCCCCTGCCGATAAGGGTAAGCGCCTGTGGATCGAGTTCGACGGCGTGTTTCGCGATTGCACCGTTATTTTCAATGGCTTTATCCTGAAACGCCATGAGAGCGGTTATACGTCTTTCAATGTCGACATTACCGACTTCATTAATACCGACGATAAGCCCAATGTGCTGGTGGTGCGCGTTGACGCCACCCAAGGCGAAGGCTGGTTCTACGAAGGGGCTGGCATCTACCGCCACGTCTGGCTGGTCAAGGCCCATGCCGTCCATATCCCGCAGTGGGGCGTATGGGTGCGCGGCAGTGCGGATGGTAAGACCTCCGTTTCGGTCACCATCGCCAACACCTCGGCCGAAAAAGCCGACGTTAAATATGTCATTACCGCCTATGATGCTGACGGTAAGGCCGTTCTGACCGAAGACTATGTTCTGGATTACGGCCTGCAAGCCGGTGACCGGCGTGAGAGCACGATGGTCACTCAGGTGCCCGCGCCGCGCCTGTGGTCGATTGAGACGCCCCATCTCTTCCGGCTGGAAACCAGGCTATATCTGGGCACAGCCCATATCGACACGCAGGTCACATATTTCGGCCTGCGCGACATTAAGTTCGATGCCGAAAAAGGCTTCCTGCTCAATGGCAAGCCGGTCAAACTCAAGGGCACCAACAACCATCAGGATCATGCCGGTGTCGGTGCCGCCATCCCCGATGCGCTGAACCTGTGGCGGTTGCAGCAGCTTAAGGACATGGGCTCCAACGCTTATCGTTGCTCACACAATCCGCCGACGCCCGAAGTGCTGATGGCCTGCGATCGGCTGGGGATCGTGGTCATCGATGAGACGCGCAAGATGTCGTCCAGTGAGGAAGGCCTCTATCAGCTTGAGGCCATGATCGTGCGCGACCGCAATCACGCATCAGTCATCCTGTGGTCAATCTGCAACGAAGAGCCCCTGCAAGGGACTGAACGCGGCATCGAAGTCGCCAGGACCATGAAGGCCCTGTGCAACCGCCTTGATCCGACCCGCCCGGTGACGGCAGCGCTTGATAATTCCTACGGCAAGGGCATCACCTCGGTCGTTGACGTGCTGGGCTTCAACTACCGCCACGGTCAGATGGAGCAGTTCCACAAAGACTATCCGCACATTCCAATTTACGGCTCGGAGACGGGCTCGACCGTCTCGACGCGCGGGGAATATGTGACGGATGCGGCCAAATCGTTCGTGCGCGCCTATGACACCGAACATCCGTGGTGGGCCTCGACCGCCGAAGCCTACTGGCCACTGTTCGACGAAAAGCCGTTTATTGCCGGAGCCTTTATCTGGACCGGTTTTGACTATCGCGGGGAGCCGACGCCCTATAACCGCTGGCCGGCGATTTCGTCGCAGTTCGGCATTCTGGACACCTGCGGCTTCCCCAAGGACAACTATTACTATTACCGCGCATGGTGGAAATCTGAGCCGCTGCTGCACCTGTTCCCGCACTGGAACTGGGAGGGCAAGGAAGGCGAGACGATCCCCGTCTGGGTGCATTCCAACCTTGATGAGGTTGAGTTGTTCGTTAACGGCAAGTCAGCGGGCAAGAAGCCGGTCGTCAAGAACCGTCACCTTGAGTGGGATGTCGTCTATCAGCCCGGCAAAATTCAGGCCTTTGGCTATAAAGGCGGCAAGGTCGTGATGAAGCAGACCCGCGAAACGGCAGGGCCTGCGGCCAAACTGGTGCTCACCGCCGACCGCACGGCCCTCAAAGGCGATGGCCGCGATGTGGCGATCCTTAAGGTCGAAGCCTTCGATGCCAAGGGCCGTCCGGTGCCAAAAGCGGATCATCTGGTGACCTTTAGCGTCTCCGGCCCCGGTGCGGTGATCGGCGTCGGCAATGGCAATCCGGTCAGCCACGAGGCTGATAAGGCGTCGGCGCGTAAGCTGTTCAACGGTCTGGCTCAGGCGATTGTTCAGACCGATCGTAAAGTGGGGGCCATCACCGTGACCGCCAGCGCCGAAGGTCTGCGGGCCGGTAGTGTGAAACTGACGGCGAGTTAAAAGGTTGATAACAAACACGACCATGCAAATGGTTCGCAGTTTCTATTTACAGAGCCGCAAGCATTTGTTATCGCGTGATCATGACTTTTATTCTCACCGTGATCGCCATCGCCCTGATCGCCGCCGCCATTGGTTTACTGTATGTCAAATGGCGGGGCGAAGGCGTGCCCGCCCTTGTGCTGGGTCTGGCCGTGCCGGTGGCATGGGGGTGTTTGTGTGTATCGGCGGCCCTGTGGATGCGCGCCTATACACCTGATTTTGGTCTTTCGGTCGGGTTCCTGATCTTTATGTGTTTGCCACTGATTATCATCGGCTGGCAGGGCTACAGGGGCTGGATATCGGCCCCGCTCAGCCATCGTGAGCGCCGCGAAAAGGCCCCCGCCGACCCCACAGCCTCACCCGGTAAGAGCCTGCGCATCACCGCGCGGGTTCTGTCCTGTCTGATCGCCGCCCCGGTCACCGGCATGGCGGTTGGGCTTCTGGCCTGGGCCTATATGCCGGGACATGGTTCGACGCGCTATGCGTGGGCGGTGTTTTTCTTCACCCTGTCGTTCGCCGTCGCCCTGATCGTGGGCTTGGCCGCCCAGCGTCCGTGGCGTGCCACCGGCTTTATCACCCTGACCGCTATCGTGGCCGCTGGTCTCGTCAGTCTGCCTATCGTTATGGGAAGCGTTTAACATGTCCGTCTGGCCCAAAGTCCCCGCCCCGTTCGTTCGCCGCCTGCTGAGCGGCCACAAAATTCTGGGACTTGCCCTGTGCGGCATCCTGTATCTGATCTGCATGACCGGCTGGGCCGGGGTCTATTATGTTGAGGTTGAGCGCTGGGAACGGCCCAATGTGCCCGAATTTTCCACCGCCACCCCCGAAGCGATTGCGCGCGCCACGGCGGATATGCGCGCCGTTATGCTGGCTGATGATCACCGCGGGCCGCTGGATACCGATCTTTATATCACCACCCCGTCGCAGGCCATGCCGCGCCTGACGGTGGGCTATGGCCATGAGGCCCGCGCCTATGATCAGGACGGGCGCTATGTCGGCGAAGCCAGCCACGATCTGACCCACTTTTTGACCGAACTGCACTACTATCTGCACCTGCCCGAAACCTTTGGCATGATCGTGGTCTGCCTGTTCGGGGTCGGGATGATGGCCCTGCTGATCGGCGGAGCTTTGTCTCACCCCAAGATGTTCCGGGATGCCTTTGCCATTCGCGTGCGCCGTCAGGGCCACCTGACCCGCGCCGACATCCATAACCGCATCGGCGCCTGGACCCTGCCGTTCGGGTTGATCATTACCCTGACTGGCACCGCGATCGGTCTGGGGCAACTGGTCGCGCTGGTCATGGGCGCGCTCTATTACGATGGCAACAGCCTCAAGGCCTATGAGCCCATATTCGGCACCCCCGAAGAAGTGACCGCCGCCACCGGAGGCTTGCCGCTTCAGGACGGCGCCATGATCAACGCCATCACGAACCTCAAGGCCGCCCAACCGGATCAGCCGATCACCTTCATCGCCATCCGCATGGTCGGCACGCCGACCGAGTTTATCGAGATCACCACCAAGCCCAATCAGCGTCTGGTCTACGGCGAAGCGTGGCGGTTTGACTCTATGGGCAACCTTAAGGGCAGCTATAATCTGTCGGATGGCCCGACCGGTCGTCAGGTCGCCGCCAGTCTGTACGACCTGCATTTCGGATCGTTTGGCGGCTGGCCGGTCAAGTTGATCTACGTCATTCTGGGCTTTGGCCTGACGGTCATGATCGCCGCAGGGCTTGATATCTGGCTGATCAAATCGGCCGAAAAGGGTAAGCCCCATCCGCTGATCCACCGCCTGTGGACCGTGCTGATCTATGGCTCACCCGCCCTGATTGCCGTGACCTTTGCCTTGGGCATGGGGCTTAATCTCCCGCCGGTGCCGGTCTTCTGGGGCGGCATGGCGTTGATGGCGGTACTCACCCTGATCAGCCCGCGCTTTAGTGACGCCCCCATTGCCGACGTGTCGCGCCTGATGCGGCTGGCTCTGGGCCTGAGCCTTCTGGCGATGGTCAGCGTCCATCAGGCGACCCACATGTCATTCACCGCCGCTGCGTTACAGGTCAATATCGTGCTGGTTCTGTTAGGCATCGGGCTTACTCTGACGGCGGCACGCGGCTGGCTCACCGCCCACAAGGCAATGATGTTGCAAATAGGCCAGTAAAGCTGACCATTTGCAATTAATTCTCAATCAAACTTGACTTATCAGCCTGCAAGAGTCATTGCGACGCATTGTTGAAAAAAAAGCTGGCGACTTTGTGTGTGACCAGCGCAAAACAAAGGCCTTTACCTGATGTTCAAATCCTCCCTGCGGGCGACCGCCTCTGTCCTCATTCTGTCCAGCCTGACCTTCGCCCTGCCCGCCGCTGCCGATGATGCAGCCGACGCGGGTGATGTGCGTGAAGTCATCGTCATGGGCAAGCGCGTCATCCGTGAATCGGCAGGCGCCACCGGCCTTGACCTGAGTTTGCGTGAAACCCCGCAATCGGTGACCGTGGTAACGGCCCAGCAGATCAAAGAATTCGGCCTGTCGGACGCCAACCAGTTGCTGGACACCATCCCCGGCATCAACGTCGTCCCGGCGGAGACCGACCGCACCTATTACAATTCACGCGGCTTTGAGATCACCACCTTTCAGGTCGATGGCGTGGGCCAGCCTCTGGATTGGGGCCTGCAAACCGGCGCGTTCGACACGGCTATCTATGACCGCATCGAAGCGGTGCGCGGCGCCACCGGCATGATGACCGGCACTGGCAACCCGTCAGCGACCATCAACTATATCCGTAAGCGGCCGACCAAGGACTTCCGCGCCAATGCCTCGGTCGGTTACGGAACCTGGGACAATATGCGCCCGGAAGCCGATGTCTCAACACCACTCAATGCCGATGGCACGGTGGCCGCGCGCTTTGTCTACGCCAATACTGACACAGAGTCCTACCTCAACTATTACGGCGTCAACCGCAATGTCTATTACGGCGTCGTGGCGTGGGATATTACCCCTAAGATGAACTTCACCGCCGGCTATTCGCAGCAGGACAATCTGGCCACCGGCAACAACTGGGGTGCTTTGCCTCTGGTCTATACCGATGGTACGCCCATTGATTATGATGTGTCGGAAACGACCGCCGCCCCGTGGACCTTCTGGGATACCTTCAGCAAGACCAGCTTTGGCGAACTGTCCTATAAGTTCGAGAACGGCTGGACGATCAAGGGCGTCTATACCCACAAGGATCTGGAAGACAAAGCCAAGCTTTTGTACGCCTATGGCAATCCTGATCCGGTGACCGGCCTCGGTGTTGTCGCCATGAGCGGCTATTATCCGTCCGAATTAAAACAGGACATGTTCGACGTTATCGTCAATGGCGGGGTCAGCCTGTTTGGCCGCGAACATCAGGTCGTCGCAGGCCTCAACACCTATGAGAGCAAAAGCCATAAGTGGGAAGCCTTTGCCGACATGTTCGCCTATGATGCCTATCAGGGTACCCATATTGTGGCACCACCTGAGCCCACCTACCCGGACACTTACCTCGCCGAAGACATTACCGATAAGCTGACGCGCGGCTACGCCGCTATCCATCTGAATATTTCCGACAGCCTGAAAAGCGTGGTCGGGTTCAATGCCATCAAGCTTGAGACCACGGGCGAATCCTACGCCGTAGATGCGTCACGTGAAGAAGAGGCGGTCAGCCCCTATGTCGGCATAGTCTATGATGTGACACCGAATGCATCGCTCTACGCCAGCTATTCGGATATCTTCAATCCTCAGTCGGAGGGGAATTTTGACGGCAGCCGACTGCCCGCCGCCAAGGGCAAAAGCTATGAAGTCGGCGTCAAATCGGAATGGTTCGAAAAACGCCTTTATGCCACGGCGTCCGTTTTCAAGTCCGAACAATATGATCTGGCGGAATATGCTGGCTTTAACCTGGATACAGGCAAGAGCTATTATACCGGCATCGACACCTTCGTGAAAGGTTATGAACTCGAAGTCGCAGGCAAGATCACCCCGCAGTGGACGCTGAATGGCGGCTGGACCCAGATGTCGATCGAAGGCCAAGATGGCAATGACGTACGCACCTATATTCCGCGTAAGACTCTCAAGTTGTCCACCACCTATAGCATCCCGGAACTGCGCGATTTGAAGCTGGGCGGGTCTGTGCGCTGGCAGGACGACATCTCAACCACCGATCTGGGCTATACGGTCACGCAAGGTTCTTATGCCATCGTCGACCTGATGGGCCGTATCAAACTAACCGATAAGGTGGGCGCCACCCTCAATGTCAAAAATGCCTTTGATGAGAAATATTTCGGCAGCCTGATGTGGAGCCAGTCCTTTTACGGTGCCTCGCGCAGCGTAATGGTCAGCCTCGACTACACGTTCTAAGATTAAGCCGGGCTAAAGCTAAGCCAGACTAAGACGAGCACAATGAAAAGGCCGGAGCATTTATGATGCTCCGGCCTTTTTTTGTATCAAAGAAAAGCCCCTCCGCCAAAAGCGAAGGGGCTTAAATTTATCCAGATCAGCTATCTTAGAACTGGGTCGACAGGCTAACCGAGACGCTCTGGCCGATATCGTAGTTGTTGATATTCACGCGGCCATTACGCTCCTGGTACTCTTCGTATTCGGTGCCGAGCAGGTTACGGACTTCCAGACCGAAGTTCAGTTCCTGACCGAAGGCGTCAAAGCCCTTACGGTAGGTGAAGTCGAGCATGGCGCCCGGCTCCTGAATGTAGTCAGGATAGCCCGGCTTGCCGCGCGCCGAGACGCGCTCGGAGACGTAGGTCAGCAGAAGCGTGGCCTGTGACTTGGCTTCAAGGTCGTTCCAGCCGAACTGGACGTTGGCCACATGCTCCGACTGGCCCTGAAGACGCGAGCCGTCGAGGATATAGTTGGTGGCCGGTGTCGGCATGCCCTGGTTAGCAGCCGTATAGACCACGTCACCCGACTTTGCCGTCACTTCTGAGTCCGTCCAGGTATAGTTGGCGGCGACCAGCCACTTTTTGGAAGCAAACCATGCGCCTTCGACCGGCGAGTCGAACTCACCCTTATAATCGAATTCCATCCCGATCAGCGTGGCTTTCGGCGCGTTGATGTAGGACTGCTGGCCTTCACCGGAACCGGTATCCAGGATGGTGGCTTCGACCGGCTTTTCGATGTCCTTATAGAACAGGCCGGCGGTGATGTACTGACCGGCGTCGTAGTACCACTCATAACGGGCATCGAAATTGGTGATTTCAGTGTCCTTCAGGAACGGGTTACCGACGAACAGACGGTCCTGTTCAGGGTCAAGATAGACCTGCGGGGCCAGTTCGCGGAATTGCGGACGGCCGATGGTCTTGGAGATACCGCCGCGCAACTGCATGTCGTCGGCAAAGTTCCAGGTCACGGTGGCCGACGGCAGGAGGTACTCTTCCTTCAGCGGTGTGATCGGGGTTGGTGTGGTGCCCGACGTGAACAGGTTGACCGTGGTGATGCGCTGCTTGGCTGATTCAAAGCGTAAGCCCGCCGCGACACGCACCAGCGGAATGACTTCGACATCAACCTTGGCGAAGGCTGCATTGACGAACAGGCCGCCTTCGTAAGCCGCAGCGCCGTCGCCGCCGGTGACTTCGGTCAGCACCAGACGATCCGGCGAGATGTTGAAGTCCGACAACAGGAAGTCAACACGGGTATACTGTACCGGTGTCGGCAGGGTGTTGTTCGGCGTCAGATAGCTGAACTGACGGTTCCAGGCATCACGCTTGTTCTCAAGGATATCAAAACCGCCGGTAAGCGTACCGTCACGGCCTTCACCGAGCGAGAAGTCGTAATCGAGGCTGGCGCCTGCGCTCTTGACCTTATCGTTCAGTTCCGAGAAATCGGTGCGGTTACGCACGCGCGATGCGTCGTGGTACCAGCGCCCTTCGAGGCCGACACCGTAGGTGATCGACTTTTCATAAGGCACGTCACGCTCGGTTTGCGCGTAGGATGCGCGCCAGTTCAGGGTCAGCTTGTCGGTCAGGTCGGAGTTGCCGTTCAACTGGGTCGAGAACAACTGACGCTCATACCAGCCGCTTTGCTCACGACGGCGGACTTCGCCATTGGCGCCGTCATAGCCTTCGCGAACCTGAGTGCGCTTGGTGGTGTTGCGGATGAACAGGTTGGTCCACTGCACCGAATGTTTGGCCTGACGGAAACCCAGACCGAACAGGCCGTTCAGGCTGACGTTATTTTCCGAGGTCGAGTAGTCATAATCGTCATAGACGGCCAGTTTATCCAGGTCGTTCACGGCGGTCTGCTGGATGCCGTTGCGGACTTTCCAGCTATTGGAGAAGTCGACCAGACCGATCACGCCCAACTCACCGGCGGCAACATCAAAGCTGCGGCCCCCGACGACGTTGAAGCTGAGGTTCGCTGGCAGGCTGTCGGTTTCCTGAATCAGGTTAAGCGGCGCGTTGACAAAGTCCTGACCGATCTTTTGCAGTTCGGTATCGGTAAAATTGCCCTGAGTGACCTGCTTGCCGGTGGCGATGGCCTGACGCAGACGCAAAGGTAACTTACGCGTGCCGTCATCAAAGCCGAACCAGTCGCTGTCGGAACCGTAGTGCGTAAAGGCGTGCTGGCCAGTCGTTTCGGTGTTGCCGCCGGTGCTGACGCTTAAGGAAAGGAACGGCGAAGCCGGGGTCGTCACGGTCTTAAGGTCGACCACGCCGCCACCGAATTCACCCCAGTAATCGGCCGAGTGGGTCTTTTGAACCGACAGGCGGCTGAGGATCGAGGATGGGAACAGGTCGAGCGGCACGACGCGCTGAAGCGGCTCAGGCGACGGCAGGGGCGAACCGTTCAGCAGGGCTGACGAATAACGCTCGCCCAGACCACGCACATAAACGAAACGGCCTTCGACCAGCGACAGGCCCGTCACGCGAGTAAGGGCAGTGGCTGCCGAGTCATCGCCGGTACGCTTTAGGTCTTCCGAGGTCATGATGGAGACGACTTCGGCGGTGCGGCGCATGGAGTTCGGCACGAACTTGCCCTTCACCGTAACTTCGGTGATGGGCTCTTCGGCGGCGGTATCGGTAACTTCGGGTTGGACGTCAGCCGGTGGGGCTTCCTGGGCAATAGCGGCCCAGGGCGCGATCAGCGCCGAGGTCGCCATAAGCACGGCCAGAGACAGGGTTGTGGGCTTCATGTGATCAAACCTTTGCTGATCAAAAAAAGGAAAAAGGGCGTCGGGCCATAGCCGGCCTGACGCCCCGCATCAGGCGCTTATGCTTTGATTAGCAAGGGTTGCTGTCCAGACCGCAGGACCAGCCCTTCCACCAGTTGTCGTTGGCATCCTTGACGGCGCCGACATAGGTGACGCTGGAGAAGACGGCGTTGACGGCGGTTGCCGGAGTTACGGTGACGGCGGTTTCATTGGCGCCGTTGACGAAGTCAACCAGGGTCGACGTGCCGTTAGCAGTGTTGTTGGTGCCGCCGGTGAAGATCGCCGCCGTGTTGCCGGAAGAGGCAAACTGGGTGGCGAAGCCTGACATGTAGACCGAGCTAAAGGTCGGGGCGGCCGTTTGGGTCGCGACATCGGTGATACGGATGCCGGTCGTGGTGGTGGCCGAGGTGTTGTGGATCACCGAGTTGATCAGGGTCAGGTCCGTGCCGGTGTTCAGTTCCAGGCCGTTCGACGCGACCGACGAGCGGCGGATCAGGGTGGCGTTGGAGATCATCGGATGCGAGCAGTAAGCTGCGTTGCCGGCGCAGGACATTTCAAACAGACGGTCACCGCCGTTGTCACGTTGCTTAACGATCAGGAACTGAACCGCGCCGCGGTAGCCGTTGTCGGTGTCGAGGCTGTCGTCGTCGTTGCCGGTCAGGATGATGTGCTTCAGGTTGAGCGTACCGCCGAACATTTCCATGCCGTCGTCGGACGAGTTATGAACCTGAACGTAATCAACCGTGGTGCCCGAACCGACGCCGGCGAAGGTGATGCCGTTCAGTTCCTTGGCGGGCAGAACTTCAAAGCCGGAGTGCTGTACGCGGACGTACTTCAGGATGCCGGAGTTGTCGTTAGCTGTGTTGCCGCCGTAAAATGCGTTGGTGCCTTCGACCTGACCTTCGGAACAGGCGACGTTCGGCGGGGTTACACCAGCCGGGCAGACGTTGGACGGTGCGCGACCGGCGATGACCAGACCACCCCATTGACCGATGGCGTTAGCACCGGCGGTGCCTTCGATGCCTTGCTTGGAGGTGAAGATAATCGGTTCAGAGGCGGTGCCCGATGCGAAGATTTGCGAACCGCGGCTGATGATCAGGTAGTCAAGACCGGCTGAGCCGAAGATCTTCACGCCCGGAGCGATCGTCAGGGTGCCTTTGGTGCCCGCCAGCGGGGCGGCTGGGTTAGCGCCGAGGTCGTCACCGACCTGAACGCGACCGTTAATGGAATAAACCGCACCCGCGACCTTGTTCAGAACCAGATCACCGGTGATCAGGTTTGGCAACTGACAGGCGCGCAGGGTGTTGTTGGCAACCAAGCCACCATCCAGCAGGCCGGTCGGACATGCCGTAGCCGGTGTACCATTTCCAGGTGTAGAACTGCTGCTCGAAGACGACGAACCGCCGCCAACCAGGACGCCTTCGCCGGGTGAGGCCACGCCGTCAGCACCGCCACAAGCGGCCAGCGTCAGGGCTACGCCAAGCGCAGCGCCGCCGGTCATAAGCGCGATACGGAATTTTCTGGATTTGATCATGTCTTTGTCTCCAACGTTTGACAGGCGTCGAAGAGCGAAGACCGCTCTCCCCCACAACAAAGGTCGTTTTGCCTTAAGGGGCTTATAGGGGCGCTATATGACAGAACCGACATGGACATGTGACAGATTTGTGTAAATTGCGACACAGCGGAGGCCGTTGTTCGTTAAGGCCTCGCCTGTGGCGCACAGACCACACTCAAAGCCGGTAGGGAAATCCTAATGGCTTATAACTATGGTAATAATCAGCGCACGCCTTGCCCTACGCGCGCGCTGTGTGCCAATAGCCGGGGCATCTCGCCCGTCAATCTGTACCGCCCGGAAACCTGATGACCGACCAGCCCGCCTCCTCTCCCGGCGATACCCCAAACCCTTCGTTATCAGGCCGCACCGCCAAGGCCGGGGCGTGGTCGATCAGCGGACGCCTGCTGGCCAAGGTGCTCGATTTTATCGCCCTGCTCATTCTGGCGCGCTTTTTGGGGCCTGCGGATTTCGGGCTGGTGGCCATGGCCATGACGTCGGTGTTTATCGTCGAGACCGTGCTTGACCTGCCGATTACGACGATTTTGCTGCGCGAAGAGCATCTGACCGATGACATGTTCAACACGGCCTTTACGCTCGGCCTGATGCGCAGCCTGATTGTGGCGGCGGTGCTGGGGGCGCTGGCCTGGCCCATGTCGCTGTTTTACAATGAGCCGCGCCTGCTGCCGCTGATTGCGTGTCTGGCGATCTCACCCATCATGCGCGGCCTGATCAGCCCACGGCTTATCATGTTTGCCAAGCGTTTTGATTTCAGCAAAAGTTTTATACTGGATGTGGCATCCAAAAGTGTCTCCCTAATCGTGGTCGCCACCGTCGCCATTCTGACCCGCAGCTACTGGGCGCTGGCCATCGGCACCATCACCACGGCGGTCGTGTTCGTCAGCCTGACCTATGTGTTTGCGCCCATGAAGCCGTCCCTGACTTTTAAGGAATGGCCGCGCTTTGCCAATGTCGTCGGCTGGAGCACGCTGACCCAGTTTATATCGTCCGTGAACTGGCAGATGGATCGGCTGATCCTGCCGCGCTATATCGACCTGGTGCCGTTTGGCCGATTTACGGCGGCGACCGATATGGTCAATATCCCTTATCAGGCCATTGCCCTGCCGACCATCGGGCCGATTAACGCTGCCTTTGCGACCCTCATTCAATCACCCAAAGATCTGGGGGCCGCCTATCTTAAGGCCTCAGCCGGCATACCCATGCTGATTACGCCGGTTTTGCTGTCGCTGGCCATGTTGTCGACGCCGGTGCTCAATGTGCTGTTTGGTGATAAGTGGCTGGAGGCCGCGCCATACCTTACCGCGCTGGCCCTGACGGCGATGATTGTGCTGCCGGCGTTTCCACTGCCGTGTCTGGCGATGGTGCTGAACCGCAACCAGTTCGTATCAATGCGCGGGGTGGCCGAACTGGCCGTCAAGCTGCCGATCATGCTGTTTGCCGCCAGTAAGTTTGGCGTTTATGGCGCGATTGCTACTCAGGCCATAGCGGCCACGGCGGTTGTCATCTTCTCTATGTTCAGTGTCCGCACCCTGATTGGCCTTAAAATCCGCGACCAGATCGGCGCGTTAGTCCCCTATATGCTGGGTCTTGGGGCCATGGCCGCGACGATTTACGGTCTGAAACCGCTGGTCTGGTTCGATAAAGGCATATGGCTTGAGGTCATCAGCATTGGATTGGTCGTCGCCCCGGCCCTCATTATATATACCATTGTGGTCTTTACCGTCTGGGGGCTGGCGGGCCGGCCCAATACGATTGAGCATACCATCGTCCATAAGGGGCAGGGCATCATCAGGCGTTTGCGCCGCCGCGCTTAAGGTTTTTTGACGCGCTTTTATTTCCAAAAACCGCATACACTTTTTGGCAAGCGCTTATAAAAATAGCGCCGCTCCCCATAAGAGAGCGGCGCTATTTTGAGAGTTGGATATCCGCCGGTTTAGCCGACCCGGATTTTCTCGATTGGTATCCGCTTGAGGTGCGGCGTCAGCAGGTGGATGACCGTAATCGCTACCAGATAGGCACTGCCCGCCACGATAAAGATCGGCTGATAGGAGCCAAAGAACTCAAGGATATAGCCGTTATAGGTGGTCATCAGCATACCGCCGATCGCGCCCGCCGTACCGCCGATGCCAATGACCGAAGCCACCGCTGCCTTGGGGAAAATATCCGACGGCAGGGTCATCAGGTTAGCCGACCATGCCTGGTGAGCCGCAGCCGCCAGACCAATAATCGCCACAGCGCCCCACAGATGACCGACAAACTGGGCAAACACGATGGGTATGACCGCAAACGCACACAACAGCATGGTGGTCTTACGGGCGGCATTAGGCGTGCGGCCCATCTGAATCTGCTTAGACGACGACCAGCCGCCCGCGACCGAGCCAACATCGGCCAGAATATAGATGGCAATCAGCGGCGGCCCGAAGCTTTTGAGGTCAAGCCCGTAGGATTTGCCCAGAAAATCCGGCAACCAGAACAGATAAAGCCACCAGATCGGGTCGGTCAGAAACTTACCCAGCGCATAGGCCCAGGTGCCGCGAAAGGTCAGAAGCTTAAACCATGAGATTTTCTCAATAGCTTCACCGGAGTGCTGATCAACATCCGAGCGAATGTGCGCCAGTTCAGCAGCATTGACCTTGGGGTGCTTTTCCGGCTGACGATACATCAGCATCCACGCGACCAGCCACAGGGCCGTCACGATACCGATCGAGATAAACGCCGCCCGCCAACCAAACGCGATGGTAATTGCGGGCACCAAAAGCGGGGTGATGATCGGGCCCATCGCGGTCCCGGCGTTAAAAATGCCGACGGCCTGCGCGCGCTCTTTTTGGGGGAACCATTCCGACACAGCCTTAAGCGAGGACGGGAAGCTGCCCGATTCGCCAAAGCCGAGCACAAAGCGGGCCAAAGCAAACTGCGTCACCGTATGGATCAGGCCATGACCGATCGAGGCAATCGTCCAGATGGTGAAGGCGACGGCATAGCCGATCTTGACCCCGACCCGGTCGATGACACGCCCAAAGGTCAGAAAACCGATGGCATAGGCGCACTGAAACCAGAAAACGATATTGGCATATTCGATTTCCGTCCATTTAAGTTCGTCCTGAAGCGTACCTTTCAGGATACCGATCATCTGGCGGTCGATATAGTTGATGCCGATGGCGATAAACAGCAGGGTGACGATCACCCAGCGGTATTTGCTCATCCGGCTCTCAGGCATGGTGCCCGGCTGCGGGGCTGCGGTGCCCCCCGTTGATTCACTCATAGCGTTCCCTTTTCTGCGACCGTACATGGCCCGCAGTGCAATATCCCGTGTTGCCGCTTGTTTTATGTGTTCGATCACTCAGCGACGTAGTGACCGTTATGTCCGCGTGCGTGCGCGGCTGCCTGACTCTGGCGCACATATGACTCTAAAAATTCTCAGACTTCAACACGCTGTGTCAGATATAGCGATTTTTTGGTAAGACCATACACCTTACCAAGCGTGCTGCTGGTCGTGACCGGGCGTAATTGTCGGTGAAAAATTACCCTAAAAGCCACACCTGACTGTGTTTAAGTGTGTCAGATTTGACACCAGGCAGGCGAAATCAACCGTTCATAATTCGCCTTTGTTGTAATTGGTACGCGTTCCTTATCGAATTTTTACAACCCGAAACCGTAACTGGTTAATTGCGTCTTAAGGATTGCGACACGGACGGCGGCCTGTTCCAAGGCAGGCGCTGTATTCCTCCCCGGTTTGTGTCCTTTGCGACGTTGTCTGTGGTGTCCCGCAAATTGGGACACCGGGATAAGTCAGGCCATTAACGCCCCAAGCGGTTGCCTCATGACCTTAAAGGCCCGCCGACGGTTTCCGTTCGCTGCATAAGACAGCAGGGTTCAGAGGGCGACCTCTGAGCACAATTTCAACAGACGGATTCTTAATGACCCGCCGCATGGCCCTTTAAGCCTCCAAAGGGTGTGCCGCTTTGAGTTCAGACCTGAACGCAGCCGCATTCAGGTGACGAGAATTGTGTGTTTTGGGGATAGGATGAGTTTGAAGCGACGCCAGTTTGTGAGCGGAATCAGTGCGGCGGCCATGGCGACAACCATGCTTGCGCCCGCGCGTGCGCTCAGTGCCAGCGCATTTGGCTTTCAGACCGTCATCGATCTGGCGCGAAAAACCGCCCGCAGCCCTTATGTGGCTCCCTCAACTGAACTGCCCGCCGAACTGGCCAGCCTAGGCTACGATGCCTATCGCGGCATTCGTTTTAAGCCGGAGCATGGGCCGTGGAAACAGGACGGGCTGGGCTTTCACCTCGAATTTTTCCATCGCGGCGGCTTAAGCCGTGAGCGGATCGACATCTTTGAAGTCCATGACGGCAAGGCGATCCCGTTCCGCTATGACGCCGCCCAGTTCACCTTTGATCCGCGCTCGGCCACGGCACCTGCGGGCGATATCGGCTATGCCGGGTTTCGAATCCATGCCCATAATGTCCCCGGCATGGACGAAATGGCGGTGTTTCTGGGGGCCAGTTATTTCCGGTCATTGGCGGCTAATCAAACCTACGGCCTGTCAGGACGCGGTTTGGCGCTGGCCACCGCCAGCGCGCGCGGCGAAGAGTTTCCGATCTTCCGCAGCTACTGGATCGTGCGCCCCAAGGCCGGTGATACGTCGGTTCAGGTCTATGCCCTGCTCGATAGCCCCAGCGTCTCTGGTGCCTATGCCTTTAAAATCACGCCGGGGGCTGCGACTGTTTACGATATCGAATGCACCCTGTTCCCGCGTGTGACGCTCGATATGGTCGGCATTGCCCCGCTGACGGCCATGTATCTCTACGGCCCTGCCGATCAGGGCGGCTTCGATGATTTCAGAGGGGCCGTCCATGATGCCGACGGCTTACAACTGCGCACCGGCAGCGATGAGGCCATCTGGCGCGTCCTGACCAACCCGCCTAAGCCTGAAGAAAGCTCCTTTCAGGATACAGGCCCTAAAGGCTTTGGCCTGATGCAGCGCGAGCAGTCGCAGGCGGTGTTTGAGGATTACGAAGCCCGCTACGACCTGCGCCCCAGCGGCTATGTCACCCCCAAGGGTAATTGGGGTAAGGGGGCTGTGCATCTGATTGAACTGCCGTCCAATACCGAAGGTTTTGACAACATTGTGGCCTTCTGGCGGCCGGCTGCCCCGCTTGCGCCCCACCGGGGCCACAGTTATCACTATACTGTCATGTGGGGATCACCTGTGGTTGATCCGCAAATCCAGACGATCGGCCGTGTGGTTCAAACCCGCACGGGTAAGGACATTAATGGCTATGGCCGGGTGTTTATGGTCGATTTTGCCTTGAAAGGCATCGATCCCGATACGTTAACCGCCGTGGCGGAAGCCTCCGCCGGGACTTTAAGCGCCGTCAGGCTGCAAACCCTAAACGATCGCGGCGTTATCCGCGCGTGGTTTCACCTAGAATTGGGCCACCTCCAACCCGAACAGGCAAAAACAGCGGACCTGCGGCTTGCGCTGCACAAAGACGCTACGGCGCTCACGGAAACATGGATGTTCAGATGGACTTACTGAGATTTGCAGGCCGCTTGGGCCCAACCTTTGGCATCCGCCAGCCGGTGACCGAACCTCATACGCCGGTCATGCCGTCTGAGGCCCCGCTCGACATGCCGGTGCAGTCCCTGACCGAAGGGGCCTTGTCATCGGCGCTCATCCCGACCTCACCGCGCCACATGATCTGGCGGCGGCTGTTCATCTTTGGCCTGTCACTGCTGATCGGGGCCACCGGCATTGGCGTGCTGGCGGCGAGCCTGAGCTATCAGGGCTTTCACCCGCTGGAGATGGTGTTTTTAGGTCTGGCGGGTTTTTTGTTCACCTGGATGGCCTTTGCCTTTATCTCATCCCTGGCCGGTGTGTGGGTGTACCTCACGCGTCAGGACGATCTGGGCCTGTTTCCGGACGGGCCTATCCCGCTGCTGAGGCAACAAACCGCCATTCTCATGCCGATCTGCAACGAGGACGCCCATGCGGTCGTCGGCAGGTTAGACACCATCCGTCAGTCCCTGATCGCAACCCTGCAAGGCAATCGGTTCGATATCTTTGTCCTGAGCGACACCCAAGATCCGGTCGCGGCGGAGACTGAGCGCACCGCCTTCCTCAAGATGCAGCGCTTAAGCGGTGCGCCGCGTATCTATTACCGCCGCCGCCCGATCAATACCGACCGTAAAGCGGGCAATATCGCCGATTGGGTCAGCCGTCATGGCGGAGCCTACGCCCACATGATCGTGCTCGATGCCGACAGCCTGATGAGCGGCAACACGCTGGTGCGACTGGCGGGCGGGATGGAGCGCCACCCCCGCGTCGGCCTAATCCAGACCGCGCCGCGCCTGATCAACCGCAAAAGCCTGTTTGCGCGTTGTGAGCAATTCGCCGCCCGCCTTTACGGGCCGGTCGCCGCCTGTGGCATTGCGTGGTGGTCCGGGTCTGAGGGTAATTTCTGGGGCCACAACGCCATCATCCGCACCCGCGCCTTTGCCGAGGCGGCGGGCCTGCCGCACCTGCCGGGCCGTGCGCCGTTTGGCGGCCATATTATGAGCCACGATTTTGTTGAGGCCGCCCTGCTGCGCCGCGCCGGCTGGGCCGTACATATGGCCCCGCACCTTGACGGATCGTATGAGGAAAGCCCGCCCAGCCTGATGGACACATTGGGCCGTGATCGCCGCTGGTGTCAGGGCAATCTGCAACACGCGGCCGTAGTGGGCGCATCGGGCCTGCACGGGATCAACCGTTTCCATCTGCTGCGCGGGGTGTTCAACTATCTGCTGGCCCCAATGTGGGTGGGCATGGTGGCCACAGGTGCGGCTCTGGCCGCCGCTGATATCACCCCGGTGGCTGCCTCCGTCGGCCCTCTGGCCGGATTGTTCGCCGTGACCATGGCGTTCCTCATTGTGCCCAAGGTGCTGGCGGCTATCGTCGTTCTGCGCGATCCGGACACCCGCTCTGGCTTTGGCGGCGGCGTACGCGCGACGCTTAGCTTGATCGTCGAGACTGTGCTGTCGACCCTGATTGCGCCGGTGGTGATGATCAGCCACGCCTTTATGGTAGCGTCGATCCTGTCGGGTCGTAAAAGCGGCTGGAAATCTCAGCGCCGCTCGGAATACGAAGTCTCCGCTGACGAGTTGGCGCGGCGCTTTACCGCCCACACCCTGATCGGCATGGGGCTGTTGCTGGTCGCCTCTATCTTCGCGCCCGAAACCTTGCTGATGACCGCGGGGGCCGCTTTTGCGCTGATGCTGTCGGTGCCGGTGGCTTACCTTACAGCCAAGGCGACGCCACGCCGCCTGATGCCGGTGTTCCTGATCCCCGAAGAAGGACGGGTTACAACTGAGTCAGGTAATCCAATGGACAGCCCGCTGACGCCCGCAACGCAACTGCCATAATTTAAAAACCGCCGGAATTATTTCGGCGGTTTTTTCATGGCCAGATTTTGGGCCCCGATTTTGGGCAAAAAAAAAGCCGGACACGAATGTCCGGCTAAAAGTTTACAGGGAGGAAACGCCCAGGAAGGGCAATCAGCGTCGAAACGCTGAACAACCCCAGAATATGCTGCGACGCACAAAGTTGCAAGTTTTTTAAAACACAATCCGCTTCAACTCATGTTACATTTTGGCGTAGTTTTGTGATCGTATACAAAGCATAAACTTTAAGCGTGTCGCACGCAGTCCCCTTATCTATTCAGCCGCGTTAACGACTGCATCTTTACGCCCATAAGGCGCACCTTCCGGCCATTCAACATATGCGCTGGGAGGCCATTATGGACGACAAAACACACTTTGATACGATTAAGGGCAATGGCGGCGAAACCCATCAGCAGGTGCCGGAAAAGGGCACCCATACCCCAGACGGCCACCTGACCACCAATCAGGGCATCCGCGTCTCCGATAACCAGAACAGCCTGAAATCAGGCGCGCGCGGCCCCAGCTTGCTCGAAGACTTCATCCTGCGTGAAAAGATCTTCCACTTTGACCATGAACGCATCCCTGAGCGTATCGTCCACGCACGTGGTTCCGGCGCGCATGGTTACTTTGAACTGACCCAATCGCTGTCGGATGTGACCACTGCCGATTTATTTCAGCGCGTCGGCGAAAAAGTGCCGGTGTTCACGCGCTTTTCGACCGTGGCGGGCGGGGCAGGATCAGTCGATACCCCCCGCGATGTCCGCGGCTTTGCGGTCAAGCTCTATACCCAGGAAGGCAACTGGGATCTGGTCGGTAACAACATTCCGGTCTTTTTCATTCAGGATGCCATCAAGTTCCCCGACCTTGTCCATTCGGTAAAGATGGAAGCCAATTCCGGCTATCCGCAGGCCGGATCGGCCCATGATACCTTCTGGGATTTCGCCTCCCTGATGCCGGAGACCACCCACATGCTGATGTGGGCCATGTCGGACCGCACCATCCCGCGCAGTTTGCGCACCATCGAAGGCTTTGGCGTCCACACCTTCCGCTTTATCAATGCGGCGGGTAAATCAACCTTTGTCAAATTCCACTGGAAGCCGAAGCTCGGCCTGCAATCCACCGTCTGGGAAGAGGCGCTTAAGCTGCAATCGGCCGATAATGATTACCACCGCCGCGACCTCTATGAAGCCATCGACACCGGCAACTTCCCGGAATGGGAACTTGGCGTGCAACTGTTCGATCAGGCCTTTGCCGACAGCCTGCCCTATGATGTGCTCGATGCCACCAAGCTGATCCCCGAAGAATCCCTGCCCATAAAGATCATCGGCCGCATGGTGCTGGACCGCAATCCGGATAACTTCTTCGCGGAGACCGAGCAGGTCGCCTACTGCCCGGCCAATATCGTGCCCGGCATAGATTTCAGCAATGATCCGTTGTTACAGGGGCGGTTGTTCTCATACCTTGATACCCAGAAGTCACGTCTGGGCACCGCCAATTTCCATCAGTTGCCGATCAATGCGCCGAAATGCCCGGTCATGAACTTCCAGCGCGATGGCATGATGCAGATGAATGTCCCCAAAGGCCGCGCCAATTATGAGCCCAACTCGCTGGCCGAATTTGGCGAACCGGGCGGACCGCGCGAATGTCCGGTGACCGGTTTCAAGACTGATGCCGGTCGCGCTGATCACGACGAACAGGGCGATAAGCTGCGGGTTCGGCCTGAACTGTTTGCCGACCATTACTCTCAGGCCCGCCTTTTCTGGATTTCGCAAACCGAGTCCGAGCAGGCCCACATTGCCTCAAGCTTTGTGTTTGAGTTGTCGAAAGTCGGGCTGGCACCCGTGCGTGAACGCATGGTCGCCAATCTGCGCAATGTTACCGATGAACTGGCCAAGCGCGTGGCCGACGGCATGAACATGCCTCTGCCCGATAAGGCCAAGGCGGCCAGTGCACCGTTTGACCTGCCCGCGTCCGATGCCCTGTCGATCCAGAAAAACCTGAAACCAACCCTGATGGGCCGCTCCGTCGGGATTCTGATCGCTGATGGCACCGATGCCGCCTTGTTGAAACAGGTCAAGACCGCCGTGACCGATGCCGGCGGCAAGGCGGTGATTATTGCGCCCAAGGTTGGCGGCGCCAAGCTGTCCGATGGTAAATTGATGGCCGCCGATGCCCAGCTTCAGGGTGCGCCATCAGCCCTGTTTGATGCCATCTTTGTGTGCCTGTCAGATGACGGCTGCAAGACTCTGATGACCGAAGGGGCTGCCATTCAGTTTGTGATGGATGCCTTTGGCCACCTGAAAGCCATCGGCCATACGCCGGAAAGCCATCCCCTGCTCGATAAGGCCGGTGTGGTGCATGATGATGGTGTGGTCTTTGCCGAACACTTTATCGATAAGGCCGCACAGCGCTTCTTTGAGCGCGAACCGAGTGTGCGAACGCTGGCTTAAGTTACCTTACTCCTCCCCATTTATGGGGAGGGGGAAAATTACTTCGTGCTGGCCTTGAGATAGGCAATCAAGGCCGCACGGCGCGCCTGATCAGCGGGGGCGCGGGTCACCATCTTGGTGCCCGGCACCGCCTTGGTCGGGTTGGCCAGATAGGCATCCAGCGTAGCGTCGTTCCAGACCACCCCATAGGCCTTCAGCGCCGGAGAATAGTTGAAGCCTTTGGAGACCGTGCCCGCCTTCTTGCCGAACAGGCCATTCAGGTTTGGCCCCGCCCCGTCCTTACCACCGGCCTCTAAACTGTGGCAGGTCTTACAAGCCAGAAACACCCGCTGTCCCGCCGCCACCGGATCGGTCGCCTGAGTCTGAGCCAAAGCGGGCGATGTGGTCATCAATGCGCCAACTAAGACAAATGCAGCAACCGTTTTCATGGGAACTCCGAACGCTAAGAATATCCCTTTTTAGATCATGGTTTTGAGCGGCTGACAATCAACCTTTAAGCGGTTTTAAATCCCCCAAAAGCGTCGGAATAAGCTCAGACACCGTCGGGTGAATCGGCACCGCCCATTGCAATTGATCGACGCTGGCCCCCACGTTCATCATGTCGAGTATGCCGTGAATGGCCTCATCGCCGCTGGTGCCTAAGATAGCCGCACCTAAGATTTTCTTAGTTTCCGCATCCGCCACCACCTTCATAAAGCCCTTGGTTTCGCCCTTTTCGATGGCGCGGCCGACACGGGTCATCGGTCGGGTCGAAACAAGCAGCGGGCGACCGGTTTTTTCGGCCTCGGCCACCGTCATACCCACCCGCCCCAGCGGCGGATCGATATAGAGCGCATAGCCCAAAATCCGGTCGCTGACCTTACGTGCCGCGCCGTCAAGCAGATTGGCGGCGATAATTTCAAAATCATTATAGGCGGTGTGGGTAAAGGCCCCGCGCCCGTTGCAGTCACCCATCGCCCAGATGCCATCTACCGAAGTCATCAGGCCGTCATCCACGGTGATATAGCCGCGCGCGTCGGTCTTTATTCCCGCCGCCTCCAGCCCCAGATCATCGGTATTAGGCCTGCGCCCCGTGGCGACCAGCAGGTGGGAACCGCGCACGGTCTGCGCGCCTATAGCCACGCTGATGACTTCGCCGGTTTGGGAGACAGCCATGTCCTCGATGCCGGTGTTAACGGTGATCCCCTCGTCTTCAAGGATATCGCGCACGGCGTCGGAGATATCCGCATCCTCGCGCGCAATCAGGCGCGGGCCGCGCTCAATGACCGTGACCTCGGCCCCAAAGCGGCGATACATCTGCGCAAATTCCAGCGCAATATAGCTGCCGCCGATGACGATCAGATGTTCCGGCAGATGATCCAGCGTTACGATCGAGCTGTTGGTAAGGTAAGGAACGCCATCCAGCCCCGGAATACCGGGTATCGCCGCCCGTCCACCGACATTGAGAAAAATCTTCGGTGCGGTAATGTCCTGTCCGTTAATACTTAGAGTCCTGGGGCCGGTAAAGCGGGCATGGCCCTCTATCACTGTGCAGCCGTCCATGCCTTTGAGCCAGGTTTCGACATTGCCGCGCGCATCCAGCGTGACCTTATGGCTGCGGGCCGCGACGGCCTTCATATCGACGGACACCTCGCCCACACTGATACCGAAATCCGCACCCCGTCGCGCCAGATGGGCGGCATAAGCACTGGCGACCAGCGCCTTGGTCGGCATACAACCAGTATTGACACAGGTGCCGCCGAACAGCTTACGCTCAATGATGGCGACCTTTTGCCCCGACTGCGTCAGCCGTCCGGCCAGAGATGGCCCGGCCTGCCCGGCACCGATGATGATCGCGTCAAACTCTGCCACGAACGCCCCCTTAGACGAAATGGATCAGGGCCAGCGCCCCAAGCACGGCCACGGCGTCCTCAATAAGCGCGGCCGGCAAATCCTTGCCAAACCGTGCCGCTAGTTTCCCGCGGGCCGCTGCCCCACCATAGGTGCCCGCCACGGCCCCGACAATACCCAGAACGATACCGGGAATAAGTGCGCCTACACCAATCGCCAGCGTTGCCCCGGCCAGAGCACCTGAGACCAGCCGCGCCCCGAACTGCACCGGCACCTTACGGCTGGGGGTTTGCGGCAACTGATCGGTGATCAGCTCAGCAACGGCCAGCACTGTGAATACCCAAGGCGTCCATGAATTGCCCATGAACGCAAGCGGCGTGCCCGCCACGCTGACCCAACCCAGATGCGCCGCCCATGAGGCGGCTGCTAGCGGCGTCATGGCCCTTAAGCCCGCCACCACACCCATCAAAAGCGTCACTACAAATATCATGATAGAAAATCTCCGGTGCCCTGCTGCCAAAACATGCTGCCAGAAACGGGCAGCGCCTCAGCCTATACCGGCCGGTAGTGGGCTGGTATCACCCGAAAAAGATTATTTCGGGGGATGCCGCTGGTCAGACATGCCGCTGATGGCCAGTATTGTGGGCTGTATTCAAGGCTACTGACGACACCATTTAAAACTTATGATTATCTGCCGATAGTCCCCCACGCGACAGCAGACCGAACGACAGGATGCAGGTTATGGATACGCTTTACGTCCCGGCAACCACAACACAAAGCGTAAACCCGCCCTGCCTTCAGCGCTACCTTCAGATGCGCACCCACACCCACAGCCTGATCGCGCCCCTGACGCCGGAGGACATGGTGGTGCAGTCCATGCCGGACGCCAGTCCTGTCAAATGGCATCTGGCCCATACGACCTGGTTTTTTGAGACCTTTATCTTGAGTCAAATGCACGGTTATCAGGTTTTTGATCCGGCGTTTGGCTACCTGTTCAATTCTTATTACGAAGCCTTGGGTCCGCGCCAGCCGCGCGCGCAGCGGGGCCTTCTGACCCGTCCGTCTCTGGAGGCCGTTCTGGCCTATCGCCGCTATGTCGATGACCATATGTCGGTTTTCCTGTCATCGGATCTATCGCCGGAAGTCACGGATCTGCTTGAGTTGGGGCTCGCCCACGAAGAACAGCATCAGGAACTGCTGTGCATGGATGTGCTGCATCTGCTGGCCCAATCCCCGCTCAAACCGGCCTACAATCCGCGCTGGCCTAACGTGGAGGGCGGACAGCGCGGGCGGTTCACCCGCATCGACGGCGGGCTGGTTGAGATCGGCGCGGACGATGGCGGCTTTGCGTTTGATAATGAACGCCCGCGCCATAAGGTCTGGCTGGAACCGTTTGAGATCGCCGACCGGCTGGTGACCAACGGCGAGTGGCTGGAATTTATGGCCGATGGCGGTTATCAGCGCGCCGACCTGTGGCTGTCGGACGGCTGGGCGATGGTGCTGGCGCAACAGTGGGATTCGCCGATGTACTGGCAATCCGAGGGTGCTCATTGGCAGGTCATGAGCCTGCGGGGTTTACAGCCGCTGCAACCGGATGCTCCTGTTACGCATATCAGCTATTATGAAGCCGCTGCTTTTGCCGTATGGAAAGGTGCGCGTCTGCCGACCGAAGCCGAATGGGAATTGGCGGCGGTGGCGGGCGCGCTGGAGCAGGCCCAAGATACCGTCTGGCAATGGACGGGCAGCGCCTATTTGCCCTATCCTGGTTTCACCCCCGGCACCGGCGCGGTCGGGGAATATAACGGCAAGTTCATGTCGGGTCAGATGGTCTTACGCGGTGGGGCTAGCGTCACCCCCAAAGGCCATGCCCGCCCGACCTATCGCAACTTCTTTGCGCCCGATAAGCGCTGGCTGTTCTCCGGCCTGCGGCTGGCCAGAAATGCAAAACCAAGCAGGTTTGACGGTAATGAGTTCGCCGCCGATGCCATCGCCGGATTGTCAGCCACGCCGAAATCCCTGTCGCCGAAATATTTCTACGATGCGGCGGGTTCCGACCTGTTTGAAGCCATCTGTGAGCTGCCGGAATATTACCCTACCCGCACGGAGACCGCTCTACTGCAAAAGACCGCGCCGGACATCGCCGCCCATATTCCGTCGGGTGCCGCCCTTATCGAGTTCGGCAGCGGGGCCAGCGCCAAGACTAAGATCATGCTCGATGCAGCCCCACAAATCTCAGCCTATGTGCCCATCGATATCAGCGTGGACGCCTTAGACGGTGCCACCGCCCGGCTCAGGGCCGACTATCCGGCGCTTGATATCTTGCCGGTCGCCGGTGATTTCACCGCCCGCGTCGACCTGCCGGACACGGTGCTCAACCGCCCCAAGGTCGGGTTTTTTCCGGGCTCAACCATTGGCAATTTCAGCCATGACGCCGCCATTGCCTTCCTAAAAAGTGCTCGCGAAGTTCTGGGCGACCACAGCCAAATGATTGTCGGCGTCGATATGGTCAAGGATGAAGCCACCTTAACCGCCGCCTATGATGACGCCCAAGGGGTGACCGCCGCGTTCAATAAAAACCTGCTCACCCGCATCAACCGCGAACTGGACGGCGATTTCGACGTTGATAGCTTTGATCATCTGGCGGTGTGGAACCCTGATCATGAGCGTATCGAAATGCACCTGATTAGCCGCACGGATCAGATCGTGCACGCCGCCGGTCAGTCTTTCACCTTTACGGCGCTTGAGCGCTTTCATACCGAAAACTCCCACAAATTCACCGTCGCCTCGTTCACCCGTCTGGCCACCGCCGCCGGATGGACGATCAGCGATCAGTGGATCAGCCCGGCCCCTGAATTTGCGGTTTTCCGCCTGCTTCCGGGTCAGGCTACGGACTGATTTCGGGTCAAGTTATTGTCATCCTATTCTACAAACGGCGGATATAGCGTAGGTTTCAGATCTATAGCTGCGTAATGCTCTAACATCGATTGCCTATGGAGACCGCCGTGTTTACCTCCGCATCTGCCGCCCCCGAATCCTCAAGCTTTGTGTACAGCCAAATCGATCCGAACTATGTGCGCGGCAATACTGGGCCAAACACCAAGCCCTCCTTCACGGTTGACGAAGCGGCCGCCCAACTCATCCGCGGCGGCTGGGCGCTTAATGGGTATAATGTTTCCGGGCAGGCTGCGACCATCACCTATGGCTACCGTGCGACCTCGGGCACCATGCCCAACGACACCGGCGGCTTTTCCGTATTCAACGAAGCACAGATTCTGGCGACAGAACTGGTTCTTCAAGCCTGGGCCGATGTGGCCAACCTGACCTTTGTCAGGGCTGGTTCGGGCACATCCGGAGGGGCTGCCTATTCAGACTCAGCGTCGCTTCTGTTTGGCAATTACTCAACCGGAATGGATGGTGCCGCAGGCTTTGCGCAAAGCTCGTATTCCACCTGGGGCAGTCAGGTCACCGTCAACGCCGGAGTATGGATCAACTCAACCTCTTATGGCAATGGAACGCCGGCAGTCCTGAACTATGCGTTTCAGACGCTGACCCACGAAGTCGGCCATATTCTGGGCCTGTCCCATCCTGGCAATTACAGCGCAACCGGCGGGGAAACCTTAAGCTATAGTGCTCATGCCCCCTACTACGAAGACAGCCGACAATATACGGCCATGAGCTATTGGGACGAAAGCAATACCGGCGCCGATTTCCAGAACTACTCAGCCTCAGCCCCCTTACTGGATGATATTGCCGCCGCTCAAAGCCGCTACGGCGCCAATATGTCGACCCGCACCGGCGATACGGTTTACGGCTTTGCCAGTAATGCAGGCTTGCCGTGGTTTTCAGCCACCAGCGCGTCTTCGGCGCTGATATTCTGTGCCTGGGATGCCGGGGGAACGGATACTTTTAATTTCAGCGGCTACACCAGCGCGTGCCTGATCGACCTTAGGGCTGAACATTTTTCCAGTGTTGGCGCTCTGATGGGCAATGTCTCGATCGCCAGGGGCGCTACCATCGAAAATGCCATCGGCGGATCAGGCAATGATACCCTTTATGGTAATTCGGTCGCCAACTTTTTGTACGGTCAGGATGGCCGCGATCTGGTCTACGCCGGCGGCGGCAACGATACGCTTATCTTGGGGCATAATGACGACACTGCCTACTCAGAAGATGGTGACGACACCCTGTTCGGCGAATATGGCCATGACTTTCTGGCCGGCGGGTTTGGTAATGACATCCTTTATGGCCAGGTTGGAAACGACACGCTGTTTGGCGAGGGCGGGCAGGATACGCTGATTGCGGGCGTCGGTAATGACACGCTCTATGGTCAGGACGCCGTGGATGTTCTTTTCGGAGAGACCGGAAATGACTTTCTGGCCGGGGGAACCGGCGAAGACCGACTCTACGGTCAGGAAAACGAGGACACTCTGTTTGGCGAATGGGGGGCTGATATACTGGACGGCGGCAATGGCGGCGATTTCCTGATTGGGGGACTTGAGGCGGATTACCTGACCGGCGGCGCGGGTGGGGATATATTCTATTTCGATACGCGCACAACAGCTGCCGATTTTGTGTTTGATTTTGATCGCGCTCAGGGCGATCGGCTGGCCCTAAGCGCGTCTGCCTTTGGGGTTCCGGCTGGCTTTCAGCTTACGCAGGGTGTAGGTTTTTTTACGGGCGCAGGTGTTACGCCTACGGCGACCACGGCAACGGTTTATTTCGATACGGCCACGCGCGCTCTGTGGTTTGATATTGACGGTACTGGCGCGTCAAGCCCTAGCGTGGTTGCGTTTTTACTGAATACGCCGGCGCTTCAGGCGGGAGATATCCTGTTTATCTGAGTAAGTCCTTACGCCCAGTTTATAAAATAGAGGATGTGTAAAGATGGATTTAGGAGCATCGCACGCCTTAGACAAACAATAACTATAACCCAAGCTGCCAGAAAATCTCCTAAGCCATGAAAATCTTCACCTGTAGCAATTGTCAGAATACGGTCTATTTCCATAACCGTAATTGCGTGAACTGCGGCTACCGGCTGGGCTTTGTGCCGCAACTTCAGGAACTGTGCGCGATGGAGCCGGTCAGTGAGCCGTTCTGGAAGCCGGTGGGTGGCTCGGCCAGTCAGCGCTTCTGCGCCAACGCCGTCACCGATGTCTGCAACTGGACGGTCGGCGCCGAAGACCCCAATGATTTTTGCCGGGCCTGCCGCTATAACCGCTTTGTGCCCAACAGTATCGACAACTGGCGCCGGATTGGTGAGGCCCAGCGTCATCTGTTCTATTCGTTCCTGAAATGGAACCTGCCGGCGCAGGGCCGCGATGTCGACCCGCACGGCGGGCTGGCCTTCGATTTCCTTGAGGATCAGATCACCTCAGATGGTCGCCATAAGGCCGCCATGACCGGTCACGATGAGGGACGGATATCCATCCGCGCCGCTGAAGCCGATGACCTGACCCGTGAAACCGTGCGCAGTCAGATGAATGAGCATTATCGCACGCTGCTTGGCCATTTCCGCCATGAAATCGGGCACTTTATCTGGAACAAGATGGTCCGTGACGGGGGCCTGCTCGAAGAATGCCGCGCCGTCTTTGGTGATGACCGCATCGACTACGACAGCGCCATTCAAAAACACTATGCCAAAGGCACGCCGCCAAACTGGCAGAACGAATATATCTCAGCCTATGCCTCCATGCACCCGTGGGAGGATTTCGCCGAATCGTTTGCCCACTGCCTGCACATTATTGATGCGCTGGAAACCGCCCATTGTTACGGCATGGCGCTCAAGGCCCCGCACCACGACCGCATTTCTGCCGATGTCGATTTCGACCCCTATACGGTGCTTGATTTTGACCGCCTGGCTGAGACCTGGATCCCCTTAAGTGTGGCGATCAACTCCATCCATGCCTCGATGGGCGAGCGGCCGCTCTATCCGTTTATCCTGTCGCCGCGCGTTAAGGAAAAGCTGACCTTCGTTCATAAGATCATCACCCGCCAGCCCGTGCAGCGCCCCTATATGCAAACGCCGCAGATGGCCTAAAAAAAGCAGGTGCGCAGTTGAGCTGTGGCTGATATGGTTAACGGGTGGGATGCCGTGATCAGGCAAAATTGGGGGACGCTTCCGTGTCAAAAATACTGCCGCTGACCATTATTTTCGCGTTGCTGGCCTTTGTGGCGGCGTTTCTGGCCGGGCCGATCTGGTCATTCTATGACCTGCGATCGTCCGCCGAAGCCGAAGACATTCAGTCTCTGGCCGAACTGGTCGCGTTTGATGATGTGCGCGTAAGCCTTAAGGCACAGTTGATCACCTCGACCGAGGGTGAGAGCATTGCCGCCCCGCCGCCCAGCTTCCTGAAAGACCCGTTAGGCGCGGTCGCGGCGGCCATTACGCCGATGACCAAGCCGGCACCGACCATCAATATCGACTCGTACCTGACCGCCCGCGCCATCTGGGCGCTGACCTTAGGCGCCGGTAAGGACGCCAATAAGGTTGATCCGAAAACCTTTACCGATAAGGCGCCGGTGCCGGACGTGCTCTACTGGAGCCCCGACCGCACCCGCCTGTCGGTCACCCATCCGGTGCAGGGCGAAACCATCTTCACGATGAAGCGCAAGACCCTGTTTGGCTGGCAACTGATGCATGTCGGCCTGCCGGGTGTGGATGACCTGCCCGCCACCATGCCGGTGACGCCTTCGCCAGAAGATAAGGCTCTCGCCAGTTCCGGAGCCAAATCGCCAGTCGAGTAGGATTAAACTGACGCCTCGCGCGTCAGCATAAACAGTGCCGCCAGCGCATGGGCGCGCACCCCGACCTCCATCGCTGGTTCATAGATGTTGAAATAGGGCGAATGGTTGGGCGGGATTTTTTCCGGGTCTTCGCCGGGTTTAGCGATCCCTAAGAAACAAAACACCCCCGGCACCAATTTCTGATATTCGGCAAAGTCCTCACCGCCGGTAATCAGGGTGGCCTTATCGCTGACCTTACCCTCCCCCGCCGCCTTGACCAGCACCGGAAAAATGTCCTTCGACAGTTGCGGATCGTTATAGGTCAGAGGCGCGTTCATGGTGAACTCGACCTTCGCCGTCGCCCCATAAGATTGCGCCAGCAGTTCAACCGACTTGGTGACTTTATCAATAGTCTCATCGCGGCGGGCCTTTGAAAAGGTGCGCATGGTGCCCGCCAGCCGCAGGGTTTCCGGTATTATATTATAGCGCAAGCCCCCTTCCATGATCGAAATCGTCACCACCGTCGGCTCCTTGGTGATATTCAGGCGGCGAGACGTTATCTGGTTGATGGTCTGGGTGATATCGGCCGCCAGTGCGGTAATATCGACCCCGTCCCAGGGCCGTGATCCGTGGGTCTGCACGCCCTTTAGCTGGATCTCCAGCCGGTCGGTCTGGGCCATGAAGCCTTCGGGCCGGTACAAAAGTTCCCCCGGCTTACCCGGCCAGACATGGATGCCGAAAATGGATTTGACCGCAGGATTACTGAGCGCGCCGTCGCGGATCATGACATCGGCGCCGCCCTCTTCGCCCTTGGGCGGGCCTTCCTCAGCCGGTTGAAAGATAAAGACAATATCCCCGGCAATGTCGGCCTTCATCTGGCTTAAGACCTCCGCCGCCCCCAGCAGCATGGCGACATGGGCATCGTGGCCGCAGGCGTGGGTGACCGGCACGGCCTTACCTTCATATTCGCCCATGGCTTTGGAGGCAAACGGCTCCCCCGTCTTGTCCTCAACCGGCAGGGCGTCCATGTCGGCGCGCAACGCGACCGCCGGTCCCGGTTTCCCGCCTTTCAGCACCCCGACCACGCCATTCCCCGCAAGGCCGGTGCGCACGCTCAGCCCCATGCGCTTTAGCTCCTTGGCGACCAGTTTTCCGGTGCGCACCTCACGGTTGGACAGTTCCGGGTTCTGATGGATATCGCGCCGCCAGGCGACGACCTTGGGCTGGTACTGCGCCGCCAATGCCGCCACGCGATCCTCAAGACCTTGCGCCCACGCGGGCAAGGGCACGGCCACTCCAGCCAGCCCCATCAGAACGAAACGGCGATCAAATTGGATAGTCATGGCTTGCCCCTCAGGTGAAGCTTAAGCCTTTCACTGAAACGCCAATCCGGCAAGTTTTTTTGCCGCGCGACACTACGCACACTTTACCTGACAGCGTGCGTGGTTTACGCCAAATCCCATGTTTGAAACCGTCGCGCGCGTCCTGATCTTTTTCAGCCTGATCGGGCTGGGCGCGCTGCTGGTCAAGACCAAACGCCTGACCGCGCACGGTCTTGATGGCTTATCGGCCTATTTCTACTGGCTGGGCTTTCCGGCGTTTCTGCTGTCCTACTTCTCGCAGATGACGCGGCCCGATGCCCACACCGCCTTAATGATCCTGACCTATGCCGGGGCCATGATCGTGTGCGCCGCGGTCAGCGTCATCACCCTGACCGTCCTTAAATCCCAGCGCACCGAAGCGGTCGGTGCGGGCATGGCCAGCTTTATCAATAACTCGGCGTTCCTCGGCATCCCCATCGCCACCAGCCTGTTCGGGCAGGCGGCGGGCCAGATCGGGGCGCTGATCGTCGCGGTCGATTTCCTGCTGCTGTTTTGTCTGGGGTGCGCGGCGCTGGCGTGGTCATCGGGCCATAAAATCCGCGCCGCCCTGAAACGCACCGCCATGAACCCGACCATTATCGCCAGCGCGGTGGGGCTAATCCTCATGCTGTTTCATGTGCGCTTTCCGCCGGTGTTCCAGACGGGCCTCGATATGCTGGGGCGGTCCGGCCCGCCGGTGGCGTTAGTGGCGCTGGGCGGGATGCTGGCCATGATGCCGGCTAAGACCTTGTTCGGGTTTGAAAAATCGGCAGCCGTCGCGGTGGCCGCCAAGATCGTCCTCGCCCCCGCAGTGGTTGCCATTGCTTTGTGGGCCGTAAAGGCTGATCCGCTCATTTTCAAAACCGGCGTCCTTCTGGCGGCCACCCCCACGGCGGTCAGCGTGTTTATTCAGACCAAAATCTATGGCACCTGGTATGAAAATGCCGCCATCGCCATTTCCCAAAGCACGGCCATCAGCCTGTTTACCCTCAGCGGCATCGCGCTAATTTTAACCCACTAAAGGAACTGCCATGATCAAGCACATCGTCATGTGGAAACTGAAAGACGACAACAAGGCCGAAAACGCCGCCAAGGTGAAAGAGGTTTTGGAAGGCCTTGCGGGCAAGATCGACGGCCTGACCCTGATCGAGGTCGGCATTGATTTTTCCGCGACCAATGTGTCGGGCGATGTCGTGCTCTATTCGGAATTCACCTCACGCGCCGCCCTTGACGCCTATCAGGTTCACCCCGCCCATCAGGAAGCCGCCGCCTTTGTGCGTTCGGTCGTCTCTGACCGCCTGATGGTCGATTACGAAATCTGAATATGATGTCTTGACCCCGTAGGCCTTATCCGCGATAAGGCCGCATCCTTTAGGGGAGTAACCGCGCGTTCGTATTTTGAATGCGGATAACGTCAACATACTTGCCGGGTATCGGCATGGCGTTATCACTCCGGAGTTTCCGGTGCAGGTGAGACCTAACGATCCGCTGACGGCCATATGTGATTGGCCGCCGTCAGAAGATCGTTATGTCTTATGACCGGCCGGTCACGCGGAAACCCTGAATGCCTCCCTTTCTTGAACCGTTCCTCCACTCCACCACCCTCGTGGCCTTAAGCGAAATCGGCGATAAGACTCAGCTTCTGGCGCTGATTCTGGCCGCGCGCTATCAAAAACCCGCCCCGATCATCTTCGGCATCTTTGTCGCCACCCTGATCAACCATGCCTTCGCGGCGTGGGTTGGCACCTTTGTTGGCGGACTGGGCATCGAAGCCTATATGCCGTGGCTGGTCGCCATTGCCTTCATCGGCTTGGGTTTATGGATTCTGGTGCCCGACAAAATCGAAGAGGGCGAAGGCGAAATCAAAAAAGACTACGGCCCGTTTGTCACAACGACAATCATGTTCTTTCTGGCCGAAATGGGCGACAAGACCCAGATCGCCACCGTGGCCTTGGGGGCTGAATACAAGAACCTGCTGGCCGTCGTGCTGGGGACGACGCTGGGCATGATGCTGGCCAATGTGCCCGCTGTATTCTTCGGCGATAAGGTGCTGAAAGTCGTGCCGATGACCTACATCCGCTGGGCCGCCTCAGTGATGTTTGTCGGCTTTGGCATGTGGCAAGTAGTGGGGTTACTCCGGTGACGCCGACGATCCGGCCAGTATCCCGCCGTCGATATTAAACTCCGACCCGGTGATATAGGTCGCCTCATCCGATGCCAAAAGAAGCACCAGGGCGGCCACTTCCTCCGGCCGCCCGAACCGGTGCAAAGGTGTCGCGGCCCTCATCTTGTCGGGATTGCCCTTTTTGACGATCTCATCCCACATGGCGGTCTGGATCGCCGCCGGATGAACCGAGTTGCAGCGGATATTCAGGTTCTGCTCGGCGCAATACAGCGCCACGGTTTTTGAATGATTGCGCACCGCCGCTTTTGAGGCCGCATAGGCCGCCTGATGCGGAATCCCGACCAGCCCAGACCGCGACGACATATTGATGATCGACCCGTTTGAACCCGTTTCCCTCATCACCCGAATGGCGTGCTTGCAGCCCAGAAATGTGCCGTCCAGATTGACGTGCATCACCCTGCGCCAGTCTTCGAGCGTAGCATGTTCCGGGTCATGCGACCGCCCGCCACCACCCTCATTGCCGGTAATGCCGGCATTGTTGACGAGGATATTGAGTCCGCCGAACTTGGCAGCGATGATATCGGTGACATTGATCCACTCGGATTCCAGCGCCACATCCAGGTGCATGTAGGAGGCCTGATCGCCAAGCTCCGCCGCCAGCGCCTCGCCCTCTTTCGGATCGATGTCGGAGATAATGACGGTTGCCCCTTCCGCCACAAAGGCCCGCACGATCGCTTCCCCGATCCCGCTGGCCCCGCCGGTGACAAGGGCGATTTTGTTGGTTAGGCGGGTCATGGGGTGGCTCCTGTTATTTCAGCCACTATGCGCCTGCTGGTGTCAAAAACCAAAGCGGCAATATGCGCTTTTTGCGGTCAGCTAAGTTATGGGCGTGGGGTCTGTGACCCCACAAACCTTCAAACCAAAAAGAAAGGCCCCATCTTTGAGATGGAGCCTTTCTTTTTGAGTACAAAAGACTTGGGGCCGCAGGCCCCAAACCCCGTAACTTAAGAGTCGAGGAACGACCGCAGCTTGCGCGACCGGCTTGGGTGCTTAAGCTTGCGCAGCGCCTTGGCCTCAATCTGACGGATACGTTCGCGGGTGACCGAGAACTGCTGACCAACTTCTTCGAGCGTGTGGTCGGTGTTCATCCCGATCCCAAAGCGCATCCGCAGGACACGTTCTTCACGCGGCGTCAGTGACGCCAGCACGCGGGTCGTCGTTTCGCGCAGGTTCGACTGGATCGCCGCATCAATCGGCAGGATCGCGTTCTTGTCCTCAATGAAGTCCCCAAGGTGCGAATCCTCTTCGTCCCCGATCGGGGTTTCCAGCGAAATCGGCTCCTTGGCGATTTTTAAGACCTTGCGCACCTTCTCCAGCGGCATGGCCAGCTTTTCAGCCAGCTCTTCCGGCGTCGGCTCACGACCGATTTCGTGCAGCATCTGACGTGACGTCCGCACGATCTTGTTGATCGTTTCGATCATGTGTACCGGAATACGGATGGTGCGGGCCTGATCGGCGATCGAGCGCGTAATCGCCTGGCGAATCCACCAGGTCGCGTAGGTCGAGAACTTATACCCCCGGCGATATTCAAACTTATCGACCGCCTTCATCAACCCGATATTGCCTTCCTGAATCAGATCCAGGAACTGCAAGCCACGGTTGGTATATTTCTTGGCAATCGAGATCACGAGGCGCAGGTTGGCTTCGACCATTTCAGTCTTGGCCTGACGGGCTTCGCGCTCACCCTTTTGCACGGTCTGAACGATGCGGCGGTAGTCATCGACCGCCACGCCCATATCGGTCGCCAACTGGATCACATCGCCGCGAATACGGGCAATGGCGCTGCCTTCGTTGTCGATGAACTTTTGCCAGCGCACGCCCATGTCGCGCACTTTTTCGGCCCACTGCGGGTCAAGCTCGCGCCCATAATAGGCTTGCAGAAACTCGGTACGCGAAATGCCGTAGGAATCGGCCATCCGCAGTAGACGCCCCTCTAAGCCCATCAGGCGCTTATTGATCGCATAAAGCTGCTCGACCAGCGCTTCGATCCGCTGATTGTTGAGCTTCAGCGTCTTAAGGTGACGGGTGATGGTCGCGGTCACCTCATCATAGGCGGCGCGGTCTTTCGGATCGAGCGGCAGGCCCTCAAGCTTGGCCGTCAGCATCTTTTCCTGCGTCCGGCGATAGGTCTCGAACTCACCGGCAATGGCATCCAGCGTTTCCATCACGCCGTCGCGCAGTTCCGATTCCATGGCAGAAACGGTAGGGCCCGCGCCATCATCGAAGTCATCTTCGTCTTCTTCTTCGACGACTTCTGGCTTTTTCTCTTCTTCGTCCATCGGGACGTAATCGTCGTCATCTTCGTCGTCGCCGGATTTGGGCGCCTTAGCCTCTACGGGCTTGGCTTCGACGATTTCAGTTTTGATAGGTTCAGGGGCTTTAACGGGCTCCGGTGCCTTGATGACCGGCGCAGGCGTGGCTTTGAGGGCAATCACGCCATCGTCCGCAACCTCTTCCTCCTCATCGGAGCCATCGAGCACACCCGGCGGCGGACCATCCGGCGTATTGCCGCCGTAGGTGCCTTCGAGGTCGATGATTTCGCGCAGCAGAATACGACCGGAGCCCAGTTCTTCGCGCCAAACCATAATGGCTTCAAACGTCAGCGCCGACTCACAAAGCCCGCGGATCATAGTGTCGCGACCGGCTTCGATGCGCTTGGCGATGGCGATTTCGCCTTCGCGCGACAAAAGCTCAACCGAGCCCATTTCGCGCAGGTACATGCGCACAGGGTCGTCAGTGCGGTCATAGGCTGAGGTCTTGGCCGTCTCAACGACCGCGCCCGCCTCTTCGCGCACGGCGATTTCACCGCCTTCAGCGGCGTCTTCTTCCGAATCGACCACGTTCACGCCCATCTCGGTGAGCATGGCCAGAGTGTCTTCGATTTGTTCTGACGTAAATTCTTCCGAAGGCAGAACCTTATTCAGTTCATCCATCGTCACATAACCGCGGACTTTCGCCTGCTTAATGAACTTTTTAACCCCGGCATCGGTTAGGTCGAGCAAGGGGCCGTCGGAAGGCGTATCGGCTTCGGGTTTGTCCGTAGCTTGGCTCATAAAAATTTTATCTCCGCCGTGACGTCGAAAACTGTCCGACCCCACACCATTTTCCAAAGGAATCTCAAGAACTTGGTCAGAAAAATCTTGTTAAGGTGTTAACCTTAAGAAGGTTTATCGACGTCGTCCGCCCAAATTTGTCCGCTCATGAGACTTCGCCGCAGGGCATCACGCTCAGTTTTAAGACGCATATATGTCTCAGTGCCTACTTTTGTTAAAAGTTCTCCTGAGCCAGCCTTAAACTCGCGATCCAACGCCGTCAAACGCGCTTGCGCATTTAACGTTCGTAACCAGCGGGCATGAGCATTAGCGAGAGATATGTCCGGTGCGAGGAATGGCGCGCCTGATCTGAAGGCCGCCGTCTGTACTTCGCTTAACAATGCTCCAAGTCCTGACTTTTGCAGATGGCGGTTTAAGGCCGCTCTGTCAAGGCCCCCATCGCTCATATCGTGCATAAAACTGAGTGACACCAAGGTCTTTGCCAGTTTTTCCAGTTCCTCATCGCCAAAACCATAGGATTCCAGCACCTCCACCACATCGCCCAGCCAGTCAGGGTGCTCGATTATGCCTTGCGCCAGAGCCGACCCCATCGGATCGAGCGAGCGCGATAGCTTCTGTGACGCCGCCAGCCCCTCCTGCGTGGCCTGAATCGGCAGTTCCATATATTTGCCGCCCTTGCGGAACGGCGCTTTCGGCTGCCAGGGCGTGCGCGCCGGTGCCGCAGTCCGCTTAGGCGCAAGCAGCGCGTCCAGCCGCTCCAGCAAATCCTGCCGGTAGCTGTCGGCCAGATCCTTGTCTTCAATCTGGGCCGCCAGTGCCCGCAGGCGTTTTTTCAAACCGGCCTTTTTTTCCGGTGTATCCAGCGGTTCAACTTCCGCCTCCCGCCGGAACAGCACCTCAACAAACGGCTGGGTGACCGTCAGCGCTTCTCGCAACGCCAGAGCCCCCTTTTCGCGCAGCATATCGTCCGGGTCCTGACCGTTCGGCAGGTAGCAGACCTTAAATGACCGGCCGGGTTTCAGTTTGGGAAGGGCGCGATCCAGCGCCCGTGACGCCGCCCGCATCCCGGCCTTATCGCCGTCAAAACACAGGGTCGGCTCATTATGCCTGCGCCACAATATGTCGATCTGTTCTTCGGTCAGGGCGGTGCCGAGGGGGGCGACCGCCGGCACATGGGCGCGCTGGCAGGCGATCACGTCCATATAGCCCTCGACGACCACCAGATCACTGGCATAGTCTTTGGTCTGGTTGGCCCCCATGATTTTGAGCGCTCCCGGCAGGCCGTACAGCATCTGGCCCTTATGGAACAAAGGCGTTTCCGGCCCGTTGAGGTATTTGGCCTTTTCATCCGGGTTCAGTGCGCGCCCACCGAAGGAGACAATCTTTGAGCGCTGATCCTCAATCGGAAACATCAGCCGGTCGCGGAAACGGTCATAGGGCGCACCGCCGCCTTCGACCGAAATCAGCAGCCCGCACTCCACAAGGTCTGCAACCTTGGCGCCCTTTTGCACCAGCGCGTCTTTGAGCGCCGTGCGATCCTTGGGCGAATAGCCCAGACCAAAATGATGAATATCCTCATCCGACAGACCGCGTTTTTTGAGGTAATCACGGGCGGCCTGAGCGTGCGGGTTTTTGTCGTGTAACCGGGCGGAAAACCATTTTCCGGCCAGTTCCATCCAATCGGTCAGGGACTGCTTTTTCTGCTCTTGGGCGGCTGCCTGCGGCGTTTGCACCGGCATTGACATACCGGCCTGGAGCGCCAGTTTTTCAACCGATTCCATGAAACTCAGGCGCTCAGTCTCCTGAATGAAGGAGATAATGTCGCCGTGCTTACCGCTTGAGAAGTCATGGTAAAAACCCTTCTCGTCATTGACATAAAATGACGGGGTTTTCTCCTTGGAAAACGGCGACAGCCCCACCCATTCGCGGCCATTTTTGCGCAACTTGACGCTCTTGCCTATGACCTCAGACGGCCGCAGACGGGTTTTTAGTTCTTCAAGGAAATGATCATCGAAACGCACGGCCTATATATAGCCACAAACGTGCGTGTCGAGGCGCTTTTTTCTAACACCCCACAGCGTTTTACGCCAAGGGAAATCCCCGGCCTCACCACTCAGAGCTGTTGCTCAATAGATACATCCCGAAGCCATAACGCTCTGTGATCACGGCGCACATTTACTTAAAAGTTAAAATATCGTTAAAATTTATGGATTTTTTATTTCATATTCCAAGGGGGAAATTCTATGGCTGAGATTATTGTATCAACGGTCGCGATCACTGAGGCTTCAGATTCCACAGTTACCGTGACGCTTAGTGAAGCCTCTTTGGCTGCGGTTACCGTTAAATATCGCGTGGTAACAGGCGCCAACCTTGGCACCTACGGCGACAACGAATTAAACTATTGGGCCAATACGGCGACTATATACACCTTAACTTTCGCACCCGGTGAAACCGTCAAGACTTTTAACATTGGCGGCTACAGCGAAACCACCGACGAGGTTGATGAGTTTTTCACCATTGAGCTCTTTGACCCAACCAATGCCGAATTTGCAGGCGGTGCGACGGTGCTTCGCACCATGGGCATCAAGCTTGATAACGATGGCGCGGGTGTAAACACGGCCGTCTTTGTCGGCTCACCGATCATCACCGAGGGCGACAACGGCTCTAAAATGGCCGTCTTCGAGGTCAGACTGTCGCAAGCTTTCGGATCGACCACGACTATGGCCTATACGACCATTAATGGCACGGCTCAGGCCGGTTCCGACTATACCGCCACCTCCGGCACATTGTCTTTTTCGGCTGGCCAAACGGTCGCTTATGTCAGCGTCCCGGTTTCTGGCGATACCGCTATCGAAGCCGCCGAGACGTTCCTGCTCAAGGTCACTCCGCCGGCAGGCGCACCGTCAACCCTGGGCACCGTTGGCGAAGCCATCATCATCAATAATGACACCCTTCAGGCCCGACCTTCCGTTTCCATAGATTCAGGCACAAGCTCAGAAGCCGAAAACACCGTAGTGACCGTCAGGCTTGATGAAGCTTCACTCGCTACAGTTACCATCAAATATCGCGTGGTAACGGGTTCAAACCTTGGCACCTATGGCGACGGAGAGCTGAATTACTGGGCGAACACGGCGACGATATACACTCTGACTTTTGCACCGGGTGAAACGGTCAAGACGATTGCTATCGGTGGCTATAATGAAAGCACCGACGAAGTTGATGAGTTTTTTACCGTCGAACTGTTTGACCCGAACAATGCCGAATTTGCCGGGGGAGCCCCAGTTCTGCGCGCCATGGGCATCAAGCTTGATAATGATGGCGCCGGTGTAAACACAGCCGTCTTTGTCGGCTCGCCCGTCATTACCGATGGCGACAGCGGCTCTAAAATGGCCATATTCGAGGTCAGGCTTTCCCAGCCCTTAGATGTCGCGACCACAATGGCCTATACGACGGCAAATGGCACCGCCATAGCCGGATCGGACTATACCGCCACTTCCGGCACACTGTCGTTTGCGGCCGGACAGACCGTGGCCTATGTCAGCGTCCCCGTCTCTGGCGACACCGCTATCGAAGCCGCCGAGACCTTCCTGCTTAAGGTCACCCCACCCGCCAATGCGCCCTCGACGCTCGGCACCGTTGGCGAAGCTACTATTATCAACGATGATACAACTCAGGCCAGACCCTCGATTTCTATTGACTCAGGCACAAGCTCAGAAGCTGAAAACACCGTATTTACCATTAGGTTGGACGAAGCCTCGCTCGCCACAGTCACTGTCAAATACCGCGTAGTCACCGGTGCCAATCTTGGCACCTATGGCGATGGTGAGCTGAATTACTGGGCCAATACGTCCAATATCTACACCCTCACCTTTGCTCCCGGTGAAACCGTCAAGACGATTGCCGTGGGCGGTTATAACGAAAGTACCGACGAGGTTGATGAGTTTTTCACCGTCGAACTGTTCGATCCGACTAACGCTGAATTTGCCGGTGGCGCCACGGTCTTGCGCGATATGGGCATTAAGCTTGATAACGACGGCGTCGGTGTAAATGCCGCTGTATTCGTAGGATCGCCCGTCATTACCGAAGGCGATAATGGCAGCAAGATAGCCGTATTCGAAGTCAGGCTGTCTCAGCCTTTGGATGTTGCCACCACAATGGCCTATACCACAGTCGACGGCACCGCTTTGGCCGGTTCAGACTATACGGCCACCTCCGGCACACTTTCCTTTGCCGCCGGACAGACCGTAGCCTACGTCAGCGTTTCCGTCTCCGGCGATACCGCTATTGAAGCCGCGGAGACTTTCTTACTTAAGGTCACGCCGCCGGCCAATGCCCCCTCAACCCTGGGCACGGTCGGCGAAGCCATCATCATTAATGACGACACGGCTCAGGCACGGCCCTCAATTTCCATTGATGATGGAACCAGCACGGAGTCTGAGAATTCCGTATTCACGGTAAGGCTTGACGAAGCTTCACTTAGCACCGTTACGGTAAAATACCGTGTGATTAACGGGGCGACCCTTGGAACAAATAGTGACGGAGAATTAAACTACTGGGTAGACACAGGAACCATCTACACCCTGACCTTTGCCCCCGGCGAAACCGTTAAAACCATTGCCATTGGCGGTTATGGTGATAGCCTCGATGAGGTTGACGAATTTTTCACCGTCGAACTATTCGATCCGACCAATGCTGAATTTGCTGGTGGCGCCACAGTCTTGCGCGATATGGGCGTCAAGCTTGATGATGACGGCGTCGAAGTCAATGCCGCCGTCTTAGTCGGCTCACCCGTCATCACCGAAGGCGACAGCGGTTCTAAAATGGCCGTCTTTGAGGTCAGACTGTCTCAGCCCCTGACGGCGGCGGTCACCATGGCCTATACGACCATGGACGGCACGGCTCAGGCCGGATCGGACTATACCGCCACCTCCGGCACCCTGTCGTTTGCGGCTGGCCAAACCGTCGCCTATGTCAGCGTCCCGGTTTCTGGCGATACCGCCATTGAAGCCGCTGAGACCTTCCTGCTTAAGGTCACCCCACCCGCAAACGCGCCTTCAACGCTTGGCACCGTGGGCGAAGCCACCATCGTTAACGACGACACCACCTCCGGCTTGCCGTCGATATCTGTTGACACGACCTACACCACCGAAGGCGGTAATGCCGTTTTCGCCGTCAGTCTTAGCCGGCCATCAACCTCAGCCGTCACCGTAAAATATATGTGGGAGACCACTGGCGGCCTCGGAACGGCGGCCGCCAGTGGCGACGTCTATGTCCGCGCGGGCACTATTACGTTCGCCCCCGGCGAAACCACCAAGCTGGTGCTGGTCGATACATATTCTGACTCTACTGACGAAATCGACGAAGCCTTTACGTTTGAGCTGTTCGATCCCGTCAATGCCGAACTGGCCAATGCCGCGCCGATCTTAATAACGTCAGCCGTTATTCTTGATAATGACGGCGTAGGCGATAACCGCGCCTTTTATGGCACCGGCATGGTGATCAATGAATCCGGCCTGAATGGCAACGTCATGGTCTTCACGGTCGAGCTAAGCCGGCCTGCGGATTATACCATTACCGCCAACTATACGACCCGCGATGGCACAGCGCTGGCCGGAGCCGATTACACCACGACCTCCGGCACCATCACCTTTGTTGCCGGTCAGACCAAAGCCATTATCCGCGTCCCTCTGCTCACGGATAATCTCCAGGAATCTGCGGAATCCTTCTTCCTTGATGTGACGCCGGTAACCGTTGGCATTGGGCCGTCTACATTGAACATACTCGCCGCCATCTACGATAATGACATTGTGGGCACGGATAATGGCGAAACGCTCAACGGTAGCAATTCAGATGATTTCATTTCTGGCCTCGGCGGCAATGATACGATCTACGCCAAGGACGGAAACGACCTGGTCTATGGCGGTGCGGGCGACGACACCATCATTGGCGGCTTTGGAAATGATGCGCTCTACGGCCAGGACGGTGTCGACACAATTTTCGGTGAATTCGGCAACGATACTATTGTCGGCGGCAATGGCGACGACATCGCGTTCGGGCAAGATGGCAACGACACCCTGTTCGGCGAGGACGGCCACGACACCCTGTCGGGCGGCAATGGCAACGATACCATCTATGGTCAGGCAGGCTATGACACGCTGGTCGGTGAAGACGGGAACGATACGCTCTATGGATCTATCGGCCTTGACCGGCTCATTGGTGGTTTCGGCAATGACACGCTTTATGGCGAAAACGATGCAGATACCCTGTTCGGTGAATTCGGAGATGACACCCTGATCGGCGGCCACGGAGATGACGGGCTATATGGTCAGGACGGAAACGATACCCTGTTCGGGGAAATCGGTAACGACAACCTGAATGGCGGCGCCGGCAACGACTCCCTGTATGGTCAGGACGGCAACGATATCCTCGAAGGGGGCACCGGCATTGACTATATGGTTGGCGGCACAGGTAATGACACCCTCTATGGTCAGGATGGCGACGATAAGCTGTTCGGCGAAACCGGCAACGACACTCTGGTTGGCGGCACGGGTCATGACACCATGTATGGCCAGGATGGCACTGACACCCTGTTCGGTGAAGTCGGCAACGACACGCTCTATGGCGGCAACGACAACGATACACTTTATGGACAGGATGGCGACGACACCGTGATTGGTGAACTGGGTGACGACACCCTGGTTGGCGGCAGCGGTAACGATACCCTGCGCGGCGTCGAAGGCGTGGACACCTTGTTTGGCGAGGCCGGCAACGATACTCTGATCGGCGGCATAGGGAATGACCGCCTCTACGGACAGGACAACGAAGACACTCTGTTTGGTGAGGCTGGACTGGATACGATCGACGGCGGCGCGGGCGGTGACTTCATCATCGGCGGCGCGGACGCTGATAACCTGACCGGTGGGGCGGGCTCAGATAATTTCTACTACGACAGCCGCGTAGGCGCCGCCGACTTCATCTACGATTTTGACCGCGCGCAGGGAGATAAGTTTGTCCTGAGTGGCGGCGCCTTTAGCGCACCCGCAGGCTTTCAATTAACTCAGGGCGTTGGCTTTGTTTCGGGCGCCGGTGCCGTACCGGTAGCCGCAACGGCAACCTTCTATTTTGACACGTCCACTAAGGCCTTGTGGTTTGACGCTGATGGCACCGGAGCGCAGGGCGGCAATGTTATCGCCTTCCTGCTTAACACCCCGACGCTCACCGCTTCGGACTTCATATTCGTTTAAACTTCACATGAGGCGGCGGAGCACAGGCTCCGCCGTTTTTTATTTAAAGCCCTCTTGTAAGACGCAAAACCCTCCCCAAATCTAATAGCGAAGGTGCCGATGACGGGCCTTCTTCGGATCACGCCGTTGCCCATCATGGGGACGAAACCGGATCTGAACCTTCACTGAAACCCTTTGCGGACTAATAGTTTCCCGCTGAGGTCTCGCTTTAGATTAAGGAGCTACTGACTATGCGTACTCAAATCGATTTTTCTCCCCTGTATCGTTCGGCTGTCGGCTTTGACCGTCTGGTGGGCCTGCTCGACAGCGCCGCCCGTTATGACACTACCCCTGGCTGGCCGCCCTACAACATTGAGCGCCTGTCTAAGCGCGATGATGAGTCGGGCACGCTTGATTCCTATCGTATCGAACTGGCCGTCGCCGGTTTTCGTCCAGATCAACTGACCCTCGAAGTCAAGGACAATGTCCTGACCGTGTCGGGCAAAAAGGACGAAGATACAACGGAGCGCACCTTCCTGCACCGTGGTCTGGCCGAGCGTAATTTCGAGCGCCGCTTCCAGCTTGCCGATCATGTCAAGGTGACAGAGGCTGAACTGGCGAACGGCCTGCTATCGGTAACCCTGGCCCTTGAAGTGCCCGAAGCCAAGAAGGCCAAACAAATCGCCATCAAGACTTCGGCCAATGTGACCCAGGTGCTCGAAGCTGCCGAATAAAGCGTTTTTGTATGTAGCTTTGCGTTAGGTCACCGTATCGGCCTCTCTCCGGTGTGGTGGCCGCGCCAGAAGTTTCTGACATTCCCCACGTCGTCCCCGACAGATGAGCATGCCAATAACTTTTGGCACCAAGGGGATGGCATGACCTGCCATTCCCAAGGCTAGCTTTACGCTGGCCGGATGGAGGGCGCGCCGCCGCTAACGGTTGCGCCCTCCGTTTATCGCTTTTGTTGTTTTCTTCCCTTAGTCCTCTAACCTTCATAACCTTGCGGCCTTTGATCGGCGGCAGGGTTTCTTTTTGGCAGGTCGCATCGGTCAGGCGGCTTCGGCCTTATAGAGGCAAAACACCCGTAACCGGTGACCATCGGGATCAAGCGCTTCAAACCCTAAGCCAAAGCCCAGATCGGTCGGTATTTGCGGCAACCGCACGCAGGCATCCCACAGGCGCTCATAGGTGCGCACGATCATATCCGCGTCGCTCATGACAATGTCGATCTGATGCGCCGCCATCTGATTGCCCGACACCAGTTCCAGACGCATATCGTCGGTGACAAAAACGACGTGTTCAGCCGAATGGCGGGCGGCCTCACACCCCAGCAAAGCGGCATAAAATCGGGCGCTTATGCCCACATCGCGCACCTGTAATCTGACCGGTTCCATGATTACCCCTCACCACAAATTCTTGCCATCAATGACCGTGACCGGCACCGCACCCACGTCAAAATTATCCAGAAGGCGGATATTGACGGCGTAGCGCATGTTGTCGAAATCCGGCTCACCGTTCGACCAGTCCGGCGTCTCGGTCAGGGTCGTGCAGCCGCACGTCGGGCAAAAGCCGTGTTTGACCGTCATCGACTGCCAGCGGTAAACCGCATGACTTGACTGCGGCTCAACCTTGACCTCCGCCATGGGATAATAGGCCCATAAGGCTCCGCGTTTTGAACAGAATGAACAGGTGCAGGCCGTGGCCTCAACGGGCGCCGACGGCAATTCAAAGCGTGTTGTGCCGCAATGGCAGCTTCCGTGAATAGTCATTGAACACCCCTTTTGCGTCTGAATGAGGTGACCCTAACCGCAACTAATGCCAGCTTTTGTCAGCAGCCTCCGGTTCGCGCACCTGAGCGCGGCTGTCCCCGCGACTATCCCATTTCGCCTGCGCGCAGGTTTCTTCGTCGCGCCAGTCCTTGAGCAAAGACAACCGGCGGCGCGGATAGCGTTCCGTGCCCACCGTCAGGCTTTGGATACGATCAGAGCGGAAATGGCGGAAATTGCTGCGCGTTTCGCACCACGCCACCAGCACGCGCGCCCGCTCCCAAAACCCCAGCGCCACCGGCCAGATGACGCGGTTGGTCACCACCTCATTGACGTCGCTGTAGAGAATATCGAGCTTGCGTTCATGGCGCATGGCCTGCCGGATCAGGGCCAGATGCTTATCTTCCTGCTCGGACGGGGCCAATTCTTTCCAGTTCGAGACCATCAGGCCGGACGTTTGCAATCCGTCGCGCACGTCCTCCGGCAGCACGGCCGAAATCTTGGCCAAGGCGTTGGTCGCCGCCGCACTTAAGGACTTATCGACCCGGCCCGCCACCCACTGCGCGCCCAGCGCCAGCGCCTCGATCTCCTCCAGCGACAGCATCAGCGGCGGCAACATGAACCCGGGCCGCAGCACAAAGCCGACCCCGGCTTCAGCTTCGATATCGGCCCCTTGCGCGCGCAATTCGCCCATATCACGGTAGAGAGTGCGTAAGGAAATACGCAGTTCCTGCGCCAGAAACTCCCCCGACACCGGATAGCGGTGTCGCCTTAAAATTTGCAGCAGATCAAACAGGCGTTGCGTGCGCGACATGGGAAAATTCCTGAATAGCCGCGTCTGTTTTACCGCATTTAAATGAGAACAAAAGCAGAATTTAGCTATTCAGAAATTTTTCCGCGCAGGCCCATGCAGATGACGTTTTCCAGCGCCTCCAGCTTAAGCTGCGCGCCCTCAAGGTTGGAACGCGAAATGTCGGCCCCATCCAGCTTGGCCATGCGCAGGTCAGCATGTGTGAAATTGACGTTGCGCATCCGTCCGTCCGACAAATCTGCGGGCATATAGCGGTCCTTGGCGATCATCAGCGCGCCGAGTTTCGCCCCTTCGAGATTGGCCCCATCCATGCGCACCCTGGTCATGCGGGCACCGCGCAGGTCAGCGCCGGAAAGGTCGCAGTTACGCATATCCGCCCCATCAAGCTGCGAGCCCTGAAGCTGAATGCCGCGCATATCCAGCCCGTAAAACACCGCACCCTTGGCCGAAAGCGCCGCCAGATTAAAGCCCTTAATCGATTTCAGACCACGCAGATCGGCCTTATCGAACACCGACGGCGTGCCCTCCTTGCCGATCGTGCTGACCCATAACGCGTGCTGGCGCAACATGTTGCCGTAGGGCAAATCGGTGATGTCCTGGCCCACCGGCTTGTCGGTCAAAACCCCGGTCATGTCGGTTTGCGACACCCGCCACATGTCGGTCTTGGCCCCGATCAGCACGGCATCTTTCAGCGACGCCCCGCTGACATCCGCCCCCGACAGGTTGGCCCCTTCCAGATCGACATTGTCCATAATCGCCTGCTTCAGGTTGGCCCGCGACAGGTTGCACGATTTCATGATGGCGTCGGTGAAATCAGCCTTCATGGCCTGAATACCGGTCAGCTTGGAGCGCTCAAGATTGGCCCCGCGCAGGTTGGCATAGGCGGCTTCAGACGCCCGTTCGGAAATTTCGCGGTAAACAAGGCCGGTTTTTTTATCCGGCATGGCCATAGCGCCTTCGCGCAGGTCGGCCTCGAACATATCGACGCCTTCGAGGTTCGCTCCGCGCAAACAGGCCCCACGCAGATCGACCCTGCGCAGGCTGGCGCCCTTAAGGCAGGACAACTGGATATCGACACAGTAAAGGTTTGAGCCATCCAGAACCGCGCCGGTCAGGTCGCAATCGACCATGATGGCGCCGGTAAAATCGGCGTCTTTCAGGATGCGGCCCTTCATCGACAGGCCCGACAGGTCACACCACGCCAGCTTGGCACGAGCGCCGCCAGGCACGCCTTTCATCAGCCGATCATGCTTCAGGCAGACCTGATCCAGTTCCGCTTGAGTCATGCGGGTAAAGCTATAATCGGCCGCCGCAGCGCTCATACTCACGCCAACTTTCGTAGTTTTTTGTCGCGCATTTGATTCCAAAAACCGCTTCACACTTTTTGGAATGCGCTTACTGTTCAGACGTTAAGCATAGGTAAGAAGTCTTAACTTAGGCTTTATTCGGATAAATAGCCGAGTTCGTACAGCGCCTTTGCCACTTCAGTACCGGGACGCACAAAGAGGTTGCGGTAGCCTTTTAGCCCCAGCGCCGCCAGTCCCTCTTCGTAGGATATGCACGGGTCGGGTTCGTACTCGCCGTCAAAGCCAATCCCGTCATGGCTTTCGGCTATGCGCGGACGGCCGGTTTCCAGAAAATGCACGAAACCGGCAATCAGATGAAAGGCTTCGTCGTTCAACAGCCCGGCCTCGACCTCAACACCGGCGGTTTGCAAACGACGCACACCGGTGTGTGAAGCAAATGGCGACGGATCGGGGCAGGCAAAAATGACCTTGGCCACACCCGCGGCCACCAGTTTTTCCGAGCACGACAGCCCGCCCGCCGATCTTTGTCCGCACGGCTCCAGCGTGACATAGACGGTCGCGCCTTTAGCGGCATCACCGGCCTGTTCCAGCGCTATCTCCTCGGCATGGGGCCGGCCGCCGGAGCCAGTAAAGCCCTCACCGATGACCGCGCCATCCTTGACGATGACGCAGCCGACCGCCGGATTGGGCCAGGTCGTCCCCGGCCGCGCGAGCCCAATCGCCCGGCGCATGTAGACCTCACGCGTCATTTACGACGACAACGCGCCTAAGACCGGCAACGTATTGGCGCGGTCGACATCAAGGTAATGGGCCGACATCGGCCGCAGATTGTTATCCAGCTCGATCACCAGCGGATTACCGGTCGGGACTTCGACCTCAAGGATCGCCGCATCCCCCAGATCAAACAACAGCTTGATAATGGCGCGGATCGAGTTGCCGTGGGCCGCGACCAGAACCGTCTCACCCTTTTGCAGTTCCGGTACAATCGTCGCTTCCCAGAACGGCAGAACGCGATCAAGCGTCGTTTTCAGGCTTTCGGTCAGCGGCAGCACTGAGCCCGCATAACGGCGATCACCGGCGAAATCATAGTCGCTACCAGCCTCAAGCTCCGGCGGCGGCACATCATAAGACCGGCGCCAGATCTTGACCTGATCTTCGCCGTGTAAGGCTGCCGTTTCGGCCTTATCCAGCCCGGTCAGGCCGCCGTAATGGCGCTCATTCAGCCGCCAGTCCTTGATCACCGGCACATAGGATTGACCCGCCGCATCCAGCGCCAGATTGCAGGTGCGGATGGCGCGCGTCAGCACCGACGTGAACGCCAGATCAATATCAATGCCCTGTTCTTTGATCAGTTCACCGCCACGGGTGGCCTGTGCTTCGCCCTCAGCGGTCAGGTTGACATCAACCCAGCCGGTGAAGCGGTTTTCCAGATTCCACTGGCTTTGGCCGTGGCGCAGAAGGATAAGCTTGGGCATGGGTCACCTGTTCAAATATTGAGTTATCACAAGGCTATAAAAGCCCCCAAATAAGGACGCAAGGCTATTTCTTCACTTCCGCGGAAAGCCTGAATTTTGGATGAGATACTGGGCGTTGAGCGACGGCTGTATTGAATATACAGCCAAGCGACAACAACGACGTAGATCGCCTAAAGGCAGGCTTTCCATAGACGAAGCGCCTGTTTCATCGCTTGCACATCATGCACCCTGACCATCTTGGCGCCCAGTTCAAGTGCCTTCAGATGCACGGCGATGGTACCGCCGATGCGCTCATCAGCCGTCGACGGATCGGCCCCTTCGCGTTCCTCAAGGGCGGCAATAAAGCGCTTACGGGACGCGGCCATCAGCAGCGGAAAACCATGCGCGGCCAGTCGCCCTGTGGCGCGGATCAGGCTTAGGTTATGATCCAGCGTCTTGCCAAAGCCGATACCGGGATCAAGCCAGATGCGTTCGCGCGCTACCCCTGCCGCCATCGCCGCCTCGGCGCGGGCCAAAAGATAGGCTTCGACTTCCGCCACCACATCGTCATAGCGCGGCTCAGACTGCATAGTCTGCGGGTCGCCCTTCATGTGCATCAGGATGATGTCGCAGCTTAATTCGGCGGCGGCCTCAAGACTGCCCTCGCCTTCCAGCGCGCTGATATCGTTCCAGATGGTGGCCCCGGCAGCCACGGCGGCGCGGGCGACTTCCGGTTTGAAGGTGTCGATACTGATCGGGCTGTCATAGTCCCTACGCAGCCCCTCAATCACCGGCACGACGCGGGCAATTTCATCAGCCGCACTGACCGGAATGGCCCCCGGACGGGTGGACTCGCCGCCGATATCGAGCACATCGGCCCCTGCTTCGATCAGGGATTGCGCTTGCTCGATGGCCGACGCGTGCAGGAAAAACCGCCCGCCATCAGAAAAGCTGTCGGGTGTGACATTGACCACCCCCATGATCAACGGGCCGGATTGTTGTGACAGCGATTTAAACATTCTCTCCTCCCCATTTTATGGGAGGGGGAGTGCGAACGGGGCCGCCCATGCGGTGGTGGAGGGGTATAGCGCCAAAAGTAGTCACGTAATCGTCGCCCGTATTCGGTTAAGCAGCTTGGTTTTCAGATCATCCGGCGTGTCCCAGACAATATGGTTATACTGGCGGGTATCGAAATGGACGTGATTGATAATATCAGAGCGGCATGTCCAGATTACGGGCAACCCCAAACCTTGCGCAAATCCGGCTTCATAATAAACCCCACCCCGCGCAATGGGCTGCTTATCTTCTGAAAATCCGCAGGTAAAATCGGCAATTACAAACTTAGAACGCCGAATTTCCGCGATGATCTCATCGTCAATTTTGTTGTTGTGTTCGACATTTAAAATGATGCGAGGCTCAAATCCCGCTTCTTGAATGGCCGGTTCAATGCCATTTTTATACGCTGTACCGATCAAGGCTTTATCGAACCACATAGCCACAAAGGCTTGTTTTGATGCAATATTGGTATTTAGGAGTTCGTCAATCCGTTCAAATGCTTTTGGCGTAAGTTCATACCGACCATCAATGTAATCAGTAGACATCAAATATTTGACGAAATGATCTGATTCGGCGCGATCTCTTATTTCAGAATATGCATATAGCAAATCATCTTCTTCTGCTTTCCCCTCAAAAAAAGCATTACTGCCTTGGGATGAGCAAAAATTTCTCAGAAAAACCTTATTCCCCATTCGGTTCCTGTGAACGGAACAATATATGAAAAACCGCCTCAAGCGCTCTGTTGTAGAAAGCAATTTTCTAGAATTTATATCTTTAAAAAATTCATCGAAACCGTTTATTTCAGGGATATCAACCCCTGAAATTCTCTGCTCAGTTAACCATGAAGTTAGTTTGAGTTTGAATTCTTCGTTCCCAGAATAATTTAGGTTAAACTCAGCCTTAGCGCTTCCCCAAAGCTTATACTTCCCACCAGCCTTAAGTGAATTATACACCTCGTAATCGTCTAATTTAGGCTCAACCTCGGAGGGCGTCCCCCAAATCGCGCATGTGCCGTTGTCCAATTACCCCTCCACTACTATAAGCCCCTCACCCCGACCCTCTCCCCGCTAGCGGGGAGAGGGGGTTACGGTCTGCCGACCCGCTTGATTTCCCAGTTGAGATCAACGCCGAACTTATCCTTGACCTCGGCGCGGACGGTATCGCCCAGACCTTCGAGGTCGGCGGCGGTGGCGTCCCCCGTATTGATCAGGAAGTTGGAATGCAGTTCTGAGAACTTGGCACCGCCAAACAGCTTGCCGCGCCAACCCGCCTCATCGACCAGCTTCCACGCCGAATGGCCTTCCGGGTTTTTGAATGTCGACCCACCGGTCTTTTCGCGGATGGGCTGGGTGGTTTCGCGGCGTGCGGTGATTTCATCCATGCGGTCCATGACGGCCACCGGATCATCGGGCGTCCCCTGATAAAGCGCGCCCGTATAGATCAGATCATTTTCAGTTGCGCTACCGCTATCGCTGCTTGAGCGCAGTTTCGGCTCTGAATGGCGGTAGGTATAGCCCATATCTTTGTTCGACAGGATCACGCGCTCACCGGCCCGCGTTAGGGCATAGGCTTCGACCAGCACGTCCTTGGTTTCCGAGCCATAGCAGCCCGCGTTCATCACAATCGCCCCGCCGATCGTCCCCGGCACGCCGGTGTAGAACTCCAGATCACCGATACCGTTTTGGGCGGCGACCTTGGCGACCTGTTTATCTAGCGCAGCCGCTCCGGCATAGATGCGGTTGTGATCCATCGGGCGGATGTCGGCAAAGGCCTTACCCAACCGAATGACCACGCCGTCCACGCCGCCGTCACGCACCAAAAGGTTGGAACCGACACCCACGATCATGACTGGCACGGCGGGATCGAGCGCCTTTAAAAAGGCTTCCAGATCAGCCTCATCCGCCGGCAGAAAAATCACATCCGCGGGCCCGCCGACCCGGAACCAGGTGAACGGCGCCATGTCGGCATGGGTCATGATCCGCCCACGAACGGCGGGGAGATTGTCTATCCAGTTTTGGGGCCAACTCATGCCACACCATCCAGTTGCCCCGGCAGGGCATAGGCCCACTGGGTGATATCACCGGCGCCCAGCAGCACGACCAGATCGCCCGGCTTAGCTTCCGCGCGGATCAGTTCCGGCAAGGCTGCAGGGCTTTCCAGCGCAATAGCGTTGCGGTGGCCAAAGCGGTGCAGACCGTCAACCAGAGCGTCCTTCGACACGCCCTCAATCGGCGCTTCACCGGCGCTGTAGACATCGGCCACAATCACCGTATCGGCATCATGAAAGCACGATGAAAACTCCGCCATCAGGTCACGCAGGCGGGTGTAGCGATGGGGCTGCACGACGGCGATGACGCGATTAGTCGTCACCTGACGGGCAGCTTTGAGCACTGCGGCGATCTCGACAGGATGGTGGCCGTAGTCGTCGATGACGCGGATGCCGTCTTTGGTCACACCGGTCGTCGTAAAGCGGCGCTTGACCCCGCCAAACCCGCCCAGACCTTTGCGGACATCGGCTTCGGATACACCCAACTCACGGGCTACGGCGATGGCAGCGGTGGCGTTGGAGACATTGTGGTTGCCGGTCATCGGCAGTTTCAGCTTTTCCCAAGTGAAGGGCTCAGCCTCGCGCGGGGAGAACACCACATCAAAGCACGCCCCGTCGGCGCTAAATTCGATGTTGGCGCAGCGCACTTCGGCCTGCGGGCTTTCACCGTAGGGGATCAGGCGGCGGTTATCGACCTTGGCGGCCAGGGCCTGAACTTCAGGGTGGTCGATGCACACGGCAGCAAAGCCATAGAAAGGGATATTCTCCACGAAATCGACAAAGCCTTTTTTGACGGCTTCGAAATCGCCCCAGTGGTCCAGATGCTCGGCGTCGATATTGGTGACGATGGCGAGCGTCGATTTCAGGCGCAGGAACGAACCGTCCGATTCATCGGCCTCCACCACGATCCAGTCGCCGTCCCCGACCTTGGCATTGGTGCCATAGGCGTTGATGATGCCGCCATTGACGACCGTAGGATCAAGACCACCGGCATCCAGAAGCGTGGCCACCATTGAGGTTGTAGTCGTCTTGCCGTGGGTGCCTCCGACTGCAATAGAAAACTGCAAGCGCATCAGTTCGGCCAGCATCTCCGCGCGGCGCACCTGCGGGATGCGGCGTTTACGGGCTTCAACCATCTCAGGATTATCGGCCTTGACCGCCGTCGAATAGACCAGCGCACAGACGCCGTCCGTGACATGCTCCGGTGCGTGGCCGATGAAGATTTTCGCGCCCAGCTTTTCCAGCCGTTCGGTATTGGCGGAAGCCTTGGCATCCGAGCCCTGCACGGCATAGCCGATTTTCAGCATGATCTCAGCGATGCCGCTCATGCCGATGCCGCCGATGCCGACAAAGTGGACGGGGCCAAGATCAAACGGGGTCGGGCGGAGCTTTGAAGCGGTCATGTAAGGCTTAACATCACTATTATGAATTTAAAGGTGGGGTTTGCGTTTAAACCATAGCGGATGAGGTGTCACTTGGGATTTTTGGCGCATGGCATGATCGGAACAGGTAGGAACTGTTCGGAATATATGCTACGATTAGGCATATGTGTATGGGAGTTTTTGATATGGCCAAGATTTCAATTTCCATGACGGATGGCATGAACGACTATGTTCAGGCGCGCGTCAAGGCGGGTGAATATAACAACACGTCTGAATATTTCCGCGATCTGGTCCGGCGGGATCAGGAAAACGCCGCCAAATACACGGCCCTGAAACAAGCCATTCAGGATGGGCTGGATAGCGGGATAAGTCCGAGAACGCCCCAGGACATTATGCAGGCCGTGAAAGACAGGATAGCGAATGACCCGTTACAGACTAAGCGCTAAGGCTGATAGCGATTTTGCAAAACTGTACGAAGCAGGCATTGAACTTTTTGGAGCGCGCCAGGCCGACACCTATGCTGCAAATCTGATAACCGCGTTTGATCGCTTGAGTGAGCGGCCATTCGTGGGCTTCGAACGTCATGATTTAGGTGATGGTTTGCGCTGTCTGCATGTCGCAAGCCACAGTCTTTATTACATACTTGAAGACAAAGGCATTCTGATTGTCCGGATCTTACACCAAAGCATGGACGCCAGACGCCACCTGACCTGAGCCTTAATCTACTTTTTCAAGCCCTTTAAAAACCCGAAAATCCCCGGCGTTTTGCCGTCTTTGATATCAGGTTCGGCGCGGGCGGCACTCAGCGGATCATCCAGCACCTTACCCACATAGAGCTTAAGCACCAGCGTATAGATCACCACCGTCAGCGGGGTGGCAAACAATATACCCATGGGCCCCAGCAGAGTGCCAAACGCAATCACCGCAAACAGGGTAACGACGGTGGGGATCGAAGCCACATGCTTTTGCACCATCGGCGTAATCACATTGCTTTCCAGTTGCGACACCCCGACATAGATCAGCAGCGCCCACAGGAAGGTCGGCAGGCCCTCAGACCCCGCCAGCAACAGCCCCGGCCCGGCGGAGACGATAGGTCCCACAATCGGCACGAACTGCGCCAAGCCCGAAATAAGCCCCAGCGCCAGCGCCGACTCAACGCCGACAATCGACAAGCCAATGGCGGTCAGTGACCCCACCAGCACCATAGAAAACGCCTGAGCCAGCAACCACATCTGAAGGGATTTGCCGCTATCGTTCAGGCACTCCTTGGTTAGGGCGCGTTGCGACTTGGGAAACAGGGTGACAATGCCGTCGCGATAGCTGCCCGGACGCATGGCCAGAAATATGCCGCCAACGATCGCCACCACCAGATTGGCCAGGGTTGCGAACACCTCACCGGCAATTTTCGGTGCCATTGAGATCAACTGACCGGCCTTTTGCCCCAGACTGTCGATCTGTTCATGGACAATCGTGCCCGTCGGCGTACCATTAATCTGAACCTCAAGTCGGTCCCAGGCGGCGGGCATCTGCTGCCACAGATCCTCGATCTGACGCGAAATCTGCCAACCAAAAAAGTAAAAAGCCCCCGTCAGCCCTGCGATCAAAATCACCAGCGCCAGCAAAATGGATACAGGTTCCGGTACTTTAAGATAACGGATGAGCGGCTCGGACACCGCCCGCAAAATGACCGCGACAATGATCGCCCCAAAAATCAAAAGCCAGATGCTGACCAGCTTGAGCGCCAATGCGCTTAAGGCCACGATCAACAAAATGAACAGCACACGCTGAATGAAACCCGCGGTTACGCCGTCGCTGTCGTGTCTGGACATAGAATCCCCTAATCTTGCCCGATAAAACTACCACGCAACGTATAAAGACGCGCTACTGAAATCACGCCTTTTTGGCCACGGTACGTTCAACCAGATCGGCCAGCCGTTTGGCGGCGTCGGCGCGCGCGACAGACCGTGCGCACACCGCCATGCCCTTGAGGCGCACCGGCTGGTCGATCAGGGTCTTAATCGCCTCGGCCAGGGTTTCAGCATCGGCGTCGTCTTCATTGATGACGACCGCGCCGCCTGCGTCTTTCAGCACTTCGGCGTTGTAGAACTGGTGATTATCAGCCGCGATCTTGAGCGGGATCAGGACGGACGGTTTTCCGGCCACCGCCAGTTCACAACAGGTCGAGGCCCCGGCCCGGCCAATGACCAGATGGGCGCGCTCCAGCCGCTGCGCCATATTATTGAAAAACGGCGCGATATCCGCTTCGATGCCCGCTTCGGCATAGATGGCTTTGGCCTGATCGACCTGTTCGGCGCGGGTTTGCTGCTCAACGCTTAAGCGTATCCGCAGCGATGCGGGCAGAAGGGCCAGAGCTTGCGGCACGGTCTCCGACAGTATTTTCGCGCCTTGCGAGCCGCCGGTGACCAGAATACGGATCGGTTTAAAGCTGTCGGGATAAGGTTTGTCATAAAGCGCACGGATGTCAGGGCGCACAGGATTGCCCACCACCTCAACCTTACCCGTCAGAGCTTCGGGTGCCATTTTCAAGGTCGGAAAGGCGCAGGCGACGGCATCGACGCGGGTGACCAGTTCGCGGTTTGAGCGCCCCAGAACAGAATTTTGTTCATGGATAAGCGTGGTATCTGAGCGGGTAATGGCCGCAATCAACGCCGGATAGGACGGGTAGCCGCCAAAGCCAATAACGGCATCCGGTTTCAGCCGTGCAAAGGCTTTGCGGGCCTGAAGCACGCCGGTGGCGATCTTGATCCCCGCGCGGATCATGCCGATGATATCGCCGCGCTTAAAGGTCGCCGCCTCCAGCGATAGCCGCTCCAGCGCCGGAAAGTTTTCAGCATAGGCGGCCCCGCGCGTATCCGAGGCCAAGACGATCCGCCAGCCGCGATCAATCAGCTCCCGCGCCAGAGCTTCGGCGGGAAACATATGCCCACCGGTGCCCCCCGCCGCTACGACCGCGAGTTTGGAATCTTTTTGTTTTTGATCGGCCACGGCCACTACTTTCTTGACTTAAAACCACCTTAAAATTGGAAATTTTAAGGTGAGCGAAGCTACCACTTGGTCGGGTCTTTGTCGTCATTGACCGGCAATTCCCCTGACCGCTTGCGGGTCAGGGCCAGAATAAAGCCCATCGTCAGCCCCATGGCCAGCAAGGACGACCCGCCGTAAGAAATAAATGGCAAGGTCATGCCTTTTGGCGGAATGACGCCCAAATTGACGCTGATGTTGATGAACACCTGCGTCCCCAGCATGACGTAGAGACCTGATGTGGCGATCTGGCGGAACGGATCGCTCATCGACATGGCCTTGATCAGACCGCGAATAACGATAATCCCAAAGACCAGAATAATCGCCAGCGACCAGAACAGCCCGGCCTCTTCGCCGATCACGGAATAGATAAAATCGGTATGCAGATCAGGGATGAAGCGTTTTTGCGTGCCTTCGTTGATGCCCTGCCCCCACAGGCCACCGTTGGAAATCGCCGACAACCCGGCATTGACCTGATATTTATCACCGTCCGGATTGATGAAGCCCATGATGCGGTTGCGAAAGTGCGGCTGCACGAAAAACAGACCCACCAAGGCCGCCATGACACTGGCCCCCAGCCCCACGATCCAGCGCACCGGCACGCCGGAGATAAAGAAACAGGCTCCGAACGCGATGGTAATCAGCAGGGATTGCCCCACATCTGGCTGAATAAGCAGCAACGCCACCGCCAGCACGTAAAGACAAAAGGCGATAGTCACCCCCGGCACGCCCTTACCTTTTTGCCCTTCGGCAAACATCCAGGCGATGAGGATTATCAAGGCGGGCTTGAGAAACTCAGACGGTTGCAGCTTGAAAAAGCCGAGGTTGAGCCAGCGCTGACCGCCTTTTGAAGTATGGCCGATGAACGGCAACAGGATCATGATCAGGATCGAGACGCTGTAGATAGCCGCACTGACGCGCTTGACGCCTTTCAGTGACAGCATGGAAATCGCCATCATCACCGATATCGCCGCCACAGCAAACAGGATATGGCGCTGGGTGAAATAGATCGGCGAATGCGCCCCGATCTTGGCCGCCGCCACCGGCGATGACGAGAACGAAAACAACAGCCCGACAATGATCAGCGACGCGACCATTACCATGGTGGCGCGGTCTACCGTCCACCACCACATGGCCATCGGCCTGCGGTCGGTGCGGGAAAAAGCCTGAGCGAAACCGGTGGCCATGATCTCACCTGAAAATGACGGATTATGCGTAAGGCTTTAGGTGTAGAGGATGAGGGTTAACGGATGTTAACTGTGAAAAAGTTTTTCTTTACTGAACTCCCCCTGCGGGGCCGCCCGTGCGGGGTAGGGGAAGCTGATGATTTTGAGACCTCAAAAATTATCAGCGAGGGTTAAAGGCCCAGTGTAAGTTACCCCCTCTGAAACCAAACGAGTTTGATTTCAGCTCCCCCTCCAAGAGGGGGAGTTCTTATGGCTAGGACGCCGCCCCCGCGATAATCGATTTCGATATCTCGGCCACCGCGTCCTTAAAGGCGTCACCACGCGCTTCGAAATCCGGAAACTGATCGAAGGAGGCGCAGGCGGGCGACAGCAGCACGACCTCTGGCTTTCCGGTCTTTTCGGCCTCGGCATAGGCCTGAGCCACGGCGGTAAACAAATGACGCGACTGAACGCAAGGGGCTGCGGCACCTATCGTTTTTTCAAACAGTTCCGCCGCTTCCCCGATCAGGAACGCACCTTTCACCCGCGGGAACAGATCAGACAGGCTCTCGATACCACCGGCCTTGGCACGGCCACCGGCAATCCAGTAAAACTGATCATAGCTCGACATGGCCTGACGGGCCGCATCAGCATTGGTCGCCTTGGAGTCATTGACGAAACGCACCTTACCGATCCGCCCCACTTCCTGCATGCGGTGATCAAGGCCGGGGAAGGATTTCAGCCCCGACGCGATCACCTCTGCGGAAAGCCCAAGCGCCTTACACGCGCTGTAGGCCGCGCAGGCGTTTTGCCAGTTGTGGCGCCCAACCAGTGAGCGGGCGGTTTTCAGGTCGAACACCGCCTTAGCGCGGTCGGTCGTCGCGTCATAGATCATACCGTTCAGGGCATAAACCCCGCGCCCCAAGGTCCGGCGCGCCGAGATCGGGATCAGCTTGACCGACGGATGGGCGTTCATCTCGGTCAGTACGCTTTGCGTCCACTGATCGTCCGCGCCGATCACGGCGGTCTCGGATGCGCCCTGATTGGCGAAGATGCGTAGTTTGGCCTTGATATAGCCGTCCATATCGCCGTGGCGATCCAGATGGTCCGGCGAAAAATTCATCAGCACCGACACGTCAGGCTTGAAGCTGTGGGTCAGATCAAGCTGGTAGCTGGAGGTTTCAATGACATAGATACTGCCCGGCTCAATCGCGGGCAGATCAAGCACGCCGATGCCGATATTGCCGCCGACATGGACGTTCTTACCGGCCGATTTCAAAATATGGCCAATCAGGGCCGTGGTCGTTGATTTACCGTTCGTGCCGGTTATGGCAATGGTTTTCGGGCGTTTGCGCTCCGGCAGGGCATTGATCGTGCGGGCAAACAGCTCAATATCGCCCAGCACTGGCACGTTTGCGGCATTTGCCGCCACCACCGACCAGTGCGGCTCAGGGTGGGTCAGCGGTACCCCCGGCGACAGCATCAGGGCATCAATCTCTGACCAGTCGGCGGATTTCAGGTTCTCAATCGTGAAGCCTTCCTTTGTGGCGGCCAGCATGTTCTGGGGCTTATCGTCCCACAACAGCGGTTCGGCCCCGCCGGCCTTTAGCGCCCGCGCAGCACTTAAGCCTGAGCGACCCAGACCGAAAATGGCAACGCGTTTGCCTTCAAAACCTTTAACCGGAATCAAACCGAACTCTCCATAAAGATGCCCCCACCACCACATCTCGCCCGTAAACGGGCTTCGTGCGGTCCCCCTCCCCAACCGAGTTGGGGAGGTACTATTTTGTTATACCTCCCCAGTTTACTGGGGAGGGGGACCATCCGAGCCTGAAAGGCAAAGGATGGTGGTGGGGGCCCTTGCTTACCGTAGTTTCAACGTCGCCAAACCGATCATGGCGAGCAACGCAGCTATAATCCAGAAGCGGATAACCACCGTCGATTCCGCCCAACCGAGCTTTTCAAAGTGGTGGTGGATTGGGGCCATCAGGAACACGCGCTTACCCGTCAGCTTGAAATAGCCGACCTGGATCATGACCGACAGGGCCTCCATCACAAACAGGCCACCGACAATGGCCAGCACAATCTCATGCTTTGTGGTCACCGCCACCGCGCCCAGACCGCCGCCCAGCGCCAGCGATCCGGTATCGCCCATGAAGATCTTGGCCGGCGGGGCATTGTACCACAAAAAGCCCATGCCGCCGCCGATAATGGCCGCGCAGATCACCGCCACATCCCCGACGCGCGGCACGAAATGGACATTCAGATAACCGGCGAACACATAGTTGCCGACAAGATAGGAAATCAGCGCAAACGCCCCGGCGGCAAAGATCACCGGCACGATAGCGAGGCCATCCAGCCCGTCGGTAAGGTTCACCGCATTGGACGCGCCGATAATGACCACCGCCCCAAACACGACATAAAACCAGCCGAGATTAAGCAGAAAATTCTTGAACACCGGCACGGCCAGCGACGTATGCAATTCCGGTGAAGTTGGTGACTGCGGCCCGAACTGTACCAAAGCCCACACCGCAATCACCGCCACCACAGTCTGTGCGATCAGCTTTTGAATGGACGACAAACCGGCCGACGATTGCTTGGTGACCTTGGCATAGTCATCAATGAAACCTAAGCCCCCGAACGCCAGCGTCACCCCCAGCACGACCCAGACTGCCGGATTACTAAGGTCAGCCCACAACAAGGTCGCCACTAAAATACCAGCCAGAATCATTAGCCCGCCCATGGTCGGCGTGCCTTTTTTGGTCAGCAGGTGTCCGGCGGGGCCGTCTTCGCGGATCGGCTGGCCCTTACCCTGCTTTGAGCGCATCCAGCGGATGAAGCGCGACCCCAGCGCCACCGCGACGATCCATGACGTCGCCAGCGCCAGCGCAATGCGCACCGTCAGATATTTCAGCAGGTTCAGCAGCGGAATATGGTTCGCCATCCCCGCATATTGTTCGTAGAGCCAGTAAAACATGAACCGTCTGAAACCTTAAACCAGAATTATACGAGAGACGCGGCGATCAAACCGGCTTTCGAGCCGTTGGAGCCCTTTATCATGACCACATCCCCTGAGCGCAAGTCTGCTTTTAACGGCGCGATCAATTCGGACGCCGTGGCAGCATAGCCACCTTTCAGGGCGGGCGGTACTATCTGCCACAGGTTCGCCATCAGCGGCCCAGCGCAGTAAACCTTATCAATGGCTTGCGCCTCAATCACGCTCAAAAGTCCGGCATGGAGGGCGGCTTCATCGGGGCCAAGCTCCAGCATGTCGGTCAGCACCACTATCTTGCGCTGACCGGCAGAAACGCTGCGGGCACCCAGCGATTCGATGGTCGCGGTCATCGATATCGGGTTGGCATTATAGCTTTCGTCGATGACCGTAATGGCCTTGCCGTCCACCGTGACGTGACGCACACTACCGCGTCCGGCCAGGGGGCAGAAATCCTCCAGCGCGGCAATGGCGACCTTGAGATCAACCCCCAAAGCCTCGGCCATCAGCAGAACCGACATGGCGTTGACCGCCTGATGTTTGCCGGTCGTATAGAGTTTGAAGTCATAGCTCTGGCCGTGAATTTCGGCCTGAACGCGGGCATAGTCACCGTCAGGATCGCTTATGACATCATAGCCGGTCAGCAGCGCGTCGGCCCCAACACTTTCGCCGAATGAGACCACCTTCGCGCCGATGCCCTCGGCCCGCGTCTTAAGGTCATCAAACCATTTATTGTCGGCATTGAGGATGGCCAAACCGCCGGGTTGCAGCCCGTCAAAGATCTCGGCCTTGGCCTTAACGATCCCCAGTTCACCGTCGGGAAAGTTTTCGGTATGAACCGCGCCGACCGTGGTGATGATGACCGCATCGGGGGCCACGAATTTCGACAGCGGTGTGATTTCATCCGCATGGTTCATGCCGATTTCAAACACCGCCCGCTCAGTCTCACGCGGCATCCTCACCAACGTCAGCGGCACGCCAATGTGGTTGTTAAAGCTCTTGATCGCCGAATGGGCGCGTCCGGCGCGCTTAAGCGTCGCCATGACCATTTGGGTGACCGAGGTCTTACCGACACTGCCGGTCACTGCCCCACGTTTGCAGCCAATGGCCCGGTCACGGGCATAGACGGCGGCAGACTCTAACGCGGTTTGCACATCGTCGACCACACAACACACCGCGCCGTCTATAGCGCGTTCGGTTACGCAAAAGGCCGCTCCGGCCTTGTACGCTCCGGCCACAAATTCATGGCCGTCGCGCGCGCCTTTTAGGGCCAGAAATATATCACCGACCTCAATGGCGCGGCTGTCGAAATTGACGTTAGAGGCATGGAGCGCGATGGCATCAGCGTCACCGAGCGGTGCCCCCGTCGCATCGACCAGACGACCGCCTACGGCCTGCGCCCATTCCTTTGCCGTCCACAAAACTTCGGTCATGCTCTCTCAAATGTTTAGTGGCCCCTCACCCTAACCCTCTCCCCATGAAATGGGGCGAGGGGACCTTTCTGCTCCCTCTCCCTGCTCGCGGGGAGAGGGTTGGGGTGAGGGGCAAAAAGTCGGACTGAGAAACAAATCTTATGTATTTAGCGCCTCAAGCACTACACCGGCGTCATCGAAAGGCAAGACTTGCCCTTTGATAATCTGACCCTGCTCGTGACCTTTTCCGGCGACCACCAGCACATCGCCGGTTTGCAACTGACTGACCGCCTCAAAAATGGCGGCGCGACGGTCACCGATATCTTTATAGCCACCGGTGCCGGTCATGCCCGCAATCACCTCAGCCCGAATGACCTCAGCCGCTTCGGAACGCGGATTATCATCGGTAACAAAGCTCAGGTCCGACAGGCGCTGGGCAATACCGCCCATGATCGGCCGTTTGGTCTTGTCGCGGTCACCGCCGCAACCAAACACACACAACAACCGGCCTTTGGTATGGGGGCGCAGGGCCTTTAAGACCGTTTCCAGCCCATCAGGTGTGTGGGCATAATCGACATAGATTTCCGCGCCATTGGGTTTCGTGCCGACCCGCTCAAGACGGCCGCGCGCGCCGGTCAGGTGAGTTAGCGACGCCAGCACATCATCAATCGCCTCCCCGGCCGCCAGACACAACCCCGCCGCAACCAAAGCATTCGACGCCTGAAACAGACCGGCCAGCGGTAGCTTGACCTCATAGCGTTTGCCATAGTGATCAAGGTGCAGGATCTGGCCATCGGCAATCAGATCGCGCTGGATGAGGGTCAGGTGCTGACCGCGTTCACCCACGCTCATGACATTGGCGCCCGACATGATCGCCGTCGCCGCAAAGGCGTTATAGGCATCCGAATCGGCATTAAGCACGGCTTGTCGTCCGCGTGGCAAAAGCTGCTCAAACAGGCGCAGCTTGGCCTGACGATAGCTGTCCATCGTGGCGTGGTAATCGAGGTGATCCTGCGTCAGATTGGTGAAACCGGCTGCTGTAAGCGTTACGCCGTCCAACCGGCGCTGATCAATCCCATGCGATGACGCCTCCAGCGCCATATGGGTGACACCATCGGCGGCAAGCTCTGCCATATAGCGCGCCACATCGGCGGCATCGGGGGTCGTAAGCCCCGGTGCGGTAATGGCGGTTTCCACAATCCCGTCCTGCTTGACAACGCCGAGCGTCCCCATGCTGGCCGATTTACGGCCCATATGGGCAAACATCTGCCGGCAGAACGTCGCCACCGACGTCTTGCCATTGGTGCCGGTGATCGCCACGCAGGTTTTGGGTTGCGCGCCATAAAACGTCTTGGCCGCCAGCGCATAGGCGCGGCGGACATCGGCAACCTTTATCAGGCTGTCGATATTATCGACGACGGTTTTCAGTTGCGTCTTTGCGCCATCGTCCGGCGTTAAAATCGCCGCCGCCCCCGCCGCCAGAGCCTGTGGGATAAACTCACGGCCATCGACCTTGGTGCCGGGCAGCGCGCAGAACAGCACGCCTTCGCCAACCTTACGGCTATCGGCGGTGATGCCGGTGACGACCGGATCGTGGTCCAGATCGCGGCGCAAGATGTCAGACAGCTTCATTCCGGCCTTACCCATTACTGACCTCCCGATACAGGTAAGGGCGCTACAGCGGCCACCGGAGTCGGAACGGATTGAGCGCCGCTTTGGACTTCGGCCACGACCGGAGCCTTGTCCCACTCCGCCTGAGTAAACTTATCTTCCTTGCGCGCCACGCCGACAAACGGTGCTATGCGGTCAATGACACGGCCCGCAACAGGTGCCGCCACAAACCCGCCGGTGCGCAGGCCGGATGAGGCTTTTGAGCCCTTGGGGTCATCGACCATGATCAGCACCATGTAGCGGTCGTCCTCAATGGCCCCATCGGTTGGGAACACGGCCACATAGCTGGAGAACAGGCTGGAGCGCAGGTAACGGCCATCGACCACGCGTTCCGCAGAGCCGGTCTTGCCGCCCACCCTAAGACCCGGCGCATTGGCGCGCGTGCCCGTCCCACGGATGCCGTTGATACGCATCAGATCCAGCATCTGGCGCGAGGTGTTGGCCGAAAAGACCCGCGCCCCGTCCAGCACCTGCCCCGGCTGATGTTTGCGCACCGTGAGCGGACGCAGATAGCCACCATTGGCCACCGCCCCAAACGCCTGAGCATAGGCCAGAGGTGAAATCGACATGGCATGGCCAAATGAGGTCGACGCCAGCGTGCTGGCTGTCCATTTTTTGGCAATGATCGGGCGGGCCGATTCATAGAGTTCCGTATCCGCCGCCCGGAACAGGCCCAGATTATCATAGAACCTGGTCATGGTATCGATGCCGACACTTTCGGCCAGTTGCGACACCCCGATGTTGGAGGAATGGATAAACACATCCTCCAGCGTCATGACGCGATTCTCAGCGTGATAGTCGGAAATTTTGCGGCTACCGATCTTAAACGGCGCGCGGGCGTCAAAGACCGAATTGATCGAGGCCGTGCCGGTCTCTAAGCCGATGGCCACCGAAATCACCTTAAAAATCGACCCCATTTCATAGACCGCCGCCGCCGCACGGTTCTTCTTTTCGTTCTCGGAAAAACTGCCGGCGCGGTTCGGATCATATTCCGGCCAGCTTGCCATGCCTAAGATCTCACCGGTGCGCACATTGGTGACGATGCCAATGGCGGCCTGCGCCTGCTGATCAACCGCGGCGGCGCGCAGTTCGTTCTCAAGTGCGCCCTGCACCCGCAGGTCCATGGCCAGTTCAACCGGCACCCCGCCGTGCGCGGCGATGCTCAGATCAATGTCGTCATTGAGCGCGCGTTCGGCCCCGGCGACACCCTTGCCGCCGCGTTCCGTCGCCCCGATATAGCTGGCACCCGTGATACCTAAAGGATAGGTGCGCACCCGCACCGGCTCGAAGATCAGACCCGGCAGGCCGTAATTCAGGATACGCGCCCGATCCGAAGGTTTCAGCCAGCCCGCGACCCGCGCCCGGCCATCACCGCGCAGGGCCTTATCGATCGTCTCCAGCGACACATCCGGCAAAAGCTGGATCAGCGCCCGCTTCACCAATGGACGATCAGACGCCATCATATCGGTCGGATCGACATAGAGAATGAAGTTTTCGCCGTCGGCAGCTAACAGTGCGCCGTTGCGGTCGACCAGTTCAGAGCGCGCCCCCGGCGACACCGGCGCACCGGTCACACCATCGACTCCGCTAAACAGCGCGGCCTTAACCGCAAAAATCATCAGCACCGCAAACATGCAGGCGATGAGCGCCAGAATGAAAAAGATGCGCTGGGCGGTATTTTCCTGGGTCTGGCCTTCGACATGGGCGCGCTCAAAGGCGTGCTCAACCTTCCAGACACTGTCGGCCACCCATTGAAAGCCACCGGAAGACGGGACAAACGGAATAGAATATTTCATCGCGTTCCCTCCACCGTATGTTCGATCACCAGCGGTTCTGTGGTCGCCGCATCCGTCGTGGCGGCTACCGGCGGCACCGCCGAAGGCGCTTCGGGCATGGGCGGCACAGGCGAGGCTGGCCGTTCAACACCACGCACACCGGCACCCTGCCCGCGTGAGATTTCCACCAATGAATCAAGATTGGCTTCGTGGCGCGAATCGACCGGCTTCATACCCAGATAGACCGAGGCCAGCGCCTCAATCCGTTTCGGCTGTTCAAGCTGAGCGACCGCCGCCCGCAGGGTCTGCACCTGCTCGGCCTCAGCCACGATATCGCGCTTGAGAGCTTCAAGGCGTTTTACGTCGGCGTCTTCGCGCATCTTGATCCAGCCGAGGCCAAACATCATCGCCAGACACAGCACAATGCCGACCAGTTCCACCAGCCGGACTCCGCGTACGCGCTGTTCAAACACATTCAACAGGCCGCTCATGACCGCACCTTATTCGTCGAAGGTTTGCCGGAAAGGGTTTGTTCAGACCACGTTGCCGCCGCTGTCCGCCGCCCCGCCCTGAGCTTGGCCGACCGCGAGCGCGGATTGCGCGCCAGTTCCCCTTCGGACGGACCGACCGCCTTATGGGTGACCAGTTCGTACGTCGGATCATTGGCCGCCTTGACTTCCGGGGCATATCGCGACCCCGACGGCAGCTTGCCGCAGCGCTCAGCAAAGAAGTTTTTGACGATACGGTCTTCGAGCGAATGGAAGGTCACCACCGCCAGCACGCCGCCCGTTTTGATAACCGCTTCAGACACTTCGAGGGCGCGCTCAAGCTCGCCCAGTTCGTCATTGACGGCGATACGCAAGCCCTGAAACGTGCGTGTCGCCGGATGAACCGGCGCGCCACGGCGCCCACCCAAAGCCCGCTCCACAACCTCAGCCAGATCGAGCGTGCGCTCAAACTTTTGCTCGGCACGGCGGCGCACGATGGCGGCGGCGATCCCGCGTGATTTGCGCTCCTCACCGTAGAGCCAGATGACATGGGCGATCTCTTCGGCAGAGTCATGGTTGACAATATCGGCGGCTGAGCGGCCATCGATGCTCATGCGCATATCGAGCGGACCGTCGCGCATGAACGAAAACCCGCGCTCGGCCTCATCAAGCTGCATGGACGACACGCCGATATCGAGCACTACCGCATCGACGGCCTCAACACCCAGATCCGCCAGCCCCTCGGCCATTTCCGAAAACGGGCGGTTGATCCACTGGAATTTATCGGGAAACTCAGCCGACACCCCGTCGACATAGGGCTTCACGCGGGCATCGCGATCAAAGCCGATAACCTTTGCGCCGCGCTCCAGAAACGCCCGCGTATAGCCGCCCGCCCCAAAGGTGCCATCAACGATCAGTTTTTCCTTGATATCGCCTAGGGCCGCCAAAACCTCATCAAGCAGCACCGACATGTGAACAGATTGGGACATCTTAAGCCCCCCTCTGCGACAGGACTTCGCGAGCCAATGCATCCTGCTCAGCCTGATAGGCAGCGTAGGCGGTCGGTTCCCAGATCTGGAAGCGGTCATAAAGGCCGACGATCAACGCCTTATCGCTCAGACCAAACTTCACGCACAGGCTGTCCGGCAAGGTAATGCGGCCCGCCGCATCAAAGCTTAAGCGGTGCATCCCGCCATAAATCTTATGTTCCAATGCCCGACGGGCCGGCGATCCCACGGCGTAACTTTCAATAAGCTGGCGATAACGATCAAAAAATTCTGCGCCGCCGCCCTCTAAGCAGTCGGCCTCGATCGAGGCAAAGCAATAGACGCCCTCAAAGGCATCAGGGTTGGCGGCTTTTGGGCCTGCGGAACCTGAATTCGCGGTCGTGCGGAAGTCCTGCGGGATCAGCAATCTCCGCTTGGCATCAAGCTGCTTCTCAACATGTGAGAGAAACACCCCTCGCACTCAGGCTAAAATCTGCCCGCTCCCTTTTCACAACCTACGGTGCGCGCCAGCCCGCCCGGCGCACCTCATCCGACGACTAATATAGGGTTAACATGGGATGAACTGGGATGCAATGACTCCAAATGACACTTTCGGGGAATTTCGACCCAAAAACAACAGCTTGGAACAAATTAAGAACACGGCACTTCACGGCTATTTTCGGCGTAACAGATTGAATCGGCGTTAATATGCTGACAAATTCCAGCACGAAGACGCCATAAGCCCAACCGAAGGAGATCATGACATGTACGGACTTATCGGCAGCTTCAGCGCTCACCCCGGCAAACGCGACGAACTGATCGGGTTAATGACGGCCTCGACCGGTGCCCTGCCGGGCTGCATTAGCTACATCATCGCCAAAGACCCGGAAGATGCCGATAAAATCTGGATCACCGAAGTGTGGGACAGCGCCGAAAATCACAAGGCCTCACTGCAAATCCCGGTGGTGGCGGAAACCATCAAAAAGGCCATGCCGCTGATCGCCAGCTTTGGCCAGCATACGATCACCGAACCTGTCGGCGGAATGGGTTTGTAAAAAAGATTAGAACCTCCCCTGATTTCAGGGGAGGAGGAGGCCTGTAGGGCCGGAGGTGGGGTTAATCGGCGCGGGGTTTAACCCCACCACCATCTTCGCTACGCTTGATGGTCCCCCTCCCCTGAAATCAGGGGAGGTTCTATAAGGCGAGTAATATATCAGATGGCCTGTAAGCCGGGTTCTGTACGCGTTGCCGCGTGGCGATCATTCCTCTGGGCGACTCATTACTGAGCCGCTCAAGCAACCGACCCGGACGTGCTGGGGTAGTAACACCCTGTAAAGCCGAAACCTTACGCGCCGTCCCTATTTGGTTTTGCTCCGGACGGGGTTTACCGTGCCGTTCATGTTACCATGAACGCGGTGCGCTCTTACCGCACCCTTTCACCCTTACTGTTATAAATAACAGCGGTTTGCTTTCTGTGGCACTATCCCTAAGGTCACCCTTGGCGGGCGTTACCCGCCGTCCTGTTACCGTGGAGCCCGGACTTTCCTCGAAACCCGCAAAGGTTCCGCGACCGCCCGGCCATCTGATACGCGTTTCTTTGCGCGTAAATCAGACTGAAATCAAGGGTTCTGCTTATCGAATAGCTTGAGTCCCGACCCAATCAGTATGCCAAGCCAGCCCACCATCGACAGGGTGCCCCCGAGCGGGGCCAGCATCGGCAACAGGCCCGCCCCGCGCGTCACCCGCATGACGATATCACCGGCAAACACACCCGCACCGGCCAGCAGCAGCAAAAGCACCGCCAATTTCAGCTTTGGCCCCAAAATCTGCGTCGGCAGCAGGCCGATCACGACCGCGGCGTGGAACAGCAAAAACATACCTGCCGTCGTCAAGCGCGGATCGGCATGCGCCCCCGCCGCCAACAGCATGACGCCCGTCAGCCCCCACAGGCCCGAAATCATCAGGATCAGCGCATCAAAGCCTTTGGTCGGCACCGTGTTCATAACTTACTCCATCAAAAGGGTGACATGCCGCAACAGCGCCATCAAGCGCACGCGGGTTTCCGCATCGGCGCGACCATCGATATTTTCCGGCCGCCAGTGACGCTGAAACGCCGTGACGATGGATTTAGTCTGATCATCGTAGGGCCCACCGGCGAGGATATTATAGCCCAGCTTACCCAGCGCGCTTTGCAGGGAAAACACCCCAAGGCCGACATCACCGATATCGAGCGGGGGACCCATCACCCCCTGTGGGGGCAAATCCGGCTCAACCCACAGGCCATGCCCGCGTTGCGCAAGGTACGCCCACGGGAACAATTCACCGGGGTCTTCTTTGCGCTCAGGGGCGACATCGGAATGGCCCAAGATACGGTGATCGGGAATATCCCATCGGTCGCGAATATCATCCAGCAGCAGCACCAGCGCCTCAATCTGCTCCGGCGGAAAGTCGCGGTAGCCGAACTCATGGCCGGGATTGACGATCTCGATGCCGATGGAGGCGCCGTTGATATCGGTCTCGCCCTTCCAGAACGACACCCCGGCGTGCCAGGCGCGGCGCGCTTCGGCGACAAGGCGATAAACCGTGCCGTCTTCGTCGATCACGTAATGGGCCGAGACCTTGGCCTCCGGGTCGCACAGGCGATCCAGAGCCAGCTTAGCGCTTTCCATGCCGGTGTAGTGCAGCACGATCATGTCTGGCGGGGATGCGCGCTCATTAAAATTGGGGGACGGTAATTCGATCATGGCCGCTGTTTAAACACAAAAAAACGGAAGGCCAAACCTTCCGTTTTCAAAATCCTTAAATCTGACGGGACGTTACTTATAAGCGACCCAGGTATTGCCCTCTTTTTTGGCTTCAAAGACGCCGTTGGCGGCCTGATCGGACTTACAGCGCACCGTGACGCGCAGAGGCTTACGGGTAAACAGAGCGACCAGCGTTGCCGCCCCCAGACCAATCACAGCCAGCACGGCCAAGGCCGACGCAAACACCAGCATTACGGCCAGCGCACCGAGGGCACCCAAGCCCAGCAAAGTCATAAAGGCGATATGGGTAAGTCTTGACATGAGGTTTCTCCGGCGCAGGCGGCCCCAGGGCTGATAGCGATTACCAAATACGCCACCAACCCGATGAATAGCTTCGAATGTTTTTGTGTAACCGTTCATCGGTGTACCCCTAAAACAAAGCCTAAACACACATGCCCCGCCACTATCTGGGACACTCACAAACCTCTTAAGCCATCAGATTGGCATGAATGAGGCAAACGTCAACCATGCACGACGGCCTCAACTTCGTTTTTACAGAATTTTTACCGTGATATTCACAAAAGTGCGCTATTTTTGTGCCGCATGTCTCGTATGCGGACAAAATCAGCCCCCTATCAGTTCAGGCCGCGCTCGCCCATGATCTGGGCATAGGCCTGATTGATGGCCGCGGACTTGTGGTTATAGAGCGTGATATATTCGGGCGGCAGGCCGCGTCCGGCAATCTTATCCGGATGGAATTCTGACAGGCGTTTGTTGCGCGCCAACCTGATTTCCCCGTCATGGGCATCCGGATTGAGCCCCAAAATGACATAGGGATCATTGTCATTAAGCGCGACATATGACGATTTGATCCGTCGATAGATGGGCGTTTCAATGCCGAACAACCGCGCCACGGTTTCCAGATAGGTCTCTTCGGCATGGTTTAACGTGCCGTCGCTGAGGGCAATATGAAACAGCCCCTCCAGCACGTTTTCCAATATATGCGGCAGGCGGGCATAACGCCGCGCCAGACGCTGCGCATAGGCTTCAAAGCCGATCGAGGTCTGACGCGCCAGATCGTACAGCCGCAACACATCGCGCTCAGAGCGCGCTTCGGGGCTGAACACATCAAGAAACGCCTGTTGTTCGATGTCGTGCGCCAGTCCGTCGGCCTTGGCCAGCTTTGCGCCCAAAGCCGTTACCGCCGTCGCAAAGGCCGGATCACGGCCCGGCGGGCCTTTGGGGCAGTCAGGACATTCGGCCGGATCAAACTGCCGGACGGCCAACTGCGCGAGGTTCTTCCAGAATGACATATCCTCACCATCATAGCGGCTTTTTTCGCAAGCGCGAACTTAAGTTTTTGTAAGACTGTCATTTTATTGGGCGCTTATATTTTCGCCGTAATTACACGCATAATAAATCATAGCTTTTGCAGGCCCTGCCTGTGTAATAGTGTCGCATTTATAATCACCGGAGTTCCCTAAGTTGTCTTTTGCGCTGAAATCCTCCTGCCTTGCCCTGCTGATCGCCACAGTATCAGCGTCTTCGCTGCTGGCACAGGACGCCACACAGTCAACCGACGGCCCGATTTCGACCAATGTCAGCGGCATCAAAGCGCAACTGCTGCACACGCCGCAGATCGAGGACGCCCCCGCCGACGACTTCGCCAAGGTGGCGTGGTGCCACGGCGCACTATCGGGTCATATGATGATGGCCGAGCGCATCAGCGCGGTTGAACCCTTAAGCGCCGACATGCAGGCGATCGGCCAATCTTATTTACGCGCCTACGAAGCCGCGCTGACGCTGTCCAAAGACGGCAAGACTGAGAAAGGCCGCGAACGGGCAGAGCTTGCCCGCCAGACCGGCTATGACGGCTGGGAAGAGGCCCGCCGCGCTGATCTCGATAAGGCTGTCGGGGCCTATGTCACCTGGTCCCTGCCCGGCGTGTGTGAAACCGCAGCGCTTAACATTTCAGGGCGCCCCAAGCTGTTTTCGGAACTGCAAACCGAAGATGAGGCCCGGATTGTGACCGAAGCGCTCAAGCCCGCGTCAGAGCGGACGGCGCTGGATGTCCATAAACCCAAGGCGCGGGAATCGCGTGTGCTGGGCGATGAGCCTGTCGCTGCCGCGCCGGAAGTCAAACCGGAACCGGCCAGCCTGACCGCTGAGGCTGTGCCCGCTGAGGATAAACCGTCATGGGCAGACGGACTGAAAAGCCGTCTGGGCTGGGGCAAGAAAAAGAACTAAATACCGCTTAATCGCGATTAACCATAATTCTGAACGTGATTTTCAGTTTTTCAGGCCATAATCGCCTTATGATGATATGGCTTTATCTGGCTCTCTATCTGGGCGTGGTCAATTTTCTGACCTATGTGGTCTGGGCTATGGACAAGAAATATGCGGTTCACGGTGCGCGCCGCGTATCGGAGCGGCGCCTTCTGGGGTTATGCCTGCTGGGCGGGTGGCCATCGGCCCTGATCGGCACCTACAGGCTGCGTCATAAATCTTCAAAGCCGTCCTTTCTGCTCAAGATGTACGCGTTGATTGTCCTGCAAATCGGCAGCCTTGGCGGGCTGACCTGGTACGCCATCGCCGCCGTTTAGGTTATTGTAAAACTACAGTTTGCTGATATGGATGCGTCATGACTGACGCACCCAACGCCCTGCCCCTGTCCTGCTATATCCGCACCCATAATGAAGCGCGCAATATCGGAAACGTCGTGCGCGCGGCGCTCACCGTGGCGGATGAAGTCATCGTCATCGATGCCGGATCAAGCGATGGCACGGTGGCACTAGCTGAGGCGGCGGGTGCGAAAGTCATCCATAATCCCTGGCCCGGCAATGGTTTCCAAAAGCGCATCGGCGAAGCGGCCTGCCGCCATGACTGGTTGCTCGATATAGACGGCGATGAGGTCATCACGCCGGAACTGGCTGCCGAAATCCAGGCGCTGTTTGCACACGGCGAACCGTCCTCATCCGCCTATGAGATCAAGATGGTTCACGCCCCGCCCGCCGGCGAGCCGTGGTGGGATTTCAATCCGTCGTTCCGCCGCAAGCTCTATGACCGGCGCAAATACCGGATGCCGGAGCATAAGATCTGGGATCAGTTGCCCATCCCCAAGGGCGAACCTGTGCCAACGCTCAAAGGGATATTGCTGCACTATGCCTTTAAGGACGTGGAGCATGTGGTCGCCAAATATAATGGCCGTTCAACCGCCCGCGCCCGCGATGGCAAACGCAAGTCGAAAGCGTCGCTAAAGCTGCGACTGTGGTTTGGCCTGCCGGTCTATTTCCTGAAACAGTTCGCTGGTCGCGGCCTGTGGCGGGCGGGCACCTACGGCCTGATTTTCGCGGTGCTGTCGGCCTATATGCGCTGGCTGCGCGATGCCAAGATGTATGAGGCGATCCTTTTCGAGGAACGCAAGAAGTAATCAAGTATCGGTGCCGACATCGTCCCAGTCGTCATCTTCGTAGCAAATCAGCCAGTTCAGCGCCTGATGCCGCTCACTCACCACACCGGGATGCAGGTTGGCGGGCGGTTCGCTGCCGTCGATTTTGGCCTGACGCACCGCCCAGTGCAGGCGGTAGATCAGGTCGGCTTCGTCAAGGATTTCATGGACATCGCGGTGGCCGATGCGGGTGATATCCGGGTGGTTAAACCCGATCCAGTAGTCGATGACATCGGACACATCGACCTCATCATCCGGAAACCATAGTTCCGGATACATACCGATCGCCCACATCAGCGGGATGGCGGCCTCTATGCGCCATGAGAACTGAATGGCGGCGGCCTCGGTGATGTCATCGGCCTCTAAGAACACCTGTTCTTCGGGCGACAAATGTTCGGCCAGATCGTGCTTTTTGACATAGGCCCGCGCGACCGAGATATCATTCTTGATCGCGGCATTGGCTACGGTGGTCAGGCACATGGCGCGCCGCACAATGTCTGCGCCGGAACGGATTTTGACGTCGGCGGCTTCTTCGATCTCCGGCAGGCTATTCAGCACCGGCACGCCTTTGGCCGTCAGGAACGCGATAGACTTTTGTTTGCGGGTTTCGGATTCGGACATCAAAATTATCTTTTATACAAATCAATAGTTGGCGGTTAAAAAGGAACCTACAGTCATTTCAACGGCTATGAGGGGAAAATGCATACATCCAAAATACTAACATTGGGTCTGGTTTTATTGGGGATGTCTTCCTGTACAAAAGATACTGAGATACCACCTAATGAGACAACAAATAAACTGGGCAGCGCAATCTCTGCTGACGGAAAAGAAGCCATATACGAAGAAATTCTATGGGGCGGCGCAGCGGGCGGCATAACGCACTGCATAAGGGTTCAATTGCCCGATGCCAAAGCTACCGACGATTGCGATATAATGGGCACGCATTTAACAGAGATTCAGCTAAACTGGATACGTGATGATGTGCTTAAGCTTAACTATTGCGAAGGTCAATTTACCAATTTCACAAACCTTTTGTACTTAGATAATGCCGCAAAGGTTGAAGTTCTTCTCGAAAAAAAGTGCGCCTAAGTTAGTATTTCCGGCAGTTTACGGGCTTCAGTCTCAGCATGTACGAAACTCATGACCCGCTGTGAGGCGGCGAAAATGATTGGCTTTTTGAGCATTCTAGCGACGTGTACTCAAGGTACATGAGCGACGAAGCGCAAAAAAGACGGCCATTTGCAGCCTCTCACAGTAGGGTCAGGACGGCACATAGTTCAGGATCGGCGACAGCCACCGCTCGGCCTGATCGACGGGCCAGCCCTTACGGCGGGCATAGTCTTCAACCTGATCCTTTTCGATCTTGCCGACGCCGAAATAGTGGGCTTTCGGATGGGCGAAATACATGCCGGAAACCGACGCCGGTGGCGTCATGGCCAAGGATTCCGTCAGTTCCATACCCGTGCGCGCCCGCGCATCCAATAGGTCAAACAACGTCCATTTTTCGGTATGATCGGGCTGGGCCGGATAGCCCGGTGCCGGACGGATGCCCTTATATTGCTCGGCAATCAGACCCGCGATATCCAGGTCTTCGTCGGCCGCATAGCCCCACAGTTCACGCCGCACCTTTTTATGCAGGCTTTCCGCAAAGGCTTCGGCCAGACGGTCAGCCAGAGCAGTGGCCAGGATCGCGTTATAGTCATCACCCGCGTCTTTGAATTTTTTGGCGATTTCCAGCTCACCATGACCGGCCGTGACCGCAAAGCCGCCGATCCAGTCAGGCGTGCCTTTGGGCGCAATAAAATCAGACAGCGCCAGATTGCTCTGGTCGGCGCGCGGCTTTTTCATCTGTTGTCTGAGGGTATGGAACTTGGCGATGACCTTAGTGCGCGTCTCGTCCCCATAGACTTCGATATCGTCATCCTCGGTGGCATTGGCGGGCCAGAACCCAACCACGCCGCTGGCCGTAAACCATTTTTCAGTCAGGATTCGGGCCAGCATTTCCTGCGCATCTTTGTAAAGGCCGCGCGCGGCTTCACCGACAATATCATCGTCCAGAATATCCGGGAAGCGCCCGGCCAGTTCCCAGGTCGCAAAGAACGGCGTCCAGTCAATATGCTCGGCCAGATCATTCAGATCATAAGGGCTGAACGTGCGCACGCCCAAAAACGACGGGGCGACCGGCGTTTCGGCGGCAAAATCAATCACGAATTTCCGTTCGCGGGCCTCCGCCAAATCGGAACGGGGCTTATTGTCACCCTTACCGTAAGCGTCGCGCACCTTGACATAATCCGCCTTGGTATCAGCGACAAATTTCGGCTTATCAGTCTCACTCAGCAGTTGCGACACCACGCCTACGGCGCGGGAGGCATCCAGCACATAGACGACCTGATCGTTGGAATAGCCCGGTTCGATCTTGACCGCCGTGTGGGTTTTGGAGGTTGTCGCCCCGCCGATTAGCAGTGGAATATCAAAGCCGGTGCGCTGCATTTCACGCGCCACAAATACCATCTCATCCAGTGACGGCGTGATCAGGCCACTGAGGCCGATCATATCAACCTTGTGCTCTTTGGCTTCGGCCAGAATCCGATCAGCGGGCACCATAACGCCCAGGTCAATGACCTCATAATTATTACATTGCAGCACCACGCCAACGATATTCTTGCCAATGTCGTGGACATCGCCCTTGACGGTGGCCATCAGGATCTTGCCCGCCGCCTGATAGGTCCCTCCACCCGCCACATGCTGCTGTTTTTCTTCTTCCATGAACGGCATGAGATAGGCCACCGACTGCTTCATGACGCGGGCCGATTTGACAACCTGCGGCAGGAACATCTTGCCCGCCCCGAACAGGTCACCGACCACGTTCATCCCGGCCATCAGCGGGCCTTCGATAACATGCAGGGGTCGCGCCGCCGCCAGCCGCGCCTCTTCGGTGTCGGCGTCGATAAATTCAGTGATGCCGTTGACCAGCGCGTGTTTCAGACGCTCCGCCACCGTGCCTTCGCGCCAGGCTAAGGTCTTGGCCTCGACCTGACCTTTTTCGCCTTTGTACTTGGGCGCAAGGTCAACCAGCCATTCGGTATTCGACACATTATGGCGCTGCTTGCGGTTCAGGATCACATCTTCGACCGCCTGACGCAGTTCCGGGTCGATATCGTCATAGACCGGCAGGTCGCCAGCATTGACGATGCCCATGTCCATGCCCGCATTGATGGCGTAGTATAGGAACACCGAATGGATCGCGCGCCTGACCGGTTCATTACCGCGGAAGGAGAACGACACGTTCGACACCCCGCCCGAAATGCGCGCATAGGGCAGCGTGGCCTTGATGACCTTGACGGCCTCGATGAAATCGACGGCGTAGTTATCGTGTTCTTCGATGCCGGTCGCGACCGCAAAGATATTGGGGTCGAAAATGATGTCTTCCGCCGGAAAGCCGACTTCGTTCACCAGAATATTGTAGGCGCGGGTGCAGATTTCGATCTTGCGTTGGGCAGTGTCGGCCTGCCCCACTTCGTCAAAGGCCATGACCACGACGGCGGCCCCGTAGCGCAGGCATTTTACGGCTTCGGCGCGGAACTTATCCTCGCCCTCCTTCATGGAGATCGAGTTGACGATCGCCTTGCCCTGCACGCATTTCAGGCCGGTCTCGATCACCTCCCATTTGGATGAGTCGATCATCACCGGCACGCGCGCGATATCGGGCTCCGCCGCCAGCAGGTTCAGGTAGGTGCGCATGGCCACCACCGAATCGAGCAAGCCTTCGTCCATATTGACGTCGATGATCGCGGCCCCGGCCTCGACCTGCTGACGCGCGACATCAAGGGCTGCGGAATAGTTGCCCTCGATGACGAGTTTCTTGAACCTGGCGGAGCCGGTGACGTTGGTGCGTTCACCAATATTGATAAAGGAAGGTCTCATGAGTAACTGGTGGTCCTAATTAAAGATCGCGCAAGGCATCATCAGGCGTAAGCGATCCATCCGCACCAGTACAGGCCTTTGAACACAAGCTCAATCCCGCTGAAACCGGCCTCGCGCAAAAGCTGCTCATCGCGTTCCGGCCCGACCGTATTTAGTCCGGTGCGCACCCGCTCATGGGCTTCTTTCAGCACCTGCGGGTCAAGCTGGCTATCCTGAGCGTAGCGCAGATAACGATCGAACTTCTGATCCGAATTGGGGTCATCCTTATCGACGCTCATGTGCGCCATAAAGAAAGGTGCGCCGGGTTTCAGCCGCGCCTTAACCGCCTTTAGCGTCTCCAGCTTTGCGCCGTCATCGGGCACGAAATGCAGGGTCAACATGCAGGTCGCGGCATCGAATGGCCCTGCCGGCGCCTCAAAGATCAGGCCTTCGACCCACTCCACTGACGCAGGGTCGCTTAAGTAAACCCTGCCCTGCGCAATCATTTCCGCCGATGGATCGACCGCGCAGAACCGACCGTCCGGCAAAGCTTCAATCAGGGTTTTTAGCTCCAGACCGCCGCCACCGCCGAGCACAAGGGTGCGCTCAGGGGCTGCTTCACCAATCAGTTGCGCCATGATGCGGTGCAGACCATCAAAGCCCGGAATGATCTTCTTCGGCCGCTCGGCATAGGTGCGGGCGTGTTCAGGGTCTTTGAACAGATCGGCCATTTTATCGGTCATAAGACTCTCCCAAATCAGTTTGCAAAGCGAACCGATTTTATAAGCAGAAACAAAGCGCCAGCACTGTCTTCGCTTTTAGGCCGGTATGCACCGACTGCATTTAGAATGCGAACGGCCACAGCGGTCAGTTCCCAACCAAGATGGTTCAGATCGTCATTCTCAACATGGCCATAGATTAGTTCCATGATGCCATGTTCTTCACCGAAAAGTATGACCGGCTCGAAATCCTTCACCACATTCTTGGGCCAGTGATCATTGGCCCAACCCCATAACCAATCCTTGCTCCCGGTTGTGCCAACGACCTGAATATCAGCTATGACCTTAACGACACCATCCTTTGAAAAGGTCAGCGTTTCGGTCTCAACATCATAGTCCCAACGCGGTAGATCTTTGATACCAAACGCTATCTGCCATTCGTCTTGTTTGTCCATCAACTGATGGAAGGCCTCGTGACGCCAGTCAGCGTACCATTCAGGCGCATCCATCAGATCAGCTCAAACGGCTCTAAGCCGGCAAGGCGCATGGCCTTTGGGCGGTCTGGCACCTGGCGGGGTTTGATGCCGCGCACTTCGTCGGCGACATGGCGGATATGATCCGGCGTCGTGCCGCAGCAGCCACCAAGGATATTGACGATCCCGTCCTTGGCCCACTCATGCAGTTCATGAGCCGTTTCATGCGGTTGCTCATCATACTGGCCCATCGCATTGGGCAGACCGGCATTGGGATAGGCCGCCACCAACGTATCGGCCACCCGCGACAATTCGGCGATATGCGGGCGCATCAGATCGGCCCCCAACGCGCAGTTAAACCCGATAGCAAAGGGCTTGGCGTGCTTGACCGAATTCCAGAAAGCCTCAGCCGTTTGGCCCGACAGCGTCCGCCCCGAACGATCAGTAATCGTGCCCGAAATCCAGATCGGCAGCTTTTCCTGCTCCTCGTCCTCAAGATCGAGGATCGCCTTCAAGGCCGCCTTGCAGTTAAGCGTATCCGTAATAGTTTCAATCAGATAGAGATCAACCCCGCCTTGATAGAGGGCCCTCACCTGCTGCTTATAGGCCTCATAGACCTGATCAAAGGTGACCAGCCGTGCCCCCGGATCATTCACATCCGACGACATGCTGAGCATCTTATTCAGCGGCCCGATTGAGCCTGCCGCAAAGCGCGGCTTATGGGGCTCTTTGGCCGTCCATTCATCGGCGGCAGCGCGGGCAAGCTTTGCGCCTTCATAGTTGATATCCCAGCACGCCTGCGCGTCCAGATGATAGTCATCCTGGGCGATGGTCGTCGCCGAAAAGGTGTTGGTCTCACTGATATCCGCACCGGCCTCGAAATACTGATTATGCAAATCCGTGATGATATCAGGCCGCGTCAGACACAGGATATCGTTATTGCCCTTCATCTGGCCAACGTGATCCGCAAACCGCTCCCCGCGAAAATCCTCTTCGCTGAGTTCACGGCGCTGGATCATCACCCCCCAGGAACCATCAAGGATCAGGATGCGCTCTTTTGAGGCGGCATATAGTGCTTCAATACGTTCGGATCGGTTCATATCACGGCCTCCTTAACACCCAACACCCGGCAGATGGAATAGACCAGTTCAGCGCGGTTGAGAGTATAGAAATGAAAATTGCTCACCCCTTCGCGCTCAAGCTCCAGCACCTGCTCGACCGCCACGGCGGATGCCAAAAGCTTGCGCGTTTCGGCATCATCATCCAGCCCGTCGAACAGTTCCGCCAGCCAGTCCGGCACATGGGCTTCGCACGCCTGCGCCATGCGCTTTAAGCCCTTGAAGTTGGTGACCGGCATAATACCCGGCGTTAGCTCAATCTCAATACCCGCGTCCGCCACCGCGTCACGGAACCTCAAGTACGTTTCCGGTTCAAAGAAAAACTGGCTGATGCCGCGCGTGGCACCCGCATCGACCTTTTGACGCAGCACATCCAGATCAAAATCCAGTGACGGCGACTGCGGATGCTTTTCCGGATAGACACCGACGCTAACCTCAAAATCAGCGATGCGCTTGATGGCCTGCGTGAGTTCGGTGGCGTTCTGATAACCATCGGCGCGCGGGGTATATTGCCCGTCGGCCAACCCTGTCGGCGGGTCACCACGCAGGGCCACGATATGGCGCACACCGGCCGCCCAGTACTCGCGGATAACCTCATCGACCTCTTCGCGTGACGCCTCCACGCAGGTCAGGTGGGCGGCAGGCTTAAGCGCGGTCTCATCCAGAATACGCTTAACCGTACGGTGGGTACGCTCGCGCGTCGAACCGCCCGCCCCATAGGTCACCGACACAAACGACGGGTTAAGCCCCTCAAGACGACGGACAGAGTTCCACAGGCTCAGTTCCATCTCTTCCGATTTGGGCGGAAAAAACTCGAACGAAATATTGAGATGACTGCCGCCGGACGATACCGAACGCGCAATGGAACTCAGGCGGGTTTGCAGATGGGGGCTTATCATAGTGTGATCTTTATTCTTGAATTAGTCTTTGCGCGCCAGCCAGATGCGCACCGTAAGGCCCGCGCCATCCACCGGCGGCAGGGCGGTGTCGTTGTTAAGCGTCAGGCCCGCCCGCATCAGCCAGCCGGACATATCCTCATCGCTGATGCCTAAGCGCCGGTGCTGATACTGCTCACGCATGTGCTCCAGGCCGTGGGGCGCGAAATCGACGACCAGCAAGCGCCCGCCGGATTTAAGTATACGTCCGGCCTCACGCACCGCCTGCACCGGATCGGGCAGGAAGTGCAGCACCTGATGCACGATCACCAGATCGGCACTGTCGGCGCCCAAGCGCGTATCGGCAATGTCGCCGTGGCGGAAGTCGATCCTTATATCGCCCGTCAGGCCGCTTTCCGCCGTTCTGGCGCGGGCGATATTGAGCATCTGCTGCGACAGATCAAGGCCGGTTGCGGTCTTGGCCCGCGGCCCCAGCAAGGTCAGCATCCGTCCCGAACCTGTGCCCAGATCGACCAGCTGATCAAACGGCTGATGCCCTAAAATATCTATGATCGCGGCTTCGACATCGGCTTCGGAAATGTGGTGGGAGCGGATTTCGTCCCACCGGCCGGCGATATTTTCAAAATAGCTCTGGGCCGATTTCAGGCGCTGGGCGTGGATATCATCCAGCGCGCGCACATCATCGGCATAGTCATCGCCCAGCGCATCCAGCACAGCCGTCACCAGCGGACGGATGGCAGGCGCGTCTGAGGCGCGGTAAAACACCCAGGCACCATCCGGGAAGCGGTCAATAAGACCGGCCTCGCTCATCAATTTCAAATGGCGCGAGACACGCGGCTGGCTCTGGTTTAGGATTTGCACCAGTTCCATGACCGACAATTCCTCATCGGCCAGCAGCCGCAACAGGCGCAGACGCGTCGGCTCACCGGCCGCCTTCAAGGCCTCCAGCAGTGCTGCCGCCCCCAATACAGGATTTGATTTCAAGCTCATATAATCATATAAAGATATCTTTATATGAATTGCAAGCCCTTAATGCGACCCTGTGCGACTCTGTGGCACAGCCTGCGTGACTTGATCTTTATATCCTGATAAGCCAACTAGGTTATTATGAGCAAGAACGCATCTGAGCCAAACGCCCCTGAGCATGCCATGACCGCTGAAAAGCCCACCCTTATGACCGCGATCAAGCGGGGCCTCAACCGGCGCTGTCCGGCCTGTGGCGAAGGGCGCGCCTTTAAGGGCTACCTCAAGGTGGTCGATGCCTGTGATCATTGTCATACGCCGCTGGGGCTTTATCCGTGCGATGACGGCCCCGCTTATGTCACCATGATCATCGTCGGCCATATCGTGATTGCGCCGCTGTTTATGTTCGACAGCGTATTTATGCACTATCCGTTTGAAATCCTGATCCCATCATCCATTGCGGTTATGGGCGCCCTGACCCTGTGGCTTTTGCCGTACATCAAGGGCGGGTTTCTGGGACTTGTGTGGCGGCACGGCCTGAAACAACGCTGATCCATTTCCGGGCCGTGCGAATTATCAAGGCTTTGTGATTACACGCGAAGCCTGCCCGCTTGACAGCCTTGGTTCCCTTGCGCGAAATTGAGCCTTCTTTTCAGAGACTTCACAGCGGGGATGCCATGGCGCATACATTCGAAATCAAGAAAAATAAGGCCGGCGAATTCGTAGCCTATTTCAAGTACAACTCTGAGAGTATCTTTTGGACCGAAGGCTACAGCTCAAAGGCCAGCGCCAAAAACGCCATCGAATCGATCCTGAAGAACGGCCCGACCGCCGAAATCATCGATTCGACCGCCGATTAGGTTTTCATTCACTAAAAATCAAATCTTGCGATTCTAATTTGCCCCTTGCAGACGCGGTAGATTACCGCGGCTGTAAGGGGCAACCGCCCCGACCACCAGTGCGATCAAGGGGCAAGAATGAAATACCGGGCGGATATAGATGGCCTCAGGGCGCTGGCGGTTTTGCCCGTACTTTTGTTTCATGCCGGTATTCCCGGCGTATCCGGCGGCTTTGTCGGGGTCGATGTATTTTTCGTCATTTCCGGCTTCCTGATTACCGGCATTCTGCGCGACGACCTTGAGGCCGGACGTTTTTCCATCGCCCAGTTCTATGAGCGGCGCATAAGGCGCATCATCCCCGCCCTTGCCGCCGTGATTATCGTGACCTGGATCACGGCGTGGCTACTGTTCCTGCCGTCCTATTTTCAGGATTTCTCCAAAAGCGTGGCCACCACCGCCGCCTTTATCTCCAATCTCTATTTCTGGAAGTTTTCGGGCTATTTCGAAGCTAGCGCGCTATTGCGTCCGCTGCTGCATACCTGGTCGCTGGCCGTCGAAGAGCAGTTTTATATTGTCATGCCCATCGCCATGTGGGTGGCTTTTAAACTGATCCGTAAGCATTGGGTCTGGCTGTTTGCCTTGGGGGCCGCCGGATCGCTGGGTTTGAGCATATACCTGACCGATGTCGGGCCAACCGCGAACTTCTTCCTGCTGCCGACACGGGCGTGGGAGCTTCTGGCCGGGTCGCTTCTGGCCCTGATGCGCCTGCCCGCACCACGCACCGCAACCGTCGCCCATGTTCTGGGCGGGCTGGGGCTTTTGCTGATACTGATTCCGGTCGTCGTCTATACCGAAGCCACACCGTTTCCGGGTCTTACCGCCCTGCCGCCCGTTCTGGGCGCGGTTCTGCTGATCTACAGCGGGGCCTTTCCGGCGGGCCTTGGCGGACGGGTTTTGTCGTGGGCACCTATGGTATTCATCGGTAAGATTTCCTATTCGCTGTATCTGGTTCACTGGCCGGTGACCGTGTTTGTCCGCTATGTCACGCTTGAGCCCCCCAGCCTTATGTGGGCAGGCTTCATCATCGCCTTAAGCTTCATTCTGGCCGTTTTAAGCTGGCGCTTTATCGAACAGCCGTTCCGCCAGCCGGGTTTTGCGCCATCGCGGCCAGTTTTGCTGGGCGGCACGCTGGCAGGTCTTGTGGCCCTGTTCGCGCTGGGTTCGGCTGGCGTGACCTTCAAAGGCTTCCCGGACCGCTTTCCCGACTATGATCCGGTCGTCGCTGCCGATGGGCGCACCAATAGCTGGAACAATAATGTCTGCTTTTTCGAGGCCCCGATACCGTATGAAAAGTGGAACGCTGATCAGTGCCGGATTGTGAGTAACGGCCCGGAAAAGGTCATGCTGTGGGGCGATTCCTATGCCGCCCACTATGTGCCGGGTCTGACCGATAATGCCGCCCATATTCCCTACACGCTCTATCAGTATACCGCCGCCGGTTGCCCGCCGGTCTTGTCCTACTACTCCTACGCCCGCCCCAACTGCCAGAATTTCAATGCCAACGCCTTAAAGCTCATCAAGACCTTAAACATCAAAACCGTCATTCTGTCGGCGCGCTGGATTGACATGAAAAGCCGGGGGATGGACCAAATACAATCAACCCTGTCCGCCCTTAAGGCCATGGGTGTGAAGACCTATGTTATCGGCCAAAGCCCATTGTTTGTGACCGATGTCGGCGTCATCGCTTTCCGGCAGGTCAGGCAAACCCCACGCCCCAGCGTCGCCGCCAACAGTTTTGGCTCTGAGATCAATGAAAGCCTGCACCGCGCAACCGGTGACGTGGTTTTCACGGATCCCCTGACCTTTCTCTGCCCCAACGGGACGCACTGCACGTATCGCCAGGGGGAGCGGCTCCTGTTCAGCGACAGTGGTCACTTTTCGAACAGCGGTAGTGGTGACGCGGTCAGGCTGTATTTTCCGCTCTACACGCCCCTTAAGGGCAAGGTGAACACCGCGCCATAAAACAAAAAGCGCCCCGATATATCGGAGCGCTTTTTCGTTAAGCACGAAACTCAAATATTCAGACGCGATCAAGCGCTTCGCGCACCAGCGCAATCGCCCCTTCGGACTCTTCGGTACATTCCATCGACAGGCGGTCGATCTCTTCCTGCGCAAATGAGCGCATCAGAAGGGCCGCCTGAGGTGACAGGGCCATAAGGGTACGCACAGATGCCCGCGCCATGGCCAGGGCGGCATCCATATCTACTAAATTCGCTGTGTCACGCGCCACTGCCAAGGCATAAAGGCGCGATGCCACATCCGGGGAGGAATTCGGCATATTTTTCTTCTTGGGCATGTAAGGTGAATGGGAGAACTCAGGTACAGTACACGGGTAGATTACGACAAAAACACACAGTCCCGCTAAAACTGTTGACGCCTTGCAATGATTACATTGTAACAGATATTGTGACGAAATCTAGGTCATCCAAATTGGTCAACCATAACGGTCACCCGTCGTCATATAATTGTAATTTAAAGACTCTTTGAAAATGACTTTGGAAAAATTACGAATTAACCGTAATTTTTCGTATAATTTATCATGGTAGCGCTATCGAAACGCATAATATATCGAAAAAATTGCACATCTTTGCAATAAAAACGGTATTAGGGTGCTGAATTATGTCGAAAATAAGGCCAAATCCGACATAATCCACACCCATTCAATCAGAATCGATCAGCGCTTGAACAAACCGCCCAGCACGTCCTGCACAATGCCACTGCTGCCCAGTTGCCCGACAATGTCACCGAGCCCGCCCGCAGAGATTTGACCATTGGGGCTGAGCTTATCGATCAGGCCCGGCAGTACATCGGCGATTTGCGCCGGATTAACCCCGATCGTCTGAGCAATCTGCGCAAGCTGATCAGAGCCCAGCACCGCCTGAATCTGCTCGGCCGATATCGGCAGGTTGGCACCATTACCCAGCCAGGATTGCACAACGTCCTGTAGGCCACCCTGCGAAAGCTGGCCCACAATGTCATTCAATCCGCCATTACCCACCAGGCCCGACAGGGCCTCCAGATTAAGGCCGCCTTTATCGCCGCCGCCCAATGCGCCTAAAACACCATTCAGAATATCCATAACCCGCTCCTTGATTTTTGCACCCGCCCGACTTTAAGCCGCTAACCGCAGATGTGAAAAGCTGCAAATCGCAGCCTGACATGGCTTTGAGTAACATTTGCGACATTTAGGCTATAAAAAAACCCGCTCCGGAACCGGAACGGGTTTTAAAGCTTAAACAGAAGCGGTCTTAGCCAACCTTGGCGGCCAGACGTTCCTGACCTTCGCGGATCAGTTGGGCGGCTACTTCAGGCTCACCCCACCCCTTGAGGGTCGTGACCTTGTTCTTTTCCAGATCCTTGTAGTGCGCAAAGAAGTGCGCAATCTGCTCGATCAGGATTTCCGGCATCTGGCGGTAGCTTGAAACATTGCTATAGTACGGGTGCAGTTTATCGACCGGCACAGCTAGGATTTTCTCGTCCTTACCGGCTTCGTCTTCCATCAGAAGCACGCCGATGGGACGCGAACGGATCACGACACCCGGATAGACCGGCACCGGACCGACCACCAGAATATCGCACGGGTCGCCATCATCCGCGAGGGTGTGCGGAATAAACCCGTAGTTACCGGGATAGAACATCGACGTATATAGAAAACGGTCGACAAACAGAGCCCCGGAGTCCTTATCCAGCTCATACTTGACCGGCATGCCACCCTGGGGAATTTCGATAATAGCGTTAATGTCCCACGGCGCGTTAGGACCAATAGAAATCTTATCTATATTCATAAGTTTTGGCTTTTTGATTATATAACAAAGTTGAGCCCATTTAAGAGATTGAGGCTGTTCGCACAAGCGAAGAGTTGGAAAAAGTGAAAACTTTGTGCCTTATGGCGCAAAAACCCTATTGCTGATTGTACCGGAAACGACCTGTTAAGCTTAATGAAATCAATACCGTGGCAAACAGTGAACATCTACATGCGGGGAGAGTAAGATGTCCGATCTGGATTTTATGACGTTAAGGCATGATATTGCCGCCCTAATAATCTTTTTCGTGTGCTGGTTAGGCTACGAACATCTGATTAAGCTGTTATCCAAACGTCGGGGCATGCTGCTTAAGGATCTGACCGTCGTCCGCCACGCCTGGATGCGGGAAATGGTCATTCGCGACTTTAAGTTGTTCGATTCCAACCTGATTGGGCACGGTGTCAATTCGGCCAGCTTTTTTGCCTCAGCCAACCTCATCTTGATCGCCGCCATTGGGGGGGCCCTGTTCAGCACCGATGTAACCTTCCAATACGCCACAGGATTGGGAATCGATACGTCGTCCTCCTTGCTGGTGATCAAGCTGTCTCTGGTTATTCTTTGTCTGGCGCGTGGCCTCCTGAACTTCGTCTGGGCATTGCGGCAGATGAACTACTGCGTGGCGGCCTTCGGTGCCATCCCACTCAATGTCGACAAAGAGACCGCCGACAAGTTCACCGAAGCGGCATCAGATATTATCGACCCGGCCATGTCGAATTTTTCGCAAGGGGTGCGCGGTTACTATTTCTCGCTGTCGGCAGGTGCGTGGCTGTTCGGGCCCTGGGCCCTCATCATTGCCAGTTTGGGCGCCGTGTTTCTGCTAGGCTACCGGCAGGCCAATTCACAGGCCTCACGCGGACTCCGCCGGATGCGCGAACTTTTGGAAGAACACCCTTACCCCACCCGCACCCGTCCGCTTTATGAAAAAGATACACTGCCTCTGGAAGATATTCTCGCGATGCACAAGGACGACCGCGCAAACCACCTGCCTAAAAAAGAGCCGCAAGATTAGAAAAGCCTGTTAAAAATCACGGTACTGACATCAATGTTTTTGCAGTTGTAACCATACGTGATCATACAAATGCACTTTTGGACTTGCGATTTTTCGCACCGCAAACTATTTTGATCTTGTTCGACGTTTTTACGTCGATGCCCTTCCTGGGCGTTTCCTCCCTGTAGACTTTAGCCGCGCTTGTAAATAGCGCGGCTTTTTTTTGCCCCAATTCAGGGAGTTCCGAGGCGGAACGTCTTAAGGGCCTCAATAACGGACGCCAGCGCCGCTTTGAGCGTGGCAAACCCTGCCGTCCGCTCCAGCGTGGCTTCATCCATATAAATGCCACGGTTGATCTCAATCTGTAGCGCGTGAACGCCCCGGTGCGGCTTACCGTAGGTTTCCATATTATAGCCCCCGGCAAAGGGCATGTTCAGCCCGACCTTAAGGCCCTGAGCTTCCAGTTGCTTTTTCACAAAGCGCGTCAGCTCCGGAGCGCAGGTTTCCCCATAAAGATCGCCCAGCACGATATCCGGCAGCTTTCGCGACCCGCCCGCCTGTGTGGTTGACGGCATGGAATGCCAGTCGATGAACATGATGGTGCCAAACTGCGCGCAGCCCTGCCGCAACAGGTAGTTCAGGGCATGGTGATAGGGGGCATGAACCCGCGCAATACGCACCCTGGCCTCATCAATCCCGATGGGATGAAGATGGATTTCCCTCTGACCGCTCAAACAGCGCGGAATAACCCCAAAGCCAGAACGCACCCGCAGAGTCTGGGTCAACGCATCCCTCGGCAAAGCGCCCTTGATCAGGCGGGCATCCAGTTCGCGCGGGTCGCGGTTAACATCGACAAACGACCGCCCGTAAACGGCACGAACACAGCGGATGTCCATATCTTTCGAAAACCCGATCAGGTCATCGACATAGGCATCTTCGGTGGACCTAAGCACCGGCAAGGCCTCGCGTGCCCCCTGAATAAAGCTGTCGGGGTAGTAGCGACCGGAATGGGGCAGACCAAACACCAGCGGCCAGCCCTCCCCGCCGTCCGGCTCGATCACATCGACCGCCGGAATAAAATCGCGCGACAAGTGCCACAGGTGAGAAACATTCGTATCCATATTAGCTATTTAGTAGGCCATTCGTGCGAGTTCTTCATCCCTAATTTACGTCAGTTGCGTTATTATCGGTTATCAACGCCGGGACGGCGCCTGATCTGGACGTAAGGCGTTTAGTGATTTTGGGGTACCATGAAGAAAATTCTGCTGGCTGAAGACGAAGATTCCGTGCGCAGCTTCCTGACCCGCGCCCTGCAACGGGCGGGTTATGAGGTCGTAAGCTGTGCCGATGGCGACAGCGCGATCGAAGCGCTCGATCAGGGCCCCTACGACCTGCTGCTGACCGATATCGTCATGCCAGGTGCCGATGGCATCGAAGTCGCCAAGATTGCCGGTCAACGCCAGCCGGGCCTTAAGATCATGTTCATCACCGGGTTTGCCGCAGTGGCCCTTAATGCCCAGAAAGCCTCGCCCGAAGCCAAGGTGCTCGAAAAGCCGGTGCATCTGCGCGAAATCGTCACCGAAGTGGAACGCCTGATCGCGGCGTAAGCTTCGCGCAGATTTTTAGTTGCCCTAACGCTTCGCTTCTTGAGGGTGTTTTGAGTTGCCCTATCGCTTCGCTTCTTGAGGGCGGGCGCGAGATCGTCACCGAAGTGGAACGCCTGATCGCGGCGTAAGCACCTTAAATCTGATTGTGGGATTAACCCACAGATTTCCCGAAAAATGGCTTGCTATGGCGGGGAGGCTTGGTTATACACCGCTTCCTCGCATAAAGTGGACTCGTAGCTCAGCGGGAGAGCACTACGTTGACATCGTAGGGGTCACAGGTTCAATCCCTGTCGGGTCCACCATTTCCTCCGAAAATTAAGAAATGCTTTTTCCCGGCGCTCAGGGCCTAAGGCCCTTGGCGGCGCGCAGCCTGCGCTCCCGCTTGGTCGCTAGTCGCTTCGCTCCGGCCATCTCACTCCAAAGTCCTTCGCAATGGTTACGGACTTTGTCGCGTATGTTTTGTGCTAACTTCGCGATTAGCCTACTGATAGCCAGCTTATTTAGCCACACCCCACACTATCCGCATCGCGCGCTTATGGTCATGGGCGCACACTATCGCTCCGAAATCAGGAGTAATGTGCCATGACCGAAAAAGACATCACCGAAAAATTCTGGAAAGCTTTGCGCTCTGACCGCACGGTCATGCTGGGCCTGCGCAATGTCGCCCCGCGGCCGATGACGGCGCTGGTAGACGGCGACGAAGGCGGGCCGATCTGGATTTTCACCTCCAAAGACACCGAACTGGCCAAGGCTTTGACGCCGGATGAAACCGCGCGCTTTACCTTTGCCGATAAGGGCCACAATGTCTTTGCGACCGTCTACGGTGCCTTAAGCCCGCACAATGACCGCGCCGTGATCGATCGACTGTGGAACCCGTTCATAGCTGCCTGGTTCACGGGCAAGGATGATCCGAAACTGCAATTGCTGCGCTTTGATGCCCGTGAGGCCGAAATCTGGGTCGATGCCTCAAGCCTGATGGCGGGGCTGAAACTCCTGCTTGGATCTGACCCCAAGGAAGATTTTAAGGACAAGGTCGCTAAGGTCGAGCTGTAGCTTTAAGATTGATTGAAAAACCCGTCCGTCAGCCACCGGCCCAGCCAGTGCGGTAAGTGCTCGGCAGCGGCTTCGGTAGCAATCGCTTCTGTCAGGTTTTGCCCTTGCGATAGTCGCGTCAACACGTCGTATTCTAAGGGCTCCAGGGCGTGGCGGTGGACTTCGTGATCGTGGCGGACGATCAGCAGGTGTTCCGGCCCAACGCCCATCATTGCCGCCGCACCCGACCGGTGCGCCGTCAGATAGGCGTTGGGGGCGGCCTCAAACCTCAGCAGGCGTGAGGCTGTGCGAAGATCCAACGGCATCTGAGCAAAGGCAGCTTCGTCAATGCCGGTCAAATCGGTCGGTGTTAGCGGCGCGCTGTCCGCAGCCCAGAATACCGCGACAATCGCAGCCTCCAGTGTCGCCAGATCTTTGGCCGGGCCGGGCGACACAAGGTCGGGCAAGCCAATGGGATAGAGATTCAAATCCCAGTGCCGCGAGGGTGTCGCCGCCACATAGACGTCCACCACCGCGTTAAACGCGCCCGCGCCCATAAAGGCTGCGAGCGCCGGATAGTCGGCAGCGACCGCCGCCCGCAGCCGCTCACCATAGCCGTCGGCATAGATGTTTAGTCGCCGCGGCAGCGTAAGGACATTACCGCGTGCGGCTTTAAACAGATGCATATCCGCCGCCGCGCGTCCGGTCACCGCCTCATATAATTGCTCAAGCTGGCGGCGGTAATTCATCGGGCGCGCACCTTATCCAGTTCGGCCTCCAGCACCTCAAACGCCGGAATATCGGCGTCCCATTCGATCAGGGTCGCGCGATCCCCATGCACCGACCGGGCATAGTCATACAGCGCCCAGACCGGATCAGCGACGGGCGCATTGTGGGTGTCGAACAGGTAATCGCCGTGATCGGTATGTCCGGCCAGATGGTACTGCTTGATCGCGGCTGACGGCACCGCATCAATATAGGCGCGCGCATCCCAGCCGTGATTAAAGCTCGAAACATGGACATTGTTGATATCCAGCAAAATCCCGCAGCCGGTACGGGCATGCAGTTCGGCAAAAAACTCAGCCTCGCTCAAACTCGCGCCATCAAATTCGACATAGGTTGACGCATTTTCAAGCACCAGTTCGCGCCCCAGCACCGCCTGCACCTGATGGATGCGCGGGATGAGGTGTTTAAGGGCTTCTTCGGTATAGGGAATGGGCAAAAGGTCGTGGCTGTTTTGGCCATTAATGCCGGTAAAGCACAGGTGATCAGACACCCAGGCGGCCTCCAGCTTATCGGCCAAACCCTTGAGCGCGCTTAAGTAATCCCCGTCCAGCGCATCGGTCGTGCCAATGGATAACCCCACCCCGTGCATGACGATAGGATAATCCGTTCGCAGATCGCACAGCATGTCGTGATAACCTGCGTGGGCGCGGATATAGTTGTCGGAAATGATCTCCAGCCAGTCAACAGATCGTGGGCGTTCGTTCAGAAAATGCCCGTAATGGGGTCTGCGCAGGCCTAAGCCATAACCAAGATGAGATGATGACATCATGAATTAAGGGGCCTTCTCCGAAGGGAGTACGGAGAAGGCCAGCACTCTTACATCTTTTTCGGCGGGGTCAGGGAGCCGCCCATTTTCACGCATTCGCCAGCTTTGACATAAACCCACTCGTTCGGGTCATTGTCCTTGGTGGCGTGACCGGCGCAGGAGTGCGAACCGTCAGCCGAGGCGCACGAGTTCTTGCCGGCCTTGGCGACGCCGTAGCATTTTTCTTTGTCGGCCTTGTCTTTCTTCATGTCGTCGCCCGCAAAGGATGGGGCGGTGGCGACAGCACCGGCCAGGGCCGAGGCGATGGCGGCAGAGATAAGCAGCTTATTCATGGTTGGTTTCCTTCTGTCGGAGAACACCGGCCGGATAATTCCGAAATGCCCGGTCTCAATTGCATTCGCCCCGCATTTGCCCGCGGTTACACTATCACCGAAATATTTTTCGACCCAGTAACAATGCGGCCCCTGACAGCATCAGCATGGGCAGGTAATGCCAGATCAGAAGCCCTACCGACAATGGCTCGGCATCGACCAGCCGGATGCCTAAGCCCCCCGCCGCCAGCGCCATGATCAGGCTCAGGCCCGCCGCCTGCATGGGCCTCACCACCATAAGCCTGCGCAACCTAAACAACATCCACCCCGCCGGAATAATCGCAAAAATAACAATGCACAACAGGCAGTGAAAGCCATGCTTATGGAACACCGCGCCCGCCAGATCAGGGGTTTGTGAAGCCGCCGCCGCGAACACCACCGCATAGAGCACAAGCGGCAGGATAAACAGATAGCGCCACCCTTTGATCACCCCCCGGTCAGGATAGGCGGCGGCCGTCGCGGTCACACCGGCGGCAATCACCAGGCTAAGGTTCATGGCGAGTTCGGCGATAAACAGCGGCTCTGATAACCGCGCGCCCAGATCGCCCCGCAGGCCATAGATCAGCGTCAGCACGCCAAAACTGATCGCCGTCACCGCCATCCATTCGGCGCACACCCGAAGAAATGGCACATAACGAACGGGCCGCCCCTTGTCGGAAAGCTGCGTAATGAGGGTCTCGATGCTCATGATCCGCCCTCCTTAAGCTTATCTCTGAGGCGTTTATAGGCCCGGTGGGCCGTAACCTTGACGGCGGAAATACTCATACCCAATGCCTTACTGACGTCGGCCACCGACATATCCTTGATATACATGCCAGTGATCACCTTTTGCTGGCCTTCGGGAAGTTCCGCAATGGCTGCAACTATGTGTTCGTCTAAATCGATGCTTTCGGTTACAGGGGCGCTCAGATAGGCCTCGACATCTTCTATCGCCACCTTCGGCATACGCTGATCACGATACCGCCTGCGCAAAGCGTCATTGAGCCGGTAGTGCATGATCGCCGCCAGCCACGGCATGCAGGGGCGCTTCACATCATAGGTGTGCAGACCCTTATGGACCGAGATCAGTATTTCCTGCACCACATCATCGCCATCAGCGCTCAGCTTGCGCCGGACATAGCCCTGAGCGATGTCGGATATGGCAGAAAGCAGAGCTGCATAGCACCGGCGGTCGCCCCCACACGCCGCCACAAACAGTGGATGCAGACGGGCCTCATGACCAGTGCGGTTGGGCGTATCAGACACCGTGTAACCGTATCCCTTTGCGCAGCGAATAGTATGGCAGCAAACCCTAAATATTATTTTGCCGCTCTTTCGTATCCAATAAGTGAAACCACTTATTGGGAAAACGCTCCACAAAGGAACCGCCCCGATGCTGACCCAAACGCCTGCGCGCTCGAATCCCTCATCTGCCGTAAGATATGACGCCTATCGTCTTTCGCGTCTATATACCCTGCCCGAAGTTTTATCAGCGCCGTGGTGGCTGATGGCGCGGCTGTGGATCGGCTGGGTGTTTTTCGTTTCCGGTCTGACCAAGATCGCCGATTTCGACACCACGGTCTCGCTGTTTGCCGATGAGTATCAGGTGCCGGTTCTGCCGCCGGAATTTGCGGCATTTTCGGCGACCGCGTTTGAGCTGATCTGCCCGGTTCTGTTGTGGCTGGGTCTGGGCACGCGCTTGGCCGCCATCCCGCTTTTGGTCATGACGGCGGTGATCCAGTTTACGTACCTGCAGCACGGTCAGCACCTGTTCTGGGCGATTATCCTGACCGGCCTGATCATCCACGGCGGCGGCAAGTGGTCCGCCGATCACCTGATTGGCCAGCGCCTCAAAGCTTAGACTGCAACCACCCCAGCCGGTAAACCCCACCGGCCAGCGCCGCCCCGATCAGCGGTGCCACGATAAACAGCCACAGTTGCGCCAGGGCCTGTCCGCCGACAAACAGGGCAGGCCCCAAACTGCGGGCCGGATTAACCGAAACGCCGGTGACCGGAATACCGATAATATGAATAGCCGCCAATGTCAGACCGATGGCCAGTCCCGCAAAACCGGCAGGGCTTGAGGCATGGGTCGAGCCCAAAATCACCACCAGAAAGATAAAGGTCGCCACCACTTCAAATAAAAACGCGGCAGCCATGCCATAACCGCCGCCGTAGCCTTCGCCCCAGCCGTTTTGCCCAAGGCCGTCAACCGCGACATCATAGCCGGCAAGCTTACCCGAGACCACCGCCACCAGGAACGCCGCCCCGGCTATGGCCCCAAGGCACTGGGCGATCACATAGATGCCGAAATCGCGCGGCGTCATCCGTCCGGCAATCAGCGCCCCCAGCGATACCGCCGGGTTGATATGGCAGCCCGACACGCTACCGATGCCATAGGCCATAGCCACGATCGCCAGACCAAAGGCAATGGCGATGCCCAGAACGCCAACCACGTCCGATGAAAAAACCACCGCGCCGCACCCGAACACCACCAGCACAAACGTGCCGATAAACTCCGCCAAAGCCTTATTCATAATCCCCTCCCGGATATTGATCACCCGCAACCATACACCCTATGGGGGAAAAATAAAGCCTTGAGTAACGCCGTTACACCTCGGCCTTGACGGCCTTTCCCGACTTGGCTTTCCGCTTTGTGCCGCGCGTGAAGTCATAGACCATCAGCCCGTCTTTTTCGGTTGGCGGGGTGCGCCATTCCTCATGCCGCATGGCGGTTTGCGCATCGGCCACGCCGGACGCCCAGTTTTCCAGCATGGTCACGCGCGAAAATTCATAATCCTTGGATTGGGTCTGACACTGGGTGCCGCGGTGGATCAGGTGGACAATCGTCACCCGGTCTTCGGACGCCAGTTCTTTCAGGGCCTGAACTTCCGCGCATGATTTAACGTCATCGGGAATATGCTCATACAGGGTGCGGATCGCCTGCCGCAGCACATATTTTTGCAGAAAAGCATCAGTGTTCAACCGTGTCCGGCTGGAATAGGTGATGTCCTTGATGCGGGCATAGACTTCATCCAGCGTCTCCGGCATTGCCCCTTGGGCGTTAAACAGGTCGATCTGGAACACCAGCGTGTCTTCGTGCATGTCGCCGACCCCGCCGTGCAGCACATAGGACAGGGGCGTGTTCGACACCACGCCGCCGTCCCAATAGGCCTCACCATCGATCATCACCGCCGGAAAACCTGGCGGCAGCGCGCCGGACGCCATAATGTGTTCCGGCGTGATGGTGCGTTCACGATTGTCGAAATAGACGAAATTACCGCTGGTGACATGCACCGCCCCCAAACTCAGTCGGATTTCGCCATCATTCAACCGCGCAAAATCAATATGGCTCAACAGAGTGTCCCGTAGCGGCGACACATCATAAAAGCTGGTTTCCGACGGCAACAACCACGGCGTCGAAAACATCGTCTGCGCGCTCGGCCGGAAAAATCCCGGCACGCCCTGAAACATACTCCACAGCCCGCTCATCTGGCGAAACTGGGTGTTAAACCACGGATTGAGATTGCTCAAGCCATCGGTCGGAAAGGCGGTCGATATCTGTTCCCAGAACGACGTCAGCTTGGCCATGCGCTCATCCGGGGCATTGCCGGCAATGATCGCGGCATTGATCGCCCCGATCGATACCCCGGCAATCCAGTTGGGCTCAATGCCATAGGCGTGCAGCACCTCATAGGCCCCGGCCTGATATGACCCCAGCGCCCCACCGCCTTGCAGCACCAGCACCACTTGCTCATAATGAGCCGACAGTTTCTCAACCTTATCCATTTTCATGTCACGCACCTTTATACTCAGGCGGCAAACTACCTGCTGCAGTGCAAAAGGTCACGCTCTGTGCCGCCGCCTCTCCGAAAGTTGATCACAAGGGGGCAAGCCCCCTTGACCCGTTAGTTGGTGCATTTGCGCCGACAGCGCTAAATCTTATACTCCCCCATCGCACTAGGTTTCAGTCATTGTCACGCCCTGACATATGGGGGAGGTGGCGCGGCGCGCAAGCGACGTGACGGAGGGGGGGGTAAAAGGTGTTTCGAGTGGAGCCGCCCCCCTCTGCCTCGGACAAGCCTCGGCATCTCCCCCACATGACAGAGAACCACTAAACCCGAAGCAAAGTGCGGTGGGGGAGTATAACCCTTATACCTCCCCGGCGTGCCGGGGAGGGGGACCGCACGAAATCGCGAAGCGATGAGGTGTGGTGGTGGGGGCTCTTTCTTTAGTTCAGCCCGTAAACCACTGCATTTCACGTGGTTTATAGCCTCAATTGAGGCCGTAAACGACGCAGGCCTTGGCCGTCAGTTCGCTAAGCGGCGGGGCCTGAATAAACGGATTTTGCGCAGCCTTGGCTTCCAAAGCCTCGACGGGCGAAGGCGGTGCCGGGGCCGCCATCGTTGCCGGTGGCGAGTTATACTCAACCCGATCCTGCTTACGGTTCCCCATAACCGTAATCGCCTGAGTTTCATCATAAGATTCCGGCGCACCCCGCGCCAATATATCCGTTTCACACGCTCTGCCCGTCGGGTCGATCACCTTGACCTTGCCCAAGGTCGTCCCCGCATCCGCCGCCGCAGATTTGGCCCGGCGGGCGGCGTCCTTAACGGCCTCGGAATAGAGCCAACTTTTGGTCTCGTTAGACGGTTCCAGATTGAAATAAATGGGCGCGGTCGAGGTCGGATTGGCCGCCAGCACCAGCGCATAGGCCCGTTCCAGCACCGCCATATCGCGCACCTGCAAGGTCAGCCCCAGATTGACCTGATAGCCGTCGATCTTATCGCCGCGTTGGTTTTCGATCCGATTGCCGTCTTTATCCTTATACTGCTCATAGAGGGCGCGCATCGCAAAGGACGTCGAAATCTGCACCTTATCAGCCCCCAGTTTTTTCAGCGCCTCATTCAGCGCCTTGGTCTGGGCGATAGCTTTGTTTTGGGCCTCTTCGGCGGTCTTGCCCACCGTCTGGAACTGGGCGGAGAAATTAGCACGGTTGGCCTCAATTTCCGTGCGCACAAAGCCGGTCTGGGTGATGACGCTTTCCTTCATCCACCACGGCGCCTTATCGTATGGATAAGCATTGGCCGCAGGGGCCGTCTGGGCCACCGCCGTGCCCGCCATCACCATCAGCGACGCCGTTAAAATGAGTGTACGCATAGTCCCTCTCCCTCGATGATTGTATCGGCAGAGTTGTAACAGAATGCGTCGAATTTAAGGACAGAAATTACGCCTCTTTGCGCAGACGCTCCACAAAGGCGCGGACCTTATCGTGCAGGTTCAGCGCTTCGTCGGAGACGGTCTCAATCCGGGTGCGCACCTGCCCCACGGTCATCGTCGTCTCTTTCGCCACATCGGCCACGGTTTGCAGCGACTGGCTGACCTCACCGGTGCCTTGCGCGGCCAAGGCGACGTTCTGAGAGATACGCTGGGTCGCACCCGATTGCATATCGACCGTATCGGCAATCACGCCAGAGATTTGGTTGATCTGCTCAATGGTTTCGGCAATGGCGCGAATGGCGGATTCGGTCTGGCCGGTCGCGGCCTGAATATCGCTGATTTGCGCTGAGATTTCCTCGGTCGCCTTGGCGGTCTGCTGGGCCAGCGATTTGACCTCAGAGGCCACGACCGCAAAGCCGCGCCCCGCTTCCCCGGCACGCGCCGCCTCAATCGTGGCGTTGAGCGCCAGAAGGTTGGTCTGGGAGGCGATGGTCTGGATCAGCTTGATGACATCGCCGATGCGCTCGGCAGCCGCCACCAGCCGGTTGACGGTTTCCTGCGTATTGGCGGCCTGCTGCACGGCGTCACGGGCGATAGTGGTCGAACGGCCAACCTGCTCGCCGATAGCGCCGATCGAGGACGCCAGATCCTGCGTCGCGTCCGAGACGGTGTTCACATTGCTGTTGGTCTGCCCGTTGATCGAGACCACACTTTGCGACTGGCGTGAGGTTTCTTCGGCGGAATGCATCAGGGTGGCGACAATGCCGGACAGGTCATCGGTGGCGCGGGAAATCGCTTCAACACTGGCCCCGACATCGCCGTGCAGGCTGTCGGCCAGATCGCGAAACTCAGCCCGGCGACGGCTGATCTGCTCGGCGGCGTTCATGTCCTGAAGCTGGGCGACCGCATAGGGCTTACCGCCGAGGGTCATCAGGGTGACGGTGGCGGTGACCTCAAAGATTGTACCATCTTCGCGCACATAGTTGGTCGGCCCCGTCCATTTGCCATCGCGGGCAATGGTGGCTTCGGTATTTTTGGCCATCTCTGCTGCGGTGCGGCCTTCGGGCTGCTGGGCGGCGAAAAAGGACGAGACGGACTTGCCCAGATAGTCGGATTTGTGACGGGCGCGGATGCCGTGCGCAAAGGCGGTATTGAGGTAGACCAAACCTTCTTCGCCCGGCGTCAGGGCGTTGACAAATACGGGCGAAGTCAGGGCCTCCAAAGTGGCCGACAACATCTCAAATTCGCCGGATGCCTGCGCCTGTTGTTTCTTAGCCAGACCAAATACCGCCATATCCATACCCCTGAAGCGCTAGAAGCATTTTCCGACGAAGTGGACACCGGTTCGTCGCCAGAAAATGCGGCAAAACAAAATTTATTGCGCGCCAAGATGGCGGATTAACTCTAATTTTGTGTAAATCAGGCGATCTTAACTACGCGTTTTGAGCCAGACCTGCGCACGCATTTCACCACTTTGCTGCTGCTCTGGAGTAATCCGCGTGTGCAGGTATTCGCGCACCTCTAATGCGGCCTCTTTTTGAGCCTTGTCGGCGGTCTGGCTGGCGATCTCAGCCCATTTGTAGGCTTCAACCGGATCACGCGGCAAGCCCTGCCCCGCCAGACACAGATAGGCGTATTTGATTTGCGACGGAACGTGGCCCAGATTAGCGGCCTCTTCGAAATAGGTCACGGCGCGTATGGGGCTGGCCAGATCACCGTTTAGCGGATCGGCATAGATTTCGCCGAGGCTATAAAGCGCATCCATATCCCCACGGGCCGCGGCCTTTTGGAACCACGGCAGGGCCTCGGCCAGTTTGCCCTGACTTTTAAGTTCCTGCGCATAGCGGTTAAGGGCCGGGCCATAACCGGCATCGGTCGATAGCTGTAACAATTGGGCGGTTTTGACCGGATCGGGCTTTAGCCCCCCAAGGCTCTGGGTGTGGTACTGCGCCAGTTGATACTGGGCGCGGCCATCACCGCCACGGGCGGCTTCACCGTACCAGTGGGCGGCAATCGTGCGGCTGGCGGCATCGCCCTTACGATCATAGATGTCGGCCAGTCCCATCATCGCCGGGACATGGCTCTGGGCAGCGGCTTTTTCATACCACTTTATGGCCTCGGCTTCGTTGCGGTCTTTGCCGGTATCGGCAACTATGGCCTTGATATACTGAGCCTGCGGATCGCCCATGACCTGCGCACGGGCATAGGTCACCCATTCGTTTTCGCCACTGGGAGAGGTGCCGGCCGTAAAATAAACGCTCGCAGCACCTGCCGCCAGCGCAACGGGCACCAACAGCCAGGCCCACAGGCCTTTTGAGGCTTTACGTTTTTTAGTCTTCACTTAAGTAAGCCCCAGCGCAGTCTCAAAGACGATCTTAGCGATTCGCTTGAGACTGATTATACCGGCAAGGATTGCAATTGCCACCCTGCCCCCCCTGCTGCGCGAACCCGGAGGCGCGACATTACCCCAAATGCCCTATCCCGGCCAGCGCAGGTCGAGCGTTACCGGATATTCCGGATTGAGGATCAGCGGCGGTGGCCGCAGACGACCCGGCGTATGGGTCGGGGCCTCAAAACGCGACAACCTGCGCCCCTCGGCTTCGTTTTCATTGAGCGGCAGGGTCTCATAGTTGCGTCCGCCCGGATGGATGACATGGTAACGGCAGCCACCGATCGAGCGCTCCAGCCGCGTATCAATCACGTCGAAATTGAGCGGCGTATCAATCGGCAGATTGGGATGCAGCGCACTATAGGGCGCCCAGGCCTTATAGCGCACCCCGGCGACCTGAGTGTGGTGATCGCGGGTCGGATTGAGCGGTAAACGATGACCATTGCAGGTGACGACATGCTGGGACGACACCGCCCCTTTGAGGGCGATCTGCAAACGCTCAACGGAGGAATCGACCCCGCGTGAGGTGCCGCCGCCGGACTGTTCTTCGCCCATGACCGGCCACGGTTCCAGCGCGTTCCTGAGTTCCAGCGTCACATCGCCGATCTGAATATGGCCGACCTGCGGGAAGCGGAAGTCGAAGAACGGCACAAACCAGTCGGGGCTGAACTTAAATCCGCCCTGCCCCAGATGCGCCAGAACCTCATTCAGGTCTTCGCGAACATAGTGTTCCAGCATGTATTTGTCATGCAGCATCGTGCCCCAGCGCACCAGCTTAGAGGTATAGGGCTTTTTCCAGAACAGAGCGACCAGCGCGCGAATCAGCAACGTCTGAATGAGGTTCATCTGCGGATGCGGCGACATTTCAAAGCCGCGCATTTCCAGCAAGCCTAAACGGCCACGGTCGCTATCGGGGCTATAAAGCTTATCAATGCAGAACTCGGCACGGTGGGTATTACCGGTCAGATCGACCAGCAGGTTGCGCAACAACCGGTCAACCAGCCACGGTGGCACATCGCCCGCATCAGGCCCATCGGGGATGCTGTTGAACGCGATTTCAAGCTCATAGAGCGAATCGTGGCGGGCTTCGTCGATGCGCGGAGCCTGAGAGGTTGGCCCAATATACAGGCCCGAAAACAGGTAAGACAGCGACGGGTGGTTCTGCCAGAAGGCGATCATCGAGCGCAGCACATCGGGCCGGCGCAAAAACGGGCTGTCGTCGGGCCTTTGTGCGCCCATGACGATGTGGTTGCCGCCGCCGGTGCCGACGCGTTTGCCATCGATCATGAACTTATCGGCAATCAGGCGGGCGGATTGCGCCTCTTCGTAGACGGTTTCGACGATGAATTTCAGCTCCTGCCAATCGCGGGCCGGCTGGATATTAACCTCGATCACGCCGGGGTCAGGGGTGACGCTCATCGACTCGACACGGTGGTCGCGCGGCGGGGCATAGCCCTCAATGATGACCGGCTCCATAACTTCACTAGCCACAGCTTCAATCGCATTTATCAGATCGAGATAATGCTCGATATAGCTGAGCGGCGGCAGGAACAGATAGAGTTTTCCCTGACGCACCTCAGCACAGATAGCACTGCGGATCAGGCCATTGGGGCCGTCAACAGTCTGTTTTTTAGACGACATAACGAGCTTTTCGTAAGCATCCACCTTTATTTTGGCATCCGCCAGCGCTCCGTCTTCGGCATAGGGCGAACGTGGCGGAAAGACATGCTCGGCCACCAGCTTGGGCTCAACCACCGGCAAGGCCGACAGCGGCAACCGCAAACCGACCGGCGAGTCACCGGGGATCAGCATCATCTTATCGGTGCGGAATTTCCACGCATTCGACAACCAGCCATCAGTCTTGGCCGAAAAGGCCAGCGGCAGGACATAGCCGGTCGGTTTACCCACATTGGCATCCAGTTGCGCCTGAAGCCGCTTGCGCTCGGTCGCCTCAAACACATCGGCCTTGAGCATTTCGCCTTCCAGCGGGATGCGCTGCTCTTTCCAGAGCAGGTAAGGAATGTCCTCATAGGCGGGGATGACATAATCGCTGCCTACACCTAACACGTTGGCGAGATAACGCAGGAATTGTCCAGCCACATCAGGCGTAGCATCGCCTTTGGCTTCCGGGTCGGCCAGCAGGGTCTGATCCAGCCATATCGGCGTCTTATCCAGCCGCCAGAACATGTTCATCGCCCAGCGCGGCAGGATTTCGCCCGGATACCACTTGCCCTGCGCATGTTGCGCCAGAGCCCCCACGGCAAACTTGGCCGCCAGCCGCTGAAACAGGTCATAACCCAGTTTTTTCTTGGCATCCGACAGGGCCGTAAAATGCCACTCATCGCCGGTGCGGTCATCAAGCGACACAAAGGTCGGCTCCCCGCCCATGGTCAGGCGCACGTCCTGTTTGGTCAGCGCCTCATCGACCTTAGTGCCCAGCGCATCAATGCGTTTCCATTCGCCGTCGCTGTACGGCTTGGTGACCCGGCGGCTTTCATAGATGCGCTCGATCGTCATCTCATGGTGCAGGGTCGATTGCGCGAACTCAAGGCTGCCGGAAATGGGCGCCGCCGATGACGGATTCGGCGTACAGCATAACGGAATATGGCCTTCGCCGGTAAACAGGCCCGACGTCGGATCAAGCCCGATCCAGCCTGCCCCCGGCAGATAGACCTCGCACCACGCATGAAGGTCGGTAAAGTCGTGATCCGTGCCCGATGGCCCGTCCAGCGATTTCACATCGGCTTTCAACTGGATCAGGTAGCCGGACGCAAAGCGCGTCGCCAGCCCTTTGTGGCGCAGAATCTGGCACATTAGCCAGGCCATGTCTCGGCATGATCCGCTTTTGAGCGTTAGCGTTTCCGCACTCGACTGCACGCCCGGTTCCATGCGGATGGTGTAGCCCAGATCGCCGTTCAGCTTTTGATTAAGCGCCACCAGATAGTCGATGGTCGGGATGGGATCATCGGAAATGCCGTTGACATAGCTCATCAACAGTGGGTCGGAATCCTTGATCTCAAGGTACGGCGCCAGCTCTTCTTTCAGGGCCGGATCATAGACGAACGGGATTTTCTCTGCCGAAGGCTCAAGGAAGAAATCGAACGGGTTGAAGACCTTGATTTCGGACACCAGATCGACCTCGACCCGGAAATGGCTGGTCTTTTCCGGAAACACAATCCGCGCCAGATAGTTGCCGAACGGGTCCTGCTGCCAGTTAATAAAATGATTGGCGGGCTCGATCTTTAAGGCATAGGACTGAACATTGGCCTTGGCGTGCGGGGCGGGTCGCAATCTGATCGTTTGCATCCCCAGTTGAATGGGCCGATCATAGCGATAATCGGTGACGTGATGCAGCGCCGTCAGGATTCCCATAGATTTAACCTTTAAACTGTGTTCGCGTCACGAATCTGTAACAGGCCCGTTACGAATCCGAAAAAAAATTGTAACCATACGCTCATCAGGGACTAGACAACCGCATCGCAAAAAAGTCTAGTTGCATTGCGGCAAGAGGATAAAAATTGTTAAGTGACATCTCATCCGACATTTTGGCCTTTAGTTTCGATGGCTTATCGTCACCGACCATAGACCTGAAATTTCGCGCTGGCCCGCAAAAAGGTGACCACACTCACGGCTGGGGACTGGCCTGGTATCCGGCCGATACCCGCGCGGCCATGGTCGCCAAAGACCCCGCCGCCCGCGATACCACCTCCCTCAAGGACGCGATGAGCGACTGGGAAGGGTTCCGCTCGACCATCTTTTTCTGCAAGGTGCGCGGCGCGGCGTCAGGCTATACCCACCTTGAGACCCAGCCGTTCACCCGCTCCTTTGCGGGGCAGGACTGGGTGTTCATGCACAATGGCAATCTTGACAAAAACGCCTTGTCCAAGCTGCACCATAACAAATCCATTTTTCTTGAACCGCTGGGCCGCACCGATTCTGAGCTGGCGCTAGTGTTTTTACTGGGCCGGATACAGGACGCCGGAGCCCGCACCCTGGCTGAGGTCGATCATAAGACGCTGAGCGGCTGGTTCGGGCAGCTTGACGATCTGGGCTCGGCCGACATGGCCATATCCGACGGCGTGACCCTGTGCGTATTTTACGGCTCCAACTCCCAGTCCGAACTGTACTATAGCCGCCTTAAGCCGCCACACGAAGACGAAGCCTTCACCTCGGACGCCGCCTCCTTTGCCATTTCCAACCCGCGCGATACGTTCCGCACGGCGTTAGTGTTTTCTTCCTCACCGTTTCAGACGGGTGAGTGGACGAAGATGCAGGGCGGCCAGTTAATCATCGCCCGGCGCGGATCTATGGTCTGGACCAATAAGGACGCGGTTAAACCCAAGACGACGCCAGCCAGCCAGCAAGTCGCCCCCACAGCCACCGCCGCTTTGCGTAGTCGCGGCTTTAATGAGGCTCAGGCCCAATCGCAGCAACTCTCGATCGCCCAGTCGCTTCAGCAGATGGGCAATGTCTCAAAATACGTCATCAACACCCGCTCGATCACCCAGACTCCGGACGGCAGCCCGCTGATGTTCCGGCTGTATGACCTCGTTCACTCGACCGAGTATTCGTATGAAAAGCTGGTGGAACATTCGACCCATATTTTCCGCCTGCTGCCGGTTGAGGATCAAACCCAGGAAGTCATCCACTCAACCTTGAGCCTGTCGGTCGAAGGTGAGGACGTGCGCTTTGAGGATGTGTTCGGCAATCAGAACATCCACTATTCGATCATCAAACCCTATAAGTCCCTGACGGTCAGCGCGCGCTCTCTGGTTAAAATCTACGCGTCGCCGCCTGATGATTACCGCCATGCCCGCCGTCAGGCGACCATCCCGATTTCGTGGATGCCGTGGCAGAACCAGATGATGGAGCCCTACATGCTCTTGCTGGAAATGCCGGAAACTCAGATTTCAGAGCTGATGATCTATGCTCAGAGTTTTTCTGAGCGCAATGGCCGCAACCTGATGGAAACCCTGAACGATATCAATCAGACCATCTATCGCGATTTCAGCTATATTCCGGGCTCGACCTCGCTGTCGACGACGCCGTTTGATGTCTATGCGTCGCGCAAAGGCGTCTGTCAGGATTTCGCCAATTTGTTCATCTGTCTGGCGCGGCTTTTGGGCGTGCCGGCGCGCTACCGGATGGGCTATATCTACACCGGCGCCAACTACGAGAATAAGATTCAGTCCGATGCCTCCCACGCCTGGGCCGAAGTCTATATTCCGTATATCGGCTGGCGCGGGTTCGACCCGACCAACGGCATCATGGTGACGCAGGATCATATCCGCGTCGCCTGCGGCCGCAACTACCTCGACGCCACGCCTACATCGGGCACTATATATCGTGGCGGCGGCAAGGAAAGACTTCGAGTTCAGGTGACGATGAACGAGGTGTTTCAGACCTAAGAGACCTAAGACTTAACTTTCAAAAGCCAGCAGGGGATTTAACATGGCTTTAGAGGCGTATCAGACCGGTGGGTTCTATGACGAACTGTTCAAAGGGGACGGCGTGGCGCACGATGCCGCCTCCCCCCTGGTCAAACAGATCGACGCCTTGAGTAAGGCAGAACTTAAGCGCAAGCAAAAATGGGCAGAAGATATTCTCTATCAGTCCGGCAATACCTTCAACGTCTATGGCGACAAGAAGGGTACGGAGAAGATCCTGCCGTTTGACATCATACCGCGTATGGTGGCCGCCTCCGATTGGGACCGGCTGGAGCGCGGCATCAAGCAGCGCATCTATGCGCTCAACCTGTTCATTCAGGACATCTATAATGACCAGAAGATTCTCAAGGACGGCATTGTCCCGCGCGAGCTGATTTTCTCCTCGTCCTGTTACCTTAAACCGTGCGAGGGCTTAAAGCCGCCCAAGGGCGTGTGGACGCACATTTCCGGCACCGATTTTGTGCGCGCCGGCGACGGTGAGTTTTACGTGCTGGAGGACAATCTGCGCTGCCCGTCGGGGATTTCCTATGTGCTGGAAAACCGGGCGGTGCTGAAACGCATCCTGCCGCATATTTTCCAGTCGATGAAGGTGCGTCCGGTCTCCGACTACGGCGATCACCTGTACCGGACGCTGAAATTCATTGCCCCCGAAGGCGTCGAAGACCCCAACATCATCGTCCTCACCCCCGGCATTTATAACAGTGCCTATTTCGAGCACGCTTACCTTGCCCAGCAAATGGGTGTGCCACTCGCGCAGGGCTCCGACCTGATCGTCAAGGACGACTATGTGTGGATGCGCACGACGCGGGGCTTGAAAAAAGTCGATGTTATTTATCGCCGGATTGATGATGAATTTATGGACCCGGAAACCTTCCGGCCGGAGTCAGTCTTAGGTGTGCCAGGGCTGATGCGATGCTACCGGATGGGCCATGTCTCGCTGGCCAATGCACCTGGCACCGGCATTGCCGACGATAAGGCGATCTATGCCTATGTCCCTAAGATCATTAAATATTACCTCGACGAAGAGCCGATCGCCAACAATGTCCCGACCTATATCTGCGAGGACGATAAAGAGCGCGAATACGTTCTGGCTAACCTCGATAAGCTGGTGGTCAAGGCCGTCAACCTGTCGGGCGGGTATGGGATGCTGATCGGGCCAAAATCGACCAAGGCCGAACAGAAAGAGTTCGCCGCCCTGATCAAGGCCAAGCCGCGCGAATATATCGCTCAGCCAACGCTGAGACTGTCACGCGCGCCGACACTTGTGGGTAACGCCATTGAGGGCCGCCACGTCGATTTCCGCCCCTATTCGCTGTACGGCGAAGAGATATTCACCCTGCCCGGCGGCCTGACGCGGGTTGCGCTCAAAAAAGGCTCGCTGGTGGTCAATTCGTCTCAGGGTGGCGGCTCCAAAGACACCTGGGTCTTAGGCGATGACACCACGGTTGTGGAAGGGGGCGCAAATGCTGAGTAGAGTCGCCAATTCGATCTACTGGATGAGCCGCTACCTTGAACGCGCCGATAATGTCGCGCGCTTCATCACGGTCAACACCCACCTGATGCTCGACCTGTCGCTCGATAAGGATTCGACCCAGTGGTATCCGCTGATCGCCACCTCCGGCGATGATGAGGATTTCTCCAAACGCTATTCGGTCGCCGATGAAAAATCAGTCGTCAAATTCCTGACCTTCGATCTGAAAAACCCCAACTCGATCATCTCCAGCATCTATCTGGCGCGTGAAAATGCCCGCACGGTGCGCGAGATTATCCCGGTCGAGATGTGGGAAATGATCAACGAACTGTACCACCTGACCCAGGCCCAGAGCCGTAAGCGGTCGATCGCTGACCTTCAGGACTATTATGAGTTTGTGCGCCGGTGTGGCTACATCTTCACCGGCCTTAAGAACAACACCATGTCGCGCGACCAGAGCTGGCAGTTCGCCCACCTTGGGCAAATGCTGGAGCGGGCCGATAAAACCGCCCGCCTGATCGACGTGAAATATTTCCTGCTGCTGCCGCGCGGTCAGGTCATCGACAGCCCTTATGATACCGTACAATGGGGGGCGGTGCTGAAATCGGTCGATGCGCTGGAAATGTACCGCCAGCAATATCACTCGATCAACTACCGCAATGTGACCGAGTTCCTGCTGTTCTCGACCGCGTTTCCGCGCTCGGTCAGTTTTACGCTGGAATCGGCAGCGTTTTCGCTGGGGTTGCTGTGCGGTAATGCCGATGCGCCGTCCTTGGCCATGCGGGAAATGAAAACCCTTATTGGCAGTATTCAGGGCTCAAAAGCCGATGACATCATCGCGTCGGGCCTGCATGAATTTATCGATGTCTTTCAGTATAATCTGAACCTTGTCGATACGGCGATCTTTGAGAACTATTTCGACCCGGAAGCCAAGGCCTAAGCCCGCCCCAGTTTCTGCCGCAGCCAGCTATGGGCATGGGGATCGGCATAGTGCATCAGGGCCGTTGAGCGGATTTTATCCGGATCACACGGTTCATTGGTATGCAGGGTCCGGCAGCCCCAGAACAGATAGATGTTGCCCGGCTCCATCTTAAGGCGGATCGGCTTAAGCCAGCCCATTCGAACGCCTGTGCGCAGAGCCCACTGGGTGACCGGATTATCAAGACAAATCTTGTCAAACAGATTGGTCACATAGTGCCTGCGTATCCGGCGGACATTGGGAAACAGGATCAGGTCGCCGGTCTGCCCCTCAGTCGGAATAATGACCGGGGCCAGCGCCGTTAGCACATAAGAATCATAATGGAAATAATAGGCATGTCTTTGCCCGCTGGCCCCGGCCAGACAGCGCAGAACCATATGAAACCGGGGTGGCGGCGGCGAAGGTGACACGCCGCGCTCATAGATTGAGCGGCATACATTCTGGAAATTCTTACTCTCAGACAGGTCCTGCAACAGCGTACCCGCGACGGCCTCAGCCCCGGTGAAGTGCAGATACTCACCGTGATTAGCGCGCACGCGGTCTTCGACGAACCGGCAAGTTTTCGCCAGCACCGCCTCGGACAAGCCATTTTTAATGACGCCGTAGCCCAGGGTTTCGATCGAGCGCACCACCGCATCTATGTCGGCTATCGAAAGCCCCTGAAACATATCGTTCATCGTAACAACCCTCCGGGTTCAGGCCCCATGGTCGAAAGCGAACTTTACACCGCGTGATCATGACACTGGCGTGTTTCAAAATCTCAAACATTCGCTCAGGCCTTACCCCGATGCGTCTTTATCGGCGCTTTTACCAGAACCTGTGCCTTTATGGACGCAAAAAACCCGCTGACTGAGGGAACCGGGTCAGCGGGCGTAGTTTGGAAGGTGTGAGCGTCACAAAAACGCGTGACATCACTCCAGGATCAAGGCTTAGAAAACATTCCAAAACCTTAAATTCGAGGGACGTCGCCGATCCGATACACCGTGATCCGCTACCCCGCGAGGTTAAAAAAGCGCCCTATTGGCCCGAATGTCAAATTAAATATTTCAATTTTCTTTAATATAAATCAATATACAGGAAACCTACCTGAGATTAAGGTGCCCTGCACATGATCCGTGCTCAAAAGGTGTGCTTTAAAATATTGTTTCAATGGCCCTTTTGCGATCAGGGATGCATACTGTAAAAGCGTTTCAGTAACGAAACACTTGGTTGAGTCGCGCATTTTCGACAGGAACCCCGATGATGAGCGCAGATGAACGCTTCGATATTGACCGCAGCGCCGCCAAACCCGCCAACTATGGTGAGGGTATGTCGGGCACAAACCTTGAGCGGGCGGGCGATCACAACCAGCGCGTCACCCTTCAGGCCGTGCGCGCCAACGGGCCGATTACGCGCGCCGATCTGGCGCAGATCACCGGCCTGACCGCGCCGGCGATCGCCAATATCACCAAGCGCCTGCTGGATGACAACATGATCCTGAAAGCCGGCCGGCTTTTGGGCGGACGGGGGCAACCGGCGACCAAGCTGGTGGTCAACCCGGACGGCGCCTTTTCTATCGGCCTGAACATCGACCGTGACCACATCGCCGTGGTCGCCCTCGATTTTGAAGGCAAGGTTCGCGCCCGCATTTCACGCGAAGTCCATTTCGCCATGCCCGATGAGGTCGTGGCCTTCTTCAAGGCGGCGATCGAGCAGATCAGACATGACCATGCGATCAATTTTGAGCGGCTGATCGGTATTGGTATTGGCATGCCTGACGATCTGGGTCGCGTGCGTTTGCCGAACCGGCCCGAAGCCTATGAAGTCTGGTCGGAAATCGATGTGGCTGAGTTGTTTGGCCCAATCCTCAATGTGCCGGTCAGCCTCGAAAACGATGCGACGGCCGCCGCCATTGGTGAAATGCAATTTGGCCACGGCCTGCAAACCGCCAGCTTTATCTACACGCTGATCAGCGCCGGTCTGGGTGGCGGGCTGGTCATCAATGGCCACTATTTCCGCGGCACCCATGGCCGCAGCGGTGAAATCGGGTTCCTGCCGATCGTGCGCCAGACGCCGGACGGCACGCAAAACCCGGCATCTTTACAGGACGTCGTATCGCTTTATGCCCTCTACGCCCACCTCAATGCGGCAGGCCATGCGGTATCGACCCCGGCTGACCTCGATAATCTGCCCCCCGAAGGCTTGAGCGTTATAGATGACTGGATCGAAAAGGCCGCGTCCTATCTGCACGATCCGTTCCTGACGCTCAGTTGCGCCATAAACCCCGAAGCCCACTATATTGGCGGACGGCTGCCCGCCACGGTTATCGAAAAGCTGTGCGCACGCCTGAACGAAGCCTATGCCAAGCTGAGTGATCGCGTCCCCAAGATCGCGCCGGTAACACGGGCGGCCCTGGCGGTCGACTCCGCCGCCATGGGCGCGGCGATCCTGCCGTTCAATGAGCGCTTCCTGCCGATCCGCGAAGCCCTGATGAAGACCGCTTAAAGCGCATCCCAAAAAGTGTGAAACGGTTTTTGGAACCAGATGCGCGGCGAGCGAAAACAGCTTTAAAGCTACCACCGTAGCATTCGCCGCGACATAAGCCCGGCCACCCCGCCGGCTGCCAGTATCGGCAGAACATACCAGACCAGCACATAGGTCGGTGCATCGCGGTCGCACCGTATCGAATAGGTGGCCGCCACCAGGCACGCCAACCCCACCGCCGCCATGGCCCCGAATACCGCCGGTCGATCCGGTGCAGCTTTGCGCAGCCACAGCACCCACAGCAGCCCAAACGCGATCAGCCCGCCAAAAAAATTGGTGATGATGCATTGTGAGGCATAGTCATCGACGCGGCTTAAGCTCTCGATCACGCCCATTTCTGCGAACTGACGTGCGATATTCAGCAGCAGCAGGATAACCGGCGCGGTCATAAAGGCCCAGACTGTGCCGCCGAGTTGCCCCTCTGGTCTGTAGAGCCGCGCAACACCCCACAGGCAGGCCACACCCGCCCACAGCAACAACAGCGGCTTGCCATAGACGGCCTCATTGCCGGTAAAGGTCAGGTGCGCCATGGCCAGATATTCCGGGCGCACGCCAAACCGGCCGACGACATAGATCGCCGTCAGGATAATGATCAATACCCCGACGCCCCACAAATGGCCCGGCCGCAGTTTTGGTACCGGCTTTAGATTGCCAACCAGTTGGTCGATCATAGCCTGCGTCATAAGGCGCCCCCGGCAATCAGGGCCTGAAGACGCTTGACGCCGCGATGAACCATGACGCGCACATTGGCCGCGCTGTGGCCGGTCAGGCGCGACACCTCATCGACATTCAGTTCCTTCAGCTTATGCAGCCCGATCACCCGCGCCTGATCCTTGGGCAGTTGCGCCAGCAAGACCACAACATCACGCCTGGCCAGGGCCGGACCATAGCCATCGACGGCACTTAAGGTGTCATCCAGTTCCACCTGCACGGTTTTTTTGGTTTTACGCACATAGTCGATCAGCTTGTGCCGCGCGACGGCCATAAGCCACGGCAGGAACGGGGCCGAACGATCATAGGTCGCACGCTTTTCATGCAGGCTCAGAAGGGTCATCTGCACCAGATCCTCCACCTCCGCCTGCCCGTGATGTCCGGCATTGAGGCGACGGGAAAAATAGCCGACCAGAAACGGTCTAAGCGCCATCAGAAGGTCACGGTACGCCGACGCATCGCCGTCCAGCGCTGCCCGCATCCATCCCTGCCATGTTTCAGGATCATACGCAGCCATAGGGATAAGGTTACACATCCTCAGAAAAAATCGACCTTTTTTGTCATAAGGCCCCAAACCCACAAATATTTTATGGGGGATGTAACCTGATGGCCGTCTGAACCGTAAAGTCCATTGAGCCGTATGCTCAGATTACGCGCCATTACGCTTTGGCCTGCACTTGGGGATAATGGGGGATAATGTCTGATGATTGATGATAACCATAGCCACAGCCCGGCCCCTCCCCCTATTCCTGCGGCATCTCTGCACCCGGCCAATATAAGTCTGGCCGACATTGTGGCGTATCGCTGCGGATCAGCGACCGGTGCGCTCACGGACCGGGCAGAGCTCGCCCGCGCCCGGCTTATGGCCCGTCGGCAGGATCAGATCGAACACCTGCATGACCTTTTGCACGCCAACTACCCCGTAACCCGCGCGGCGTTAAGCGACGGGGTATTTAGAGACCTGTGCGCCACCTATGTGCGCGATATCATCACCCTTTATGACGGCTGGGGCAGCCAGTCAGGCTTTGCCGCCCACTGTCAGGCCCATCCCCCCTTGGGTGCCTTTCCCTACCTCTATGATCTGGTGCAACTGGAATGGGCGATCTGCCAGTCCCGTAAGGCCGCAAGCGCCTATCGGCTGGAGATGGACGACCTGTTGCTGGATGAGGGAGAGTTGCCGGTCGCCCTGCATCCGTCGGTGCACATATTGCACGTTGGCTTTGATGTACTTGGCCTGCATCAGGCCTTTCACGCCGAAGGTGTGGCCGTAACCGAGGTCGCCCCGGCCAGCGATCTGATACTGGTCTGGCGGGATAGAAACCATGTCCCGCGACAGATGCGCCTCAGTCCGCGTCAGGATCAGTTTTTAAGCTCGCTTCTGGACACGGAAAACCTGTGCCAGACCCTCAAAGACCTGAATGGCCGCGACCAGAACGATCTCTACGCGTTCTTAGGCGATGTGATCCGCGACGGCCTGTTTGTGGCGGCGGTTTAGGGCTGCGCATCTTAATCCAAAAACCGCTTCACACTTTTTGGCATGCGCTAATAAAACGCTTGAAGGCCGGTTTGCGCGCGACCGAGTATGAGGGCATGAACATCGTGGGTGCCTTCGTAGGTGTTGACGCTCTCCAGGTTCTGGGCGTGGCGCATGACGTGGTATTCTTCATGGATGCCGTTGCCGCCGTGCATGTCACGGGCATGCCTTGCGATCTCCAGCGCCTTGCCGCAGTTATTACGCTTGATAAGTGAGATCATCTCCGGCTGCATCTGACCGGCATCGAACAACTGCCCCACGCGCAGCGCCGCTTGCAGGCCCAGCGTAATCTCGGTCTGCATGTCGGCCAGCTTCTTCTGGAACAACTGCGTCTGCGCCAAAGGCCGGCCGAACTGCACCCGGTCAAGGCCGTACTGCCGCGCCCGGTGCCAGCAGTCCTCCGCCGCCCCCATCACGCCCCAGGCAATGCCATAACGCGCCCGATTGAGACACCCGAACGGCCCTTTGAGGCCGGAGGCATCGGGCAAAATCGCGTCGTCTCCGACCTCGACATTGTCCATGACAATCTCGCCGGTGATCGAAGCGCGAAGGCTAAGTTTACCGTGGATTTTCGGCGCGCTCAGGCCAGTCAATCCCTTGTCCAAAACAAAGCCACGGATCACCCCGTCCAGCTTGGCCCAGACCACAAACACATCGGCGATGGGTGAGTTCGAAATCCACATCTTGGTGCCGTTGAGCACATAACCGCCGTCCACTTTACGCGCCACAGACCGCATTGATCCGGGGTCAGAACCGGCATCCGGTTCGGTCAGGCCGAAGCAGCCGATCCACTCGCCCGCCGCCAGTTTGGGCAGATATTTTTGCTTTTGCGCTTCGGAACCATAGGCATGGATCGGATACATGACCAGCGACGACTGCACGCTCATCATCGAACGATAGCCGCTATCGACCCGCTCGACCTCGCGCGCGATCAGGCCATAAGCCACATAGCTCGCCCCCGCCCCACCGTATTCTTCCGGCAAAGTCGCACCCAGCAGACCGCGTTCACCCATCTCAGTGAAAATGGCCCGGTCGGTATCTTCATCCGCATAGGCGCGCAAAACCCGCGGCATCAATGACGATTGCGCATAGTCATGGGCCGCATCACGGATCATACGCTCCTCACCGGATAACTGACCGTCGAGCAAAAATGGGTCACTCCAGTTAAACATCGAACTTGACCCCCTGAGCCAACGGCAGGGTCGTGCCGTAGTTGATGGTGTTGGTGGCGCGGCGCATATAAGCGCGCCAGGAGTCCGAGCCCGATTCACGACCGCCGCCGGTTTCTTTTTCGCCGCCAAAGGCCCCGCCGATTTCCGCCCCCGACGGCCCGATATTGACATTGGCGATGCCGCAGTCAGAACCCGCCGCCGACATGAACAGTTCAGCTTCGCGGACATCGTTGGTAAAGATCGACGACGACAGCCCCGCCCCCACCGCGTTTTGCAGATCAATCGCGTCACGGATATCCGAATAGCGCATGACATAAAGGATTGGCGCGAAGGTTTCCCGCAGCACCGGCCCCATATGGGCATCCATTTCGACCAGCGCCGGACGGACATAGTGGCTTTGATGACCATTGATATCGACGCGCTCGCCACCGGTGACCTTGCCGCCAAGGCTGCGCGCTTCATCGAGTGCTTTCTCAAAATTCTGGAAGGCCTGCCCATCAATCAGCGGCCCAATCAGGGTGCCGTCTTCGAGCGGATGACCGACCTTAACCGAGCCATAGGCCTGCTTCAGGCGTGGCACGAAAGCGTCATAGATGCTGTCGTGAACAAACAGGCGGCGCAGGGTCGTGCAGCGCTGTCCGGCCGTACCCATGGCCGCAAACGCCACGCCACGTAAGGAAAGATCGAGATCAGCCGTTGGGGCGATAATGGCGGCGTTATTACCGCCCAGTTCCAGCAGGGCACGGGCGAAACGGGCGGCCAGTTTTGGCCCGACAGAGCGGCCCATGGCGGTCGATCCGGTGGCGGAAACCAACGCCACCTTATCGTGATCGACCAGAGCTTCACCGACCGCTTTGCCACCGATCAAAAGCGCCGATAATCCTTCGGGGATGGTAAAACCAGCGGCCTTATAGTTCGCCACGGCGCGCTCAAACAAGGCATGGGTAGCTAAGGCGGTAAGGGGTGTTTTCTCCGACGGCTTCCACACGATCGCATCGCCGCACACCAGCGCCAGACAGGCATTCCAGGCCCACACGGCGACCGGGAAATTGAACGCCGAAATAATGCCAACGACCCCGAGCGGATGCCAGGTTTCCATCATGCGGTGTTCGGCCCGTTCGGTGGCAATCGTCAGGCCGTACAGTTGCCGCGACAGTCCGACCGCAAAGTCGCAGATGTCGATCATCTCCTGCACTTCGCCCAGCCCTTCGGAGGTGATCTTACCGGCCTCGACCGAGACCAGCTTACCCAGCGCCTCCTTGTGCGCCCGCAGTTCTTCGCCGAACAACCGCACCAGTTCACCGCGCTTAGGGGCCGGGATAAGACGCCATTGCAGATACGCCTGATGAGCCGCATCAATACGCGCGCTGACTTGCGACACTGAGGTTTCGACCACCTCCGCAATCAACTCACCCGTATTAGGCGAATGGACCTTCAACGTCCCGCCTGTGTAGCCAGAGGCAACCCCCAGGCTTTCCAGCAAAATCCGTGTATCCGCGCTCATGATTACCCTTCCTAAAGCCTGTGCTCAACCGCATGCAGCATTGCCGCACCGGCTTCATAATAAATCTCTTTCGCGGCCCGTAAGCCCGCCGCTTTTGCCACTGTGACTGGCAAGGGCAGATCGTCTGCGTGCAAGTCTCCCGCGACATGTTCCGCCAGAATGCGGCCCATGACCGTGCCCGGCGCGATGCCGCGACCATTATAGCCTGACACGCCCACAACCCGGTCGGCAAAGCGATGAAAGCGCGGCAGATTATCATCGGTCATGCCGATCCAGCCAAACCATTCATGCTCAAAGCCGATGCCTTTGAGTTGCGGATAAACCCGCGTCATAGCCCGTTTGGCCCAGTTGCGATGGATGCCGTGCGCCCCATGCCGGAGTGCCCCGACCGAGCCCCAGACCAGCCGTCCCTGCGCATCCATCCGAAACGACGACAGTACTTCAGCCGTATCCCACGCGCCCTGACCTTGCGGTAAAATGCTGCGCCGTATATCCTCCGGCAAAGGGACCGTCGCCATGTTAAAATAGGGCAGATGAACTTGCTCTGTCCGGATAATATCCCACGGACCTTGCGCATAGGCATCGGTCGCCATGATCACCCAGTTCGCCGTCACCGATCCGCCATCGGTTACCACCCGCCACTGATCGCCGACCGCCTCAACGGCGCTGACCGGACTGTCGGTAAAAATTTTAGTCCCCGCCGCAATCGCCGCCCGCCCCAGTCCGCGCACATAGGCCAGCGGCTGGATAGTCCCCGCCCGCAGATCAAGCAATGCTGCCGGGTAGACGTTTGATCCCATCTTTTGCGCGGTTTCCGTCGCATCCAGCAACTGCACAGCCGCCCCCCGCGCCTGCCATTGTTGCGCCCGCTGCTGCAATTCTTTGATACCGGATTGACCGACCGCACAATGCAGGGTGCCTGCCGTTTGCAGTTCGCAGTCAATATTGTGCTTAGCCACCCGCGCGAACACTTCATTGGGCCCATCACCCAGCACGCTCAGCAGGCGCTCACCGTGCACCGCCCCCAGAACTTTCGGCAGTTCATCAGGCATGACCCACATGCCGGCATTAACCAGGCCGACATTGCGGCCCGCCCCGCCAAAGCCAATCTGATTGGCTTCGATCACCGCCACCGACAGGCCACGCTCGGCCAGATTAAGCGCCGCCGACAATCCGGTATAACCCGCCCCGACAATGGCGACATCGGCCCGCACATCACCCGTCAGCACCGCCGTTTGCGGTGCGTCAGATGCCGAAGCCTGCCAAAGTCCGTGGGTGAGTGACATGTCGGTTTCCGCCGTGCCCCTGAGCTTGGGTTTATACGCAAGATCATTCGCTTGCGTAATGTTACGACCTGTTTTACGCTGACGAAACGCTAATAACAATGACTGTTTTGGCAAAAGATCATTCTGAAATGGCATAACATGCTGTCACCCCGTCGCTTCCTGCCTTCGCTGTCGCTCCTGTCGGCTTTTGAGGCCACCGCCCGTCTGGGTTCGATCACCGCCGCCGCGCGTGAGCTGAACCTGACCCAGAGCGCCGTCAGCCGCCAGATCGCCGCGTTAGAGGCGCAACTGGAGGTCAATCTGTTCCACCGTGAGCGTCAGACCGTGCGCCTGACCTCCGGCGGGGAAACCTATGCCCGTGAGATTCGCGAAGCGCTGAAAACCATCCGCACGGCCTCGCTTAATCTGCGCGCCAATCCGATGGGCGGCACACTTAACCTTGCTATCCTGCCGACCTTTGGGACGCGCTGGCTGGCGCCGCGTCTGCCGACCTTTCTGGCGCAGCATCCGGGCATTACGCTCAATCTCAAGACCCGCATCAACACCTTTGATTTCCGGCTGGAGACCATGGACGCCGCTATCCACTTCGGCCACGCCAACTGGCCGGGCACAGAGATGACGTTGCTGAGGACCGAAGAGGTCGTCCCGGCCTGTAGCCCGCAACTCAAAGCCCGCTATGATTTCCGCGAGCCGAGCGATTTGCGTCAGGCCCCGCTGCTGCACCTGACCTCACGGCCTGATGCGTGGGAGCGCTGGCTGGCGGCCTATGGGGCGGGGGCGGAAAGCGTGCAGGGCATGCTGCTCGATCAGTTCGCCACAGCCGCGCAGGTGGCCCGCTCCGGCCTTGGGGTGGCGCTTCTGCCGACCTTCCTGATCGAGGAAGAGCTATCGAGCGGCCAGCTGGTGCGCGCGCTGGATCTGCCGCTTAAGAGCGAAGAGGCCTATTATCTGGTCTGGCCGTTTGAGCGCGCCCAGCATCCGCCGCTTACGGCCTTCAAGCAGTGGCTGCTGAATGAAACCGCGTCATTCCGATAGGGGGAAACCATGCGCATAGTTACCGCCGATGAGGTTCGCCAAAAGCTTAGCTATGACCGACTGGTTGCCGAACTGCCGCCGCGTTTACGGGCCGAGGCGCTAGCGCCCGCCCGCAGCCAGATCACCATCCCGCGCGACGATGAAGACGACGCCACCCTGCTGCTTATGCCCGCCTGGAGCCCATCGGTCGGGGGCCTTAAAATCGTTCACGTCACCCCCGGCAATGCCGCGCGTCATAGGGCAGCCGTCAATGCCTCATATCTGTTGTTTGATGGCACAACCCATGAGCATCTGGCCCTGATCGATGGCGCAGAACTGACGGCGCGGCGCACCGCGGCGGTGGCGGCGATTGCGGCGGGGAAGTTGGCCGCACCGGACGCGACCCGCCTGCTGCTGATTGGCTCCGGACGAATCGCCTCAGAACTTGCCTATGCTTACCGCGCCGTGCGCCCGATCGCTGAGGTCTGCGTCCATAGCCCGACCCGCGCACATGCCGAGGCTCTGGCCACAAAACTGAGCGCAGATGGCTTTGAGGCGAGGGTGTGCGACGACCTGCCTGCCGAGGCCGCCCGCGCCGACATCATTGCCTGCGCAACCTTAAGCCACCAACCGATCATTCACGGTGAATGGCTCAAATCCCATCATCACTTGGCCCTGATCGGCGGCTTTACGCCGGACATGCGCGAAGCGGATGATACCGCCCTCCGTAAAGGCCATGTCTTTGTCGATACCCTGACCGCCTTGTCTGAGGCCGGTGATGTCAAGGACTTAAGCTTTGACGACATTAAGGGGATATTGCGCGACCTGTGCGATCCCGATTTCGATCCGCCCGCAGGCTTTACCGTCTTCAAAAGCGTCGGGGAGGCGTCGCAGGATCTGGCGGCAGCCAGTCTGCTGTAACAAGTTTATTGTAAATTGCGCATTGCGTCTGCCGCCCGCCGCCTTATATTTATCCGAACCGGTACATAATCACATAAGGGGCGGCCGTGGATTCGATTATCGCCATCAAGGGCCTGGAGAAAACCTATGACAGCGGTCATAAGGCGCTAAAAGGCATAGACCTCGATATCCGGCGCGGCGAAATATTTGCGCTGCTGGGCCCGAACGGTGCGGGAAAGACGACGCTGATCGGGGCGGTGTGCGGGCTGGTGCGTCCGACGGGCGGCACCATCATCGCCGATGGCCATGACATCTCCAAAGACTTCCGCGCCGCCAGCGCCAAGATCGGGCTGGTGCCGCAGGAACTGGCGACCGACATGTTTGTCACCGTCTGGAACACGGTCGCTTTCAGTCGCGGTTTGTTTGGCCTTGGCCCCAACAAGAAATATCTGGAAAAAATCCTGAAAGACCTCAGCCTGTGGGACAAGAAGGACGCCAAGATCGCCACCCTGTCCGGCGGCATGAAACGACGCGTGCTAATCGCCAAGGCCCTGTCCCACGAACCCAAGATCCTGTTTCTGGATGAGCCGACCGCCGGGGTCGATGTCGAGCTTCGGCGTGATATGTGGCAGATGGTGCGAAGGCTTCGCGAACAGGGCGTCACCATCATCCTGACCACCCACTATATCGAAGAGGCCGAAGACATGGCCGACCGTATCGGTGTGATCAATAAGGGCGAGATCATACTGGTTGAGGATAAAACCGCCCTGATGCGCAAACTGGGCCGCACCGAAGTGGTCATCGGCCTGAAAGAGCCGACCTCAGCCGCCCCCACCATCAGCGGCCATATGCCGGTCGTGTCCGAAGACGGCCTGACCCTGACCTATGTGATTGACGGGGACGAAAACGACGAAGCCCCGGCCGATCTGATTAAACGGCTGGCCCAGTCGGGCATGGATTTCACATCCATCAATATGAACCGCTCCTCGCTGGAGGACATCTTCGTCACGCTAGTGCAGTGATGCGGACATTTGATCCACGGGTACCCCACACTCGATATCAAATGTCCGCATCGTAAACTGCGCTAGAATTAATTAGTTAATAGTGCACTTTTGCCTCATTCATTTGCTCTCAAGGCAGCCGCAAGCTTTAGCAAATGAATGAGGCAGTGCACTAATGGAGGACAAGGCATGAACCTGCACGCCATAAAAGCTATCTATGCGTTTGAGATGGGCCGGTTTTTGCGCACCATTTTCCAGAGCATCGCCTCGCCCGTCCTGTCGACCTCGCTTTATTTCATCGTCTTTGGTTCGGCCATCGGCAGCCAGATGACTGAGATTGGCGGCGTATCCTATGGTGCGTTCATCGTGCCCGGCCTGATCATGCTGACCGTGTTGACCGAAAGCGTATCGAACTCATCGTTTGGCATCTATCTGCCGCGCTTTACCGGCACGATCTATGAGGTGCTGTCGGCCCCCGTCGAAGTCGGCGAAGTGATATTGGGCTATGTGGGTGCGGCCGCCACCAAGTCGGTGATTATCGGCACCATAATCCTTGGTACCGCGCGCCTGTTTGTGCCGTTTGAAATTGTTCATCCGCTGGCCACGGCGGGTTATCTGGTGCTGATTGCCGTCACATTTTCACTGTTTGGGTTTATCTTAGGCATACTCGCTGACGGGTTTGAAAAGCTGCAGATCGTGCCCATGCTGATCATCACGCCGCTGACCTTTCTGGGCGGCACGTTTTATTCGATTTCCATGCTACCGCCCGCCTGGCAGACCGTGACCCTGTTCAATCCGATCGTCTATCTGGTCAACGGCTTTCGCTGGACGTTCTATGGCAAGGCCGATGTCAATATCGCGGTCAGCCTAGGCATGACCGTGCTGTTTATGGCGGTTTGCGTTGGCATCATTTCATGGGTATTCAAAACCGGCTACCGCCTGCGGACATAGATCATTGTGTTTTCAGGTAGAAACATAATGATCTATATTTTTAGCCCCTCGCCGGGCGGTGGCTTCGCAACCTTGGCCGCGCCGTTGGTGGCGGCTTGAGCGGAATGAAGCATTCCGCTTCTTCCGCTTACGGACTTTTTACAACACCGGGGCCTTAACCCGATATAGCATTTATCCACAGGCCGTTAAGATTCGTGAACGGTGAGAATCGCCCATAAGCCTGTTGATCGCAAACGGTTAAACTCAGGCAGTATAAAAGTTTGGTGTGCAGTGGGTTGTCCGCGGCAGGTGCCGCGCTCCAACCTCAAGGCGATTTTCAATGTTCATGTCCCCTCATAATCTGACGGCCTTGCTGTCAAACGCCCTGCCCTTTCCGGCAGCCCATAAATTTAACCGCAGCCTGACGGGCGCACAGTTTGCCGCCCGCGCGTCCATGCTCAACGGCTGCGCCATTAAGCTGCACCGGCTGGCGATTGAGCGCTCATCCCGCGCTGAGGTGCGCGACTATGCCCGCCAGATGGCCGAGGCCCATATCTGGACGGCTGAGGCGTTGCTGACGTCGGTGCAAAGCGCACACTTGAATGTCGGACTTGATCCACAGCCGGACGACCGCCACCACAGGCGGCTGGAGGCGCTCAACCTGACCGCCTTACCGGATTTCGACTATGATTATATTGACGCTCAGAACCGGCTCTATATGGAACTGATCGTGCTCAGCGAGCAATATATCGAAACCGGAACCGATAAGGCGTTGGCGTTTTTTGCCACCAATACCCTGTCCTATCTCAGCCATCATCTTCAGCAATTTGCACCGCTGGCCGGCGCTGATTGTCAGTAAAGATAGCTTAAGCCACCTTCATGACGGGTGCCTGCCCGTCAATGATCAGGGTATCATCCTGGCCGTTGCGCTCGATCAGCTCAATGGCACGCTTCAAAGCCTCAAAGCAGACCGGATCGATGGCAGTGCCCACGCTTTCGCCAATGATATCGAGCGCCTTGCCCACCGGCATGGCCGCGCGGTAAGGCCGGTCAGCGGTCAGGGCATCAAAGAAATCCGCCGTGGAGATGATGCGGGTTTCAAAGCTGATCTGCTCGGCCGCCAAGCCATGCGGATAGCCTTTGCCGTCAAGGCGTTCATGGTGGGCGCCGGCGATCTGCGCCAGTTCTGCAAAGGCTGAAATACGCGACAGGATATGCTCGGTATAGAGGGCGTGATTTTGCATCTGCACCCACTCATCGCCGTCCAGCTTACCCGGTTTGTCGAGGATGGTATTGGAGACCCCAAGCTTACCTACATCATGCAGCAGGGCCGCCCGCTTGAGCCAGCGTCGGACATGGTCGTCCAGTCCTAAGACTTCGCCCATCATATCGGTATAGAGCGCCACGCGCGCCGAATGACCGGCGGTATAGGGGCTTTTGGAATCGACCACCTGCCCGAAGGCAATAGCGATATCATCCAGAAAATCTTCGTCCAGTTCAACCTCATGATTGGCGGGCTCAAGGCCGTAAACGTGCGCGTTCAAATCTGGATCGGACAGACCCTCCCAGAAACCGGGCTGCGCCGACGCCTCAAGGAAAGCGTCGGCCATTTCCGGCTCAAACCATGTGCCTGCGCGCTTTTGGACCTCATTTATCGCCGCTAACCGACCGTGACTGGCGTTGAAAACATCGACCACCTGCGTCAGGAGCGCAATGCGGGCATAGGGGGATATCTCACGACCTTTCAGCTTTTGCGGCTGGCCTTTGCCGTCCCAGTGTTCATCCAGATCGCGGATGCCGACGGCGACGGCTTCGGAGAATCTAAGTTGGCGCGCGATATCGGCCCCGCGCGTGCAGCGAGTCTCAATCAGTTCGCGTGACAGCTCCCCGCCGTTCTGAAAGATGTTGATCGTGGCGCGAAACCGGGCGGCCAGATCGGCCTTCAGCCCGGTATGCGACATCACAAAGCCCAGAATATTGGACAGGTCGGAATCGATTTCCTTGAAGTCACGCTTAAAGCTTAAATCATCGGTCAGATAAAGCTGGCACATACGCGCGGCATTGGACGAACAGCCCAGATCCTTAAGCAGCAGGACGTAGTAAAGCTCCCAGCGTTGCCGGTCGCTCAGTTCCAGCTCATCAGCCATGTGCATGCCGATATAGGCGCAACGCACGCAGTGACCTTCGGGCTGGCCTTCGGTCATGTCAAGCGCGTGTGATAGCGCCCCCAGCAGTTCCGACAGCCTGAGACTTTTTGCCGAAATATCCGGCAATTTCGGTGCCTTATGCACGATGTGACCTTCCCCGCCGTAAAGGTATGTGTTCGCAGATCAGATATTCTACCCCATCAGGCTTAAGATTGATTTACGCGCCATAGATTGATGCGTAGCGGCGCGATTCAGGCTATGGACGCTTACGCCCCCTAAAACAGTCCGGACCGTACCATGCCCCGCCATCGCTCAGCCGCTCTGAAACTCTTTTTCCTTATCAGCCGGATCACGCTGGTGGCGGCATTGGCGGTTTATCTGCTGATCCTGGGGCATATCTACGTCAATCAGCAAAACATGCTGTATGAAAAAGTCACCACCGTCACGACCCCCAAGGTTGACGGCGTGCCGGGCATCGAAGACATCCGCCTGAAAACCCCCGATGGTGAGACCCTGCGGGCCTGGTATTTGCCGCCGGAAGAGGGCAAGCCGCTGATCCTGTTTTTCGGCGGCCAAGGCTCAGGCATACATGATCAGTCCGATCGCTATATCCGCATGCATCGCGAAGGGGTCGGGTTTCTGGCCCTGTCCTATCGCGGCTATGCCGGATCGACCGGCACCCCAAGTGAGGCGGGCCTGTTTACCGATGCCGCCACCGCCTATGACTGGCTGGCCGCGCAAGGCTATGGGCCGGAACGGATCGTGCTTCATGGCCATTCGCTCGGCTCAGGCGTGGCTACCTGGCTGGCGACCCAGCGCCCGGCCCGCGCCCTGATACTGGAGGCACCGTTCACCGCCGCCTCGGATGTGGGCCAGGAGCGCTATCCCTTGCTGCCGGTATCGTTCCTGATGAAGGACAAATACCTGTCGCGCGACCGGATCAAGGATGTGCACATACCGGTGCTGATCGCGCACGGCGACCGCGATACGGTGATACCGTTCCATCACGGGGTCAGACTCTATGACCTTGCCAATCAGCCCAAAACCTTTGCCCGCTATGAGGGCTCAGACCATTCGACGCTGGTGCGTGATGGTCTTTATGAGCGCAGCATCTGGCCGTTTCTGGGACTTAAATAACTCTATTCAATGAGCTTTTCGGCGCGGGTAACACCGACCGCATCCACCGCACTTTTCAGGGTGGCCATCTCGACATTGTCGCCCTCGGCCTCAATCAGAATCCGCTCCGCCACCAGAACCGAATATTTGCCGTGCTTGGTGTCGGCATCATAGGATTCCGAGACTAACCGGCCGTTCTCAGTAGTGATTTTCTCGTAAGACTCACCGACCTTGCGGCTGGAATTGACGTTCATGGCCGTGCCGAGCGCCGCCATGGCGCCCATGGCCCCAATATCGGTGACCTTGACGTTGAGATTGCCGTCTTCGATCAGATACTGAGCCTCGGCGCTTGAGCCGGAATATTGCCCGGCCGAATTGGCGCTGGTGGTCACTTCACCGCGCGCAGCACCCGCCACCATCGCCGGCATCAGGCCTTCGAGGACGTTGGGGTCCACAACCTTGACCGCCTCGGGGTTCTGCATCTTTTCGGCCGCGTCTTCCATTTTGCGCGCCGCCGCCTCCAGGCCGGTCACATCGACATTTTTGCCATTAATAGTCACCTCAGATGGCGCATTGGCGGCGATATTGGCACCGGCCCCACCGACCAGCCCCATGACCGGCGCAATGAGTGCAAACAGCACCAGATTGACGACGATCCCAACCACCACCACCGCCAGCGTAAAGGTCGTTGATTTCTCGACCGGCGACTTCATCAGACGGGGCAAACCCCGATAGAGCAGATAAATGCCGTAAAGCCCCAAAAGCCCCAGCACCCCCAGATGCGGGATCAGGCTGAAAATCCCAACCAGCCACCCCGGCGTATTGCTGTAGGCCGCAACCTTATAGGCCTGGGTTGTATTTTTTTCGCCTTGAAAGGTCGGGGTCAGGGCATTGATAACGAGCGACAAAACCCACACCGACACCAGCGACAACCCGTAGACCAGCACCGCCGTCATGGCCGACTGCCACAAGGGCGGCTTAACGCTGAACAGGAAGGCATTGACGCCAAAAACCTGACTGCCGATCAGGCTGGCCAGAGCCGGGATAGCGGCCAGTATCAGCACATAGCGGCTGAAGACATCTTTGGCGGTCGTCGTCTCCAGAGCGATTTTATCCCATTCCACTGACGGCTGGAGCAGGATATTACGGATGCGCGCCACAAGCGACGTGGCGGCTGTATCGTTGTCTTCGACCGTGTTCATGCTATCCCCATTGCCCTAAATTTATCCGGTTAAACATGACCAATAAGCGAGAAGGGGTCAATGCGGATACGGTAAATTTCGCGTAACCGGTGAAACGGCCCGTCACCAACAGGCTTGGAGCGGCGACCAAAGCGTAATATAATTATCTGAATTCATAACTTTTACAGGGTGCGGGCCTATGTACAATCTCTACATCGCCAATAAGAACTATTCGTCATGGTCGCTGCGCCCGTGGGTTCTGTTAAGCGAACTGGGTATCGAATTTGTCGAGCATATGAATTTCTTCAAAGGCGGGTACGGCAAAAATACCGAATTTCTAAAGTTCTCACCAACCGGCCTTGTGCCCTGCCTGACCGAACACAGCGTGACGGTGTGGGATTCACTGGCCATTGCCGAATATGTCTATGAGCAGCACCCGTCCGTCTGGCCCAAGGATCGTGCCGCGCGGGCATGGGCGCGGGCGGCGGCGGCTGAGATGCATTCGGGGTTTTCGGCGCTTCGCAACACATGTTCGATGAACTGCGGCGTGCGTATCAAACTGCGCGAGGTTAGCCCTGCGCTGCAAAAGGATCTCGACCGGCTAGAGGCCCTGTGGCTGGACGGGTTGAAGCGTTTTGGCGGGCCGTTTCTGGCGGGTGATACATTCACGGCCGTTGATGCGTTTTTCTGCCCGGTCGCGTTTCGGGTACGCAGCTATGGCCTCAAAATGTCGCCCAAATCAGCCGCCTATGTCGAGCGTCTGCTGGATCTGGAGTCGATGCAGAACTGGTACGAAGCGGCTTTGGCGGAAAAGGCCCGCGACCCGGACCACGAAGCTGAGCTAGAAGCTGCCGGTGACGTAATTGCCGACTACCGCGCCCAACCTGAACCTGTATAATTCGCCCGTCAGGCGTATAGGTACAGTTCTTGCTAAAACTGACAACTGAAGGGCGTAGTGTGTCGTAAATGCACACCGCGCCCCCGAAGATCAGGTTCGCGTGTGCGGTAAAAGGGGTTGTTATGTTGCTGGAGACTGAAGCCGATCTGGTGATGGTGCTGGGTGCCGCCGCCGGTATTCTTCTGTTTCTGGCGCTGGCCTGCGGCGTTATCGCGACATTGAAAACCTTTCAGGTGCGTCAGTTCCAGACCCTTTTGCATAACTCGGAACGCAAGGTCGATAACCTTGAGCGCCGTATTTTCAACGTGCTCAATGCCGTGCCGGTGGCGCTGGTTGAAACCGACCTGACCGGAAAATTCACCTTTGCCAATAAGGCCGCCCATCAGTTGCTGGGCCGCAAGGACTCTGAACTGATCGGTCTTCGGTTTCATTCCGCGACCTGGGGGATCACCTATCCGGACGGCCGCATGATCCCGCCCGACCTGCTACCGATTGCCCGTACCCTGCGCGGCCAGACGGTCAAGGGCTTTCAGCACATGCTGGCCCATCCGGTTACACGCGGCAAGGTGATGATCTCGGTCACTTCTATGCCGATCGTCAGTCCCCACGGTGAAATCACCGGCTCGAGTGCGGCCTTTGTCGAAATCGAATCTCAGGCTGGTGAAGGCATTGGCGACATCACCGGCGTATGGCGCGGCCACTGGTTTACCGCCGCGTCAGTGCCGTTCTGGGGCCTTGATCTGGCCGGTAAGGTGCTTGATCTCAATGGGGCCGCGGTCGATGTTATGTCGACCACGCGCGACGACAGTCTGGGGCAAAGCTGGGCCCAAAGTTTTGTCAGCGATGCGGATTTTCAGCGCGCCGTCGATTATCTGGCTGAGGTTCAGTCGGATGCCGCCGCCCATCACCCGCCCGCCCCGCTGTCTCTCAGCCTGAAACGTGCGGATGGCACGGCGCAGACGGTTATGGTCAGTGTATGGAAGGTCCGCACCCCGGACGGCGCCGATCAGGGC
>DDPE01000091.1 GCA_002342035.1 Asticcacaulis sp. UBA2476 | reverse complement strand
GGCATATTGGGGGCGGTGTTTCTGGGGGCCGTCACCCTGGTGACCCTCAGCAATAATCGCCAAAACCCAACCGCCGCGCAAACACCGCCGCAGACTGAGCCTCAGACCCCGCCGGGATCGGTGGTCATGGACCAACCGGCCACACCCCTGACCGAAGGGCCGATCATGCCGGTCCCGCCGATCGAGCAACCGCAGCCGCCGGTTCCGGTGAATGGTGCGCCCCCGCCCGCGACCCCTGACAATAACCCCCGCGCCAATACGCTGGTCTATGATGTCAGCGCACCTGAACCCGGCGCCAATGCCCCTGCCGCCCCCGGCTCCGCGCCGGTATCGCCGGTTCTGGCTGCCCGTGGGCCCAGCGTCGGCGACCTGACCGGCGTGGATGCCACCTTTCAGGCCCGCGCCTCACGCATCAACAATCCGGGCTTTGTGGTCCCCCAGGGCACCATGATCCCGGCGGTGCTTGAAACCGCGCTCAATTCCGACCTGCCCGGCTATACGCGGGCGCTGGTGTCGCGCGACATCAAAAGCTTTGACGGCAGTCGCGTCATCATTCCGCGCGGTTCGCGCCTGATCGGAGCCTATCGTTCGGGCCTGTCGAGCGGTCAAAAGCGCCTGTTTGTGACCTGGACGCGCCTGATCCGTCCGGACGGCACGGCCATTCAACTGGCTGACCCGTCCACCGATCCCCTCGGTCAGGCGGGCCTGACCGGTGATGTCGACAGCCATTTCTTTAAGCGGTTTGGCTCGGCCATGTTGTTGTCGATCATTGGCGGCCTGTCGTCGTCGCTCAACGATTCCAACTCTAACACCGTGGTCATCGGCACGGCCAGCGGTGCCAATAATGCCGCGACCGCAGCCCTCGAATCCGACTCCAAAATCGCCCCCACCATCAAGGTCGCGCAAGGCACGCCCATTCAGGTGTTTGCTTCCCGCGATCTCGATTTTACCCAATAGTCTGTTTGCAGTGATCTGATGACCGTTGAACCGCTCCATCCCGAAGGCGTTTATCTACGCACCTATCTGGCGCCGTTTCGCCAGTGGCTGGATCGTGCCGACGTGACCGAAGTCATGGTCAATCGTCCCGGCGAAGTGTGGGTGGAAATTTCCGGTCAGCCGAACATGCAGCGGTTCGATGCCCCCGATATCAATGATCAGTTGATCAGCCGTTTGGCGGCCCAGATCGCCCGCATCAGCCATCAGGGCATAAACCGCGAAAATCCGTTATTGGGGGCGACCCTGCCGACCGGTGAGCGCGTGCAGGTCATCGGCCCGCCCGCCACGAGGCGGCATTGGGCGCTGGCCATCCGCCGCCACGTCATGGTTAATCGCCCGCTTGAGGCCTATGACCGCGGGCCCATCAAGGCCACGACCTACACCACCCGTGAGCAGGATCAGGTGGCCGCTCGTCGCGATCCGGTCGGCTTCCTGAAAAAAGCGGTGCTCGCGCGTAAGACCGTGCTGATCTCCGGCGGCACCTCATCAGGCAAGACGACGTTTCTAAACGCCATGCTGCAAACCGTGCCGGAATCTGAGCGCATTATTCTGGTCGAAGACACGCCCGAAATCATCGCCCATCAGCCCAATGCGCTCGGCCTCGTGGCGGTTAAGGGCGAGCTGGGCGAGGCCAAGGTCACGGTCAATGACCTGCTTCAGGCCTCGCTGCGACTGCGCCCTGACCGGATAATTGTCGGTGAAATCCGAGGGGCTGAGGCGGTGACTTTTCTGCGCGCCATCAATACCGGCCATCCAGGATCGTTTACGACCGTCCACGCCAACTCACCGCAGGGCGCGCTGGAGCAACTGGCGCTGATGGTCATGCAGGGCGGTATGAGCCTGTCGCGCCAGGAGACGCTGGCCTATGCGTCCAGCCTGATCGACGTGGTGGTGCAACTGTCGAAATCCGGCGGTGAACGCGGCATCAGCGATATCTACTGCCCGGTTTAACCGCTTTCGGCCACATCATTTCAGACTCGAAATATCAGCGTTACCGAATTTGCCGTATTGGCCTTGTAAGGCCTTAAGTCCCCACATAAAAATAAGGACTTAAAGCTTTGACCCACCTCCACACCCCTAATGAGCCTTATCATAAGGACGAAGGCAGCCTTCAGGATCTGATTGAAAACGTCGCTTCGCGTCGGCGCACCCTGTCCATTATTGGCGGCGGATTATTTACGGCCACCTTCGCCTCGGCCTGTGGCGGTGGCGGAGGGGGCGGGACAACGACCGCCACGGTCAGCAGCAGCGCCTCATCATCGTCATCGAGTTCATCATCCAGCAGTTCGTCGTCAAGCGCCTCATCATCCTCAACCGCCAGCGGCACCTGCACCACCTATGCCGAAGAAACCGCCGGCCCCTATCCCGGTGATGGCTCCAACACGGCATCAGGCTCAGTGATCAACGTACTGGCCTTATCCGGCATCAATCGCTCAGATATCCGAACCTCCGTCGGTTCGGCGTCCGGCACGGCTCCCGGCCCGCCGATGACGCTTACCATTACGCTGGTCAATTCAGGCAATAGCTGTGCGCCTCTGGCTGGATATGTCATCTATCTGTGGCATTGCACCCGCGACGGGCTTTATTCGCTCTATACTCTGACCGGCGAAAACTATCTACGCGGCGTTCAGGTGACCGATGCCAATGGTCAGGTGACCTTTACCACCATCTTCCCCGGTTGTTATGACGGGCGGATGCCGCATCTGCATGTTGAGGTTTACCCGTCGCTGGCGGCGGCGACCTCCTATGCCAATAAGCTAAAGACATCGCAGTTCGCCCTGCCACGCGATGTTTGCGCCAGCGTCTACGCCAATGTCAGCGCCTATAGTGCCAGCGTCAGCAACCTAAACGGGATCACCTTTGCCAGTGACAATGTCTTCTCAGACAATAGTGCGGCCCAGCTTGCCGCCCAGACGATTGCCTTAAGCGGCGACACCACAAACGGCTATACCGGCACGGTGACCTACGGCGTGACTATTTAGCGGTACGCCATGCGTCCAAATGAAAAGCCGCCAGCCCTTGTTCAGGGCTGACGGCTTGTTTGAAAGCGCCTCTATGGGGGAAAGGGGCCTTCAAATAGGGACTGTCCTAGCTTAAGGGGGGAAGTCGTCGGGACAATCCTTTAAAGCGTTTCTCAATGAAAAGCTTATGATAAAAGACTATCACAAAAGGCGAATTGCACCATAAGCGCTCGCATCACAGTTGTGTGAGTCACGCGCGGATCAAATCGCCGTTTGCGCGAAAAACATCTTGAATATCACCCCCTTAAGGCCATAGGGTTTGCGGGCTCGATATTGCACAAAAACGTGAAGGGTTAAGGATCATGGCGGATACAACAGGCGTTCTGGTCGGATATTCGCAATCGCCCACCTCTGGCGGTGCGCAAACCCTGCTGTTCACCCGTGCCAACCGCCACGGTATTGTGGCTGGTGCAACAGGTACGGGTAAAACCGTGACCCTGCAAATCCTGGCGCAGGCCTTTTCCGACGCCGGGGTGCCGGTGTTTGCCGCCGATATTAAAGGCGATCTGTCAGGCGTGGCGGTGGCGGGGTCGCCCAATGAAAAACTGCTGGAACGCGCCAGGATCATGGACCTTGATCTGACGCCCAAGGCCGCGCCGGTCATCTTCTGGGATATTTTCGGCGAAAAAGGCCATCCGATCCGGGCGACGATTTCCGAGATGGGGCCGTTGTTGCTGTCGCGCTTGTTTGAGCTGAACGACGTGCAGGAAGGGGTTCTGAACATCGCCTTCCATGTCGCGGATAAGGAAGGGTTGTTGCTGCTCGATCTGGCCGATCTGCGCGCCCTGCTCAACCATGTGGCTGAGAATGCCAAAGAGATTTCGGCCACCTACGGACAGGTCTCAGCGACCTCAATCGGTGCCATTCAACGGCAGTTGCTGACCCTGGAGACCCAAGGCGGTGCGAAGTTCTTTGGCGAACCGGCGCTGCGGCTGGAAGACCTGATGCGCACGGATTTATCGGGCAAAGGCTATATCAATATTCTGTGTGCGGACAAACTGATCGGCTCACCGCGGCTATATTCGACATTTTTGCTGTGGCTGCTGTCGGAACTGTTCGAGGAGCTGCCGGAAATCGGCGATCCGGAAAAGCCGCGCATGGTGTTTTTCTTCGACGAAGCCCACCTGTTGTTCAACGAAGCGCCCAAATCCCTGCTGGAAAAGATCGAGCAGGTCGTACGCCTGATCCGCTCCAAAGGCGTCGGCATCTATTTTGTCACGCAAAACCCCGCCGATGTGCCTGATTCCGTGCTTGCCCAGCTTGGCAACCGCATTCAGCACGCCCTGCGCGCCTATACGCCGTCTGAGCAAAAGGGCCTGAAAGCCGCCGCCAACTCGTTCCGCGCCAATCCTGAGTTTGATACCATCGAGGCCATTCAGGGCTTAGGCGTCGGTGAGGCGCTGGTGTCGCTGCTGGATGAAAAGGGTCGCCCGACCGTGACTGCCCACGCCCTGATCCGCCCGCCCGCCTCGCGTCTGGGGGCTGCCACGGAGGCTGAACGTCAGGCCGTGTTTGCCAAGTCGCCCGTAGCCAGCGTCTATGATGAAGCCAAAGACCGCGAATCCGCCTTTGAAATCCTGTCCAAGCGCAAACAGGCCGAGGTGGTCGAAGAGGAAGAGGTGAAAATCACCAAAACCACGGTCAAGGAACCGGCGCGCAAAGCCTCATCGACCGAAAAAGCGGTGACGTCTGTGGCGGTCTCGGTCATTCGCACCATCGGTGTGACCCTTGGGCGCGAACTGGTGCGCGGACTATTGGGTTCGATGAAGAAAACGACCAAGCGGCGGTAAAAACTCTCCTCCCTATGCCACAGGCATGGGGAGGAGAGAAACTCCAGGTTACTGGTCAAGGGTTTTTTTAGTGCGCTACCGCTTCGCTTCTTGAGCGCTTTTTTAGTTGCCCTAACGCTGCGCTTCTTGAGGGCGGTGGCGTTATCTTAGGAATTTCAGATTATAGTACCGGATATGTTGCACCCGGTTCTGGCCCTGATTGCGTGGACGATGCTGATGCTGGTTTGGCTTTATGCCGCCCGCATAACGGCTTTGTTTGCCCATAAGGTAGACCCGCAGCGCCTGACCGATAAGCGGCTACTGGCGCAATTGCCGCCCTATGCCCGTGACCCTGCCGATAACTATGCCAACCTGCTGGAGCAGCCCGTGCTGTTCTATGCCTTAAGCAGCGTCATTCACCTGAGCGGCTGGGGCGATCGCCTGTTTATAACGCTGGCGTGGATCTATGTGGGCCTGCGGATCGTCCATTCGCTGATACAGGCGCTGCACAACATCGTCATTTTGCGCTTTTGCGTGTTTTTGTGCGCCACCGGCATATTGGGCTATATGCTGATCCGGACGATCAGGGTCGCCTTTAATATTTAGGCACAAGTTCACTTTAGATAGCTTTGCGTTCATCCCTTACAATTAGCGCGATACGCAAAAATTCGTCAGAAATCTCTTGTCTTACAAGTTCAATTCGTTGTTGGCGTTTAGGGCAATAGACAGCCCAAGCCATGCTACCAGTATCTGGGTTGAACATGAGCTCTGCACTATGAGGTTCTTTTTGCTTACTTGACGGCCCTTTAAGGTCTTTTGCCTGATGCTTAGCAAGGGGCATTCTAAGGACTTCTAAATCCCAAAATAATTTTTCACAGTGATCAAAGGGCTTTGGAAAGCGTGTGATGCCGTCGGTTTTGTCGCGTTTTGCCCCTATATTTTCTCCTAACCTGCGCAGCATTTCATAGAGGCCCATTATCCAAAGTTGAGAAAAAGCCTGTAACTCACTTTGCATAAAGCATTCATAAATAAACTTTAGGTCAGTTCCATCTGGGACAATTGTGGGGTCAGTCCTTTCAAAACGGGTTCTATTCGCAATCTCTAAAATACGCAGACGCTGATCCGCATTTCCAAGAGACTGTATATCCATTGTGTCTAAGATATTCGGACCACAGATGCCATATGACGCATCTACCCATTTGCCTCTACGTTCGTTGAACTCAGGTGAAAACAAGATCGCCTCAACCATGCGCCCTCCAAATCAAACTCTCGGCCTCAATCTTTAGGCACAATCCGCCACATCTTGAGCTTATGCTTGACCCTGCCCGCTTCGGTGCCAGCGCGAGCACCGTGGCCCATATAGAGATCAGCCCGGATTTTGCCTTTAATGGCCCCGCCGGTATCAAGCGCCGAGACCATACGCTGATACTGCGGAAAGGCGTCTTTTAACGCGCCCGCATTGGCATCGATCCAGTACAGATCGCCGTACTGATGATGGGCCGGATCAACCGCAATCGCTGATCCGCCCGGCAAGGGTATACCCGCCGCGCCCAAGGGATCGTGGGGATCTTCGATCTTGAAAAACGCATAACGCGGATTGAGATTCATCATCTCGCGCGCCACATCGCCGCGATTGGCCGCCAGCCAGGCGCGGATATTGTCGCCGGAAGATTTGTCTTTTTCTAAGATTCCGCGATCAACCATCGGCTTGGCGATCCCCACAAACGGGTGGCCATTATCGGCGGCATAGGCGGCCAGAAACTTTGATCCGTCCGGCAATTCCAGATAGCCTGACCCTTGAAGCTGCATGAAGAAATAGTCTTCAGGCCGCATATAAAGAGGGGTCTGCGCGGGTTGGGCTTCGATCTCAGCGCGGGTGTAATAGGGGACATATTGGCCGTCGACCACACGTGCAGCGAACTTAGTGGCTGTTTGCGGCGGAAACATCTGATCGCCGCGCACAATCACCAGATCGGCAGGCTTAAGGCGCACGGGCTGCGAAAACTCGGCATCAGGCGCACTGACCGCCTGGTATTCAGGCACGAAATAGGCCGTCAGCAGCCCCTCGCCGTCCAGACCCTCAACGCCAAAATTGGCCTCGAAAAAGGCCTTAATATCATCAGGGTCGGCAAAATCAGTGTGGCTTAGTTTTTCGCACACGCGCTGATACTGCCGGCCTTTTTTATAGGCGCAGGTCCCGCGCAGGGCTTCAAACGCCACAAAAGAATCCGACAGCCCCCATCCGGGCAGGCTGGTCAGGGGCTTAAGCGACGAAGATGGTTCGGCAACCGGCGCAGGTTTGGGTGTTACCGGCGGCAGCGGGGTCGGCGTTACAGGTTTAGGGGTTTGCGCGCACGCGGCCAACATTGCCGACAGCGCAAGGCCAGCTAATAGCTTTAACCTCACGCCTTGGCCGCCTCGACCTTGGCCAGCAGCCACGGATTATTGCCGGATTTCAGGTTCTTATGGAACGTCCAGTATTCGGCGGTGCGCTTATGGGTTTTCTTCGCTTCGACTGGCACCGGCAGGGCTTCGGTTTCCGGCACAGACTGATCGACGGGTTTCACGGCCTCGGTCTGGTAAAGCAATTCTGACAGGAAACGCACACGGATGTGGGCGAAGTCATCCTTGAAATCGATCAATTCCATATCGACCTTGGGGCCATCGACAAAGGTGACCGTTTCTTTGGGCGCTGACGGATCGCGGTTCTGCACAGCTTTTGAGAACACATTATAGACGTTGTCGGCCAGACGATCCTTGACCGGCTCTACATCGCCCTTGGTAAAGGCCACGACGACGCCTTCATAGGTTTCGCGCGCCTTTTCAATGAAGTTGATTTCATTGAATTGCGGGTCGCGGGCCTTGAGCGCTTCGAGGTTGGGAAACTTCGGGGCTTCGGGCTTTTTTTCGATACGCACAGGCCCGTCACCATCCTCACTTATCCGGGGAGCAGGCTTGTCCTCTACCTTAAAGCCCACGCGACGGCCTAAGACATTATAAAGCTGGAACAAAACCACTACGGCTATGACCGCAAATATAACCAGTTCGACCGACATCCCTTTAAACTCTCTTACTTTGCGTGTTTGATTTACTATCTATATAGGGAAAGTTTAAGGAAACGGAACCGTTCAGTTCGATTGCTTATTGTTTTCTTGCGTGATAGCAGCGTTTTTACACTAAAAAGCGCGGGTCGCAGCACCCTTGCGCCCATAGCCGGAGTTGTTTTGTTATGACTGATACCGTGGCTCCTGAAGCCAACACCCAAAACGGGGCCCAGACCGAAGGCCTCACCGCCCTGCCCGCCAATATGCAGGTTCTAGCCCAGTTCATTCGCGATTTTTCGTTTGAAAACCCGCGCGCGCCGCAGTCGCTGCGCATGGATGTCCGTCCCGAAGTCGATATGGGCGTGGAAATGAACGCCAAGGGCCGCCCGGATGGCCTGTTTGAGGTTGATCTTAAGTTGTCGGTTAAGGCCACCAATCCCGAAGGTCCGGTGTTTAATATCGAACTGGTTTACGGTGGCCTGTTCCAACTGGCTAACGTGCCGCAGCATATGGTCGAGCCGACCCTTCTGGTCGAATGTCCGCGCTACCTGTTCCCGTTTGCACGCCGTATCATTTCGGATGTCACGGCTGATGGTGGCTTCTTCCCGCCGTTCATGGTCGAGCCAATCGATTTCGCGGCACTTTACATGTCCCAAAAGAACGCAGGCTCTATCGGCGAAACCGCCGGTCAGGCGTAAAGTCTATTACTTAAAAGTTGCCCTGCGGGTACTTTTAAGTGGATTTAAATGGCCGCCACTGATCTCGAAGCGCTTCGAGATCAGTGGCGGCTTTTTTATTGGTAGTTAGTGTCAGCGGGCCACAACGCCTTGTCTTTCAGATACTTGGCGATAAACGCCTTATGGGCCTGCGCCTCCTCCTGATGAATTTGCGATGGCAAAGGTTTCGGGCGCGGGCCGTAGGGTTTGGCCTTATAGGCCAGACCATCTTCGCCAAAGTCGCTGGCCATAGCGAGGTCAAGACCGCGCTCCTTGCCGCCCATCAGCTCCAGATAAACATCGGCCAGCAACCGCGCATCAAGCAAAGCGCCGTGCTTATCGCGCTCCGCCAGCGAGATATTATAGCGCCGGCACAGGGCATCCAGCGAATTGGCCATACCCGGAAAGACGTTACGCGCAATCTCAAGCGTATCGAGCCATTGGGTCTCCGGCAACGGCACACGACCTAGGCGCTCCAGCTCCATATTGATAAAGCCGCGGTCAAAGCTGGCATTATGGGCGATGATGCGGCTGTCACCTACAAAGTTCAGGAATTCTTCGGCCAGATCGGCAAATTTTGGCTTTCCCGCTACCATCTCGTTAGTGATGCCGTGGATGCGCGTGGCATCAGCCTCGATAATCCGCTCAGGGTCCATGTAGCGGTGCAAACTGCGGCCCGTCGGCAGAAGATCCTCAAGCTCGACACAGCCTATTTCAATCAGGCGGTGGCCCGCCCTGGGGTCAATGCCGGTGGTTTCCGTATCGAAGACAATTTCTCTGGCCATGCTTTTTTATGGGTTGCTTCGCAGGGGTTTGTCCAGATTGCCGGAGATTAATTTGGTGTACAGTGCCGCCACATCGGCGCGGGTGGCCTCAAGCGGCTGATCGGTCAGGATCAAAAAGTCAGCCCGGCGACGTTTCTCAGCATCACTGATCTGGCGGCCCAGAATGTCGTTAAACTTGGCCTCGGTCATGCCGGGGCGGGCCATAACGCGCGCTTTTTGCACCTCCGGCGGGGCACTCACCACCAGAACATAGTCGAGGTTTTTCTCAGACCCGGTTTCATACAGAAGCGGGATATCGGCCAGAACCAGCGGCGTCTCCAGGTGGCTCTCCATAAAGTCCGCACGATCTTCGCGCACCAAAGGATGGACAATGGCGTCCAGTACCGCAAACTTCGACGGATCAGCTTTCAGGATTTCCGACAAACGGGCGCGGTCAATGCTGTTGTCTTTTAAGATCACCCCGAACGCCGCACATAGCTTATCCTTCAGAGGTTGCGAGGTCGCATAGAGCCGATGGACCACCTCATCAGCATCCCAGACCGGCACGCCCAGATCCGCGAACATCTTCGCGACCGTCGATTTGCCCATGCCAATTGAGCCGGTCAGGCCCAATCTTATTACAGGCTTTTTGATCACAGAACTTCCCCCAGATAGCGCAGGGCCAGATCGCGGATATCAAGTTCGGCAGGCGGCGCTTCGCTATAAAAGGCTTCAAACGACGGCCGCGCCTGTTCGATCAGCATGTTCAGACCATCGACCAGCTTAAGCCCCCTCGCCTCCGCGGCCTGTAACCACGCCGTTTTGAGTGGCCGATAGGTCATGTCCATCGCCGTTGCCTGATCTGGGGCGTGGTCAAACAGCGGCAAGGGCCCGCCGGACGCCGCATTGATGATCGCGCTCACCCCGTCAAAAGCACGCGCGATCTGGGTGACATCATAGGCCGACACCCCGTCTTTGAAGACAAACACCAACTCTTCGGCGCGGGCGATGGTACGGTTGACGATGCGCACATCGGTGCAACCCTTGGCCAACAAGGCGGCGATCACGGCGCGGGCCGCACCCCCTGCCCCCATGATCGCAACCGGCTTCTTCAGGTCGCAACCGGGCGATTGCAGTTCAAACGCCCGGATCAGCCCGAGCCCATCGGTGGAATCGGCATGGACGTGGCCTTCATCATCAAAGGTCAGTAGATTGGCCGACCCACACGAAAGCGCAATATCGGAATAGCTGTCGGCCAGTTTAAGGGCGATTTCCTTAAACGGGGCTGTGACGTTTAATCCTTTAATGCCGTTAGTGCGGCACGACAGGATCAGCCGTTCAAAACCGTGCTCATCCTTTGGCGAAAACGGCGCATAGACCCCATTGAGGCACAGTTCGCGCAACCAGGCATTATGCAGAAACGGGCTTAAGGACTGGTGGATCGGCTGGCCAACCACGCCGGCCACCTTCGCGGCGCCTGTGGGTAAGGTCTCAATCATGACGCAATGACCTCTAAGTGACGCAGTTGGTTCAGCAGTGGCAGCATGGGCAGGCCCAGGATTGTAAAATAATCGCCGCGAATGTCATCAAACAGTTGCAGGCCCAGCCCTTCGAGTTGGTAACAGCCTACGCTTTTCAACACCTCTTCACCAGCCTGCGCCAGATAAGCGTCGATAAAGGCATCGTTCAGACGGCGCACGCTCAGTTCCGCCGTGCCGACATGGGACCAGACGATCTGCCCGCCCTGAGCCAGAGCGACGGCGGAATGAAGATAATGGGTCTGGCCGCTGAAACGCTTAAGCAGGGCTTTGGCCGCATCAAAGCTATCGGATTTGCTGATCAGGTCCCGTTCGATCTCAACTACCGAATCCGCACCGATCACCAGACCCTCAAAGCGCAGAGATATGTGCAGCGCCTTTTCCTGCGCCAGTTTCAGGGCCACCGATTTGGGACTATGGGCGCGGGCCAGATATTCATCCTTGATCGCTTCTTCGTCGATATGGGCGGGGATGATGTCAAAGCTTAAACCCGCATTGGTCAGCAAGGTGGCGCGGATTTTAGAGCCGGAGGCAAGGATTAAGGTCATAAACTAAGCTTTCTTATCGCAGGGGACTTGTCCCCTGCACCCCATAACCGGGCATACAACGACATAGATTCCGGTTGAATTATAGTTTCGGGGTGCAGGGGACAAGTCCCCTGCGATAAGAAAGGCCAGCTTAAATTCCGCCTAACCTGCCTGTCCGCTTTTCATTAAGTAAGCTGATAATCGCGGCTGAGGTTTCTTCGATACTGCGGCGGGTGACATCGATCACCGGCCATTCTTTACGCTCAAAAAACCGGCGGGCGGCGATGATCTCATTACGGACGGCCTCGGTATCGGTATAGGTCGAGGGTCGGTCGTCATTATTGAGCGACAGCAGCCGGTTTTTGCGGATAGAAATCAAGCGCTCTGGTGAGGCAATCAGGCCCACTATCAAGGGCTCGGTCAGATTATCGATTTCTTCGGGCAGCGGACTGCCCGGCACCAGCGGAATATTGGCGGCCTTGATGCCGCGGTGGGCCAGATAGATGCAGGTCGGCGTCTTTGAGGTGCGCGACACGCCAACCAGAATAACCTCGGCCTGGGCCAGACGGTCGGCGAGTGCGCCGTCATCGTGGGCAATGGCGTAGTTCAGCGCTTCTATACGTTCAAAATATTCATTATCAAGGTTGTGCTGAGCGCCGATGCGCTTAGAGACCGCCGCCCCCAGATAGCGCGAAAACGCCACCACCATAGGGTCAAGCACGCCGATCGCCGGTATATCCAGTTCCCGGCAGCGGATTTCCAGATTGGTGCGCAATTCTGAATCGACAATGGTATGCAAAACGATGCCCGGAAAGCTTTCGATCTCAACCAGTGCCCGGTCAAGCTGCTTGGGTGAGCGGATCAGTACATAGATGTGTTCAATCGGCAAAATGCCTTCAAAACGCGCCGCTGCCGCCTTGGCCAGAGCATTAAGGGTTTCGCCCGTGGAATCCGAGACCAGATGGACATGAAAATAGGTGCCGATCTTAGCGGATAAGGTTTTCAGGCTGTCCGAGGTCATAATTCCGGCTTTCGGCTTACAGTTTTCAAAGATGGTAAAATATATCTGTGTATCGAATTTGGGGAAAACCCGCGTATAAGTTCGTGCGTAATTCCCCCGTCAAGTCAAGCGCTGTGCCCTGCCCCTGTGATTGGGGAAAAGGGTTAAGATATCCTGCAAGCGCCCCATGATTTTCCCCATTCCGTCGCGCTGGGGGTTTTATATCGGGCCCGTTGTGGGTAAGTTAATCTTTCATTAACCCTGTATATTTACCTCCCGTTAAGCATTAAGAATTTTTTAAGGATTCCTAATATTTGGTTAATTATCCCGCCTTTTCACAGGCTGTTAAAAGTAAATTTTTCATTAATTCGAGCCTGTGAAAAAGCCGTGATAAGGGCGTGCGTGCGCCAAATTGTCCCGTTCATTAAGCCACCTACTACCACTGCTTCCTTTTATTATTTTATTATGTCATTGGAGCCCATATCCGGATAATACGGCAGGCTTGACCAAGTTAGTTGTGGCAGATATGACGATTGAACCTTCATCGATCCTTAAAGCTTTAAGTGGCCAGACCCAAGCCATACCCCCGGTATGGTTCATGCGTCAGGCCGGACGCTACCTGCCGGAATATAGAGCCCTACGCGCCACCACACCTGATTTTATCTCATTCTGCCTCAATCCGGAGAAGGCGGCTGAGGCCACTTTGCAGCCGATAAGGCGCTTTGGATTCGATGCGGCGATCCTGTTTTCAGACATACTGGTGATCCCACAGGCCTTGGGTCAGAACGTAGCCTTTGAAGCCGGTGAGGGGCCGGTGCTTGGGGAACTACCGTCATTGGAGTCGATGCGCGATCTGGCCGGGCAGGCGGGCGTACACCTTAAAAACGTCGGTGAAACCCTGATGCGGGTGCGGGCCGCAATTGATCCGGACAAAACCACGCTGATCGGGTTTTGCGGCGGGCCTTGGACCGTCATGACCTATATGCTCAACGGTCGCAAAGCTCAGGATCGCACCCTGATCCGTGCCTTTGTTTACGATAATCCGGTTTATGTCGCGCAACTGATGGATATCGTTATCGAAGCGTCCGCCCATTATCTGAAGATGCAGGCCGATTCTGGCGCGCAGGTGCTTAAAATCTTTGAAAGCTGGGCAGAAGGGTTGCCCGATCCTTACTTTGACGAACTGATCATCGCGCCGCACAAAAAACTGATCGCACGGGTGAGGGAGTTGGGCGTGACCTTACCGATCATTGGCTTTCCTCGGGGGTCTGAGGTGCGGTTGTTTGATTACCTTGAGGCCGTGAATGTCGAGGCTCTGGCGCTGGGGACGGCGACCCCGCTGAAACTGGGCCGTGAATTACAACAGATAAAACCAATCCAGGGCGCGCTTGATCCCGTAGTGTTAAGATCGGGCGGTGTGGCCCTTGATGCCGCCATTGACCGGTTGATGGAAGCGTGGGGGCAGGGGCCTTACATCTTCAATCTGGGTCACGGTATTTTTCTGGATACGCCGATTGCCCACGTCGAGCTGGCTTTGAAACGGATCAGAGGCTGATGAAAAAAGTTGCGGTTTTATTGTTCAATCTGGGCGGACCTCTGGAATCAAAGGACGTCAAACCGTTTCTCTATAATCTGTTCAAAGACAAATATATCATCAGCTTGCCGTTTGGTCTGCGTCATTTTGTAGCCCGGCTGATATCGACGACGCGTGAAAAATCCGCGCAGGCCAATTACAATTTCATGGGCGGCGGCTCACCGATACTGGCGCAAACACTTGCGCAAAGTGAAGCTCTGGCGGCGCACTGCCAAAAAACGATCACCGGTGCTGAGGTAAAGACCTTTATCGGCATGCGCTACTGGCATCCGTTTGTTGAGGATACCGTCAAAGAAATAGATGCCTGGGGGACGGATGAGATTGTTCTGTTGCCGCTCTATCCGCAGTTTTCCAAGACCACGACCCTGTCATCACTGTCGGCCTTCAAAAAAGCCTATAAGGGCCGCGCCAAGGTCACCGCGGTGTGCTGCTATCCCGAAAACGACTTTTTCATCAAGGCGCAGGTCGATCTGATCCGCGCGGCTATCAAGGACATTAAAAATCCGGAAGGCTACCGGATTCTGTTTTCGGCGCATGGTCTGCCGGAAAAAGTCATCCAGGAAGGCGATCCTTATCAGGCGCAGGTCGAAGCGACGGTGGCCAAGGTCATGGCGGGACTTAACACCGATATCGACCACGTCATTTGCTATCAGAGCCGGGTAGGGCCGCTGAAATGGATCGGGCCGGCCACAGATGACACGATCACCAAGACTGGTCAATCGGGGAAAAATATCATCCTGGTGCCAATTGCCTTTGTGTCGGAACATATCGAAACGCTTGTGGAACTCGACATCGAATATAAGCATCTGGCTGATGAAGCCGGGGTGACGGACTATATTCGCGTGCCGGCGGTAGGTGTTAATCCTGACTATATCCGGGCTTTGGGCGATCAGGTGCTGAATGCTTTAGCAACGACCGAGGCGGTTATCAGCGACCATGCCTGCGCGGCCTGCCACAGCCACTGCCCGAAGCTAAAGGCGGCTTAAGATGAACTATGATCTGTTTCGCGCCCTGCATATCCTGTCGGTAATCGCGTGGATGGCGGGGTTGTTATATCTGCCGCGGCTATTCATCTATCATATCCAGAACCAAGATAAGCCGGAGGTCACCTCGGTCTTTCGAGTGATGGAGCGTAAGCTGATCAAGCTGATCATGAACCCGGCCATGATCGCGGCGTGGATATTTGGGTGCGGTCTGATCTATATCGATTATAAGGCGCGTGGCCCCGGCTTTCTGACCCAGGCTTGGTTTCTGACCAAGATTGCTGGCATTATCGCCATCACCGGCTGGCATCATTACCTGACGGTAAAGTTTAAGAAGCTGGATCGCGGTGAGGATATCGGCTCCGAAAAATACTGGCGTATCGTCAACGAAGTGCCGTTTGTCATCGCCATCATTATGGTTTTAGCGGTGACGCTGGAGTTTGGCGCCTAACCCCCTCAAATTAAAATTGACTTGACCGCAAAACTGGCTGGTGTAAGGGTTCCGTTCAAATTGAGTATGTATCGGGTTTTAATCTGATCCTCAAATCTTAAGACAGGCGCCACGGTTCTGCTGGTCGACCTTTTCAAGAACAATTCATTCAGGACGCTTCGCTATTGGCGCCCTATATAAACCTTATGGGGTTCGCGCCTCACAGACAAACCGTCTGTGGTTCATTGCGGACGCCGCCATCGTGAGATTAAGTCTATGCAAGACGAAAACGAATTTGAACCGACACCAGACCAAGAGGTCGAAGAAACCGAACTGGACCTGAACGGCGATGAGTCCGAAGGTGATGAGTCTGGGGACGGCTCCGAAGAGATCGCCAACCCGCAGTCCATGTCGCTTCAGGAATTGAAGGAAAAATCGCCCGCGGACCTGCTGGCCTTTGCGGAAACGCTCGGCGTGGAAAACGCCAACAATATGCGCAAACAGGACATGATGTTTGCCATCCTTAAGGTTCTGGCCGAAGAGGGTGTCGAAATCTCAGGTTCCGGCGTCATCGAAGTGCTCCAGGACGGGTTCGGCTTCCTGCGTTCGCCCGAAGCCAACTATCTGCCGGGCCCCGATGACATCTATGTCAGCCCTCAGCAAATCCGCCGCTATGGCCTACGCACCGGTGATACGATTGAAGGCCAGATCCGCAGCCCGCGTGAGGGTGAGCGCTATTTCGCCCTGCTCAAAGTCGCAACCATCAATTTTGAAGACCCCGAAGCCACCCGTCACAAGGTTCATTTCGATAACCTGACGCCGCTCTATCCTGATGAGCGCATGACGATGGAAATGGAAGATCCGACCGTGCGTGATCGCTCAGGCCGGATCATAGATATCGTAGCCCCGCTTGGTAAAGGCCAGCGCTGCCTGATTGTGGCGCCGCCAAGGGTCGGTAAGACGATGATGTTGCAAAACATCGCCAAGTCGATCGCCGCCAACCATCCTGAGTGTTACCTGATCGTGCTGCTGATCGATGAACGCCCGGAAGAAGTGACCGACATGCAGCGCACCGTGCGCGGTGAAGTCATTGCCTCAACCTTCGATGAACCCGCTACCCGTCACGTTCAGGTCGCCGAAATGGTGATCGAAAAGGCCAAGCGTCTGGTCGAACACAAACGCGATGTGGTCATTTTGCTCGATTCCATCACCCGCCTGGGCCGTGCCTATAATACCGTAGTTCCGTCATCGGGTAAGGTGTTGACCGGCGGTGTGGACGCCAATGCTCTGCAACGTCCGAAGCGTTTCTTTGGGGCCGCGCGTAACATCGAAGAAGGTGGCTCGCTGACCATTATTGCCACTGCCCTGATCGACACCGGCTCACGGATGGACGAAGTTATCTTCGAAGAATTCAAGGGCACCGGTAACTCGGAAATCGTGCTGGATCGTAAGGTTGCCGATAAGCGCGTCTTCCCGGCGATGGATATCCTTAAATCCGGTACGCGTAAGGAAGACTTGCTCACGCCGAAGGATGTGCTGCAAAAGACCTATGTCTTACGCCGTATCCTTAACCCGATGGGCCCGCAGGATGCTATCGAGTTCCTGATCGATAAGCTGCGCCAGACAAAAACAAATGGCGAATTCTTCCAAAGCATGAATACCTGATGCATAGGCATCAGGTTGTTCATGCGCTCAGAGGCCGCGCAGGCTCGCTGCATTAAGCAGCGGCGGGCAGTCGCCCTTGCCTGATCACAATAAGGCTATCATTGTGATCAGGAAATTATGTTTTGCCTTTGTTGGGAGATAGAGATGAAAGTCACCGTAAACTGCGAATGCACGCCCGAAGAAGCCCGCGCCTTTTTGGGTCTGCCGGATGTCGCCCCGCTGAATGAGTTTCTGGTCGAACAAACCCGCGCCAGCTTTGAGAAGAACATCCACCAGATGCAGCCCGAAGAACTGCTCAAGACCTGGTCGGGTCTGGGCGTTCAGATGCAGGATAATTTCCTGAAACTGTTCCAGATGTCAGCCTCTGCGGGTATGAGTGGTTTTCCCAAAAAGTAGGTGTTTCACGTGAAACATACGATCTTCGCTCTGGCCAGCGCACAGGGCCGGGCAGGCGTGTCGGTTATCCGTATCTCTGGTCCGCAGGCGTTTGAGACGGTCACGGCCTTATTGGGCCGCCTTCCGAAGTCGCGTTTCGCCACTTACGGCGAACTGACTTGGCAAGGCGATCTGATCGACAAGGCGCTGGTGCTGGTCTTTAAAGGCCCGAACAGCTTTACGGGCGAAGACTGTGCCGAACTTCATGTGCATGGGTCGCGAGCGGTTCTGGATAGACTGTATCATATCTTTAACGAGATGGGGTTGCGCCACGCGGAGGCCGGTGAATTTTCCCGGCGTGCGTTTGAAAACAATAAGCTTGATCTGACTCAGGCCGAGGCGATTGCTGATCTGGTTGATGCTGCATCCGAAGCCCAGAGACGTCAGGCCCTGACTCAACTGGACGGTGGCTTGAAGGTTCAGTACCAGACATGGCATGGCGACCTGCTGAAAATTCTGGCTCACATTGAGGCTTTGATAGATTTTCCAGACGAAGATATTCCGCAGGCTTTGGCCGATCAGGTCATAGGCGACATCATCCGCCTGAAATCCGAACTGGGTCAGGCGATTGCTGAATCTAAAAAAGGTCGGCAAATTCGCGAAGGTTTTCGTATTGCGATCTTAGGTCAACCTAATGCCGGTAAGTCGAGCCTGTTCAATGCCCTATTGCAAACGGATGCGGCGATCGTAACGCCCATAGCCGGGACGACCCGTGACGTGATCGAAGCGCCGATCCATATCGGGGCCTATAGCGCGCTGATCTATGATACCGCCGGTTTGCGCGAAACTGATGATCTTGTCGAGTCTGAGGGTATCCGCCGGGCGCGGGTGCGGGGCGAGCAAGCCGACCTGCGTATCTGGGTGGTCGATAGTTCACAGGCCCTAAGTTCTGACTGGCCGCAGGTTCAGGCGGGGGATTATCTTATTCTGAACAAGGTCGATCAGTCTTCGACGGATGTGCGCGACTCTATAAAACGAGAACTTTCTGATTTTGGTCTAAAGATATTTGAAACGGACCTGACGACTGAGCAGGGAGTTGCAACCCTCAGATCAACCCTGCAAAGCCATCTGGAGCAGGCACTTTCCCTATCCACATTTCCAGCAGCTACGCGCGCACGCCATTTTGAACGCCTGCGGGATATCGACCTCAGCTTGGAACGGGCTTTAGTGATCGGGTTCAACGTGCCGGAACTCATGGCCGAAGATATCCGCCAGGCCATGAGCGGGTTTGATGCCCTCTATGGCCGTACTGATGTGGAGCAAGTTCTGGACCATATTTTCTCAAGCTTTTGCATTGGTAAATAAACCCGCTTCATCCCAAAAAGTGTGTTCGGTTTTTGGATTAAGATGAGGCGCAAACACTGGCCGTGTTTCACGTGAAACACTTCGTTAATGAAGATTATTGCCACCTTAACCCCTGAAGATTCGACGCACCCCTTCCTATCTGGTATAGGCAGCGTTCCTTCATGCCGTTTGAAAGTTTGACCGAATATGTCGCAATCTCCTTTGCGCTTTTGGGATGTTATTGTCGTTGGCGCGGGCCATGCCGGCTGCGAAGCTGCGGCCGCGTCGGCGCGCATGGGCGCTAAGACTCTGCTGCTGACCCACCGTCTGGATACCATTGGTGAGATGTCGTGCAACCCGGCCATTGGTGGTTTGGGTAAGGGCCATCTGGTGCGTGAGATTGACGCTATGGACGGCGTCATGGGGCGGATGGCCGATAAGGCCGGTATTCAATTCAAGGTACTGAACCGCTCCAAAGGCCCTGCCGTGCGCGGGCCGCGGGCACAGATCGACCGCAAGCTTTACCGTGAAGCCATGCAGGCCGAGCTGTTTGCCACTGATAAGCTTGAGATCATCGCTGCCGCTGTCGAAGACCTTATACTTGAGGGTGAGCAGGTGGTGGGGGTCATTGATGCTGATGGCCGCGAATACCGCGCCAGGGCAGTGGTGCTGACGACCGGCACCTTCCTGCGCGGCGTTATTCATATTGGCGATAAGCGCACCGCCGCCGGCCGATTTGGCGATCAGCCTGCCAATGGTCTGGGGCAGCGGCTCTATGACCTAAAACTCGATATGGGTCGCCTGAAAACTGGCACGCCCGCGCGTCTGGATGGTAAAACCATCAACTGGGATATCCTGGAAAAACAGGAAGGCGACGCGCACATACAGCCTTTTTCGATGATGACGGATAAGATTGAGCGCCCGCAAATCACCTGCGGCATCACCTATACCAATGCTCAAACGCATAAGATTATCGAAGACCATCTACATGAATCGGCGGTTTACGGCGGCTATCTGTCGGGTCGCGGGCCGCGCTATTGCCCGTCGATCGAAGATAAGGTCGTGCGCTTTGCCGATAAGACCAGCCACCAGATCTTTCTGGAACCCGAAGGCTATGATGACGATACCGTCTATCCCAACGGGATTTCGACCTCGGTATCTGAGGCCACCCAGGAAGCCTTTTTGCGCACGATTGTGGGGCTGGAAAATGTGGTCATCAAGCGCTATGCCTACGCCATTGAATATGACTATGTTGATCCGCGGGAGCTCTATCCAACCCTGCAATTGAAAAAATTGCCCGGACTGTTTCTGGCGGGTCAGATCAATGGCACGACCGGCTATGAAGAGGCTGGCGCGCAAGGTCTAATGGCCGGGATTAATGCTGCAGCTCAAGCCGGTGACAAAAACCCGCTTATCTTAGGCCGTGATCAGGCCTATATCGGCGTCATGATTGATGACCTGGTCACCAAGGGCGTCACGGAACCTTATCGCGTGTTCACCAGCCGCGCCGAGTTCCGGCTAAAATTACGGGCCGATAATGCCGATCAGCGTCTATCGGATATCGCCCTGAACATAGGGGTGATGGGTGAGGCGCGTAAAGCCCACTGGTTGACGAAAAAAGCTGATCTTGAGACGGTTCGCGCGCGGGCTGCAGAGCTTAAGCTAACCCCAAATGAAGCGCGCGTTCACGGTATTCAGGTCAATAGCGACGGTCAGAAGCGCAATGTCATGCAGCTTTTGGCCTATGACAGTTGCGACCGCGCCAAGCTGGAAGCCATCTGGCCGGAAATCCGCGACTGGGCCGATCATCTGTTTGAGCAGGTCGAAATCGATGCGCTCTATGCGGGCTATCTGGGCCGTCAAGAAGCTGAAATCAACGCCTTCCGTAAGGATGAAAATCTCGAGCTGCCCGATGATCTGGATTACAATGTCATCGGCGCCCTCTCGAACGAGGCGCGTGAAAAGCTTAACCGCATACGTCCGAAGACTGTGGGTCAGGCCGGACGTATTGAGGGCATGACGCCGGGGGCTTTGACGGCTTTGTTGTTCCATGTGCGTGGCCTGAAAGCCCGTGTTGCCTGATGAGTGACGGTGTACCTATGACGCCTGAACAGATGGTGTCGCATTTGGTGTTTCACGTGAAACATGAGGCGATCGCTGATCTCACCCGCTTTCAACAGGTGCTGGCTGACAAGAACGAGGTCATGAATCTGGTCGGGCCCGCCACCGTGCCACATTATTGGTCGCGCCATGTGCTCGATTCCGCCCAGCTTCTCAATCACGCGCCTGACGCTAAGACCTGGGCTGATCTGGGCGCGGGGGCGGGGTTTCCCGGCGTGGTGCTGGCCATACTTTTGAAGCACGCCGAACCGTCAGACATCACACCACATGTCTATCTGATCGACAGCCTGACCAAGCGCTGTGTGTTTTTGTCCGAAGTGGTCAAGGCGCTCGATCTGCCCGCCACGGTTATCAACGATCGGGCCGAAAATATTAAGCTCAAGGTCGATGTGGTCACGGCCCGTGCCATGGCGCCTTTGCCGAAACTTTTGGGCTTTGCCGAGGGTTTCTTTTCACGTGGCGCTGAAGGATGGTTTCTAAAAGGTGAAAATGTGGATAGCGAGCTTGAGGAGGCTGAAAAGGCTTGGCAATTCGCCTCAAACAAGTATTCATCTCTAAGCGACCCGCGCGGGCGTGTGGTGCATATCCGGAGTTTGAAACATGTCAGATAAGGCCATCCAAAAACCCCGCGTGCTGGCGATTGCCAACCAAAAAGGTGGCGTCGGCAAAACCACGACCGCGATTAATCTGGGTACGGCTTTGGCCGCAGTCGGTGAGCGCGTGCTGCTGATAGACCTAGACCCGCAGGGTAATGCCTCGACCGGCCTCGGTGTGCCCCGGTCTGCCCGCACCACCACCATCTATGACGTCATTGTTGATCAGCAACCGATCGGCGATATGGCCATTAAAACTCTGGTTCCGGGTCTTTATATCCTGCCGTCGGACCCCGATCTGTCAGGCGTTGAAATCGAACTGGGGCAGGCTGAGCGCCGCTCTTACCGGCTGCGCGATGCGCTGGACCGGATGGCGGAATTTGAGATGCTCTATTCCTATGTGCTGATTGACTGCCCGCCGTCGCTGAACCTGTTGACCGTCAATGCCATGTCGGCGGCCGATGCGGTTCTGGTGCCGCTGCAATGTGAGTTTTTCGCGCTTGAGGGCCTAACACAATTGATGCGCACCATAGATCTGGTACGCGGCAGCCTTAATCCCAAGCTAGAGATACAAGGGATTGTGTTGACCATGTATGATCGCCGTAATGCTCTGTCCGGGCAGGTGGCGCAGGATGTACGCAGTCACTTCGGTGAAAAGGTCTATGAGACGGTTATTCCGCGCAATGTGCGGGTGTCTGAGGCGCCGTCCTTTGGCAAGCCGGCGCTGATTTACGATCTTAAATGTTCGGGCAGTCAGGCTTACCTGCAATTGGCTAAAGAAGTGGTCACCCGTGAAAAACGCCGTAAGCGCCAAATGGCGGCCTAACCCCCAACTCTAATGGAATTTGATATGTCAGAAAAACACAGGGGTTTAGGCCGGGGTCTGTCAGCGCTGTTGGGGGAAACCGCAACACCCGTGCCGGTCACACCGCCGCAGGCTGAAACCAAATCCGCGGACGCACCGGTAGGGCCGGTCTCGATGAGCCTGGAACAGCCGATTGAGCTGCTGAAGCGCAACCCCGATCAGCCGCGTAAGGTTTTCAGCGAGGCTGAAATCGACAGTCTAGCGGCGTCTATCAAGGAAAAAGGGGTGCTTCAGCCCATTCTGGTGCGCGCGATTGCGGGCACGAACGAGTTTCAGATCATCGCGGGTGAGCGCCGCTGGCGCGCCGCGCAAAAAGCCGGACTGCGCAATGTGCCGGTGCTGGTGCGCGATCTGGATGATCTTGAGGTGCTGGAAATCGGCATCATTGAGAATGTTCAACGTGAAGACCTCAACGCCATCGAAGAAGCCAAGGCCTATAAGGTGCTGATGGAACGCTTTGGGCGCACGCAGGATGCGGTGGCGCAGGTGGTGTCCAAGAGCCGTTCCCACATCGCCAATATGTTGCGTCTGCTGAACCTGCCCGAAAGTGTGCAGGATCATGTACTGGAAGGGCGGTTGTCGGCCGGTCATGCGCGTGCCATTGCCACGGCATCCGATCCGGCAGCACTGGCTGAGCTGATTATCGAAAAGGGTCTGTCGGTGCGTCAGGCTGAGGTGCTTGCCCGTCAGGAAGGGCAGGGCACGACGTCTAAGACCTCAAAACCCCGCCATTGGGATGACCCCGATACTAAAGCCCTGCAGCAGGATTTACAGGATGTACTAGGCCTTAAGGTGCGGCTGGACGACAAAGGCGGTAAGGGCGAACTGCGCCTGAGTTATGCGTCGCTGGAGCAGCTTGATGAGGTCTGCCGTCGTCTTATGAAGATGTCCTAGTCAGAGGCCAAGCCGCTTGGCGCGACCGGCAATGCTCATATAGAGCCGCTCGGAGATCAGCAGGTCGGGCATACCGGTCGATTTACAGGCCTTGTCGGTTTCAATCAGTTCGCTGGCAATCGGGTCAAGCACGTCCTCGCGCCACGACCTGACCTGACGCAGAAATTCGGCTTCCTGTTTCCAGAAAACCCCCGCTGATTTGGCGGCTTCTTTCGCACCAATCCCTTGGCCGATCAGGGTCTGGATCAGACGGATTTTAGTGAAATGGCCGCTTAGGGCGCGAACGGCATCGGTCCCGGCTTCGCCTTCGGCAAAGGCTCGGCGCAGGGCGGCTTGCGCGGGTTTCATCTTGCCACCAAAGGCATCCTGGGCGGCTTGAAACAGAGACGCTTCGGGCTCAACCCCAAGAAAATCCTCCAGGGTTTTGGCATCCAGCGTGCGTTTGGAACCCGGCCCGATAAACAGACACAGGCGTTCAATTTCCTGACGCGCGACACCGCGTTCACGCGGCAGGCGGGCGACGAAGATATCGAGGGCTTCGGGGCTAAGACTGACGTCGTTTTGCTGTAGGGTTTCACGGGTCATGCGCGCCACGTCCCCGGCTTCGTCCTCATAGCAGGCGATGGAGGCAACATTCTTATCGTTATCGGCCTGTCGGCGCAGTGCCGAATCCGTGCCTAAACCACCGGCTTCAATCAGGAAAAAGGCGTCCGGGTTGAACTCACCGGCGGCGTGGGCCTTGAGGCTGGCGGCTATAGCCTTATCGAGCGTGGCTTTTTCGGAACTGAATTTGATACGCACCAGCCGCCGTCCACCCATCAGGGACTGCGCCGTCAGTTCGTCATCGAGCTTGGCCGGATCATGGTCAATATCGCTGTCGGTCAGGATCGAGACGTTGAACGGGTCTCTCGGATCGGCGACGATCTTTGAGGCCAGCAGATTGGCGCGTTCTAAAACCTGCCCGCGATCCTTACCGTAGATCAGGCAGGCATTGATAGGCGCTTGCGGCTTGGCCAGAAAAGCCTCGATCTCAGGCCGTTTGACCAGTTTCATTTTTTATTGTGGAAATAGAGCGCCAGATCGGCTTGAATTTTCTGGGAGATACCGACGGCGGCGCGCTCTTGCCCGTCCTGTTGAGACGCCATTGACGCATAGGGGCTTTCGGCGGCGTCATAGGTGGTGGCGTCGACAAAGCTCGATTTATAGACCACTTGCCGGGTCGAAAGATCGGTCAGGCTATAGGCGACGACGTTTGATATTTCGTAGCGCGACGCCGTGTCATCCAGCCCCAGACCCACGGCAAAGCGGCGCTCGGTCAGGGTGACGTCGAGTTTATAGCGCTTGGCGGCCTTGGAATCCTCAAGCAGGCCCTTGGACAGATCCTGTTTCAGGAAATAGCCGGTACGGGTATCGGGCACCACTATGTCCACTTGCGACAGCGACGTGACCAGACCGCGATCAGCATAGAGCGGCTGAAACCCGCAGGCACTCACGCCTAAGAGGCTGAGCCCCATCAGGGTCGCCACGACCAGTTTTGCGGGCTTTATCATGACCTGTTATCCTACGACAAAGTTCAGGATGCGGTTCGGCACCACCACGACCTTACGGATCGTAACGCCTTCAAGATGTCGCTTAACGGCTTCGTCTTCAAGCGCCAATGTGCGGATTTCGTCTTCGGTCGCGCCAAGCCTGACCAGAAGCTCACCGCGCTTCTTGCCATTGACCTGAACCGGTAGGGTGTAGACATCGTCCTGCGCCAGAGCCGGATCGAACTTCGGCCAGGCAGCATCGACGATCAGGCCGTTATGACCCAGACGCGTCCAGCATTCCTCAGCCAGGTGCGGCGTGACCGGCGCGATCAGTCCAGCGAGGATCGTGAGGGCTTCACGGCGGGCTTCGGTGCCGGTCTCATTTACGTCGGAATTGCGCAAAACATTAACGAATTCATAGAGTTTTGCGATGGCCGAGTTAAAGCGGAAGGACTCGAAGCCGTCTGTCACGAATTTGGCGGCCTTATGTGCGGCCTTGCGAATTTCCTGCGCGGCAGCTTCGTTTTTTGCGGTAATATGCTCCGACGGAAAACTGTCAACCTGATCCCAAACGCGCGAGGTAAAGCGCCATGACCCTTCGACGCCGGACGCCGTCCATTGCACGTCACGTTCAGGCGGTGAGTCCGACAGCACGAACAGGCGTGCGGCATCGACGCCGTAGGTATCAAAAATGTCTTCGGGGGCGACGACGTTCTTTTTCGACTTCGACATCTTTTCAATGTCGCCGATTTTTAGCGTTTCGCCGGTCGAGAGTTTGATGGCGCTGCGTTTATTGCCCTCAGCCGTCAGTTCGACATCGGCTGGCTCAACCCAATCGCCCGACACCGTCTTATAGGTCTCATGGGTCAGCATGCCTTGGGTGAACAGGCCAGCGAACGGCTCCTTCACATCCAGATAGCCGCAAGTATTGAGCGCGCGGGTGATGAAGCGCGAATAGAGCAGGTGCAGGATGGCGTGCTCGATGCCGCCGATATACTGATCGACCGGCAGCCAGTAATCGGCTGCGGCCTTATCAATCGGGGAATCCGCCTTCGGGTCGGTAAAGCGGGCAAAGTACCACGACGAATCCACAAAGGTATCGAGCGTGTCGGTTTCGCGGCGCGCGTCCTTTTGACAGTGTGGGCACTTGACGTGCTTCCAGGTCGGGTGGCGATCGAGCGGATTGCCGGGCACATCAAAGGTGACATCTTCGGGCAACACCACAGGAAGTTGATCGTCCGGTACCGGCACAACACCGCAGTCCTCGCAGTGGATGACAGGGATCGGGCAGCCCCAATAGCGCTGACGCGATACGCCCCAGTCGCGCAGACGGTAAACGGTCGCCCCACGCCCCAGATGCTTGGCCTCAATGGCGGCAATCGCCGTTTCTTTGGCGGCCTCAATTTCGAGACCGTCGAGGAAACCGGAATTAAAAATGGTGCCAGGGCCGGTATAGGCTTCCGCACCGACCTTGAAGGTCTCCGGGTTCTCACCGTGCGGCAGAACGACCTCAATAACCGGCAGGTCATATTTGCGGGCGAAATCAAGATCGCGCTGATCGTGCGCTGGGCAGCCGAAAATGGCGCCGGTGCCATAGTCCATCAGGACGAAATTGGCGATCCAGATATCGAGTGTCTTATGGGAATCGAACGGATGCGCGACCTTTAGGCCGATATTGAAGCCCAGCTTTTCGCCGGTGTCGATCTCTTCCTGCGTGGTGCCGCCGCGTTTAACCGTCTCAAGAAACGCTGTCAATTCAGGGGTTTGCGGTAAGGTCTTGACCAGCGGGTGATCAGCCGCCACCGCCACAAAGCCGGCCCCATAAAGCGTATCCGGGCGGGTGGTATAAACCTCTAAGCCGGTTTCAAACAGGTCGGTACGCGGTTCAGAAAACTGGAACTTAAAGCGCAAGCCCTTGGAGCGGCCAATCCAGTTGGCCTGCATCAGGCGCACCTTGTCCGGCCAGCGATCAAGCGTCTCCAAACCTTCGGTCAGATCATCGGCATATTGGGTGATTTTCAGGAACCACTGGGTAAGCTTTTTCTTTTCGACCACAGCGCCGGAGCGCCAGCCCTTACCGTCAATGACCTGCTCATTGGCCAGCACGGTATTGTCGACGGGGTCCCAGTTAACGACGCTTTCCTTGCGGTAGACCAGTTCGTGCTTCAGCAGATCAAGAAACCACTTTTGCTGCTTACCGTAATAGGCGGCATCACAGGTCGCAAATTCCCGCGTCCAGTCAATCGACAGGCCTAAGCGCTGCAACTGCGCGCGCATGGCGGCAATGTTGTCGTAGGTCCAGCCCTTGGGGTGGATGCCACGCTCCATAGCCGCGTTTTCCGCCGGCATACCAAAGGCATCCCAGCCCATCGGGTGCAGCACGTTAAAGCCGCGCGCGCGCTTATAACGGGCGACAAGGTCACCCATCGCATAGTTGCGCACATGGCCCATGTGAATCCGGCCCGAAGGATAGGGAAACATTTCAAGGACATAGTACTTATCCTTAGCTTCTGCCTCTTCGGGGGTGCGCGTCAGGAACACGCCTTTATCATCCCATCTTTGACGCTGACGGGGTTCGGACTCTTTGGGATTATAACGTGACATTAAACCGGTCGGTTTTGGGAAGTTAAGGCTTTAAAGGCGGTCTGGTTTTACTTATTGACGTTGGACAGGCGCAACTGACGCGCACGGGTCAGGATAGCGTTTTCAACATCGATTTCCGTCTGAGCCGATACCGCGGAGTCAATCCAGCCGCCATTTTGCATGACCTGCTTATTGACCGTGACGTTGAGTGCATCGGCACGCAGACGCGAGTCCAGAATATAGACCGTGGTCTTGAAACGCTCATCCGGCTTTTCCGGGTTGGCGTACCAGTCAGAAATGATCACGCCGCCCCAGGGGTCAGCCGAGGTCAGGGGCATGAAGGAAATGGTATCGAGCGAGGCGCGCCACAGATAGGCATTGACCCCGATACCGGCTTCGGTCGTATTGGCAACCGGTTGGCTGCCTTTGAACATTCCTAAAAAACCTTTGTTTTCAGACGATACGGCGACGGGGCCGGTGTCGTCTTTTTTGCCAATCATGGCGCAGGCGCTCAAAGAAAGCGACAGGGATAACGCGGTAAAACCAAACACAGCGCTACGAATAATGGTCATCTGAAGGATCACTCCGCATTAGTCTTTTAGGATAGTCACCCTTATCGTCGCCAAACTGGACTTAAGTGTGTCATGATTATAGGCCGCCTTGTAACAGCCGCCAAACCCTGTTTGACTGCCGTTTGCGGTTCTATAGCATGGGGATACGGGGGTCTGACAAGCGTTTCGTGAACTTGAGCGCAGAACGGTACGGTTAAGCGGCGTTAAGCGATGGTTAGCCATAAGGCGTTGCCAAAGTGACACATTGTCTAAGGGAATCTGAGCAACCCGGTTTGACTCTTCGTGATTGGCTTGACCACTGATATGATCAGACTTAATTGATTTTTGACATATATCCGTCGCAAAATCTGACTAAGGGTGACACGCGTTATTTTTAGGTTCGGGTACAGACGATATTCAGGTCGTGTAGCGCGTTTAACGAGTATGAAAAGATGAAACGGTTCGGGCAAATTTTGGCGGGAGTTGCGGTACTGGCATTAGCCGGTTCGGCCATGCCTGCGTTTGCTCAGGGCAAATCAGCTAAACCGTCCGCATCTACTCAGGTTTCAGGCCTGTCTGAGGCCACTTTGGCGCTGGCGTCCAATGTGACGACTGAGCCTGCGGCCAGTCCGGCGTCGAACTTCAACAAGCCGCAATCCAAGTCGATCCAGCTCAACGGCCGTGGCCGCTGGGGCGTGCAGGTCGATGTCAGCGAACAACCCGTTCGGCCTTCGGGCTGGAACGATGTCGAAGCCGGGGCCTTTTATAAGGTGAACCCAAAGCTGCGCGTCGGTGGTTCGGTCGGTTTTGGCGAAAAGACCAATGCTTTGAAGCCGGTCACCAAGCAACAGCAGGACGCCGAAGATAAGCCACGCGTTCGTCTGGAAACCCGCTTCAAGTTTTAAGCGGCGCTTTTAAGCCATTTCGCGCTTAAACCCTCATCTCATCTTGGATCATGAAGGCATCGACCGCGCCTAAGCCGCGTAAACCGGTGCCCATTAACGCGTCGACCGTATCCACACCGATACCGCCCAGACCATAAACCGGCACAGGCGACAGTTCGCAAAAGGCCTTAACCCCCTTGGCGCCCAAGGGCTCAATCCCATGGGAGGACGGGCTGTTTGAGGCAAAGACCGGCGAAATAAATACGGCATCGAGCGCATTGATCCCGTCGTTGTCCAGAGTCTTCAGGCTATGACAGGCGGCGGTGATGTAAAGCTGCGGATGCAGGCGACGTATATCGATCGCGGCCCCCAGATTGCGCTCCGGCAAATGTACACCGTCAGCTCCGACTTCCAGCGCTAGATCGACATCATTACCGATCAACAGCTTAAGCCCGCGCTGCTGCGCTATGCTTTTGAGCACACGGGCATGGGCGGGGGCGTGCTTGTCACCAAAGCTGCGATAGATGATACCGCAATCTGCGGGCAGGAGGCTGGCGACATCTTCCGGGTGCGGGGTGCGCTCAGGGTCGGTAAAGAAAAACAAGGGCGGCAGATCAGACGCAGGTTCATGACCCTGACCCTTTGGGCTGTGGCCATTAAGGTGGATCAGGGGACTGGACATATGCGCGCTCTTGGCTATGTCTTTGGCCTTGTTCATCATATACGCAAAACGGGTTTTGTAGGTCATGGTCATCAGCACCCAGCCGGCGGCATCGGCCGTCGCTTACGCGCGCATTGTAGCGCAAATGTCGAAGGCCTTAAAGCTTGCTGGTCGCCCGTCAGGTGCCGCTAATCTTACCGCCGTGTCCAAAAACCAGCCCTGGGAGGTGATTGAGCCGGTATTACTGGCCGGTCACCGCACCTTTGGCGAGAACCGCGTGCAGGAGGCGATCGAGCGTTGGGAGCCGGTGCACGATGACACCTATCCCGGCCTTGACCTGCGCTTGATCGGGCCCTTGCAGTCGAATAAGGCTGAAGAGGCCGTCGGCTTTTTCGATGTCATCGAAACCGTCGATCGCGATAAAATCGCCCGTGCCATTGCTGATGCGGCGCAAAAAAAGGGCCGCTGTCCGCGCCTGTTTGTGCAGGTCAATATCGGTGAAGAGCCTCAAAAAGCAGGGATTTTACCGAACGAGGCGGATACATTTCTGCAAAAAACTGTGCGTGAATACGGCCTGACTATCGAAGGGCTGATGTGCATCCCGCCGGTCGATGGCCCGAAAGGCCCGTACTACGCCTTGATGCAAAAAATCGCTGCGCGTAACGAAATTTCGCATTTATCTTACGGCATGAGCGACGATTTCGAGGTGGCCTTACGGTTTGGATCGAACGAAATCCGGGTCGGTACAGCGATATTCGGAAGTCGTTGATCATTGAAGACAATCTTCACGCAGATTTGATCTCAATGGCGCTGTCCACTTCGGCCTGTTCCAGAAGCGTCAGAACATCTTCGATTTTCATCGCCACGCAGCCCTCCGTGCCGACATAACCCTCGCGCGCGACGTGGGCAAAGATCGCGGAGCCATGTCCCGCGACCACCGGATCGTCATTATAACCCAGCACGATAATGACATCATAGACATGGTCTTCGCGCCAAAGGCTTTCCGTGCGCCCTTTATAGGGCAGCTTGACCGGCTGGTTGTAGGCCTCATCCCCCACATCGTCGCACCAGCCATCATCGGGCGTGAGCGGCACAAGCGGCAGCAAGGTCTTAGGCGGCGTAATCCGGTCAGGTCGGTAATAGACAAAGCGGATCGGCCAGACCCCCAGCGGAGAACGCAAATCGCCCTCTCTTTTATGCTCAGCGGCAATAACGCCCTCTTTCCCCAGCGCGCAACGCACCCTATGTTGGTTTAGAACGACCTCATCGCGGTTTTGCTCTGGTATATCATGGGCGGTTGCGGTAAAAATCTTGACCATTTCGTCACTATTGTTGGCAAAACTCAAAGAAAAATAAGTTACAGGAATATGGTGCAACAAAAAACCCTGCTTATAGTTGATGACGACGATGAACTGCGCGAAGCTCTGGCTGAACAGCTTGAACTGCACGAAGAGTTCAAAGTGACCCAGGCCAATAATGGCACCGAAGGTATCCGGCTGGGTAAGACGATCAATGCCGATATCATTTTGCTGGATGTGGATCTGCCGGATATGGACGGGCGCGAAGCGTGCCGCCTGCTGCGCAAATCCGGCCTGACGACGCCGGTGATCATGCTGACCGGGCAATCGACCGACTCCGATCAGATCCTGGGGCTGGATGCGGGCGCCAATGACTATGTCACCAAGCCGTTCCGCTTTGCCGTCCTGCTGGCGCGTATCCGCGCCCAGGTGCGCTCGCATGAAACATCCGAAGACGCCACCTTCCGCATCGGGCCGTATGAGTTTAAACCGGCGCTTAAGCTGCTGATCGATCAGGCTCAGAAAAAAGTGCGCCTGACCGAGAAAGAAACCAATATCCTCAAATATCTTTATCGTGCGGGCGGCAAGCCGATCACGCGCGAAGAACTGCTGACCGAGGTATGGGGCTATAATGCCGGCGTCACCACCCATACGCTGGAAACCCACGTCTATCGCCTGCGCCAGAAGATCGAACCCGATCCGGCCAATGCACGCCTGCTGATGACCGACGCTGGCGGGTATCGATTGCAGTTTTAAGGGGCAGGGTCAGCCCTCAAGCAGCGAACGGGGCCGCCCGAGCGGCGGTAGGGCACACAAATGACCCTGCACCCATTAGTTATTCAGGACAAGTAACCGGCATCATAATATGGTGCCGGTTTTTTTAGGGGGGAATAATGAAAAGACTAATTACCTCTATAGGGCTGAGCCTGTGTCTCAGTGGTTGCATGGCTGCGAACCCTGAAGATTTAGTTGGAGAATATAGAACAGAAGGGCGTTCTGAGGTTGAGACGTTAAGCCTCAAAGCTGATGGAACGGCCACCTTAGCCGTCGGCCCGCAGATAGAATATTTCCGCTGGACGACTGGTGAGGTGGAGCCCGGATGTTTGCGGATTCACTTTGAACCCATTGGTACAGCTACAGAATGGCACCCTTGCGCCGATAAAACCTTTAGAGGGGTATTTGTCTCTCATCGGTCAGACATGGATTATTCATACTACAAGCCGTCTGGGTCTTGAGCTACCTGTGCGTCCTGAAACGCCTTATCGCCCGCTTCGTCCATGACGTACCAGACGAACCAGGTGGCGTCTTCGATCTTGCCGCCGCTGGCCAGATAGGGCTCAACATGGGCGGGGAAGGCTTCGCGGATTTGCTGATGAAAATCAAAGTGCTGTTGCAGGTCGGCCATTTCCTGATGGGATAACTCAGCCGCCATGCGCACGCGCACTTCCCACGGTAATTCTGGGGGCACCATGGCTGCAGGGTCGGCATCGACCCAGTCACATTCACCGATACAGCCGGGGATGCGCACCTGAAGCTGCCCGCCAAGATTAAGCAGGTTCATATCCGCCGCCGCCTTGACGACTTCGGGGATATCTTTGACCCTCCACGCATATTCGCCGTGCTGAACATCAGCCTTGGCTATGATATGGGCGGGCAGTTGGGCTTCTAATGGGGTGTCGGTCATAGCGGGTTCTCTGATAAGAACCTCCCCTCATGGAGGGGAGGAGGGAGGTCTGATTTGTCAGACCGGAAGGTGGGGTTTTACCCCCTCTGTCGCTCGCTTTGCTCACAGACAGCTCCCCTTCCAAGAAGGGGAGTTCTTGAGGTTATATCGTAAACTCTACCTGTATAGGGGCGTGGTCAGAGGGGCGCTCCCATTCGCGCACCCAGTCGTGGATTTTGGCGGTAATATCGCCGGTGGCGCGGGCTTTGAGCGCCGGATTAAGCAGGATGTGATCAAGCCTCAAGCCGCGATTGGATTTACGGAAATCGGCGGCGCGGTAACTCCACCAGGTAAAGATTTTCTCCGGCACAGGATAGGCATCGCGGAACGGATCGTACAGGTCGCCGGAGGTTATAAACTCACCAAAGGCGTCGATTTCCTGCGGCGTATGGCTGACGATTTTGAGCATCTGGCGGTGGCTCCAGACATCAAACTCACCGGGGGCGATATTGAGGTCGCCGCAGATCAGCAGCGGATGGTCTTTGTTGCGGGTTTTCAGATGGGCGCTAACCCGCTCATAGAACTCCAGCTTATGGTCAAACTTGTCATTGGCGGTGCGATCCGGCACATCACCGCCGGCGGGGATATAGAAATTCCAGATCTCAACGCCGCTTACCACAATCGCCTGCACGCGCGCTTCGCCGCGACGGCAGAACGGCAAAAGCTCATTGGCTTCAAACGGATAACGTGAGGCGATGGCAACCCCGTGCCAGCCTTTTTGACCGGCGATGTGAATGTGCGGAAAGCCGATGCCGGCAAAGGCCTGACGCGGAAACTCATGCTCCTGGCACTTGATTTCCTGCAGGCAAATGACGTCGGCATCAATGGCATTCAGGAATTTGGCGATCTGCTCCATGCGCAGGCGCACCGAATTGACGTTCCATGACACCACTGACAATCGCATTTATAATTCCTACAGGCATATTTCCCACATTCCATAAAGAAAAAAGCCCGCTCTGCAAACAGGGCGGGCCTTAAAGGATTGGCATTTAACACGAAAGCGTAAGGAAATGCACACAAGAGAGATGCACCGATAAGATCACAGGCCGCAAACCTGATCATGTCCACTCAGCACACAGACAAACCGTAACACCGTTACATATTTGTGCAAGCGCTAAATTCGCCTGATTGGGGTGTCAGTTCTTGGGGTATCAGTTTTTGGACGTCGCCGGTTTATTGAGCACAAACAGCGATGGTTTCAGGGAGGCGGCGGTATTGAGCGTCAGCAGATTGACGCGGGTCGATTTGCCCTGCGCATCCACCACCGTCCAGTCGCCAAGTGTCAGCTTACCGGCCTGATCGCGGAAGGTCATGGTGATGGCGCCCTCGACGTCTTTGCGGCGATCGCGGGCTTTCAGGCGGAAACCATCCGTAGTGCGGGTGACTTCGGTGACGATCACGCCTTGGTCCAGACGGATTTGCTTGGACAAAAACAGCGATAGCGGCGTGAACGACAGCGGGTACTGATCAAACGATTTCAGGCGTGGGTCCCACATATTGACATTCTTGCCATCGGCCACGACGACCACGGAATAGGGGGCGTCATATTCAAAGCGGATCTTGCCCGGCCGTTGCAGCCACCACTGGCCTGACGTTACACGACCCCGGAAATCGGTCTGCTCGAACCGGCCGGAGGCGGCGCTTAAGGCTTGCAGATAGGCGGTGGCGCGTTTGATGCGGGCCTGATCTTCAGGTGAAAACGTCGGCACACGCACGAACGTCGTGCCGGTGGTCTTGTTTTGGGTGAGCGCGGGCGTGGCGGCAAGCGCTGCCAGTCCTGCGATGAAAGCGCGTTTGGTATATTGCGTCATAAGCTTACCCATAAATCCAAAATCATAATTATCGAATGCTTTAAGTGCCGAGCGCGGCATTTTTTCGACGGTGATTTATGGTTTAGCCATTTATGGCTGAATGGGGCGTGAATAATCGGGTGGGTCTATAGCAAGGTTGGCAAATTTTGCCATTGATGCTAATCTACCCACATGTCCACCATGAATATATCTCTGCCAGACACGCTAAAATCGTTCATTGATGAGCGTGTCAAAGCGCGGGGCTATGGTTCGCATAGTGAATATCTGCGTGATCTGGTGCGCAAAGACGTTATCGAAGCCGACAAAGAAAAAATGCGCGGCCTTATCATGGATGGGCTAAATTCGCCTGTGGGGCGTCCGTGGGCGGAAACGAAGGCTGAACTCCTGAAACGCGCTAAAAACCCACCTGAATGAAGCCCGTTATTACCCGCAGGCTTGCCGACACAGATATTGAAACGGCATTTTCATACTACATGCATGAAGCGGGTGGTGCCGTAGCCTCTGATTTTGTTGAAGCCGTCGATGCGCTGTTCAGTCATATTGAGCAATACCCGGACGCTGGATCAAATCACTATGGTGAGCAGCTTGATATACCGGGACTGCAGCATCGCTTATTAACGCGATTTCCCTATGTCGTTTTCTACATCGAACAGCCCGCCTACATGGATGTGCTAAGGGTTTTGCATCAGCAGATGGATATACCGGCGCAGTTACAGGCTAACATTTAACCCCACCCGTCTGCTTCGCTGCGCTCGCATCCACCCTCCCCTGAAATCAGGGGAGGTTCTTAAGTTCCGGGTGCAGGGTTCGCGACCCTGCCCTAGTGGCCGGGAGGTGGGCCGACCAGGATATCGCGTTTGCCGACATGGTTGGCGGGGCCGACGACGCCTTCCATTTCCATCTTTTCCATCAGGGAGGCGGCGCGGTTATAGCCGATTTGCAGCTTGCGCTGAATATAAGAGGTCGAGGCTTTGCGATCAAACGTGACATAGTAGACGGCCTTATCATAAAGGTCGTCGCCGGAGCCGCCGCCTTCGCCCATGCCGCCGTCACCGCTGCTGTCGCCATCATCGTCGCCGCCGGCGGTGATGTCTTCGAGGTACTGCGGGGAGCCTTGCGAGCGCAGATATTCGGCCACGGCTTCGACTTCGTTATCGCCGACAAACGGGCCGTGCAGACGGGTAATGCGGCCACCCCCGGCCATATAGAGCATGTCGCCCTGACCCAGCAGTTGTTCCGCACCCTGTTCCCCCAGAATAGTGCGTGAGTCGATTTTCGAGGTGACCTGGAACGAAATCCGGGTCGGGAAGTTGGCCTTGATGGTGCCGGTGATGACGTCAACCGATGGACGCTGGGTGGCCATAATCAGGTGAATACCAGCGGCGCGGGCCATCTGGGCCAGACGCTGAACGGCGCCTTCGATGTCTTTGCCGGCGACCATCATCAGGTCGGCCACTTCGTCGATGATCACGACGATGTAGGGCATGGGCTCCGGCACCATTTCCTCGGTCTCGAAGATCGGCTGGCCGGTTTCATCAAAGCCGGTCTGGACTTTGCGGATGAAGTTTTTACCTTCGGCGGCGGTCGCTTTAGCGCGCTCATTAAAGGAGGCGACGTTACGCACGCCGATCTTGGACATGCGGCGGTAGCGGTCTTCCATCTCCTTGACCGTCCATTTGAGCGCGACCACGGCCTTTTTCGGGTCGGTCACCACGGGCGCAATCAGGTGCGGGATGCCATCATAGACCGACAATTCCAGCATCTTGGGGTCGATCATGATGAACTTGCACTGCTCCGGGTCGAGGCGGTAGAGGATCGACAGGATCATGGCGTTAACGCCGACCGACTTACCTGAACCGGTGGTCCCGGCGATCAGCAGGTGGGGCATTTTGGCCAGATCAGTGACGTAAGGCTCGCCGCCGATATTTTCGCCTAAGACCATCGGCAGGATGTGACCGGCTTTTTCAAACTCGGCCGAGGCCAGCATGTCGCGCAGGTACACGGTTTCGCGCACGGCATTGGGCAGTTCGATACCGATGGCGTTACGGCCCTGAACGATCGAGACGCGGCAGGAGCGGGCCGACATGTTGCGGGCGATATCGTCAGCCAGAGCCACGACACGCGCCCCCTTAACACCGGCGGCGGGGGCCAGTTCATACAGGGTGACGACCGGGCCGGGGCGGATCTGGTCGATCACGCCCTTGACGCCGAATTCGGCCAGCACGCTTTCCAGCATGCGGGCGTTCTGGCGCAGGGCGTCTTCGTCAAAGCTGGTGGCGCGCGGCTTAGGCTTTGACAGAATATTCAGTTCCGGCAGACGGAAGTTGCCGGGTTTTAAAAACTCAAAGCTGGATTGGCGCTCATCAACCACCGGCTTTGGGGCCTTGGGCATTTTGATGGCGAGCTTGGGCTCATTTGAGGCTGACGGCAGCGGTGCGGGGGTGACGTAGTCGTCATAGGGCGGGATATCGGTGTCGTCATCGTCAAACGGGGCGGCCTCGCGGGTGGCGACCATCGGCTCGCTTTGCGGCGTCACATCAAATGGCGGGGTATCGTCGATGAAGGTCTTGGTCGCTTTGGCTTTGGGTTTCTTGCGTACCGGCTCATCAAAATCGGCGTCAGGATCGTGGGCTTTGACGCCGATGGTGGCGGCGAAATTCTGGATACCAAAGGCCACCTTGGCACCAATTTTCATATAGGTGTCGCCGTTCAGGCGCAGGGCATTGTTGAAACACCACAGGCCCAGTCCGGCAAAGATAACGGCGGCGATGATGTCGCCATAGGGCAGCTTCATGAAATGGAACAGGCTGGCCAGCAGACCATGAAGGCCTTCGCCCCAGAACCCGCCCCAGCTTTGGGCCAGCACCGGATCGGGGTTGCCGGTATGGATGGGCGCCAGCGTCGCGGCCATCGCCAGACCAAACAGGAACGACCAGAAACTGTGGCGACGCAGGAAATTACGGGTCGCGTCAGGGTCGGTTTCCATCATGCGCAGAAAGCCGAAATAGGCCATGAACAGCGCCATCGGCCAAGCCGCGACCCCCAGCGATTGCAGGCCCAGATCGGCGATGATCGCGCCAAATCCGCCCAGGATATTGTGCGGTGACTGCGATGAGGCCGTATTCAGGCTGGGGTCGTTGGCATCAAAGCTTACGAACGCCAACAGGCAGGCCAGACCCATCAGCATGACAAACGCGCCGC
>DDPE01000024.1 GCA_002342035.1 Asticcacaulis sp. UBA2476 | reverse complement strand
CCCGCAGGCTGTGGCAAAATGTGCGTCAGAATATTGATCTGATCGCCAATGACGGGCGTGACCGTCACGATGAACGCGCCGGTGCTAAATCCGATGACCACAAACCCGAAGGCGTCATCCATGCCTTTGCTGAGGGCTTTAAGGCCGGGCGTAAGCTGTAGGGCGTACTGTCACCGCAGGGGCACAGCTTAAGATAATCTTAACCATATTTATGGGTTCCTTATTTATCTCGTCAGCGCGCCTATTGTTACATTACGTTCCGAGTCTCTACTGTCTTAAATTCGGGGTGCGGGTTTTGGCAATCAACCCATCGATCATAAGTATCGGAGCTAATATGAAGCGCTTGGCCATTATGCTATTTGTAGTCTCTCTGCCCGTTCTGGCAGCTTGCAACACAGTTCAGGGCGTCGGTAAGGACGTCGAATCTACCGGTGAAGTCATTCAGGATGCCGGCAAACAATAACTGAGATAATATGTGCGGGGGCAGACAACCTGCACCCGCACAGACTGGTTTTACCCTATGAAACTGCCGTGGGCGATCGCGCGAAAACACTACTACATTGCGGTTTTCTGCCTGATTTCCTTGGCGTTCGTCACGTTCAGCTTTGTGCTCTATAAGCAGTACAACAAGGTTCAAACCCACAACGATTTCTCGCTCTATCAATCTCAGGTCATCGACCAGAGCCGCCTTATTGTCATTGATCTGGTCGATATGGAAACCAGTGTGCGCGGCTTTATGGTGACGGGCGATGAGGCCTTTCTTGATCCCTATTTCACGGCCTATGCCCGCCTGCAAAGCGGGATAGTCAACCTTCGCAACACCACCTATCCCGAAGTGGCCGCCCGTGAGGAGGTCAATAGCTGGCTTAAGGTTATTGATAATTATCAAAAGCTGCTGGCCGATCAGATCACCGATGTGCGCACCCGTGGCGCCGGATCGCCGTCAAGTGCGGCGCTCAACGCCCAAAAAGCGCAGATGGACGAACTGCGCCAGATGCTGGATCAGAGCATTGCCCGCCGGGGTGTGACCCTGCGGCTGCAATCCAAGGCCGCCCAGTCGCAGAAGAATAATTTCCTGACGGTGATCGTGCTCGGCAATGTGCTGATGATCGGTATCCTGCTGGTCGGGACCGTGACCATCATCAATCTGGAGGTCGCCAATCAGCGTTTTGAAGACGCGCACAGGCGTTCAGAAGAACGCTTCAAAACCGTGCTGAACGGCATCAACGACGGCGTATTTGAATATAATTTTATCAATGATTCCATGTATATGTCGCCGGAATATAAGTCGATGCTCGGCTATGATGAGGCGGACATCAAGGACGATTTCAAAGCGACGATCAGCCTGATCCACCCAGACGATAAGGATGCGGCCCTGGCCACGCTCAAGGCGTTCCGCGAAGGGCCGTCGGCGCTCTATACCAATGTCTTTCGGATGCATCATAAGGACGGCACCTGGCGCTGGATCATGTCGCGCGCGGTGGCGCAGCGCGGAGACGATGGCCGGATGCGCTCTATGGTCGGCGCACACACCGATATTACCGACCAGAAAAACCGTGAGGAGGAACTGCGTCAGCTTCACGCCGACATGGAAACCTTCACCTATATTACCTCCCACGACCTGCGTTCGCCGCTGGTCAATCTTAAGGGATTCTCGCGGGAGCTGGACATGGCGATCGCCGAAGTCTCGGACACCCTGACGCCCTATAAGGACAGCATCAAACCCGAAGACTGGTCAAAGATCGATCTCAACCTGCACCGCGACATTCCCGAAGCCCTGACCTTTATCGGCAAGGGGGTTGAGCGCATGGATACCTTAACGACCGCCATTCTCGACCTGTCGCGGATCGGGCGTTATGTCCATCGTTATGAGATGGTCGATTCCCGCGCCATTATTGATAAGTGCATCGGCGCGCAGAGCTTTGAAATCCAGAACAAGGGCGCTGAGGTCATCGTCCATGATCTGCCTGAACTGGTGACCGATGCTCTGGCTCTGGAGCAGGTGTTCTCCAACCTGCTTGATAATGCCGTCAAATACCTCACCGTCGAGCGCAAGGGCCGAATTGAAATCGGCAGCCAGCAAACGGCCCGCGATTTTGTCTTTTACATCCGCGATAATGGCCGCGGGATCGATGCGGCGGACTCGGGTAAGATTTTCGAGATCTTCCGTCGCGCCCGCAATACGTCGGATGTGCGGGGCTTAGGGATCGGCATGAGCTTTGTCAAAACCACCCTGCGTAAGATGGACGGGGCGATCTGGTTTGAATCCGCCGTCGGCGTGGGCACGACCTTTTTTGTGCGCCTGCCCCGTCGCAACGGGGTCAATGATGTGCCCGATGAGGCAAATACCGTCCTGGCCTCTGCCGCTCAGGCCCTGCCGGTTCGAAAGGCGCAACAGGCATGATCAAGTTGTTCAACGAACCTTTCAAGCTGGTGATGATCGAAGACGATGAAGGCCATGCCCGTCTGATCATCAAGAATCTTGAGCGCGCCGGGGTGGCCAATCAGATTGTCCATGTGCCCAACGGGGCGGCCGCGCTCGATTATTTCTTTAACGACAAGCGCCGTCCGGATCAGCACGATAAGACAGTGATCCTGCTCGATCTTAACTTACCGGAAATCGACGGGTTTGAGATTCTGCGCCGCCTCAAGGCTGATGAGCACACGAAAAATATTCCGGTCATCGTCTTAACCACGACTGATAACCCTAAAGACATAGACGAATGTTACGCTCTGGGCTGCAATGTCTATATGACCAAGCCTGTGGGCTATGAAGCCTTTGCGGATGCGATCCGCAAGCTGGGGCTCATGCTCAATGTCGTTAAGGTTCCCCATAATCAGGGATGAAAGAATGAAACCAGTGTCTGCTACGATATCGGCTGATGGCCGCCGCCCGAACCGATCGGCGGTGCCGGCAACGCTTGAGCATGTTTTGTATGTTGAAGATGATGCCGCTCTGGCGCGTCTGCTGCAAAAACGCATGGCCCGTAACGGCCTGATCGTGGAGACGGTCGAAACCGCCGAAGAGGCTTTGGCGCTGATCCAAAAGACAGATTACGACTTGCTGCTGATCGATTACAACCTGCCGGGCATGAGCGGGCTTGAGCTGCTGTCGCACATCACTGACCTCGATCCCGTGCCGCCCGCCGTCATCCTGACGGCCGGGGGGGATGAGCGCATCGCCTTGCAAGCTCTGGAAAATGGCGCGGCCGACTATGCGGTTAAGGATGTCAACCAGACCTATCTTGATCTTCTGCCCGCGATCATGCTGGCGGCCTATACCAAGGAACGGTTGCTGCGTGAAAACGCCCGCCAGCAGGAGGAGCTAAAGGCCGCCAAGGAAAAGGCCGAGGCCGCGTCTGAGGCCAAGAGCCGTTTTCTGGCGACCATGAGCCATGAAATCCGTACACCTATGAACGTGGTCAATGGCCTGGCGACCTTGCTGGCCAAATCACCGCTCAACGGTGATCAGCAGAAAATGGTCGATACCCTGCGCACCAATGCCGACCTGCTGCTGAAGCTGATCAATGATCTTCTGGATATCAGCCGGATCGAGGATGGCCGTATTGACCTTGAAACCATCGCCTTTGTACCGGGTGAGATCCTCAACGATATCCGGGTGATGTTTGAATCTGACATCGCGCGTAAGGGCTTAAAGCTGGTCATGACCGATCGCACGGAGGGTGCCGCCTTGCTGGGCGATCGCACCCGCCTGCAACAGATCATCATGAATCTGGTGTCCAATGCCCTGAAATTTACCGATCAGGGCGAAATCGAAGTCATCACCGACCTGCGCAGTGTCTACGGCGATCTGGCCGAACTCAGCATCAGCGTGCGCGACACGGGCATCGGCATTGAAGCCTCCAAGCTGCCGCTGATTTTTGATACCTTTACCCAGGCCGATGAAACCATTACCCGGCGCTTTGGCGGATCGGGCCTTGGTCTGTCGATTGCCAAGTCGCTTATTGAGCTTATGGGCGGCACCATCACGGTCGACAGTCACGAAGGCCGCGGCTCGGTGTTTCATGTTAAGCTCAAGCTGAAACGGGCGGCACCGGTTGCCCCTGTGCGTCCGGTCGCCCCGGTGCCGGTGGCGCGCAGCGTCAATGCCGATACCATGCCGACCGTGCTGATCGTTGAAGACTATGCGCCCAACATCATGGTGGCGACCCTGATGCTGGAGGACATGGGGTTTAAGGCCGTAGCCGTGGAATCCGGTCTTGAGGCGCTCGATATGATCATGGCGGCGGATAAGCCCTATTACACTATCCTGATGGACGTGCAGATGCACGGCCTTGACGGGCTGGAGACGACGCGCCGGATTCGTGAGCTGGAGTCTGAGCGTGGTTTGCCGCCGCAGCGCATTATCGGGGTGACCGCCCACGCTCTGGCCGGGGACCGCGAACGCTGTCTGGAGGCCGGGATGGATGACTATATCTCAAAGCCCATTTTGCCTGATATATTGTCGAATAAGCTGGGCGTGGTCAGGGCCTGATCACGGCGTAACTCAGGGTTGCAATAGTTTGCAACATAAGTTTCACTATGTGGCACTTATTTGCCTCGGATTATAGGTGACAAACGGGTTTCAAGGTGTTGCTATTAACCATCCGGGGCGGGATGATATTAGGCTAAACCACCTTTTCAGCCATATCTTTTTCAGTCTTATCCCCTTTTATGCAGGCTATCTCCCCCGTCCTGTCCCGGATACCCTCACGCCTCTGAGGCGGCGGCGCGCACGATCTGACGCTTGCCTAGCCACAGGATGATCAGGCCGGTATAGACCGCCACGACGATAATCCCCAGCAAGGGATAGACATGCTCACCGCCCAATATGCTGACGAACGAAGACGCAATCGTGGCCAGAGCGATCTGCAAAAACCCGATAAGGGCTGAGGCGCTGCCGATATGGCTGGTGAAGGGCGTCAGTGCCAGGGCGTTGGCGTTGGGGTTGGTCATCCCAAGGCAGGACAGCATGGCAAAGAAAAAGAAAATCGTCGGCCACAATCCGAACCAGCCCAGATAGCTGCCGATCAGGAACACCGTGCTGATGACGGCAAGGGCGATCATGGCGGACTTGAAAATCTGCTCGCTGCTGTAATAGCGGGTCAGCCAGACATTGACCTGATTGGAGCCGATGATCCCGACCGCAATAAAGGCAAAGATAGCCCCATAAACATCCGGCGTGACCTTAAAGATATCGAGGAAGATAATCGGAGACGCGGTCACATAGATAAACAGGGTGGTGAAGGCAAAGGCTGACGAAAACACATAGGTGTAGAATTGCGGCACCTTGATCACGGCGGCAAAATTGGCGATGACGGGCGCAGGCTTAAGCGACACGGTCGGATCGCCCTTATAGACGCTGGGCAGGAAAAAGTGGGCCAGAACCATGATCAGGGCCACGATCACCGCCAGAAAGATAAAGATGGCGTGCCAGCCCAGATACGTCGTCACAAATCCGCCCGCGGTCGGGGCCAGCAGCGGCGAGACGCTTAAAATCAGCACCAGCAGTGAAAAGATTTTGGCGGAGTCCTTGGGCGGAAAAAAGTCGCGTACCATGGCCATGGTCGCCACCTGCGCTACGCAACCACCGAGCGCCAGAATAAAGCGCAAACCGATTAGGGTTTCGACATTCTGTGATAACAGGCAGCCCAGCGAACAGATGACATAGAGCGTAAGGCCCGCATAGAGCGGCTTTTTGCGCCCAAACCGGTCCAGCAGTGGCCCATAGATGATCTGACCGATCGCCATGCCCGCAAAATAGCTCGACAGAGACAACGACACCTGACCCGTCGTGGTGCTTAAGTCATCGGCGATCTGCTGAAACGCCGGCAGATACATGTCGATGGTGAACGGGCTGATGGTCGTCAGAATCCCCAGGATCAGGATCGTCAGAACCTTGTTTTTCAGCACAGGGGTCGCGGGGGCTACGGGGGCGGTCATGTGGGATCAATTCAAATGTGCGTCTGCGAAATGTGGGTTCTGTTTACGGGTAATTTCACAAAAAACCAGTTCTAAATCCCTCAGACCTCAATATGGTTTTTCACCAAAGCCGTGGCCCAGGTCATGAACACCTGCACCCGTCGCGCCAGATGGCGTCGTCTGGGGTAGATCAGATTGACCGGCATGGGTGCGGCCTTATGTTCGGGCAAAACCTCAACCAATGCGCCGGACAAAAGATGCGGCACGACTCCTATACGCGGCACTTGAATGATCCCCAGCCCCATCAGGGCCGCCTCACTATAGATGGCGGTATTGTTGACCGTGATCGCCCCCGGCATGGCCAAGGTCTGGTAAGTGTTGCCGTCAAAATACTCAAATCCGGCTTCGCCACTCTCAGTTCGGGCGGAAATGTTGGCGGCATAATGGATCAGGCGGTGGTGCGATAAATCCTCAAGTGTCCGGGGCGTGCCATAGGCTTTGAGATAGTCCGGACTGGCGACATTGATCAGTGCCATATGGCCGAGGGGGCGCGCCATCAGGGCTGAATCGTTAAGCGTGCCGACGCGCACCACGCAATCGAACCCTTCGGCGATGATATCGACCCTACGATCGGTACAAGACAGGTCAATTTCCAGTTCCGGATGCTGGGCCATAAATTCGGGCAAATGGCGCATGAACAGGGTTTGGGCCAGTCCCTGCGGCATGTCGACCCGAAGACGGCCTTTGAGCGAGGCGGGGGTTTGCTGAAACAGGCCCTCCATTTCATCCATATCGGCCAGCATGTCGCGGGCGCGGGCATAGAACACCTCGCCATCGTGGGTAAGCTGAACACGGCGCGTCGTGCGATACAAAAGCTGGGTGCCGAGATGGGCCTCTAACGCCTGCACCTGAGTTGAGACGGTCGCACGCGGCAGGTCAAGATCAAGGGCCGCACCGCTGAAGCTGGATAGCTCCGCCACGCGGGTAAAAATCTTCATGGCCTCAAGACGGTCCATATAGCCTCTCATTGTTCGGAAATTACGATCAGTGATATCGCAATTACGATATTTATCATGATTTTTACAAACAGTATGATGGTCTCCAGTGAAAAACCATTGGAGATATCCTCATGACCATCGCACTCATCACCGGGGCCAGCCGCGGCTTAGGCCGTAACACCGCCGTTCATCTGGCGCGCAAAGGCACTGACATCATCCTGACCTATAATTCTAACCGCGCCGAAGCCGATCAGGCCGTGGCCGATATCGAAGCGCTGGGCCGCAAGGCGGTGGCGCTTCAACTCGATGTCGGCAAATCGGCAAGCTTTGCGGAATTTTCCGCTGAGGTGGGCAAGGTTTTGAACCGCGTCTGGGGCCGCGACACGTTCGATTATCTGGTCAATAATGCCGGGATTGGTGGCCACGCTCCCTTCGCGGAAACGACCGAAGAGCAGTTCGACACCCTGATGAATATTCACCTCAAGGGGACATTTTTCCTGACGCAAAAGCTGCTTCCGCTGATCAAGGACGGTGGCCGTATCGTCAATATCTCCACCGGCCTGACGCGCTTTGCCTATCCGGGCTATGCCGCCTATGCGGCCATGAAGGGCGGGATTGAGGTGTTGACCCGCTATATGGCTAAGGAACTGGGGCCGCGCGGCATCTCGGTCAATACCATTGCCCCCGGTGCGATTGAAACCGACTTCGGCGGGGGTGCGGTTCGGGATAATGACGCGATCAATAAACAGATTGCCGCCATGACGGCACTGGGTCGGGTCGGCCTGCCCGATGACATTGGCGGGGCGATCTCGAACCTGCTGGCACCTGATAGTAACTGGATCAACGCCCAGCGTATCGAGGTTTCAGGGGGTCAGGCGATCTGATGATATCTAAAGCCCTCCCGAAGAACGGGAGGGCTTTAGTCAAACGACTGATCGATTAAAGCGCATTCCGAAAAGTGTTAGCGGTTTTCGGATAAAATGCGCGTACTTTTTCAAGCATTAGTCGGCCGCGTGAACGGCGCCGTTGCTCATCGACTTTTTCGCAAACCAGATGAGCGGCACAAGGAACAGGGTCAGCCAGCCCGAAATCCGGAAGAAGTCGAGCGCGGCCTGAAGATAGGCCTGTGACATGACCTGAGAGGTTATTACGCCAACTGCCTGCTGCAGGGATAAGCCCGCTGCCTGAAGTTTTTGGATGGTTTCGATCCACAGGGGTGAACCGGAACTCATGGTCTCGGACAGGCGGGTCTGATGGACGGATTCCATGCGATCCCAAATCGTGGTGGCCAGCGATGCCGCAAAGCTGCCGGCGGTGATGCGGGCAAAGTTCGACAGGCCCGAAGCGGCCGGGGTCTGATTGGGCGCAACATCGGCCATGGAGATGGTGATCATCGAAATGAAGAAGGTCGACATGGCCACGCCCTGAACCAGTAGCGGTATGACCAGCGCGGTGAAGTTGGCATCGGGCGTGTAGCCTGAGCGCATGAAGAACGACAGGGCAAACATCAGGATCGAAAAGGTCGCCAAAATGCGTGCGTCGGTCTTACCCAACAGGCGGGCAGCAAACGGCGTCAGGATCACCGCCACCACACCCGACGGCGCAGCCACAAGACCTGCCCAGGTCGCGACATAGCCCATGTTCGATTGAAGCCACACCGGCAGCAGCAAACCGTTCCCAAAGAAGATGGCGTAGGCGATACAAAGGGCGATTGTGCCCAGCGTAAAGTTACGGTTCTTAAACATCGACAAATCGACGATCGGGTTTTTCTCATGCAGTTCCCAGATCACCCAGGCGATGAAAAAGACGATGGCGAGGATCAGTTCAATCACGATGGCGGGCGATGAGAACCAATCGGCTTCCTTACCCGTGTCCAGCATGACCTGAAGCGCGCCGACCCATATGACCAGAAGTGCAAATCCGGTGGTATCGACGGGCACTTTGCGGGTCGGGGTCTCGCGCGATTTCATGTTCTGCCAGCAGACGAAGGCGCAGAAAATGCCGATCGGGACGTTGATCAGGAAGATCCATTCCCACGCATAGTTATCGGAAATATAGCCGCCTAAGATCGGCCCGCAGATCGGCCCGACCAGCGTCGTCATCGACCACATGGCCAGACCCGTCGCGCGTTTTTCCGGCGGAAAGATCATGATCAGCAACGCCTGAGAGCCGGGGATCATCGGTCCGGACACCAGCCCTTGCAGGATGCGAAAGCCGATCAGCCCTTCGATATTCCAGGCGATACCGCACAGGAACGAGGCGAAGGTGAACAAAAGCACCGAGAAGGTAAAGACACGCACCACCCCAAACCGGCCCATCAGCCAGCCGGTCAGCGGCACAGAAATACCGTTGGCGACGGCAAATGAGGTGATAACCCATGTGCCCTGGGATGAAGACACCCCCAGATTGCCGGCAATGGTCGGCAGTGACACGTTGGCGATGGTCGAATCGAGCACCTGCATAAAGGTGCCCAAAGCCAAGGCAATCGCGGTAATGGTCAAGGTTGAACCAGTCAGCGGCGGAGGCATGGTCGGTTCAGTTCCGGCCGTGGTTGCGGGTGAGGCCATGATGGCGCTCCCTTATTATATAATTAAACTACTTCACGGCCTTGGGTGCGTCAGCGATATCGATCTTGGCCTTCATGGACAGGCCAACCCGCAGCGGATGGGCGGCCAACTCCTTGGGCTCAAGGTCGATGCGTACCGGCAGGCGTTGAACCACCTTGATCCAGTTGCCCGACGCGTTCTGGGCCGGGATCAGCGAAAAGGCCGAGCCCGTGCCGCCGGAAATGCCGCGCACCGTGCCGTGGAATTTGACGCTGTCGCCGTAGAGGTCTGAGGTTAGCTCAACCGTCTGGCCCGGCACGACGTTTTTAAGCTGCACTTCCTTGAAGTTGGCATCGACATAGGCGTGGGTGATCGGCACTACCGCCATCAGCGGCGTTCCCGCCGTCACCTGCTGGCCGACCTGAACCGATTTGCGGGCGATGATGCCGTCCATGGGGGCGCGCACCACTGTGCGTTCAAAGGCAAGCTTGGCGGCATCGACCTTGGCTTGGGCGGCCAGAACTTCGGGGTTGCCGCCCGGTGTGAAACCGGCGATGCGGACATTGTTGTTTTCGCGCGAGCCTATGGCAGCCTGATAGGTGGCTTGCGCCTGAGCCTTGGCCGATTGGGCAGCCACCAGAGCCGCCGCCGCGCGGGCATACTGGTTCTGGGCAGTCGACAGTTCTTCTTGCGATACGGCCCCCGAAGCGATCAGGGCCTTGCGACGGTTAAGGTCGATCTGGGCGCGCTCATAGTCGGACTGTGCCGACTTAATCTGGGTGTCGGTAGCGGTGATCTCGGCCTGACGGGCGTTCATCTGCGCCTGCAAGGCATCATCAGAGGCGTAATAGCCCTGTACCCGACGGGCGGCCAGAGCCAGATCGGCTTCGGCTTCGGCCAGGGCAATGCGGGCGTCGGCATTATCAAGCTCGACCAGAATATCGCCAGCCTTGACGACCTGCGTATCCGTGACGTGGATCTTAGCGATCGGGCCGGGGACAAGAGCGTTGACCTGCGCGGTCTCGGCGCCGACATAGGCATTGTCGGTTTCAACATAGTGTGAGCCGACCAGAATATAGTAGCCGCCCCAAAGGACAGCGGCGGCGGCCACACCGGCGGCCAGATAGGTCAAAAGGCGCTTGCGGCGGTTGGCGTTAACGGCGACTTTAGCTTCGGGGCTCAAAGCGGCACCAGCGGTTGGGGAAGCGGAGGTGGACATGGGAGTATCGCTTTCTGTAAAAATCAGTAATCGCCGCCAAGCGCGCGCACCAGCGCGACATCAAGGCTAAGGGCACGGGATTTCAAATCGGTTACGGTTTTACGCTGGGTCAGCAGGCTTTGTTCGGCCTGAAGCAGCGTGGTGTAGTTGCTAAGCCCGCCGTCATAGCGCAGCTTGGTCAGGCGGTAGGCGTCTTCATAGCCATCAAGGGCCAATTGCGAGTCCTTCAGACGGCCCTCCAGCGCCCGCTCAGACGCTACCACATCAGCGACACTGTGCATGGCGTTGATAATGGCCGCGTTATAATCGGCCACGGCGGCGTCTTTGTCGGCCTTGGCACCGCGCAGATCGGCTTTGCGTTTGCCGCCGTCGAACAGGGGCAGGGTGATGGCGGGGCCGATATTGGAATTGGTCGTGCCCTCTACGCTTAAATCGCCCAGCCAGACCTTACCGACAAACGCCATCAGATTGACATTGGGATAAAAGGCGGCCTTGGCGCGTTTAACGCCTTGGGTTGAGGCTTCGGCGCGCCATTTGGCGGCGACCACATCCGGGCGGCGACCGATCAGATCAAGGTCGATGCGTTCGGGTAAGGTGAAGTTTGATGGGCCTTTGAGCGCCGGACGGGTCAAAGATTGCCCGTAGTCAGGGTCGCGACCGGCCAGAGCGGCAATCAGATTGCGGGTCGCGGCGATCTGCTCATCAATAGCGGCAACTTCGGCGCGGGCGGTGGCGGAACCGGCAATGGCCAGTTGCAGTTCAGCGCGATTGGTCAGGCCGTTATCGAATTTTTGCTGCACCAGATCCGCGCTGTCGCCCCGAACCTCAACGGCGCGCAAGGCCAGATCGCGCTCATCACAAAGACGGGCCAGATCGATATAGGCGGTAGCCAGCGACGTGGTCAGGATCAGTCCGGCCTGGGCCATGTCGGCCTCAGACGCGCGTGCCTGCGAAGATGCGGCGGCCACAGCCGCGCGGTTCTTACCCCAGAAGTCCAGTTCCCAGCCAAAGTTCAGGCCAGCGACACCCAGTTCATCGAGGTTGAGTCCCTCTTCACCTTCAGCGCCACTTGACGAGTTCAGCTTCTGGGCGGTGCCCAGGAATGACAGGGCGGGCACATCGGCACCTTTGGAGCCGTCGAAACTGGCGCGGGCTTTACGCAGGCGGGCTTCGGCGACCGCCAAGGACGGGGAGGTATTGATGGCGTCGGCCATAAGCTGATCAAGCTGCGGATCGCCATAACGCATCCAGAACGGATGGGCGGGCAGCTTAAAGGTCGAGGCCACATCAAGCGCTTCGGATTTTGGGGCGGCAACGGCGACATTGGCGCTCCCGGTCAGGGCCAGAAGGCTTACACACACAATAAGAACGGACTTAAACCGGCGTTCAGGGGGGAGACTATCCATATTCATTATCCTTAAAACAACCGTACGGTACGGTCATTTTTCTTGCGCATTTATACCCGCCGTGATAGTTTGTCAATGACCGTACCGTACGGTACGATGAAATTTTTGCAACCGGCTGGGTTTGACCTCGGTCCGCAAAACGTAGAAAACAGGACCATGCTGGATCAAAAGGTAAAATTGGATAAAGATGCTCGCCGTGAGGCCATTCTCGATGTGGCCAGCGAGATATTTTATGAGGAAGGCTTTGACGCCGCCTCCATGTCCTCAATCGCGCAGCGTCTTGGCGGCTCCAAGGGCACGCTATATAATTATTTCAAGAGTAAGGAAGATCTGGTCGAGGCTTTCGTGCAGCGTCACTGCGCCGTTCACCAGAGTGAGATTGAAGGTTTGTTGCTGGCCGATAAGGGCCATTATCGCGACTCGCTTTTGTCATGGGGGCGTAAATATGCCCGCATCACAACGCGCGAAAAGACCCAGCGCAATTTCCGCCTGATCACGTCGATTGCCGAACGCTGGCCCGATGTTGCCCGACTATTCTATCAGGCCGGACCGCTCAAAGGGGCCGAACGCATGGTGGAGTTTTTGAAAAAAGCCGAAGCGGCCGGTGAGTTTAAATTTGATGATGTCGAACTGGCTACTCATCAGTTCATAGCCCTATGCCAGAACCGGCACCTCAAGGCCCGTTTCATGAACTACGGCGAACCGCCGAGCGAGGCTCAAATCGATGTTGAGGTAGCGTCGGCGGTGAAGGTGTTTTACGCGGCTTATGGCGCCTAATATATCATCGACCGCGGTATGAAGCGCCAGCGTTCGGCCAGATAGGCGCTGGCGATGGTGAGGGCAAGCGCTCCGCCAAAGACCATGGCCATTTGTGCCGGAACGTAAATATCAAACCACAGCCTTAAAATATGTATGAAGGCCATATGGATGCAGTACATCCACAGGTTAAGCCGGCCCATGTGCAACAGCCACGGATGAGTCAGGCGCTCAGGCCAGCGCAGCGCTATGAAGAAGATGCCGACACCGAACAGCGCCGTGCCCACGGTGAAATCGGTCGATAAAAATGTCCCGTCTGCGAACCGCCACAAAAGATAGCTTTCCAGTATCTGAAGGCCGAGGCCAAGAGCGATTAAAGCCGCCGCGGCTCCCAGGCCGATACGGGTTTTATAGGTGGCGATATAGGCCCCGGCCACGACGAACAGGAAGCTAAAGAAGGGGCCGTTGCGCGTATACCAATGAAAGCCCTTGATGCGCAGGGACGGCAGGCCCAGCATTTCCCGGTAGGGCCCGAACATTAGCCCCACCGTAAACAAAACGATGGCCACCGCGAACATGACTTTGAAGCCAAGGGGGCGCAATACCAGATAAAGCACCAGGCTGGAGGCGAGGGTGGGGAGAAACCACAGGTGATAGCCAATTGCACCGCCACCTACCAGAAACTCAGCAATCCTGTGGATTCCGGTGAACCATGGCCAGCCTTTGGGAAAGAAAATCAGGTAGATCAAAAGCCAGAAAAAATAGACCGGCATGATCCTGAAAATAACTTTTTTGATGCCCTCAAAGGCAGGGCCGCTGAACCGGCAGAAAAAATAGCCACTGACGATGAAGTAAAAAGGTACGGCAAAGCGTGAGGCGTGCTGTGCCAGACTATTGATATTGATGACGCCTTCGGTTTGAGACACCGTATGGATAATAAGGACGGCGACAAAGGCCAAAAAGCGGAACAGATCGATACCGGCAAGCCGTGTGCTGCCGGTAATTTTTGGTATCGCAGCCTCTGATACGGCTCCGGCCATGCACTTCCCCCAATCCCCAAATGGAATGCACATATAAACTTGCCGCCAGACTAGCCGGTGGGGCATCTGGCGGCAATAAATTTCCCCTTATACGCAAAGGGGTTTAGTCAAAAACATATCAAAGATATTTATCGAACCATTTTAGCAACTCTTCCCACCCCTGTTTGGCGGCAGCTTCGGCATAGCTGGGGCGATAGTCGGCATGGAAAGCGTGTTTGGTGTTCGGATAAACGATGATGTTGGACGGTTTGTTAGCGGCTTTGAGCGCCGCATTCATCTTATCGACATCGGCCTGCGGGATACCGGCATCATCCGAGGCATAAAGACCGAGTACTGGCTTGTTAAGGGCGGGCACGACATCGAGCGGCCATTTGCGATCTTCCTTGCCGAGGAACTGATCGACCGGCGGACGTTGCAGGCGACCGTACCAGGCCACACCGGCCTTGACGTCCGGTATATTGGCGGCGGCCATCCAGGTGACCGCACCACCCCAGCAAAAGCCGGTAACACCGACACGGCTCATGTCGGCAAAGTTCTTTTTGCCAAACATGGCGCGCTTTTGACCCAGATCGGGGTCGGTCTTAAGCCAGTTCAGGGTCGCGGTCATGTCGTCCATGACCTGACGGTTGGTGGCGGGTTCAACCAGATCCTTGATCTTTTCAAAGTCGGTCACCGCCGCCGCATTGCCTTTGCGGGCAAAGAAATCCGGGGCCACGGCGACATAGCCCTTGTGGGCCAGACGGCGGCAGATATCGCGGATATAGTCATGGACGCCGAACACTTCGGAGACGACAATGATCACCGGACGGTTCTTGGCCTTTTCCGGCATGGCGATATAGAGCGGGATTTCGTACTTGCCTTCAGGGCGTAGGGTCTTGATTTTCAGACTCTGGGTAAACAGGCCGTCAGTGGTCGTCGTTATGGCCTGCGCATGTACAGGGCCGGTCGCCAGCGCATAGCCAGCGAAGAACAGACCGGCCACGCCGCGGCGGCTTAAGTGAAAATCCTGCGGCTCGGCGCCTTCTGGTCGCGTCAGGTTAAGCACGGGGGGCATATAACTCTCCAATAGTTTGGGCACGATCTGGCATGATTTTTATAAAAAAGCGGTATGGTAAATGGGCGTAAGGCTAAGACGGCTTATGATTTATTAACCTATTTTGCCCTGTGCGCCGCCAATGTGCAACCTCTTGTGAAACCGCATGGGCTACATATCTATAAGTCTATAAGCGCGGTTACGAAATTCCGACCCGAAAGACCGTAAGAAATTTGTGACTATAGGCCTTGCGCATCCTATGAGTGTTCCCATATCCGCTTTAGGTTTTCAGGAGACACCTCTTGAAAAAATCCTCAATTTCAGCTTTTCGGGGATGGACATTCGCAGCGCTTAACGCATAAGGCTCGATAAACCCATTCGCCATAACGGAGTAGACTTAAACCTCATGAGCAAGATCATCGGTATTGACCTCGGCACCACCAATTCGTGCGTGGCCGTAATGGATGGCAAGAATCCCAAGGTTATTGAGAACGCCGAAGGTGTGCGCACGACCCCGTCCGTGGTTGCCCTTATGGACGACGGCGAGCGTCTGGTCGGCCAGCCCGCCAAGCGGCAGGCTGTGACCAACCCTTCAAATACCTTCTTTGCTATCAAGCGCCTGATTGGCCGCAAGAGCAACGACCCTATGGTCGAGAAGGACAAGGGCATGGTGCCCTACGAAATCTCCAAGGGCCCGAACGGCGATGCGTGGGTTAAGGCCCACGGCAAGGACTATTCGCCCCAGCAGATTTCCGCCTTCACCCTGATGAAGCTTAAGGAAGATGCCGAAGCCTATCTGGGTGAAACGGTGACGCAAGCCGTCATCACGGTGCCGGCCTATTTTAACGACGCTCAGCGTCAGGCCACTAAGGATGCCGGCAAGATCGCGGGCTTAGAGGTTCTGCGTATCATCAACGAGCCGACGGCGGCCGCGCTGGCCTACGGTCTCGACAAAGACCACAACAAAAAGATCGCGGTTTATGACCTCGGCGGCGGCACCTTCGACGTGTCGATCCTTGAGATCGGTGACGGCGTGTTTGAAGTGAAGTCGACCAACGGCGACACGTTCCTCGGCGGTGAAGACTTCGACATGCGTGTTGTCGATTATCTGGCTGACGAGTTCAAAAAGGAAAACGGTGTCGATCTGCGTTCCGACAAGCTGGCCCTGCAACGCCTGAAAGAAGAGGCGGAAAAGGCCAAGAAGGAACTGTCGACGGTCGCGCAATACGACCTGAACCTGCCGTTCATCTCGATGAATGCGTCGGGCCCGCTGCACCTGAACCTCAAGCTGACCCGCGCCAAGCTGGAATCTCTGGTTGAGGATCTGATCCAAAAGACGATCGCGCCGTGCCAGCAAGCCATGAAGGATGCCGGTCTGAAGGCGTCTGACATCGACGAAGTCGTCCTCGTTGGCGGTATGACCCGTATGCCGAAGGTCGCTGAGGCCGTGAAAAACCTGTTCGGTCGTGAGCCGCACAAGGGTGTGAACCCGGACGAAGTGGTGGCCCTCGGTGCCGCTATTCAGGCCGGTGTTCTGCAAGGCGACGTTAAGGACGTTCTGCTGCTCGACGTCACCCCACTGACGCTTGGGATTGAGACTCTGGGGGGTGTGTTCACGCCGTTGATCGAGCGCAACACCACGATCCCGACCAAGAAGTCGCAGACCTTCTCGACCGCCGATGACAATCAGTCGGCTGTGACGATCCGCTGCTTCCAGGGCGAGCGCCCGATGGCGGCCGATAACAAGCTGCTGGGTCAGTTCGACCTCGTCGGTATCCCGCCTGCACCGCGCGGTATTCCGCAGATCGAAGTGACCTTCGACATCGACGCCAACGGTATCGTGCAGGTTCACGCTAAGGACAAGGCGACGAACAAAGAGCACTCGATCCGCATTCAGGCCAATGGCGGTCTGTCGGATGCCGATATCGAGCAGATGGTCAAGGACGCCGAGGCCAACAAGGCTGAGGACGAAAAGCGCAAAGCCCTGATCGAAGCTCGCAATCAGGCCGATGCCCTGATCCACTCGACCGAAAAGGCCGTCAAGGACTTCGGTGCCAAGATCGGTGCGGACGACAAGGCGGCAATTGAGACGGCTCTGTCTGACCTTAAGTCGGCCAAGGACGGCGAAGATGTCGAAGACATCAAGGCCAAGCATCAGGCGCTTCTGACCGCATCCATGAAACTGGGTGAAGCCATGTATGCCGCGCAAGGTTCTGGTGAAGAGGCCGATGATGCGGCTCAGGCTGACGACGGCGTCGTTGATGCCGACTTTGAAGAAGTTGACGGCGACGATAAGAAAAGCGCCTAAGCGGGCGTTTACCTAAACAGGGGGAGTCTTTGGAATCCGAAGACTCCCCTTTTTTATGAGTAGTGCGGGTTTAAGCTCTCTGTGGGTCTGCGGTTGGGTATGACTTTTGCAGAGAGATAAGAAGATTGAATCAAAGGACACGTCCTCACATGGCGCGTGATTATTACGAAGTTCTGGGCGTCGCGCGCGATGCGGACGAAGCGGCGCTGAAATCGGCCTTTCGTAAAAAGGCGATGGAGCACCATCCTGACCGTAATCAGGGTGATGGCGACGCCGAAGGCCGCTTCAAGGAAGTCAACGAAGCCTATTCGGTGCTGTCTGATGCCAATAAGCGCGCAGCTTACGATCGTTATGGCCATGCCGGTGTCAATGGTCAGCAAGGCGGTTTTGGTGGTGGACGCGGCGGTGCAGGCTTTGACAATGTCGAAGACATCTTCTCGGAAATGTTCGGCGATATTTTTGGCGGCGGCGGGCGTCGCCCACAGGGTCCACAACGCGGTGCGGATGTACGCTTTGACTACGAAATTTCATTAGAGCAGGCCTATACTGGCGCCGATGTTGAAATCAACGTGCCGACGACGCTGACCTGTGAGGTCTGTGACGGTACGGGTGCCAAGGCCGGATCCAAGCCTCAGGCCTGTCATACCTGCGGCGGTCAGGGGCGTGTGCGCTCGACCAACGGTTTCTTTGCGGTGGAACGCACCTGCCCGACCTGTAACGGTCAGGGGCAGGTCATTAAGGACCCCTGCACCAACTGTCGCGGCCACGGTCAGGTGCGCGCCGATCGTAAGCTCAATGTCCGTATTCCGGCGGGTGTCGATGACGGTGCGCGTATCCGTCTGACCGGCGAAGGTCAGGCCGGGACGCGCGGGGGCCCCAAGGGCGATCTCTATATTTTCCTGAGCGTGGCCGAGCATGATTTGTTTGAACGCGACGGCCTTGATCTGCATTGTTCCATTCCGGTGGCGATGGCGACGGCGGTTCTGGGCGGCAATATCGAAGTGCCGTGCCTGATGGGCGGGGCAGGATGTGACGGTCAATGCAAGCTGGAGGTCGCCATCCCCGAAGGGGCGCAGACCGGCCATAAGGTCAAGATCAAGGGCAAGGGTATGCCGGCGCTCAATGGTCGCCAAAAGGGTGACCTGCTGGTTGAACTGTTCGTTGAAACCCCGACTCGTCTTAATGCCCGCCAGAAAGAACTGATGCGTGAGTTTGCGACCTTGGCCGAAGAAGAACAAAATTCCCAAAGTCAGGGCTTTATGAAAAAGGCCAAACGCTTCTGGGAAGACATTACAGGTGCCGCCGCACAGTAGGACTTAGAACTCCCCCTGTTGCAGGGGGAGCTGGCTTTTGAGCTTTGCTCAAAATGCCAGAGGGGGTAAACTTCAAGGGTAAACTACCTATACAATTCATTTTGTTGGCTGTAGTTACTCCACCACCGCTGTGCTAACGCTGGCGGTCCCCAGCACCGGCCGTCCGGCTCCCCTGCAACAGGGGAGGTTCTTTAATATTCGGAGACGCCCTCATGACCCAAATCCTCCGCTTTGCTGTTGCCGGTGCGCGCGGGCGCATGGGGCAAGCTGTGCTTAAGGTGCTGACTGAGCGAGGATTTGAGGTAGCAACCGCCTTCGATAAGGGCGATGTCATTGACCTGTCGGGCGCTGATGCGGTCATCGATTTCACCACCCCCTATGCCAGTATCGACATTGCCCATGCCTGTGCGGACGAAGGGGAAACTCGCGGCAAACCTTTGGCCCATATTATCGGTTCGACCGGCTGGATGCCCGCCGAAGAGCAGTCGCTGAAAACTCTGACCGATCGGGTCACCATTGTGCGCGCCGGCAATTTCTCGCTCGGCGTCAACATGCTGATGGGGCTGGTCAAACAGGCGGCGGCCAAGTTACCCGCCGAAGACTGGGATATCGAAGTGCTGGAGGCCCACCATAAGCGTAAAGTGGATGCACCGTCAGGCACCGCCCTGATGCTGGGGCAGGCGGCGGCTATCGGTCGTGAGGTCGATCTGGGGGAAGCCAAGGTCGCCGCCCGCGATGGCCTGACCGGGCAGCGCGTGGACGGGACGATCGGCTTTAGCGTCATTCGCGGTGGCGGCATTATCGGCGAGCACAGCGTGCTGTTTGCGTCCGAAGACGAGATTATCACTTTGTCGCACTCGGCGCGTGACCGTACCCTGTTTGCGCGTGGAGCCATCGAAGCGGCTTTGTGGGCGGCAGGTAAGCCTGCCGGGGCCTATGACATGCAGGACGTTTTGGGCTTCAACGACTAAGCCAATCGTTAAACGGCAAGCTACCCAAAGCCTCAGCCGTCCATGCGTCATTGACCGCCTTGATGCGGGCCTTGGAGGCCGTCGCTTTGCGTGCCCTAAGCGCCGTATCATTGGTGACGCTCACAATCGCCTCGGCGGCGGCATCAACCTCCGGATCAGCCCAGACCTGTTCATGGTCGCGCGCAATCCAGAACGGGCGGAACGGTTCATAGGTGCCGGTCGGGTCTTTGATGTCAATCAGTCGTGACGGGATCAGATAAGCGGATTCTTCATCCATAAAATCGACATTGCCGGACCAGCCTGTGGCGATCACGCTGACCCCCAGCGTCATGGCTTCGGCCAACGTCAGGCCAAAGCCTTCGGCACGATGCAGCGAAATCAGCGCATCAAACGACGCCATGAAATTATTGATGTCGGTATCGCTTAGGCGCTCGGTGAAAAAGCGGATATCGTCGCGCCCTGACATATAGCCATCAAGGCGGGCGGCGATATCGGGATCGCGGCTCAGGTCCTGAACTTTTAAGGTCAGTCGGGCCGTATCACTGGACGCCGGAAAGGCCTTGATCCACGCCTCCAGCACCGCCCACGGGTTCTTGCGGGCCGAGGAGGATTTGGCATCGAACAGGCACAAAAACTCAGTCCGGTCATGGCTTAACCCAAAGCGGTCGCGATCGGGGCGCGCCTGATCGACATCAAACATCGGGTGCGGCATGACCCGCAGGCGGGGCGTCAGGTCGGGGCGGTTGGCGGCCTCAAAGGCGCGCTTGACACCGTCGCGCACAAAGGCGCTCGGCACCCAGATTTCATGCAGATAATCTGCTGTCCATACCCAGTAATCGGGCGCTTTAGGCGTTTCCCACGCCCAGTAGGCAATGCGGTAGCGATACGCCCACTGATCCGGCGAATGGGCCAAAAAGGCCACCATAACTTCCGGTGAATTGGCATGAATATACCATACACCGCCGGGGGCCATATCGGGCAGGCGGGCCTTGCCGTCGATGAAATGCCGGAAACCGGGGCGCAGATCGTGAATAATGCGGTCGTAATCTGCGGCCTGAAAGCCTTTCAATGACAACTGACCGCCGCGGGCAATGCCGGAGGATTCGTTCATAAAGCCAGAGACCAGCAGCGGCCCCGGTGTGGGCACATCGCTGTCGGAGGCTTTGCGCCATGCGCCGGATTTCAGGCGCGCCAAACCCAAAATGCCGCCATGAATGAGGGGCAGGCGGTATTTCAGCGGAATACTGCGGATGTTAAGCATAAGCCTTTATGACAAAGACCGGTAAATATTTAAAGACCCAGCCAGCGGCGGCGCTGCGACCAATAGGTCTCGAACTGATCAGCCAGACCGGCGTCTTCGAAGGTAATGACCTTGACCTGATGGTCGCCAGCCGGATCGGAATGAATCGAAATGGAATCCGCATCCTGCACGGCAGCGGCTTCAACAAACTTGAAAAACGCACCGAAGAAAGCGTCACTCTCAGATTCTGAACTCAAGTCGTACTGAAGGCTGACCATTGTGTTCTCCTTAACCGGCACAATAAAGCCGTACCCGATATAAATATGCGATAGGGGGCATAAAAAATCGAAGCGGTTTTGTGCGATGCACAATGCGTTAATAGAACCCTAATATAGACCCGGAGTCAAAGGTGCAGCCAGCCTTTTCGCCCGTTAACCCCAATAAAATAAGGTAAACGGGTGCGGCTGTGACCATTAAGTCGCGAAACTGTCGCATATTGGGTCACGACCGTTTTTAAATTCCCTCAGATGGGGATATTTGTCAGGACACGTCCGCATTGTCGCGCGCAGAGGATTTGGTTTCGGGCAGCAGCAACTTCTTGATATTGCGCGCCGCTTGGCGAATCCGGTGTTCGTTTTCGACCAGACCGATGCGCACAAAGCCTTCGCCATATTCCCCAAAGCCAAGGCCGGGGGCGACCGCGACATGGGCTTCTTCGATCAGCAGCTTGGCAAACTCGATCGAGCCCAGATGTTTGAACTTATCTGGGATTTCGGCCCAGGCGAACATTGAGGCGGGCGGCGGTGGAATATCCCAACCGGCGCGCTTCATGGAATCGATCAGCACGTCGCGGCGCGATTTATAGATGTTGCGGATTTCCTCAACATTATCCTGCGGGCCATTTAGGGCCGCGGCGGCGGCGACCTGCATGGGGGTGAAGCCGCCGTAGTCGAGATAGGACTTCACACGAGCCAGTGCCGCGCAAATTTCCGAATTGCCGACGACCATACCGACGCGCCAACCCGCCATGGCATAGGTCTTCGACAGCGAGTTGATCTCGACCGAACGCTTGATGGCGCCTTCGACCTGAAGGATCGACGGCGGCGGGTTGTTGTCGAAATAGATTTCCGAATAGGCGATATCCGACAGCACGATCAGGTCATGCTTTTCAGCGATGCGGATGATTTCCTTGTAGAAATCAAGACCAACCCACTGCGCCGTCGGATTGGACGGATAGGACACGATCAGCACCGACGGCGTCGGCACGGAATGTTTCACCGCGCGTTCAATACCGGACAAATATTGCTCCGGCGACAGGGCCGGAACGTGGCGGATGACGCCGCCGGCCATCAGGAAGCCAAAGGCGTGGATCGGATAGGCCGGATTGGGGCAGATGACCGTATCGCCGGGGGCGGTGATGGCCATAGCCAGGTTGGCAAAGCCTTCCTTGGAGCCGAGCGTGGCGACCACTTCGGTATCGGGATTGAGCTTTACCCCGTAACGGCGATCGTAATAACCGGCCATGGCCTTGCGCAGGCCCTGCACGCCTTTGGACACCGAATAACCGTGGGTCTTGGGTTTCCTGACCGTTTCGACCAGCTTATCGACAATGTGCGGGGCGGTGTCCATGTCAGGATTGCCCATGCCGAAATCGATCACGTCGGTGCCCGCCGCTCGCAGACGCGCCTTCACCTTGTTGACTTCTTCGAAGACATAGGGCGGTAGGCGGCGAATACGGTAAAAGTCACGCATGACAAAGCTATCCAGATAGAACTCAAACGGCCAAAACGGGTCCCAAATATACTGGGCAGATATACTGGATTGTTGCGGTTTGTCATCCGAAGATTGCGCAAATTTTCGGAAATTTTTGCGTTATGTGGAAAATATTCCCCCTCAATCACACTTACTCTCGCTGTGAGTTATAGGGGGTGGGGGATCGCGGTTAATTTTATGTCTGCTGGGCATTATCGGTGTGGTGCTGGCCAGCATAGCTTTCTGGTTTGAGCCGCGCAGTATGGTTGTGTCTGAATTTGAAGTCACAACATCGGCCTGGCCAGCCGACACAAAACCCCTGCGTGTTGTGTTGCTATCGGATATTCATGTTGATGACATTCATATGCCGCCTGAGCGCGTCCGCAGCATAGCGGCACGTATTAACGCGTTAAACCCGGACGTGATACTGCTGGCCGGAGACTATGTCGGAGGGCATGGTTTGCAAGCCGGTCCGCCCGAAGCTGCCCGCACTCGCCGCAGTGCCCGTGACAACCAATTGCATGAAGATGGCCTCAGAGTGTTGGGTGATCTCGACGCACCGCTCGGCGTCATTGCCGTTATGGGGAACCATGATTGCTGGTGGGATTGCGTTCGCGTGCGGGAAATTTTGTCTCAGACGTCTTTGCAGTTGCTCGAAAATCGTGCGGTGCGGCTGAACAGGGCGCAAGGCGATGTCTGGATCATTGGCATCGAAGATGGCCAGACCCAAAAGCCGGATTTTCAGCGGGCGTCTCTGGATGTGCCACAAGGTGTGGCGACGATTGTGTTGGCCCACAATCCCGGCCTGTTCGATTGGGATTCAAATCATATGCCGCTGCAATTATCGGGGCACAGTCATGCCGGGCAGGTTCGATTCCCGCTGATCGGTGCGCCGGTGCGTATAACCCGCCACACCGAAGATACGGCTGACGGCTGGACGGCAGATGGCGAGCGCTTGCTGATTGTCACGCGCGGCTTAGGTGCCTCCGGACTGCCGGTGCGCTTTGGAGCTGCTCCGCAGATCATGGTGCTGACCATCAAACCCGGATCGCACTCAATCGTTAAGCCCTTGAACTAACTACTCCACCGTCACCGACTTGGCCAGATTGCGGGGCTGGTCGACATCGGTGCCCTTGTGGACGGCGGTATGGTAGGCCAGAAGCTGGATCGGCACCGAATAGATGATAGGGGCGATAAACGGATCGCAGGCAGGGCCCTTGATGATTTTCAAAGACTTGGCCGCATCACCGGACAGGGTCGGGACTTTTTCCGGCACGCAGGTGATCATGATGACGCGACCGCCACGGGCGGCGACTTCCTGCACGTTGGAGGCGGTTTTTTCAAACAGCTCATCATCGGGGGCGATGACCACGACCGGGGTTTTTTCGTCAATCAGGGCGATCGGGCCGTGTTTTAGTTCACCGGCGGCATAGCCTTCGGCGTGGATGTAGGAGATTTCCTTAAGCTTTAGTGCGCCTTCCAGCGCCAGCGGGAACATCGCCCCGCGCCCCAGATAGATGACATCTGACGATTTCGACAGGTCGATGGCGGCGACCTTGGACAGTTCAGAATCCATCACCAAAGCTTGTGAAATGAGACCCGGCGTTTCCAGCAGCAACTGGACATAATGGGCTTCCTGAGCCGCGTCGATCTTACCGCGCTGGACGCCAGCGCACACCACCAGCGACAGCAGGGCGGATAATTGCGCCGTAAACGCCTTGGTCGAGGCCACGCCGATTTCCGGTCCGGCATGGGTTGGCCACAGGATATCTGCCTCGCGCGCCATGGTCGAGGTATGGACGTTGACGAGGGCGGCCGTTTTAAGCCCCTCACCGGCGCACCAGCGTAGCGCGGCTAAGGTATCCGCCGTCTCGCCCGATTGCGATACCGCCATGGCCAGAGACCCTGCGGTCATGGCGGGAGTGCGGTAGCGGAACTCAGAGGCCACTTCGACATCGACCGGCAGACCCGCGATTTTCTCAAAAGCATATTTGGCTATGCAGCCGGCATAATAGGCCGTGCCGCAGGCAATGATTTGCAGGCGGGTAATGTCTTTGAAATCGATGCTGGCCTTGATGTCGGCGCGCACGGATTTGGCGACCGGATCAAGATAGGCCGACAGGGTGCGCTGGCAGCTTTCGGGCTGTTCATGGATTTCCTTTTCCATGAAGTGCCGGAACGCACCTTTTTCGACCAGGGCGGCCGAGGCCGGAACGGTGGTGGCGGGGCGGTTGACGCGGAAGCCTTTGTGATCAAATACGTCTGCGTCGGTGCGGGTGACGATCACCCAGTCGCCTTCTTCGAGGTAAGTGACGCGGCTGGTAAACGGACCGACGGCCAAGGCGTCAGACCCTAAAAACATTTCGCCTTCGCCCCAGCCCAGCACCAGCGGCGATCCGCGCCGTGCGCCCAGCATCAGTTCAGCTTCGCCCTCAATCAGGATCGCCAGCGCATAGGCGCCGTGCAGACGGTCAAGAACCGCTTTGAAAGCATCTTTGATCGATACACCGGTTTTCAGTGTGGCATCGAGCAGGTGGGCGATGACTTCGGTATCGGTGTCGGACGTAAATTCATGGCCCGCGGCGATCAGTTCAGTTTTAAGCTCGGCGAAGTTTTCAATAATGCCATTGTGCACCAAGGTCACTGACCCGGACGTATGCGGGTGGGCATTGCGCACGCTTGGCGCGCCATGGGTGGCCCAGCGGGTGTGGCCGATGCCAACCATGCCAGTGATCGGCTCATCGGTAATGACGGCCTCAAGGTTTTTGATCTTGCCCTCGGCGCGGCGGCGCTGGGTTCCGTTTGGCGTGACAACTGCAATACCCGCCGAGTCATAGCCGCGATATTCAAGGCGGCGCAGGGATTCCAGCAGGCGCGGGGCGGCCTCAGATTTGCCGATAATGCCGATAATGCCGCACATGTGAGAGCCTCCGGGGTTGGTTTTCATGCCTGTGGCGCGAATTTGCGATTTTTAATTAGCACACAAAAATTATTTTTGCCATAAATCCCTGTGACAGAAAGTTTCGAGCCTTGAGGTCATTAAGCTGAATAACAAGGAATTTTTATTTTATGCTTAAATTTATGTGCGATTAAATTTACATGACGCTATGAATAATTTGCAAAATATTTGGATTTGGTTGCAATCATTTGGGGTGCGCTGTAAATTGCATGCATAGTCGTGCTGGAGCCTTTAAATGAGCGAACCTAAATGGGAAAGATTGCTAAGTGCTTTAGGCTCGTCCGGCATCTCGATCAAGGACGTGGCCGATGCCGCAGGGGTGGCGCAATCGAGCATCTTTCGCGCCCTGAACGGTCAAACCAAGTCCCCGCGCCCTGAAACGGTCGATAAGATGGAGGCGGCGTTCGTGACCCTGGCGACCGGCAAAATCAACGACTACCGTTCTGCCCTCACGCTCTACGGCTTTAACCCGATCAAATCCAAAAACGAAGAATTGGCCTCGCACATGACCAGCCTCAATAAGACCCGCAAATATTTCGGCACCGATGGTATCCGTGGCCGCGCCAATACCTTCCCCATGACCGCCGAAGTCGCCTACCGCGTCGGCATGGCGGCGGGCAAGATGTTTATGTCATCTGATGACCGCCGCCATCTGGTGGTCATCGGCAAAGACACGCGCCTGTCGGGCTACATGATTGAGCCGGCGCTGGTAGCGGGCTTTACTTCCGTGGGGATGGATGTGCGCCTGTTCGGACCGTTGCCGACGCCGGGGGTCGCCATGATGACGCGCTCGATGCGCGCCGATCTGGGGGTGATGATTTCAGCCTCGCACAACGCCTTTGCCGATAATGGCATTAAGCTGTTCGGGCCGGATGGCTATAAGCTGTCGGACGAGGTTGAACTGGCGATTGAGGCCCGCATGGACGGCAATATCCTTGATGGCGTGGCTGAGCCCCATCAGCTTGGGCGGGTGGTGCGTGTCGATGACGCTCAGTCGCGCTATGTTGAAATCACCAAGGCCAGTTTCCCGCGTCATCTGCGCCTGAAAGGGATGCGTATTGTCATAGATTGCGCCCACGGTGCGGCCTATAAGGTGGCCCCCTTAGCGCTCTATGAACTGGGCGCCGAAGTCTTCCCGATCGGGGTGTCACCGGACGGGTTAAACATCAACAACAAGTGCGGCTCGACCTATCCGCAGACCATGGCCGAGGCCGTCAAAACCTACCGCGCCGATATCGGGATTGCGCTCGATGGTGATGCCGACCGGCTGGTGATCTGCGATGAAAAAGGTCAGGTCATCGACGGCGTCGTCAAGAACATCACCGATTACGGTGCGTTCGTCGACTTGGGCGGCATCGACGGCCTGCTCCACGTCACCGACCTCAGCTACAAGCGCGTCGGCCACCCGTCGGAGATGCTGAACATCGGCGACACGGTGAAGGTGCAGATCATCCGCATCAACCGCGACACCCAGCGCATCAGCCTCGGCATGAAGCAGCTCGAGAGCGATCCGTGGGATGGCGCCGGCGCGAAGTACCCGGTCGGCGCGAAGCTGTCGGGCCGCGTCACGAACATCACCGAATACGGTGCGTTCGTCGAGCTCGAGCCGGGCATCGAGGGCCTCGTCCACGTCAGCGAAATGTCGTGGACCAAGAAGAACGTCCATCCGGGCAAGATCGTCTCGACCAGCCAGGAAGTCGAAGTCGTCGTGCTCGAGGTCGACGAGGACAAGCGCCGCATCAGCCTCGGCCTCAAGCAGGCCCAGCAGAACCCGTGGGAGCGCTTCGCAGAGGCGCATCCGGTCGGCACCGAGGTCGAGGGCGAAGTCAAGAACGCCACCGAGTTCGGTCTGTTCATCGGCCTGGACGGCGATGTCGACGGCATGGTCCACATGTCCGACATCGCCTGGGGCATCTCGGGCGAGGACGCGCTGGCGCTCCACCGCAAGGGTGAAGTCGTCAAGGCGATCGTGCTTGCGGTCGAGGCCGACAAGGAGCGCATCAGCCTCGGCATGAAGCAGCTCGAGCGCGGCGCCCCGGTTGCGGGCGGTGCGGCGGCTGCCGGCGGCGCGGGCCGCGTGGGCAAGAACGAGATCGTCACCGTGACGGTGCTCGAAGTCCGCGACGCGGGCCTCGAGGTCCAGACCGGCGACGACGGCGCCACCGGCTTCATCAAGCGCACGGACCTCGGCCGCGACCGCGACGAGCAGCGCCCGGAGCGCTTCCAGGTCGGCCAGAAGTTCGATGCGATGGTGACCGGCTTCGACCGTTCGAAGAAGCCGACCTTCTCGATCAAGGCGATGCAGATCGCCGAAGAGAAGCAGGCGGTCGCGCAGTACGGCTCGTCCGACTCGGGCGCGTCGCTCGGCGACATCCTCGGCGAGGCGCTGAAGGCGCGCGGCGAGAAGAACTAAGACCTTTCGGGAAACCGAAAGTGAGTTCGGGGGCGGCAGGTGCATTGGCATCTGCCGCCCCTTCTCGTTTCGTCTCACCCCAATGGATCATCGCGGCGGGACAGGTTTCGTAACCGCCGCAATTGATGGAGATCAGTTCTTTGCGCTACAGTGCATCGATAGCGGAGGCTTCTCGATCATTCGGCAGATCGAACACCGCAGGGGCATGAGTGCAAATGATCCGTTCCGAACTCGTCCAGCTTCTGGTCCGCGACAATCCGGATCTTGCGGTCCGTGACGTGGAGCGCATCGTCAACATCTTCTTCGACCAGATCACCGCCCGCCTGTCGGAGGACGGGCGCGTCGAGCTGCGCGGCTTCGGCGCTTTCTCGACCCGCGCGCGCGATGCCCGCACGGGCCGCAACCCGCGCACCGGCGATGCGATCAAGATCAAGTCCGCCAAGGTGCCGAAGTTCCGCCCCGGCAAGGCACTGAAGGACGCGGTGAACTGAATTACCCCTCCGGTTTTACCGGGTGCTTAGCTCAGTTGGTAGAGCGGCTCCTTTACACGGAGTAGGTCGGCGGTTCGAGACCGTCAGCGCCCACCACCTCTCAAACAAAGGCGAACCCCAGGTTCGCCTTTTTTATTGACAACCCGAGACTTCCGACATGTTTGACACCATCCGCAACAATTCCAAGATCCTGATGGGCTTGCTGGTTTTGCTGATCATTCCCTCGTTTGTATTGTTTGGCGTGGATGGTTACAGCAACATGAATGACCGTGGTGCTGTTGTCGCCAAAGTCGGTGACCTGGAAATCACCCAGCAAGAGTGGGATGCGATGCACCAACAAGAGGTGGACCGCATCCGTGCCTCTACGCCCAATTTGGATGCCAAACTGCTGGGCTCGGAAGAGGCTCGCTACGCCAGCCTCGAGCGCATGGTCAACGACCGCTTGATTGCTGTGGCTGCAGAAAAGCAGTTGCTGGTCACCAGCAACCAGCGCCTGGCCAACTACTTGCAGCAAGACCCCTCGATCGCCAGTTTGCGCGGCCCTGACGGCAAACTCGACATGGAGCGTTACCGCCAATTGGCCGCCAGCCAGGGCATGACGCCTGAAATGTTCGAAGCGCGTGTGCGCCGTGACCTGTCCAACCAACAGGTGCTTTCCAGCTTGCAGGCCTCTGCCGTCGCAACACAACGTCAAACGGATGCCGCACTCGATGCCTATTTGCAGCGCCGCGAAATTCAGGTCAAGCGTTGGACTCCGACTGACTTTGCGGCCAAGGTTTAGGTGACCGATGCCGATCTGGAAAAGTTCTACCAAGCCCAGTCGGAGCGTTTCCGTTCGCCAGAGTCGGCCGACGTGGAGTACCTGGTCCTTGATGCGGCGACTTTGGCCAAAACCATCCAGTTGCCCGAGCAGGATGTGAAAACCTACTACGAGCAAAATCTGCAGCGCCTGTCTGGCCAAGAGCAGCGTCGGGCCCGCCACATCCTGATCAACGCAGCCAAGGACGCTCCTGCCGCAGACCGTGAAAAAGCCCGCGCCAAAGCCGAAGCCCTGCTCGCTGATGTGCGCAAAGACCCCAAGGCCTTTGCCGATTTGGCCCGCAAAAACTCGGATGACCCAGGCTCGGCCGCCAATGGGGGCGACTTGGACTTTTTTGCCAAAGGGGCCATGGTCAAGTCATTTGAAGACGCCGCTTTCGCCCTGAAAAAAGGGGACATCAGCGCGGTGGTGGAGACTGAATTCGGTTTCCACATCATCCAGCTGACCGACATCAAGGCCCCGGCCACGCCGAGCCTGGAAGCCATGCGGCCCAAGCTCGAAGCCGACTTGCGCGAGCAACAGGCCAAGCGTCAATTTGCGGAACTGGCGGAGACTTTCAGCAACAGCGTTTACGAGCAAGCCGACACCTTCAAGCCTGTGGCCGAGAAGCTCAAGCTCACCATCCAGCAAGCGCAAGGCCTGAGCCGTGCCCCAACACCTGCAACGGCAGGCGTGATGGCCAACCCCAAAATTCTGGAAGCCTTGTTCTCTGAGGAATCGATCAGCAAGCGCCGCAACACGGCCGCCATTGAGTTGGGCAACAACACCCTGGTCTCTGCACGCATCGTCAACTACCGTGCAGCGGCTGTGCGACCCTTTGCCGAAGTCAAAGAGTCGGTGCGCACCCAATTCATGCTGGAGCAAGCCCAAGCCTTGGCCAAGGCCGAAGGTCAGGCCCGCCTGAACGCCTGGAAAGCCCAGCCTGCGCAAGCCCAGGTGGGCAATGCGGTGGTGGTCTCGCGTGACCAAACACAGGGCCAGCCACAGGCCGTGGTGGATGCGGCCCTTCGTGCAGATCCCTCTGCCATGCCTGCCTTGGTGGGTGTGGACTTGGGTGCACAAGGCTACGCGGTGGTGCGTGTGAACAAGCTGGTGCCACGCGAAGAGCCCAATGCGCAGCAGCAAGCCCAAAGCCGCGAGCAATTTGCCCGCTTGCTGGGCAACGCAGAAGCCGGAGCCTACCTGGCCCACCTGCGGTCACAGTTCAAGGTGGAAATCAAGGTCAGCAAACCCAAAGGCCGGGCAGCTTCATAATTCTCCCCAGAGCGGGAATTTGACCTGAACTTCGGGTTATAATTTTGGCTTCGCGGTGGCTGTAGCTCAGTTGGTAGAGTCCAGGATTGTGATTCCTGTTGTCGTGGGTTCGAGCCCCATCAGCCACCCCAAAATCATGCAAAAGCCCAGCCTTAACCGGTTGGGCTTTTTGTTTTGTTGGTTTTGGCTCCTGTTGCCTTTTTTCCTGAGTTTCGGTTAACTCAGAACCTTACAAAAGGGCAAACCTTACAGCACTGCCATGCCTTCAGGCTGGCGTACTCACACTTTGGTCAAACCGTGTGACAGCGCCTCGCGCAGGGCAGCATTGATACGGGTTTGCCAGCCTTGCCCGGTGGCTTTGAAGGCTTCGAGCACATCGTCATCCACGCGCATGTTCAGGGTAGGCCTCTTTACAGCGGCGACTGGCCTGCCACGGCCTCGTTTGATGCTGGCTTGTTGCCAATATGCAGCGACGGCGTCGGTATCGTTGGGGTTATATGGGTCATCGGAAGCGGTATGGGGTATGACCGCATCTTGTGCGGCTTCGCGCTTGACGCGTTCCCAATCGGTCGCTTTGGGCTTATTGAGTGTTTTTGGCATATAGCGTCCTTTCCTGTTTGGATTCGCGGCGAAGCAATATAGCCCGCACCTTTTACTTTAAACCGCCACTTCTACCTTCGGCGTCCCCAAACTCCGCAGCACATCCCGCACCATCTGCGCCCGCGCCTTGGGGTCAGGCAGTTCGCGTTCAATGCGGATTTTGTCGTTGCCCGCCAGCTTGATGTGCTTGTTTTTCTGGATCAGCTCGATGATGCGCATCGGGTCGATGGGCGGCTGGGGCTTGAAGGTGATGTTGATGACGCCAGGGGCGGCATCCACCTTCACCACGCCGTAGGGCTGGGTCAGCACGCGCAGGCGGTGCACATCGACCAGGGTTTGCGCTTGCGGGGGCAGTTTGCCAAAGCGGTCCACCAGCTCTTCGAGCAGGGCGTCGATCTGGTCGCTGGTTTTGGCGGTGGCCAATTTTTTGTAAAAGCTCAGGCGCAGGTGCACGTCGCCGCAGTAGTCGTTGGGCAGCAGGGCCGGGGCGTGCAGGTTGATGTCGGTGGTGACCGACAGGGGGCTGAGCAAATCCGGCTCTTTGCCCGCTTTGAGGCAGCGCACCGCTTCGGACAGCATTTCGTTGTAGAGCTGAAAACCCACTTCGAGCATGTTGCCGCTCTGGTTTTCGCCCAATACTTCGCCCGCGCCGCGGATCTCCAGGTCGTGCATGGCCAGATAAAAGCCGCTGCCCAGTTCTTCCATTTGCTGAATCGCGTCCAGCCGCTGGGCCGCTTGTTTGGTCAGTCCCTCGATCTCGGGCACCATCAAATACGCATAGGCTTGGTGGTGCGATCGGCCCACGCGCCCGCGCAGCTGGTGCAGCTGGGCCAGGCCGAATTTGTCGGCGCGAGAGATCACGATGGTGTTGGCCGTGGGCACGTCGATGCCGGTCTCGATGATGGTCGAGCACAAAAGGATGTTGTAGCGCTGGGCCACAAAGTCGCGCATGACGCGTTCCAGCTCGCGCTCGGGCATCTGGCCGTGGGCCACGGCGATGCGGGCTTCGGGCAGGATTTCTTCGAGCTTTTGCTTGCGGTTCTCGATGGTCTCGACCTCGTTGTGCAAAAAGTAGCACTGGCCGCCGCGCTTGAGTTCGCGCAGCACCGCCTCGCGGATCACGCCAGTGCCTTCGTTGCGCACAAAGGTCTTGATGGCCAGTCGGCGTTGCGGCGCAGTCGCAATCACGCTCAGATCGCGCAGGCCTTCCAAAGCCATGCCCATGGTGCGGGGGATGGGGGTGGCGGTGAGGGTGAGCACATCGACCTCGGCCCGCAGGGCTTTCATGGCCTCTTTGTGGCGCAC
>DDPE01000026.1:2297-2591 GCA_002342035.1 Asticcacaulis sp. UBA2476 | reverse complement strand
TGACCAAGGCCCGCACCGGCGTGATGATCTTTTGCGCACTAGAAGAACATTTTGTCGATGTCATCGCCGATGAAGGGATCTATTCCAGGGTTGATCATAAGGTCTGGGATGAAACCGTCGCCGCCCTGATCAGCCATATCAAACGCGATGACCTGACCGGCGGGTTCGAAGCCGCGGTCATCAAAAGCGGCGAGGTGTTAAGCGCGCACTTCCCGCCCGATGCGGTCAATCTCAACGAACTGCCGGACGTGCTGATCGAAATTTGATCTTAGCCCCCTCTCCCCGCCTGCGGGG
>DDPE01000026.1:0-2288 GCA_002342035.1 Asticcacaulis sp. UBA2476 | reverse complement strand
CTTAAGGACGGCACCAATTTGCAGCGCATGTAGTTTTGCCCCTCATCCGGCCCGCCATCTTTGATGTCGTGCCACCTTCTCCCCGTTATACGGGGAGAAGTACTTGCTTTAGCGGCCACACAGCGTTAAACACGCGCCCCTTTTGAAAAGCTGATGGTGCGCCATGACCTCCCGTCCCTATTGCGGTATCGATTTCGGCACGTCCAATTCGGCGGTGTGCGCGGGTTTTGGCGACCGTCTCGAACTGGTGCCGGTCGAAGGCGCCTCCGTGACCTTACCGTCGGCCCTGTTTTTCAATTTTGAGACTGAGACCCTGACCTTTGGGCGGGCCGCCATCGGTGAATATCTGGAGCACTACGAAGGCCGCCTGATGCGCGCCCTGAAATCGGTTCTGGGCAGCCGCCTGATCGGAGAAACGACCNNCCAGATCGGTGCGGGCCGCAAAGATTTCCGCGCTATTATCGGGCTCTATATCAAACATCTAAAAACCAGAGCTGAGGCCCATACGGGTGCGGCTATCGAAGATGTCGTGCTGGGACGGCCCGTCCATTTCGTCGACGAGGACCCGGAGGCCGATGCCCGCGCCGAAGCCGAACTGCGCGGCATTGCCGAGGCACAAGGGTTCAAAAACATCAGCTTTGAGTATGAACCACTGGCCGCCGCCCGCGATTACGAAAGCCGTCTGACGCGCGATGAAGTGGTTCTCGTGGTCGATATCGGCGGGGGCACGTCCGACTTTTCGGTGATCAAGCTGTCGCCCAATGCCAAACGCGGGGATGACCGGACAAACAGCATTCTGGCCAATTCAGGTGTGCATATCGGTGGTACGGATTTTGATACCCGCCTGAGCCTGAATACCGCCATGCGTGAGATGGGGTTCCGCTCGCAGATGAAAAGCGGTCTGGATATGCCGGGGCTTTATTATCACCAACTGGCGACCTGGCACCTGATCAATTTTCTCTACACGCAAAAAAATATAGCGGGCATCCGGCAACTGCATTTTCAGGCCGCACAGCCCGAATTGACCAAGCGTTTGGTCGATACGGTCGATAAGCAACTGGGCCATCATGTCGCCAATCGCATTGAAGGCGCCAAGATCGCTTTGTCGGATCAGGCGGCAACTACGGTTGACCTCAGCGCCGTTGATACGGACTGGCTGATGACCATTGACCGCGACACCCTCAAAGCCGCGACCGAGCGAGAAGTCGGCCGGATTGTGGATACGGCGGTGGCCTGCGTGACCGAAAAAGCAGGCCTTGAGCGCGATGCCATCCACACCCTGTTTATGACCGGCGGTTCGACCGCCATACCGGGCTTTGAAGACGCCATGCGCGCCGCGTTTCCGGCTGCCGCTATTAATTACGGCGACCGCTTTTCGTCGGTGGCATCGGGCTTGGGTCTGGCCGCCAAAGAGCGGTATTGTTTTTGAGGAAGATCAAGGGCATTCTGGTAGCCATCAACCGGAATGCACATCTTGACCGAAGCCGCGCTTAAAACGAATAGCTACAAGATCAAGTCTGAAAACCTCACCGACTTTTTTACGGTCTGGCTCAAGAAGCACTATTTCGATAAAAACCTGTGGCGAAAGCTCTGGATTAGTTCTGCCATAATTATTGCTATTATGATGTTCGTCACAGTGCCCATTTTGACCACGATGACATCGGATTTAAATGACTATCCATGGCTTGGCCCAATAGTTATATTCTTTACCATCTTAATTACTTGCTTAGCTTGCCTGTTAATGACAGCAGCCTTTTTGTTTGTAGCTTCCCCACTCATCAACTACCTAACCCAATTGCTGATATTTGTGATCAGCCCGGTCTCAAGACGGGAAAATCAGGTAGAGATAACATCATCAAAATTATTCAAATCCTCCGGCAACAAGGACTCTGAAACAGATTGGGCGAAAATTTATGATGTATCAGAAACCCGCAAGACCATACTGCTTTTCTACAATAAAAACAGCGCTATCATAATTCCTAAAAGCGCCTTTGATTCCAGTGATGACGCGGACGTCTTTGCCAAAGCCTCGTCCAAGCACTGGTTACTAGCCAAAGACACTACGTTCTAAACACTCGGAAAAACTCCCACAATTCCCCTTGCATTCTGCGCAAGCCTTCTGTATCAGCACGATAACACATTAACACACTGATACATACATGCCCGCCCCCTCCGATGATGACATCCTCGTCCACGCTATCCTGAGCCTTCAGACCGAAGCTGAGGTGAAGGCGTTTCTGGACGACCTGTGTACGCCGTCAGAACTGCGCGCCTTTGCCGAGCGGTTC
>DDPE01000018.1 GCA_002342035.1 Asticcacaulis sp. UBA2476 | reverse complement strand
CCAACTGGCTGCCGCCGCCGATGTGGTGATTGAGAACTTCAAAGTCGGTGGCTTAAAAAAATACGGCCTGGATTACGATAACCTGAAAGCTATCAATCCGCGTCTGGTCTATGTGTCGATTACCGGCTTTGGGCAGGACGGCCCCTATGCGCACCGTGCGGGCTATGACTACATCATTCAGGGTATGTCGGGCCTGATGGATATTACCGGTGAGCCGCACCGCGAACCGCAAAAGGTCGGCGTCGCGGTAGTCGATCTGTTCACCGGAGTCTATGCCTCAACGGCTATTCTGGCGGCGCTGCGTCAGCGCGATATGACCGGTGAAGGCAGCCATATTGATATGGCCCTGATGGATTGCGCGGTCGCCATGCTGGCTAATCAGGCGATGAACTATCTNNNCATGTCATCGTCGCGGTCGGCAATGACCATCAGTTCCGACGGTTCTGTCAGGTGCTGGAGGCCGACTATGTGGCAGAAAATACCGCCTACCAGACCAATGCGGGTCGGGTCGCATCGCGGGTGCAGCTTGAGGCCGCGCTTTTGCCGTTCATGATGATGCACACGCGGGCAGAGTTGTTGGCCAAACTCGAAGCGGCGGGGGTGCCTGCCGGGCCGATCAACCGCATCAGTGATGTGTTTAACGACCCGCAGGTCATCCACCGCGGTATGAAGCTGGAACTGGGGGCAGTATCGGGCGTGGCGTCCCCCATTGTGATTAATGGTGAACGCATGGTGGCCGAAGGGCCGTCGCCAAAACTGGGTGAGGGGAAATCGGATTGGGAGACGCTAATATGAAGAACGCCCCTCACCCCAACCCTCTCCCCGCGGGCGGGGAGAGGGAGCCTATGCGTACCGGCGGACAAATCTTAGTTGATCAGTTGAAGATCAACGGCGTGGAGCGCATCACTTGTGTGCCGGGGGAATCCTATCTGGCCGCCCTTGATGCCATGTATGATGCCGATATCGACGTCCTGATTTGCCGTAACGAAGGTGGGGCCGCGATGATGGCCGAGGCCTATGGCAAGCTGACCGGACGGCCCGGTATCTGTTTTGTGACGCGCGGGCCGGGGGCGACCAATGCCGCCCACGGCGTCCATATTGCGCAGCATGATGGCACGCCGATGATCCTGTTTGTGGGGCAGGTCGAGCGGGCTTTCCTGGGGCGCGGGGCGTTTCAGGAACTGGACTATGTGCGGGCTTTTCACGGCATCGCCAAATGGGTGGTCGAGATTTCCGATCCGAAGCGTATCCCGGAAATTGTGGCGCGGGCCTTTCGCGAGGCTATGCAGGGGCGTCCGGGGCCGGTGGTGGTGTCCCTGCCCGAAGATATTCTGACCGAAATGGCCGAGGTCGCGGATGCCCCGCCTGTGGTGCCGGTGGATGCGGCGCCATCGGTCGCCGATATGCAGGCCTTTGCCGATCTGCTGGACGGTGCGGAAAATCCGCTGATCATCCTTGGCGGGTCGCGCTGGACGGCCGAGGGGTGTGCTGCGGTTGCGGAGTTTGCAAACACATTTGATGTGCCGGTGGCCACTGAATTTCGCCGCGCCTCGCTGTTTCCGGCTCACCATTCTTGTTATGCCGGTGATCTGGGCTTTGGCCAAAACCCAAAGCTGTCGCAGCGGGTTAAGGACGCCGACCTGCTGATCCTTTTGGGGGCGCGCATGGCCGAGGTGCCGTCCAATGGTTATACTCTGATCGATGTGCCGACCCCACGTCAAAAACTGGTGCATGTCTTCCCCGATGCCGCAGAAATCGGACGCGTCTATCAGCCGTCACTTGGCATCGTCAGTGCGCCGGATCAGTTCGCGAAAGCCTTGGCCACATTAAGTCCTTCACCGGATCATCAGGGCGGGGGAAGGGCGGCTTTCGCCCATGCCGATTGGCAGGACTGGACCACGACGCCCGCTCAGATCCCCGGCGAATTTCAGTATGGTGAGGTCATGGTCTGGCTGCGGGAGACCCTGCCGCCGGAGACGATCATCACCAATGGGGCGGGCAACTACGCCATCTGGGTGCATCGCTATTGGAGGCATGACAAACCGTTCACGCAGGTTGCCCCCACATCAGGCAGTGTCGGTTATTCTGTGCCGGCGGGCATTATGGCCAAGCGCCAGTGCCCGGATGTGCCGGTAGTGACCTTTGCCGGTGACGGCTGTTTTCTGATGAATGGCAATGAGTTTGCTACGGCGGTGCAATACGACATTCCCGTTATCATTATCGTCATCGACAATGGCATGTGGGGCACTATCCGTATGCATCAGGAGCGGGAATATCCGCACCGTCCGATCGGCACCGAACTGAAAAATCCGGACTTCGCGGCCTATGCCCGCGCCTTTGGCGGCCATGGTGAGACCGTGCGCACGACAGCAGAGTTCGCCCCGGCATTCGGGCGGGCGCGGGCGTCCGGAAAACCCGCCATCATTCACTGTTTCATCGATCCGCAGGCCATTACGCCGGCTAAGACCTTGCAACAGGTTTCCGAAGGAGGTTAAGTTGGCATGGAGAGGGCCCCATGACCGACGCGCTGAAACTGGATGAGACGGACCGAAAGCTGCTGGCCATGCTGCGTGAAGATTCGCGCCACGGCATCTCGCATCTGGCCAAGGAGCTCGATATTCCGCGCACTCAGGTCTATACGCGGCTGGAGCGGTTTGAAACCGACGGCATTATTGCGGGCTATACAGTCAGGTTAGGGGCGGCCTTTTCCAAGGCTCGCATGCGCGCCCACGTCATGATCAAATGCCTGCCGAAATTCAATGCGCAGGTGGTGGTCGAACTGGCTGAAATCCCGGAAATCAGCGCCATCCACGCCATCAGCGGCGTCTACGATGTCATCGTTATGGTCGAGGCGGCGGACAGTGTCGAACTGAATGATCTGCTGGACCGTATCGGCGCGTTGGAGGGGGTTGAGCGGACCACGACCTCGGTGATACTGGCGACTAAGCTGGAGCGATAAAACCGTTGCGTCTGTAATCGGTTATATGCCACGGTTAATGATTGAAGTGTCGGGAGCGGTTCGTGAAAAACAAGTTTGCGCTGTTTGTGGTGGCGTCCATGGTTCTGGGCGTCGGGGTTGGCTATTACTGCAATCAGTATCTGGGCGAGGCCGATACCGCCACCGCGCTTGAGACCTTCAAGACCATTACCGACATTTTCCTGCGCCTGATCAAGATGATCATCGCCCCCTTAGTGCTGACGACGCTGGTGGCCGGGATTGGCCACATGGAAGACGCCGCCGCCGTCGGGCGCATCGGTGCCAAGACCATGGCCTGGTTTTTAGGGGCCTCGGTCGTATCGTTGATCATGGGCATTCTCATGGTCGAATGGCTTCAGCCGGGCGCGGAAATGGCCCAGATGGCCGCCGCCGCGGGTGAGGGGCTGACAGCGCCTACCGCCACGACCTTCAGCGTTTCCGGCTTTATCTCTCATCTGGTGCCGTCGTCGATCATCGATGCCATGGCGAAGAACGAAATCCTGCAGATCGTTGTATTTGCGGTCTTTGTCGGCACGGCGGTCAGCATGCTCGACAACAAGGCCCCGCAGATCATGCATCTGGTCGAGCAGATGGCCGAGATCATGCTGAAAGTGACCGAACTGGTCATGAAGTTTGCCCCGTTTGCGATTTTTGCATCTCTGGCCGCAACCGTGACCAAACAGGGCCTGCCGGTGCTTGTCACCTATGCCAAGTTTGTCGGCGGGTTTTACCTGTCGCTGGGGATGCTGTGGGGGCTTTTGTTCCTGCTGGCGCTGCTGATCACCGGCAAGGTCGCGTTCCGGCTGTTTGGCAATATCCGCGAAGCCACCCTGTTGTCGTTTTCGACGGCATCAAGTGAGGCGGCCTACCCTAAGCTGCTGGAAGCCCTGCCGAAAGCCGGCGTGCCGCGCAAGATCGTCTCGTTCGTCCTGCCGCTGGGTTATTCGTTTAACCTCGACGGTTCGATGATGTACTGCACCTTTGCGACTATCTTCATCATGCAGGCTCACGGCGTGCAGTTGTCGGTGCAGCAGATCATAGCCATGCTGTTTTTGTTGCTGATCACCTCAAAAGGTATCGCCGGTGTGCCGCGCGCGTCACTGGTGGTCATCATGGCGACCCTGACCTATTTCGGCTATCCCGAAGCGTGGATCGGTCTGGTTCTGGCGGTCGATCACCTGCTCGATATGGGCCGCTCTGCCACCAATGTCGTCGGCAATACGGTCGCCTCCGCCGTCGTCGCCAAATGGGAAGGCCAGCTTGATAAGGACGATGTGCCGGAGCCAGAGAAGGTTTAGGCACTGCCTGATCAGGTTACTTCAACACCTCATCGGCATAGATGGCTGTGGCGGCAGATTGGGTCGCGGAAACCAAACCGCGATACATGCCCAGATCATTGATCCCGAAGGCAGGCTCACCGGCTGCGTCCATGGCGATCAGGCCGCCGTCGCCGCCGATGGCCCCGACCGACATGATGGTATCAAAGGCAGCGGAGGCGATGTCCTGACGGTTCCAGATGATGCGGTCGCAGACCTGGCGGGCGGCACTTTCGCGGATGAAATATTCGCCTGATCCGGTGGCCGATACCGCGCACGCGCCGTTTTTGGCATAGGTGCCCGCACCTATGATCGGCGAATCCCCGATACGGCCCCATTTCTTACCGGTTAGGCCGCCCGTCGAGGTCGCCGCCGCCAGATTGCCGTTCTGGTCCAGGGCTACTGCGCCAACGGTTCCAAATTTGTGCGTGTTATCAACAGCGGCCATGTTTTTCTGTTTCCAGGCCTGAAGCTGATCCCAGCGTTCCTGAGTGAAGAAATATTTCGGATCGACCTGCTCAAGCCCCTGTTCAACCGAGAATTTATCGGCCCCGTCACGCGCCAGCATGACCCGGCCTGATTGTTCCATGACACGGCGCGCCAGAGTAATCGGGTTCTTCGTGCGGGTCACACCGGCGACGGCCCCGGCCTTTTGGGTCGCCCCGTCCATGATGGCGGCGTCCAGTTCGTTGACGCCCTCGGCGGTAAAGACCGCGCCCTTACCCGCATTGAACAAGGGGTTGTCTTCCAGTACGCGCACCGTGGCTTCGACCGCATCAAGGGCCGTGCCGCCGCGCTCAAGAATGGCCTGTCCGGTTTTCAGCGCCTCATTCAGGCTGGCCCGATAGGCGGCATCTTTTTCAGGCGTCAGGTCGCCGCGTTCAATGACGCCGGCACCGCCATGGATGGCCAGCGACCAGAGCTGTTTTTCACGCAACACGCCATTGGTGACGGTATAGCGTTTTTCAAAAGCCGGCTTTGTCACTTTACGCGTAACGATGTTGAATGTGCTGTCGGCGCCGATGCCGGTGGCTTTGATATTGTCGACGCTAAGCGGTGTACTGGCTTTGGCGGCTTTGGCATCGACCGGCTCAAACAGCCAGGCATAGCCGCCGATATTGCTGTAAACGCGTGCCGTGCCGTCGCCTTCGACCGTCAGAACGGTCTGTTCATCTATGCCTAAACCGACCATAGGCTTATCTGTCATGGTCTGAGCCTTGGCCAGAAACGCGACGAGACGTCCCTGACGGTTGCGTTCCTTAAAGTGGCTGTCGGTGACTACGCCCTTAAGCTGAGGAATACGCAGAAAATCGCCTTCGATGGTGACCGCAGGCCCCAATGGATCAGCCAAAGCTTCGGCGCTGTTGACGCTGCCGCCGTCCATGGCACCGTACAGATATTCGCCCTGTACGGCCAGGCCCGCGCTGGTGCCGCCTATCGGCTTTCCAGCCTTGATATGGGCGTTGAGGGCCGTCTGAACCGGGGTGTCGCGCCAGAAGCGGACATAGTTGGCTTGATCGCCACCCGCCAGAAAAATACCGTCAGCCGATTTGAGCGCCGCCAGAATGACCGGATCAAAAGCGGCCTTACGGTCATGGAACACAAAGGTGCGGATCGAGGCAAAACCGCCAATCTTGTCGTACATTTCATCGGCTGTGCTGGTTGTACCTGATGCGCGCAAAACGACGATATGACCGTTACCCGATTTTTTGGCAAACCAGCGGAACGCCTCATAGGGCCATTCGCCGCCACCGCTCATCAGCACGCCGGGGGTCGGTTTGCCGGTACGTTTGGCCGTCTCTTTGCCGATGACAAAGGTCTGATAGCCTGTGTCAGTTGGCACCTGTGCTGTGGCCGGTGACAGCGCACCGCACAGAGCGGCAAGTCCTACCGCTAAAGCTTTGAGCCAGTTCCCCATGAGGTATCCCCTGAAATGATCTGTCGCAATGTTACAATTATGTGTCACTTGGGGCGCAATTGGCGCGCTTGGGACATATTGTTTGCAGATGCGTACAGATTGTGATCACAATTCATCAACTTATTGGCCAGTTTTTGCAGTTTGGCAATAGGCGCAGGGCGCGCACGGTCGTGATCACAACGGTGCATATGTACATATCTAAGGGGATTTAGACGAATGGCAATTAAAAACTTCAGACGGTTCAGAACTTCGGTAAAATTTGGCCTGTTGGCGGGTTGCAGCCTGATCAGCCTGAGCGCCATGGCGCAGGAGGCGGCACCGGCTGCGGATGAGGAAATCACCACCGTGACGGTGCTGGGTTCCAACATTCCGCGTACTCAAAAAGAAGGCCCCGCGCCGGTTACCGTGATTGATGCTGAGGCCATTCGCGCCGGTGGCTATGCCAATGTCCCTGACCTGTTGCGCACGGTAACGCAAAACGGTGGCGAAACCCAATCTCAGCAAAGCGGTAATGCGGCCGATTTCTCCCCCGGCGCGCAGCAAGTCAATCTGCGCGGCCTCGGCCCCAATCACACGCTGGTCATGATCAATGGCCGCCGTATTGCCGATTATCCCATGCCCTATAACGGGGAGTCAAACTTCACCGACGTGTCCAATATTCCGCTGGGCATGATCGAGCGGGTCGAAATCCTGGCGGGCTCGGCGTCAGCCATCTACGGCTCGGATGCCATTGCCGGGGTGGTCAATTTCAAGCTCAAGAAAAAGGTCGATGGCACAACGGTCGATTACCGCTATGGCTGGACCGAGGATGGCGGCGGCAAATCCAACCGCTTGAACCTGTCGACGGGCTACTCTAAGGATAAGTTCTCAGCCGTGTTCGGCGGCGAATACGCCAAGCAAGACCCGGTCTATGCTTATGAGCGCGCGCGTCAGGACTCCACCACCGATGCGCCGGATGCCGCCTATCAAATGCCGAATTATAACTGGCTGCGCACCGACGACTATGACGATTCCATCAACCCGACAGAAGCCCAGTGCAATCTGACGGCGGCGACCAACGAAGGCACGACGGTTCGGGCCTATGATGACTATTATAACTATTACGGCGACGGTGGTTACTACTGCGGTTCGGACCGTTCGATCGCGTACCGCACCATTGTCTCGGATCGCGAAAGCTTCAACGGCTATGCGGCGCTCAGCTATCAGCTTACCGACCGGATTGAATTGTTCACTGACATTCAGTTTGGCATTTCCGAACTTAAGCTGCTTAAGCGGCCTTTGTCCTGGTCGTACCAGGATGCGACCGGCGATGACACCGGCCTGTTCTACAACAGCTTCGATGATCGCTATGACAACTGGTACCGCATCTTCACGCCTGAAGAAATGGGCGGGCTGCAAAACGCTATGCGTAAGGTCGATTCCAAGACCCTGACTGTAACACCGGGCGTGCGCGGATCGTTCGGCACCGACTGGAACTACGAAGTGGCCCTTAACGCCTCGATCTATCAGTCGGAAATCAGCTTCCCGATGGTGGTGGTTGATGCCGCGAATGCGCTCTATCTGGGCGCTCAGCAAGGCACGGACGCGGACGGCTACGCTATCTTTAATGCCGACCCGACCCGTTATTACACGCCGCTGACGCCTGCGGAATTTAAGTCGATCACCGCCACCAGTCTTTATAAGCCCAAGGCCTGGACCAGCGAACTGACCGCCCGCATCAACAAGACCGAACTGTTCAGCCTGCCCGCCGGTCCGGTCGGCTTTGCTGCGGTCGCGGAATATGGCCGTCAGGGCTATAACCTCAACCCTGACCCCAAGGCCTTGGCACCCTATTACTTTAGCTGGGTAGATTCTGACGGTAAGGGTGGGCGCACCCACTATGCGCTGGGGGGGGAAATCTCGGCACCCCTGCTGGAAAATCTGCAACTGGGTCTGGCGGCACGCTATGATAACTATAGCTTCGCGGGCAGCGAGTTTGGTGAAACCACCTATAATGCCGGGCTGGAATACCGTCCGCTTAAGACGCTGCTGATCCGGGCCGCCTATGGCACGGGCTTCCGCGCTCCTGACCTGCACTATGTCTATTCCGGCCCCGGTTTTGTCGAAGGGCGCGTGCCGGATTATTATACCTGCTTCAGCGATGATCCGACCACCGACCCGTCCGACTGCGATACCACCCGCGTGTCGGTACGCCGCGATGGCAACCGCGATCTGAAACCGGAAACCTCGAAATCGTTCAATACCGGCATCGTCTGGGCGCCGTCATCGATGTTTGATATCTCACTCGACTACTTCAAGGTCGAGATGTCCAATCAGGTCGAAGATCTCGATACCGAAGGCGTGGTGCGCAACGAAGCCGAATGTCGCCTGGGTCAGCAGGATATCACCTCACCGACCTGTCAGGACGCCATCGCCCGCGTCGTGCGCTATACGACCGGCGCTCAGGCGGGCGATATCCGCACCCTGCTGATTAACCCGATCAACGTCGCCAACGAAGAAACCGATGGCATTGACGTCGCGGTGCGGGTCAAGTTCGATACCCCGATTGGTAAGCTGTCGATGTCCGGCAGCCACACCCATACCTTCGTACATGACTATCAGCGTTTCGACGGCGATGACTATCTGAATAAGTTCGCGGCCGATTCCAGCTATTATATCCCGCGCGATAAGTCGTCCCTGTCGACCTCTCTGGCCACAGGCGCATGGAAATTCACAGTCGACGGCACATGGCTGGGTAAGCTGCCGAACTATGATGAAGACGCCTATGTGAAGGGCTATTACCTGTGGAACGGTTCGGTGCAGTACGACATCAATGATCAGGCCAAGGTGTCGCTGGCGATCACCAACCTGTTTGATGAGCAGCCAATCCGCGATGCGACCTGGACCGGATATCCTTACTACAATGCCAACTGGTACGACGGCATTGGCCGATCAGGCTTCCTGCAACTGACCTATAAGTTCAAGTAAAAGCGCATTAAAGCGCATGCCGAAAAGTGTTCACGGTTTTCGGAATCAAATGCGCGTCTGATAAATAAGAAAAGCCGGAGGGAAACCTCCGGCTTTTTTATTTTGCGGCCTCGTAAACCACCTTGCCGCCGACCATGGTCATCAGCACTTTGGTGTCGGCGATATCGTCAGGGGCGATAGCCAACAGGTCGCGGTCGAGCACGATCAAATCGGCGAATTTCCCGACCTCCAGCGATCCGGTGGTGGTCTCGGCCCGCAGGCTGTAGGCGGCATTTATGGTCATGGCCTTTAGCGCGGTCGTCAGGCTCAGGCCCGGATCGATCCCTAAGCGACCGGGATATTTGGCGGCATCGGCGGGGCTGGCGGTACGGGTCAGTCCGACTTTGAGGGCAAACCACGGATTGAGCGCATCGACGGGCCAGTCGCTGCCGTAGACGATCTTTGCGCCGTAGATCTCCAGCAACCCTGCCGGTTCGATGATGGCATGGCGGTACGGGCCCAGATAATCGCGCGCACCTTCAACGGTGTCGGCCGCCGGTTTTTGCCATTGAAACGACAGGATCGGCAGGGCGTTTAGCGCTTTAAATCGCGCAAAATCGGCCGGATCGACAATCTCAGCATGGGCAATGGCCGGACGCAGATTGGCGTCCGGGCGCATACTTTTCACCGCCTCAATGGCATTGAGCGCCTGTCTGACGGCGCCGTCGCCATCGGCGTGCATATGGGCGTCAAGACCAGCATCGCTTAGTTTCAGCAGCGTGGCCGTAAGCTGCGCGTCAGTAAAGTAGGGAGCGGGGCCGCGCTGATCGCCGGGCCGCCAGACAGGCTTGTCTTCGGTGCCTTTGTTGACGAAATAGGGCTCAACCATCACGCCGGTAAAGGCGGGCGCGGAGATAACTCCATCCAGAAACAGCTTGGCGGTATGGATTTGCAATCCCGGTTCGGCCCCTTTGGGCTCAAGCGCGAACGCTTGTTTCTGCCGCAGGACCTCATTCACGGCCTTATCGGCATCATAGCCTTCGACCGGATCGATTAGCACCCCAAAGGCTGCCCGTGCCGTCAGTGTGCGGGCCTTATAAATCGTCGTATAGGCGGTCAATGTCTCCGGATCGGTATAGACATCCAGAAAGCTGGTGATCCCTTGGGCGTTCATAATTTTAAGCGCAATCTGTGCCGCCTTAAGGTTGGTGGCGGCATCCGGCGGCGGGATCAGGTCGCGCACCAAGCCTTGCGCGCCCTCTTCCAGCAGGCCGGTCGCCTCACCCTTATCGTCGCGGACAATCTTGCCGTCCTTGGGATCGGCGGTGGCACGGGTAATGCTTGCGAGCTCAAGCGCGCGCGAATTGACCAGAATAGAATGACCGAACGATGAGCGTACCATCACGGGGCGGCGGGTATTCAGGGTATCCAGATCGTGCCGGGTCGGCGCATAGCCGGTCGGGATCATGTCTTGCTGAAACCAGTTGATCACCGTCAGCCACTGATCGGGTTTGGCTGTGGTTTTCGCATCAAGACAGGCTTGAATCCGCGCCAGAAACACGGCCCGCGTCAGGCGCTCATAGTTAAGGTTGCACCCCAATGTGCGCAGCCCTCCCGACTGCGGATGCATATGCCCGTCGATCAGGCCGGGCATGACAAAGCGCCCGTTCAGGTCGAGTGTGCGGGTGGCCTTACCCGCAAACGCTTTGGCGTCCGTGGATGGGCCTACATAAACAATCCGGCCATCGGTAATGGCCATGGCCTCAGTGACGGCATCGCTGGCATTGGCCGTATAGATTTTGCCGTTAGTGAGGATCAGATCAGCAGGCTTGGGCGGCTTGGCCCAGACATGGCTGCTGACTATCGCCATGGCCATAAGCGCAAGCCCCTTGACCTTTAACCTTTTGCCGCCTGTCATCCTGTTGCCCCTCTGAGTCTGCCTGCCAAGTGAAGCATGACGGGGCGGCTCAGGCCAAGGGCTATTTCAGGGAGTTATCTCAGGCCCTGGCAACTGGCATAATAGCTGACCGTGGCCGGCCAGTCGCTGAACACGCCCGTCACGCCGACATCCTTGGCCAGCACATCCAGTACCGTGTAGTAATCTCCGCCGCCGCGGATGGCTTTGGACACACTCTGGAAATACCAGCCGCCGCCGTTCGTCAGGGTGCCGGAACGCTCCATAGACCAGGCGATGATCTTGATATCAGCCGCTTTCAGCGCCTTGACCAGACGTGACGGCACGATCTTGCCGTCAGCGTCCACCGTCAGCAGGAACGTAATGGCGGGTGCTACATAGTTTATGCCCTCACGCTTAAGGGCTGCCGGGTCGAACCCCCAGCTTGATGGCTTCATGCCATCCAGTCCGGGGATGGTTTCGTCATCTATCAGATAAACCGCCTGCGCGCCAAAGGCGGGCTCATGGGCGATCCAGTAACGAATGTCGGCAATATCAAAGCTTTGCGGCCAGACATCGGAGGCGGGGACACCAGCCTCTTTATATTCATTGATCAGCTTTTGCGCATAGTCGGCCCGCGAGAAACCGTTGAACGGCATAGCAACGACCGGGGTCTTAAGCTCCGGCGTGAATTTGGCCCCTAGCGCGCGGAACAGTTCGATAGACTCTTTGTGTGTCATCGTCTTGGCGGGTTCAGCCGCATAAAGGTCGGTGCGCCAATTCGGGGTGCCGTCCAGGTAATTTTTGGCGGTGGTGGCGCTCACATTGGCGCCGTCCATCTTGGGCGTCAGTTGACGAAATTCCGCCAGCGTTATGTCTGAGGTCCGGCATTCGGCCTGAGCCGATTTGGTGCCGGAGGCAGGCACAAACGGCTGTTTGCATTTCTTCCCCAGATCCGTAGCCACGATATTAGTCGTGGTGTGCAGATCATTCTGGGCATGACGGCAGACCAGTTCCTTATCCTTCGTGAACGTGACATCGCACTCAAGGATACCGGCACCTTGCCAGGCGGCGGCACGGTTTGATTCGACCGTGTGCTCAGGGAACATTAGCGGTGCGCCACGGTGGCCGATTGAGAACAGGGTGGGCCGAACCGGCTTGCCGATGCAGGCTTTGAGCGCGTCCTTGAGCGGGCCGTCGGCCATCTTGTCAATCAGATATAGCGGACGCACACCGACCTCAACCGGGGTTTCCCCTGCCATAGCGGGTGCGGCCACAAACAGGGCGGCCCCCAGACCGATCGCGCGGGTGTGGGCAAGGGACATCTAAAAGCTCCGGCAAAAGCCTTTCCCTAACATGCGGCCATGACGCGTGTGTGACGGGCGCCACCACCCGCTGGCCATGAGAATTGAGGATTATTTAACGGGGAAGTGGTGCCGCAGAGGTGACTCGAATTGGCGGAATAAGTCTTTGATTTCAATTTTCTGAATGTGATCGAATTTTGGTCGAAGCCCCCAAATAGGCCCCATCCCTTGTGTGTTGTTCGGGTTACAGTCCCGAATCCCTTCTTACCCACCAAAGTCCAATCCTGACTGGAGTTGGCTCTAAGCGGTCGTCGCGTAGTTTGAAGCGGTGCGTGAGAAGCGGACATCAAAAGAAATGAATATGTTTGCAAGGTTAGTGAGGGTCTGGCGGACCGAAATGACTTTCCCCAAACTGACGCAGTAATTCACGCGAGTGAGATTTTGGCGCCTTCGCAACGAAATGTGACATTAATTTCCTTTCGTTAAGTTTCGATTTGACAGTTTTGCGAAACGGTAGTTACCTGTTTTTTGAAATGAGGCTGTAAATCGAAAGATATGTGACGCTTTCGGTTTCTATCGTAGCCATGTTGTCGTCTTAACTGGTTGAAATAGGGGATATCCGTATGAAGCGTCGTCAAACTTATCGCAGAGCCGTACTGGCCAGCGTAGGCATCGCCGCCCTGCTAACGGCAGGCACCGGCTATGCACAGGAAACGGCCAGTGCGCCGGATGTGTCATCAGATGAGGTTATCGAAGAGGTTACCGTTGTGGGCGTGCGCGGCAGTGTGGCGCGGGCAGTCAAGCTGAAGCGTGATGCGGCCACGGTTCAGGATTCGATCAGCGCACTGGAACTGGGTATGTTCCCGGACGACAACGTCGCGGACTCACTGAGCCACATCACCGGCGTGTCGATTTCGCGCACCGCGGGCGGCGAAGGCCAAAAGGTCAGTGTCCGCGGGCTTGGGCCGGAATATACCCTGTCGACCTTTAACGGCCGTATTTTGGCGACCGATGGTGCGGGCCGGGATTTTGCCTATGACGTGCTGCCGTCGGATGTGATCAGCGGCGCCGATGTCATTAAGGGCGCGGAAGCGGCCAATACCGAAGGCGCTATCGGCGGCCTGATCAATCTGCGTTCGGCCAGCCCCTTTGATAAGCGCAGCCAGCAAGGCATTCTGCGCGTCGAAGGTGACTACAACCAGATGTCCGAACTGGATGGACGCAAATTCTCCGGCGTCTACAGCAACACCTTTGGTGAGGATAAGTTCGGCGTCCTGTTTGGTATCGTGCTCGAAGAACGCGATGACCGCAGCGACGTGGCCGGCAATGACGGCGGCTGGACGCGCAATGCCGATCCGACCGACGAAAGCTGGCTGTGGGGTAATGCCTGGGGCGGCAGCATCGATCCGAATGACAATGGCGTGCTTGATCCCGAAGAATATGGCCTGATCGGGCCGGGCCAGTTCCGTGTTGGCTCTATCCTTGAGAAGAAAAAACGTACCGCCTACACTGCCAAGTTTGAATGGCGGCCCAATGAAGACTTCACGCTGGTGGTCGATGGCCTGAAAACCAAGCTCGATTCACCGCAGGTCGGCTATCAGCAGTCGTTCTATCCTCTTTATGCGCCGGGCCGCTGGTCGAACATGGTCATCGAAGACGGTATCGTCACCAGCTTTGACATGACCAACCCTGATCCGGAAATGCGTCTGAACCCGGAACTGCTCAACCAGACCTCATTCCGCGTGGTGGATACCGACCTTTACGGCGTCAATGCCAAATGGCAGGTGACCGACAGCCTGACCCTGACCGGCGATGTCTATCGCTCAACCTCATCGCGTAAATCTGGTGGGCAAGACAGCTATGTCGTGCTGCGCATGAATCAGCCGAACTCCGCCAGCATTTCACTAAGCGGGGCACGTGTGCCGAATGTTGATGTCAATTTCGATGATGGCCGCGATTTGGCGACCGGACTGGCTAACGGCGAGTTCAGCGATTCTGATTTCAACACCCACTATTTCTCGCTGGCGGGCGACAATATTGAGGATGAAATCACCGGCACGACCTTTGCCGCGGACTGGGCGATCGGCCGGGGCTGGGTTGAGAGCGTGCAGTTTGGCGTCAGCCGCACCGACCGTAAAAAATCACGCGATCTGGTCAATAATTCTCTGACCGGCGGGGCCGACTACTATTCCGGAAACTATGCCATCAATGTCGGTGATCTGGGCGCTAGCGGTCTATCACAAAGCTTTACCCTGCCCAACTTCATGGATGAGGTGGGTTCCGACTTCCCGCGCACCTTCCTGTCGTTTGACATCCCCGCCTATCAGGCGGCGCTGGCGGCCTATGATGGTAACCCGCGTCCGGGCGGCGGCACCTATGACTACGCGGCAGCCGCCCCGGTCTGGAACCCGCTGCAAAGCTACCGCGTGTCCGAAGAAACCTGGTCTGGCTTTATGCAGGCCAACCTGTCAGGCTCCCGCTGGAGCGGTAATATCGGCGTGCGTGTCGTGCAGACCAATACCAGCGCTCAGGCATGGGACGCAAAAATCCTGAGCATCATCGAAAACGGTTCGTTCAACTATACAGCCGTCTATGATGATCCGTCGGCCATCACGCAGGACAACGAATATACCTACTGGCTGCCGTCAGGTAACCTGAACTTCGCCCTGACCGAGACCTTGCGTCTGCGTCTGGGGGCGGCGCGCACTATGGCCCGTCCATCGGTTGAAACCCTGGCGCCAACAAATACGACCGAAAGCGTATCCTGGGGTGAGTTTACCCAGATTTACGGTGGTAATGCGGAATTGAAACCCTATTCCGCCGATCAATTTGATGTCTCGCTGGAATGGTACTTCGGGCCCAACTCGATCTTCAACTTCGCGGCCTTCCGCAAGGAGATCGAAGACCAGATCACCACAAGCTGGGAACCGGGGCAGGATATCGGCGTGCCAGGATACCTGTTTAACGTCAGCCGTCCGATCAATGGCGACCATGCCAAGGTGCGCGGCATCGAAGTCGGCCTGCAACACTTCATGACCAATGGTTTTGGCCTGCGGGCGCAATATACGCGCAACTGGTCGAAAAGCTGGGTCGGCGGCGAAGAACGTCCGCTGGAAGGCATTGCGCCGTCGGTCTATTCGCTTGGTCTGTTCTATGAGCGCGGCCCGATCTCAGCGGGTGTGACCGGCGACTATACCGACGGCTTTGTCACGGCGACCAACGTGCTGGGTGCCGGCTATAACGAAATGGCCGACGACATCACCTGGGTTACGGCCCATGCCTCCTATAAGGTCAATGACAATATCAATATCAGCCTTGAAGGCCAGAACCTTCTGGACGAAGCCAATACCTACAGCATCAACGGCAATCCGTTGCTGCCGCAAGGCTACTACCGTTACGGACGGTCGATGAAGCTGGGTCTCAGCTACCGTTTCTGATCCAAATCCAGGCGTCGTTACTTAAGGTGGCGGCGCCCTTTTTTTACAAAAAATCAAATGCTTCAGGCCTGACAGCAGGTCAGCGAAGGCTTGTGCCTGAAGGCCTGAAACGGCAGGGAGCCGATGATGAAAACCATGAACCGTGGCCGCCGGGTGATGGCGGCATCGATGCTTGCGTTCGGACTTGCGGCCTGCGGTGGCGGGTCGGGCGCGCAGTCGACACCCAGCCCGGTAACGCCACCGGCTGCAGGCACTACGGTGCGAGCAGATTTTAGCGCCACAAATGCGGAATACCCCAACCCTGAGCGCGGCTTTTACCGGGCGGCGTCCGGCAATCTGGATGGCCTGAGTGCGGCTCAGGTCGCTGATGCCTATGCCGCCGGGTTCCGGCTGATGTACACGCGCATAGATCTGGAGGCCTATCGTGAGGCCGACATTCCCGACGATTATCTCAATCGACTTGAGGTGGCGTTTGCGACGGCGCGGGCAGGCGGTGTCAAGCTGATCGTGCGCGCGACCTATAACTACCCACGGGGCGAGACGGAATACCGTGATGCTAAGGACGCCAGTCTTGAACGGGTGTTGTCGCATCTGAACCAGCTCAAGCCGGTGTTTGCGCGCAATGCCGATGTCATTTCGGTGATGCAGGCCGGGTTTATCGGCGCGTGGGGGGAATGGCATACCTCATCCAATAACCTGACCACACCGGAAAACCGTACCCGGATCAAGGATGCACTGCTCGATGCCGTACCTTCAACGCGCTTTGTGCAGTTCCGCTATCCGCCCTATATTCAGGACTGGACACCGACCCTGCCGAGCTTAGAAGCTGCGCTGACCGGCAGCTACCGGATCGGGTTTCACAACGATTGCTTTATGGCAAGCTCGACCGATGTCGGCACCTATGATGAAAACGCGACCGTTCGGGCGGGGCAGCAGCAATATACCGGTGCACTCGGCGATCTGGCGCCGTTTGGCGGGGAAACCTGCAATCCGGCTGATGAAGCCAATCCGACGCCGCGCACGACCTGCGCTGAGATATTGAGCGAGGGCGCGCACTATAACCTGACCTATCTGAACGACAGCTATTACCGGCCATTATTCCACAATAACTGGATCAGCAACGGCTGCATGGCGCAGGTTCAGCGCAGTATGGGCTATCGGTTCGGGCTGGTCAGCCTTACTCATCCGGCCAGCGCCACCAAGGGGGGGGCGATTGCCGTATCTGGCGTAGTGCGCAATTCAGGCTGGGCGAGGCTATATAATCCGCGGCCGGTGGAGATTGTTTTGCGCCATTCTGCGAGCGGGACGGTGCGCCGGTTTGAGGCGATCGGTGTCGATCCGCGCCGCTGGCTGCCGGGTGCAGATGCCACTATAGCCGCCACCTTAACTGTACCCACCGATCTGGCCGCTGGGGTCTATCAGGTCTGGCTGGCCCTTCCGGATGCTGATGGCCGCCTTAAAAGCGACGTCCGTTACAGCATCCGCCTGGCCAATGCCGATGATGCGGCTAAGGGGCAAAAATGGGATTCTACCTTGGGAGCCTTTGCGACCGGCACCAAGGTTGAGGTCAGATAGGCCGACCCTTGCCGAGGCAACTATCGATGAACTCCTGATGCGGAGGCAAGGCATCGGCGCGGCGGGCAATAACATCCTGAATTTGCGCGAGCCTTGCCCCTGTGTCGCGCGGATCGAAGCTTTCCGCGATCGGATGCACAGCATTGGGGTACATGCCCTGACCCGCCAGCACCGAGAACCAGTTGGCGTCCTTAAACAGGTCGTGGGTGTCTTCGATAAAGACACCGTGTTCGCTGAACAGATCAAGCCTAGCGCGCAGACTGTCGGGGATGGGCATGTTCCGGCAATGCTTCCAGAACGGTGTGTCGTCGCGCTCTGTGATCTTATAGTGGGCGATGATAAAGTCGCGGACATGCTCGTATTCGGTACGCATCAGGCCATTGAACGTATCGCGGATGCGTGGGGCAATTTCACCGGCGGGCAGTAAGGTAATCAACCGCGTCAGGGCCGATTGCGCCAGATGGATCGAGGTTGACTCCAGCGGCTCCAGAAACCCGCTCGACAGGCCCAGGGCAATGACGTTTTTGTCCCACATCTTACGGCGGTGGCCGGTGGTGAATTTCAACAGGCGTGGCTCGGCCAGAGGCTCACCATCCAGCCGCGATAACAGCCGTTCACGGGCGTCATCCTCAGCTATAAAGCCATCGCAGAATACATAGCCATTGCCGGTACGGTGCTGAAGCGGGATGCGCCATTGCCATCCGGCCTCGCGCGCTGTGGCGCGGGTATAGGGCAGGGGAGGTGCCACCCGCGCACTCGGCACCGCGAAGGCGCGGTTACACGGCAGCCAGTGGCTCCAATCTTCATAACCGGCTTTCAGGGTTTGTTCGATCAGGAGGCCGCGAAAGCCGGAGCAATCCAAAAACAGATCACCGGATACGCTTTCGCCGCCGCGCAGGTGCAGGCACTCGACATCGCCGGTGTCGGGATTTTGCTCCACCCGTTCGATCAGGCCCTCAATGCGGGTGACACCGCGCGCCTGACCGTAACGGCTCAGAAACTGCGCGTAGAGTGACGCATCGAAATGATAGGCATGATTGAGGCGCGGCTGGCCGGGGTCTTTGGGTTGAATAAGGCTGAACCGCTCGGCGCGCGCCGCTATGGTTTCAAGATTATACAGGCCATGATCCCACAACCTGTGATCCCACTGATCGGTCAGGCGCGCCATCCGCAGCCAGTGCTGGCGAAAGCCAATCCCGCCCATATCGGTGCCATAGTTACCGAACGGGTGGAAATAGCGGTGGCCGGGCTTGCGCCAGTCAACAAACTCGATGCCCAGCTTAAAGGTCGCTTCGGTTTCCCGCAGGATATCGACCGGCGTCACCCCCAAGACCTTATGGAAAAAGTCGATCATCGGAATGGTCGCTTCACCGACCCCGACCGTGCCTATGTCGTCGGATTCAATCAGGGTCAGGTTGTGACGGCCCTTGCCCAGCACCCGCGACAGGGCCGCCGCCGCCATCCAGCCTGCCGTGCCGCCCCCAACGATGACTATATTCTTCATGATTACCACCCCTTCCATAAAAAAGAGGGTGCACGGCCAAAGCGGTGCACCCCAAGTCATCTCCCCCAATTGGCCCCCCAAGAGGGAATACGCGAAGGGCCAACGAAGCTTTATTCAAGTATAACGGCTTGTTAGAACTTGAAGCGAACCCCCAACTGGAAGCGGCGGTCATAGCGGAACCAGCCGGCGGGCAGGTACTTCATGTCCTGATTTGGATTGGCTTCGGTTGGCCCCTTAACCTGCTGGCGGATGCGGATTTCGGTGCCCAGAATGTTGCTGGCCTGCGCGTTCAACTCGATATTGTCATTGATGGCATAGCGCAGCGACCCGTCGAGGAAGCCTTCGGATTCGTTCCACACATGGAAGCGTACGCAGCAGTCATTGATCGAAGAGATATATTCTGACCGCCAGTTATAGGCCAGGCGACTGCCGAACCTACCCTTTTCGTACATCAGTACCAGATTATAGGCATCGTCTGACAGGTTCTCCAGTTGGGCGGGGATGATATTGCCCTCCTGAGCCGAAGCTGCCACGGCATCGCCGCCGGTGGTATCAACCATCAGATTAGCATTCTTCACACCAGAATTATCAAGTTTGGTGTAGTTGGCCTGTATGCCCAGGCCATCCCACGGCGACGGCAGGAAGTCGAAATAGCCCTGATAGGCGACTTCAAAGCCCTGAATCGTTGCCCCCTCACCATTGACGGGGCCGCGGATGGTGACATCGCGCGTGACACCATTATTGGTAACCGGGACCGTGAAAACGCCGTTTTGGATGTAATCGTGGAACTTTTTATGGAACAGAGCAAAGCTGAACGAGCCCGCACTGTTAAAGTAGTTCTCGATAGACAGGTCGAATTCATCGGCTGTAATCGGCTTCAGACGCGGGTTGCCCGTGGACCCTGAGTAGCTGAAATTATAGCTGAAGGGATTGCCTTGAGCATCAAGGACGATATTCGGGTTGCCCGGGCGAATATCGGTCTGCGGCACAAAACTACGTTGTATTGTAGTGAAGTTTCTCAGCAGACCGATGTCGGGCTTTGACATAGCGCGCGACCCGGCAAACCGCACCAGCCAGGTATCGTTCAGATCAACCTTGACGTTGAAGCTGGGTAAGGTGTTCTTATGCTTGGTACGCACCACGGACGGCGTGCTTCCGCCGGTGGAGAAGGCTATGTCGGTAGCAGAGTTGGCCGCCAGACAGCCTATGGTGAAGGCATATCCGCCACCGACTTGGTCTGGGTCGAGGATGGTGCAGGTGGTTTCAGCGCCTGTGAACTCTCTGGCGTAGTTGACCGCACCGGCGCTTTCGATGGTGGTTTCCACATAGCGCACACCGATATTGCCCGATACCGGGAACCTGTCGAACAGCTTGGCGTCAGGGCCGCCGAATTTCAGCATAACATAGGCTGACCGCACGTCTTCGCTGACGTTCAGCATTTCGCCGGCGGTAAAGCAGGAGTTAGCCACTTCGTCCGGGCGCTCACAGATCGGGTTCCAGGCAGAAGATGCGGTGCCACCTTCGTCGGTCTGGCCGTTGATGCCAAAGCGCTTGGACAGTTCGGAAGCGTTAGAAATGACATCGCGGCTCATGAACACAAAATTATTGTGGCCGAGCAGGCTTTCCCCCATCAGGTCATTCCCGAAGGCGCGGGCTTCATAATAGCCCTGCTCATAGCCCTGGAACTTGATCGTGCCGTCAGTGTTATAGGTCGGGCCGGAATCGAGGAACCATGAATCCGCCGGGTTAACCCCCCAGTCGGAGGTGATGCTGCCCCAGTTATAGGCAGACCAGTAATGGCTCTGCTCGCGGTCGGCAAAGCGTACCCCGCCGCGCAGTTCATCAACCCAGGTGCCCTCAAAGTCATAGGCGGCATCAAAGCGCAGGGCCGTCAGGGTGCCCTCGGAATCCGTCCGGTGATCCATAGCCGATTCCGGCGAATAGTTGCGGTAATCGGACAAAGGATCAGACCCGATGACATTATAACCTGACGGGGCCTGGAAGCCGAGGGTCGGGTATTCACCGTTCAGATCAAGCTGGAGATCGGCATAGGTCGTGAACTCAAACGTGACGTCGTATTTTTCGGTTGTCGCCTTAACGTGCTGAAGGTCAAAGTTCAAACGCAGTTTATCGGTTGGGCTCCAGACGAAGTTCAGCGCGACATCATCAATGGTGCGCACTTCGTTGGAATAACGGGTGACCGTATTAAGCACGGGCGCGGCCCGGCAGGGCACCCCGGTCAGGTTCAGACAAGGCTGAATGAGTGGCAGATTAATGCCGTGCTTGGCGTAGGTGCCGTACTGATCCGTTGAGCCGGGGATGTATTCCAGCGTGTCCCAGTCCACCAGACCATAGCCCCAGCCGCCGCGCGAGCCGGTGATAACGCCGTTGCGGAACATGCCGTCAGCGCCAAATTCGTAAGCTTCGCCACCGACGGGCGGGGCCAGCAAGGTCGGGTCATTCCAGGTCGTCGACTGATTGGTGGTCGCCGGATCAACCCACATCCAGTAGCTGATGAGTTGATCCTCGGTCCAGGTGTTGTCGTAGCTGGAATGGTTATATTGCAGGGTCGCGCGCATATTGCGGTCGTTGTTCTGCCACTGACCGGCCAGCGACAGGCCTTTGCGTTTGCGCTCATACAGAGTGTCGTTGAACGCGATACCTGACGGAATATAGTTGGTCTCATCGGTGTAGGTGCCGGGCACAAACTCAACCATGCGCGGCAGAGTGACGGCTTCGGAATTGGTTTTGACTTCTGAATAGGCGCCGTTGACCAGCAGGCCGAACTCACCAAGTTCTGTTTCCCAGCGATTGGAGTAAAGTCCTGAGATGTTTGGTGTCGTGCGCTTAGACAGGTCGCCATAATTGGCCTCAACCGTGCCGGAGATAAGCTGGCCTTTTTGATCAAACGGTACGCGGGTGATTAAATTGATCGAGCCGGCGATGCCACCTTCGATCAGTTCGGCACTCTGGTTTTTAAATACGTCGATACGTTGCATCATTTCCGGCGAGATATCCGACCATGACAAACCATAGCCAGATGTCGCCGAGAACATGTCGCGGCCATTGAACTCAGAGCGCACCTGCGGCAGACCGCGCACGATGACGCCGGCGGGTTCTGCGGAATAGTGCATCACATCGTCACGGGCGGCCGAGCGCAGAACGCTCACACCGGGTACCCGTTGCAGGGCTTCGGCCACGGATTTGTCGGGAAAGGCACCGATATCGGTCGCGGTAATGGAATCGACGATTGTGTCGGAATTTCGCTTGATTGCCTGCGCGCTTTGCAACGCCTTGCGCGCTCCGACCACAATAACCTCGGTCGTATCAGCATCGGTTTCAGTCGTTGCGGTGTCCTGTGCGGCGGCGGTATGCGCCATCATCAGGGAGGCCGCTAATCCCAGAGCCATCCGCGATACGCCGTTTCGTTTGTCACTTCTCATAATGTGCCAGCCCCTTAATGCCTGCTGTTTTTGATCATGTCACCGGTCGGTGGACCAGCGTTTACTCCGTAAAATCTTATAGATACTCCGCACTACGGCGGCTTCGTGAGGGGATGATCCTGCCCTTTGGGGCGGGACGTTTATTATTGGAACGCATGCCATAATATTACCCATGAGTGCGTTCGCTTATGTTTCGATTTATGTTCTTTTTTATATATGTGTCCACATTAACTTTCGTTTTGTATGTTAAATGTGGCTAAAAGAAACATATTTGACACATTTAACCGCTATGCCGGTGGACTCGACGGAGTACGCGAGCCTTATTAGGTTGAATTTAAAGCGCGCCATGGTAGAGAAACGAAAGATATCGCTGCGATCCGTCCCATTTAGGCTGCGGAATCACACTAAAATGATCTAACTTAAACTCCAGGCAGGGCGTCTGACATGGCCGAAGGCTCAATCAAAGTAACACGCGACACCAGTGAGCGCCGTCGTCAGATTACGGCAATGCTCAAGGAGCGCGGCAGCGTTCAGGTCGTGGCCCTGTCCGATATGTTTGGCGTGTCTATGCAGACTATCCGCAAGGATCTGCACTACCTCGAAGAACACGGTATCGCTACGCGCGCCTATGGCGGGGCCATTTCGTCGGATGTGGTCAATGTCGGCGCAGAGCCTGCGATCGAGGTCAAGCAGGTCATCCACACCCAGGAAAAAGAGCGCATCGGCCAATTGGCAGCGTCCATGGTCAAGCCCGGCGATTCGATCATGCTCGATTCCGGCACTACGGCCTTGCAGATCGCGCGCTTTTTGCCGGACGACGAAGATATCACCGTCGTCACCAATGATTTCGGCGTCCTTTCGGCCTTGGTTCAAAAGCAAAAGATCAAGATCATGATGCTGGGCGGTGAGCTGCGCCGCAAGAACATGGCCTTTTACGGGGCGCAGACGGTGGCGTCGCTCGATGATCTGCTGCTGGATAAGCTGTTCTTGGGCGTCGATGGTTTTGATGTCGAACGCGGCATTACCACCCACCATGAGGCTGAAGCCCAACTGAACCGTAAGATGGTTGAAACCGCCCGTCAGGTGATTGCGATTACCGACTCATCCAAGTTTGGTAAGGTCTGCCTGCACCGCATCATCGACATCAGTGAAATCGATGACCTGATCACCGATGCCGATGCGCCGGACTTTATCCGTGAGGCTGCGGAAAAGACCGGCATTAAGCTGCATTTGGCTTGATTATTTCAGAAGGGCCGCATCGCCCCAGGTAACCACCAGCGGTAAATCGCTGGTGCTGGCGCTTTTGGCAATCAGTTCAACGATTTTGACGCCCGACAGATCAGCGCTCAGGCTTTGGGCCGCCTGGCCGAAACTGGCTGTGGTTTGCGCCAGCAACTTGCCATCGCCATAGACCAAGAAGGTAACCTTATCCTTGAGGTTGCGGGTTGAGTCATCAATACCGACCATGGCCTCAAAGCGCTTGCCGCCCGCGCTGTTACGCACTTCAAGCCGTGAATTGGCTAATATGCCAATGCCGGTATCAAAGGTCTGGCCCGCGATCTGGAGGGTCTGATCATAGGGAGTGGCGTCGGCCTGCGCGCCGCCCCAGCCGGTATAGGTCGGACGCTCACCGCTATTGAGAGTCTTGCCCCACTGATTGGTCATCCGGTGCACGACCGGATCGGGCTCAGGGGCGATAACGCCGTCATCCGCGACATTGATGCGGCCCGGAATTTCCGACAGAAATTCGCCGTCCGTAAGGCGGCGCGTCCCGCTCGCCTCAAAGATCAGGGTCTCACGCGGGGCCAGACTAAAGGTCGTATCCCCCGTGAATTGCGGCGCCGACTTATCCCACAGGTTTTTAAGCTGAACCGGTGCCGTATCTGAGAACTTCAAATGACCGGCGGTTAAGGTAACGTCAGCCTTGGCGAGGCCACGGTTGAACAGGGCGACCGCCTTCTTGCCATTCGATAAGGTTTTGACGATGATCTGCACATCGTCGGAAGCATAGGCGATGACGCCCTGATGGCCGGCGGGGTCTTGATTGACGCGCACGATATCGGCATTGCCCCAGATATCGAGCAGACTTTTAGGGGCCTCACGCAGATCATAGCCGATCATCAAGGGCGCATTGATAATGGCCCACAGAGCGAAATGCGACTTGGCTTCGGTCAGATGGTTTGCATCGAAATCGCCGTGACCAATGAACAGCATGTCCGGGTCATTCCACGCGCCCGGCCCGGCATAAAGCGCGCGCGTCGAGGCGCTGTCGAAATTGTGCAGCATCCGTGTCCAGTTCGGGGTGATGTCGCCGCTGGTGCGCCACACATGGCCGACATCCTTGCCCCAGGTGCGGACATCGGCACTGCCCCAGTTACAGAGCGACAGGATGTAGTCGCCGTCCGGATTGGCGCTTTTCAGGGCCGCATCGACCTTTTCATACATGGCCCGCACGGCGGGGATATTGGTACGGGAAATGGTTGCCTGATCGATCAGGGGCGGGAAGGCGGTGTAGTCATTATCGCGCACCACAGCCGTGCCCGGCCCATAGACATTGATTCCGCAAGCATCGACCTTGATGTAATCAAAGCCCCAGTCCTTGAAATAAAGATCAATGTCCTGCTGCTCATGGCCATAAAGGCCGACTTCGCGCTCAGCCGTAGTACCTTCGGGCAGGTTGGGCGAGTGCAGATCATAGGCCTGCGAGCAGGCATTGCGGCCAACATCGGTATAGATACCGGCCTTCAGGCCCATGGCGTGAACCTTGTCGACATAGGCCCGGAAACTGGGGTCCTTACCCGGCACGGCGGCAGACGGGAAAATCTGGGTTCTGATCTGCATCCGGCCATCGCTGGTTCGGCGCTTCAGCCACCAGCCGTCGTCGATATTAACATAGACATAGCCAAGCTTAGACAGACCACTGTCGACCAGTTTTTGCGCCGCCCCCATCACCTTGGCCTCATCGACCTCGGTGCGAAAGGCATTCCAGGAGTTCCAGCCCATAGGCGGCGTCTTGGCCTGCTGACGCTCCGGCAGCGACCAGCGGCCTGACGGGGCGAGGCTGTCGTGGGCGGCGCCTGCCTGAGTGGTGGCCGGTGAAGGTGCGGTCTGGGCGGTGGCGCAAACCGGCATCAGCACAAGCGCGCAGCCCAACGTGCAGCCAAGGGCCGTGGACATCAGATAGTGGCGAACGGACATGGAAGTCTCCCCTTGAATTTATTTTAGTTAGATTTCGCGCTCAGAAAGACGCGGCGGGCATTGCTGTAAAAGATCTTGTCGATCACGGATTTCGGCAGGGCCAGTCCCTTGGCGTCAGCGCTGATGTCAGCGACAGTCTGGGTTTCACCGGTCGCCAGATATGTCCAGTTCGACAGCCAGTAGTCGTGGGCGGTGGCCTTAAACGCCTCGGCATCATCGCCGGGGTTATAGGTCAGATCGGTGCCGTACAGGATGCGATCCTGATACTTGATAAAGAAATCGCGCACCTTGTCGTAGTCTCGCCCAGAGTCTTTGGCCGACTGATACTGGATCTGCGTCATGCGGGCGGCCAACTCAATATTGGCATTGGGGTGGGCCTCTAGGAATTTGGCGGCTTCATCAACGCTCCACTCCAGGCTGGCCACGTGGGCGCCTAAGACACTGAGTTTCGGGTGTGCCGCCACCATGCGGTCGCGCGCGGCCATCAGTTCTTCATAGCGCGGCATCTCCGGGTGCAGATACATGTGGTATTCGGGATGGTTTTTGAAATATTCCCGGTCGTTATTGGTGGTCATTTCCTCCAGCGGCAGCCAGCAATTGCGGGGCTCGCCCTGATGGGCAATCAGCGGGATATGCCTGGCCTCCAGATGGTTCAGCACCGGATCAAAGCGCTTATCGTCAATAAAGATCAACTTGCCGTCTTTATCGCGCTCGACCATGCCGATGTTCTTCCAGACCTTGACCGCCAGAGCGCCCTGCTTGAACTCAGAATCAAGATAGGCCTTGGTGGTGTCGGCCCAGCCGGGCTCGGTAAAGCCCTTCATGGTAAAGGTGGCCGCATAGTGAAAATGCTTCGGGTCGGCGTTGTGGAACTTATGGGCCGCTTCGGCCTGAGTAGCGATGGACGGGAAGGCCGGATAATCGACATTGATCGACAATATCTCGAAATTGTCGGCCTTGGCCTGCTCGACAAAGGCCGGATCGGTGACATTGACGTGGACGTGGGCATCGAATTTGCGCACCTTGGCAAAATCCGCCACCGTATAGCTGGGGCCAGCAACCGCACAGCCGGCGATCATCGTGCTTAAGGTGAGGCCCAATAGGGTCGAAGATACACGGGTTTGAGACACCATAACAACCGATCCTTGTTCAAAAGCAAACAAAACGAAATATAAAGTTTCGTTATTCTGTCTTTTTGTTTGCCTTCTTAAAATGATTTATGCAAGACTAAAAATCCACAGCTTCGTGACGGCTGATATTTTGACCACTTTGCAGGGAAGGTGACCAGATGATTCCACACGCACATATCCAACGGCGCAGCTTGCTCAAGCTGATGACGGGTACAATTGTGGCGTCAGGTCTGGGCCATGCCGGCGTGGCCTTCGGCGCGGAAATGGTTTCTGCCAGTGCGGGTGATAAGGTGATGACGCTGGAGTTCGATCAGCGCCTGTTTGGCCGGATTGTGTCGCGCCTGAATGGGCAGGCGGTAGCTTTGAGTGATTTTGCGCCGTCGGAAACCCTTACACTCAAAGCCAGTGCAGACCCCAAGGTGCTCGACACCCGCGTCATCGACAGCTTCAGTTTCATCGAAAAAGCGCAAAAGCCGGTGTCTGATATTCACGGCAAGGGCGTGCGGCACACCATCTCCGGCGCATCGGCCGAAGGTTTGGAAAAAACGCTCAATATTACGTTCTATGATCGCTACCCTGGGTTTGCGCTGATCAGTGCCACCTATCGCAACCGCTCCGATACGACGGTTGAGATCGCGGGCTGGCGTCTGGGCGGACATACCTTGAAACCGACCGGTGCCGGGTTCTGGTCATGGTCGGGGTCGTCCCATGCTGACCGCCGCGACTGGGTGCAGCCTGTGGGGCTTGAGTTCAATCAGCCTAACTTTATGGGTATGAATGCGTCCGATTATGGCTCCGGCACGCCGGTGGTCGATGTCTGGCGCCCAGATGCGGGCATCGCGGTCGGCCATATCGAACTGACGCCCAAGCTGATCTCTCTGCCTTTGCTGGCGACCTCAGCCGGTGCGGCCATCGCGCTCGATAGCGCCGACGTTCAGATCCTTATGCCGGGCCAGAGCTTTACGACGCTGGACGGATTTGTGACCGTGCACCGCCGCGACTACTACGCCACGCTGGATACATATCGTAAAGTCATGGCTGATCGGGGACTGGCGGCACCTAAGCCAACCGAAGGCTGCTATGCGGCTATATGGTGCGCGTGGGGTTATGACCGTAACTTCACCATTGCTGAAATCGAAGGTACGCTGGCCAAGGTCAAGGACATGGGCCTAAAATGGGCGGTGATCGACGATGGCTGGCAGACCTCAGAGGGTGACTGGTACATCGACGCCAAAAAGTTCCCACGCAGCGACGACGACATGCGCGCTCTGGTCAAATCGATCCGGGCGGCGGGTCTGAAACCCAAACTATGGATCGCACCGCTGGCGGTCGATCCGGGCACAGACCTGCTGCGCAACCATACCGACATGCTGTTGCTGGATGCCAATGGCGCGGTCCAGAACGTGACCTGGTGGAATGCCTTTTACCTATGTCCGGCCTATGGCCCGACCCGCGATTACACCCAAAAGCTGGTCCATAAGATCATTGCCGACTGGGGCTATGAAGGACTGAAACTCGACGGTCAGCACATGAACGGCGTCGCGCCCTGCCATAATCCGGCCCACAATCATAAACATCCCAATGACTCCGTTGAGCAAACACAAGACTTCTGGAAGATGGTCTATGACACGGCGCTGGCGGCCAATCCAAATGCCGTGGTTGAGTTCTGCCCGTGCGGCACGTCCTACGCCTTCCATAATCTGCCCTATACCAATCAGGTGCCAGCCTCAGATCCGCTGACCTCCTGGCAGGTGCGTCTGAAGGGTAAGTCGCTCAAGGCCCTGATGGGGGCTGATGCCGCCTATGCCGGCGACCACGTTGAACTGAGTGATAAGGGGCGGGATTTCGCTTCATCGGTCGGCATTGGGGCCGTGATTTCGACCAAGTTCACCTGGCCGCACGAAGGCCGCGGCAAGGACTCCAATTTCCTGCTGACGCCGGAGCGCGAGACCGAGTGGCGCAAGTGGATCGATATTTATAACGCCCGCATGTTGCCCAAGGGCCAGTACCGCGGCGAACTGTACGACACCGGCTTTGATAAGCCCGAAGCCCACGCCGTTGAGAAAGACGGGAAACTCTATTACGCTTTTTATGCCGAAGCCTGGCGCGGGCCGGTCGAGTTGCGCGGTTTGGGTAAGGGGACGTACCGGGTGCATGACTATGTCAATGATAAGCTGCTGGGGAACGTCACGGCGTCCACCAATCGGATTGATGTCGCCTTTCAGCAATCCCTGCTGATCGAAGCCATTCCGGCCGGAGCGAAAGCATGACCCAAGGCATAACTGAAGCGGTGATATCACCTGAAAAACCAACGTCCAAGCGCTGGTTGTGGTTTGCTATTGCAACTGTCGCTTTGTGGGGCGTATGGGGCGCATTTGCGGGCATATCGGCTCAGCGCGGCTTTCCCGAAACCCTGACCTATTGCGTCTGGGCCCTGACCATGATCCTGCCCGCCGTATTTGTCATGGCGCGCACTGGTTGGGCGCTGGACCGTGATCCGCGCGCGATCCTGTATGGCCTGATCATTGGCCTGTTGGGCGCGGGCGGGCAGATGGTGCTGTTTTATGCGGTTACCACCGGCCCGGCCTATCTGATCTTTCCGGTCATATCCTTGTCGCCGCTGGTCACCATATTGATGTCGCTGGCATTTTTAAAAGAGCGCACAACCTGGGTCGGCTGGCTGGGGGTAGCTTTGGCCCTGATCGCCCTGCCGATGTTTGATTTCTCGCCGGAGCAGGGCTTTGCCTCGCTTCAGGGTGGAAGCTGGTTCCCGCTGGCCCTGATCATCATGGCGTGCTGGGGCGTGCAGGCCTATTTCATGAAGCTGGCCAATAATCGCATGAGCGCGGAGAGCATCTTTTTCTACATGATGCTGACCGGACTGATGCTGATCCCGGTGGCCATTGGCATGACGGACTTCAGTAAGCCGATCAACTGGGGCTTTGACGGGCCTTATCTGGCGGCGGGGATTCAGCTTCTGAACGCCATAGGTGCGCTGTGTCTGGTGTTTGCGTTTCGCTACGGCAAGGCGATTGTGGTGGCACCTATGACCAATGCGGGTGGGCCGCTGGTGACCGCGATCATTTCCCTGGCGGTGGCAGGCATCATACCGGGGCAGCTCAAGATCATAGGGCTCATTCTGGCCTTCATCGCCTCAGCCTTGCTGGCCTTGGTGTAGCGCATCCTGCCCTGGATGACTCAGGTGGCCTGTCTTTCGGGATGGGTCGCTTTTTTTGTTTCGTATTGTTTCGTTTACTTAGATGAAATCGTAACCATCTGGTTTGTATTGCCATTTATCATACAAAATCGAAATTTATTATGTTTCGTTTTCATTGTTTTCGTTGCGTTGTTCCGGGTTCTGCGCTAGGCTGAGTCCGTAATCAAGAGGCATAAGGGAGCTTTCCATGAAAGCCATGCTGGATCTGGTGGCGCGCCATAAGGCGGGCGCCCCTTACGGCATATATTCGGTCTGTTCGGCCCATCCGCTGGTGATTGAGGCGGCCTTTCGGCACGCGCTCAAAACCCAAAGCGATGTGGTTCTGATCGAAGCGACCTGCAATCAGGTCAATCAGGACGGCGGCTATACTGGCATGACGCCGGACGCTTTTCGTGATTTCGTCTTTGCCATTGCCGAGCGGGCCGGGCTTGAGCTCTCGCGCATCCTGCTGGGCGGCGACCATCTGGGGCCAAACCCGTGGACGAAACTGACCGCCGAAGAGGCGATGAAAAAGGCCGAAGTGCTGATCGAGCAGTATGTTGCCGCCGGGTTCCGTAAGATCCACGCCGACTGTTCGATGTCGTGCGCGGACGACCCCGTACCCTTGCCCGAAGATACCATTGCCCGTCGCGCAGCCCGTCTGATCGCCATTGCTGAGGCCACCCAGGCCCGCGTCGGTGGTGAGCCGTGCGTCTATGTGATCGGCACCGAAGTGCCGGTGCCGGGCGGGGCCTCCGAAGACCTGCCTGAGCTTGAGGTCACCACACCTGACGCTGCCTTAGCCACGATTGAGACCCACAGGGCGATCTTTGAGGAAACCGGTATCAGCGCCGCCTGGCCGCGCGTTGTGGCCGCAGTGGTGCAGCCCGGTGTCGAGTTTGATCACCATAAGGTCATCGATTATGACCGCCCCAAGGCGATAAAGCTTAGCCGCGCCATCGAGGCCGTGCCGGCCATGGTGTTTGAGGCCCATTCGACTGATTACCAAACCGCCAAAGCGCTTAAGGCACTGGTTGAGGACCACTTTGCGATCCTGAAAGTCGGCCCCGGCGTGACATTTGCGCTGCGTGAAGCCTTCTGGGCGCTGGATGCCATTGAGCGCGAATGGATCGGTGAGGATGCCGCGTCGCATTTCCGTCAGGTCACGATTGAACGCATGAAGGCCGAACCCGGTAACTGGGCAAAATATTATCATGCGACGGGGACTGAACTTCAGTTCGACTTGCAGTATAGTTTGTCGGACCGTATCCGCTATTACTGGCCCGATGCCAAAATCAGCGCGGCACAGGAAGTGATGTTTGCTAATCTGACCCGTAATCCGCCACCTTTGGCGCTGATCAGTCAGTATTTACCGGAAGCCTATGCGGCGATCCGTAACGATGGTTTGAGTTTTACCCCCGCTAATCTGGTCATGGCGCATATTGGTGCGGCCCTTGACGGATATTATGCGGCCTGTACCCCGGTTCCGGAGTTAATTGATGCCTGAGAATATTACCCGACTGGGGATAAATGAGGCCGAACTGGAACGCTTAGGCGGCCTGTGGACCGCGCGTGAAATCGTCCAGCAGCCGCAGATGCTGCGTAAGACCCAAGCCATTCTGATGGCCCACAAGGCCCAGATCGAAGCGTTTTTGAACCCGATCCTGTCAAAGCCCGGCGTGCGGGTTATCCTGACGGGTGCTGGCACTTCGGCCTTTATCGGTGAGTGTCTGGCCCCCTATCTGGCGGCAAAGCTAAAGGTACGGGTGGAAGCCATTCCGACGACTGACCTGTCGTGCGCGCCGCAGCTCTATTTCGGGCCGGAGACGCCGACACTTTTGGTGTCCTTTGGCCGATCCGGCAATAGCCCCGAAAGCGTGGCGGCGGTTGAACTGGCTGACCGCTTCGTTAAGGACCTGCATCATTTGGTCATTACCTGCAATGCGGACGGCGCTCTGGCCCGTTATGCGCAGGCCCCCAAGGGCCTGACTATTCAGTTGCCCGAAGAAACCCATGATCGCAGCTTTGCCATGACCTCAAGCTTTAGCTGCATGGCCTATGCGGCGCTGGCCAGCCTGTCAGGCATTGAGGCCATGAACAGCCGCGTCGATGCCATTGCTCTAGCTACCGAAGCGGTCATTACCGACTATACCGCCATGATGAAAACGGTGGCATCCGAAGGCTATGAGCGGATCGTCTATCTGGGCAGCCATATTTTTCAGGGACTGGCGCGGGAAGCGGGTCTCAAGCTGCTGGAACTGACCAATGGCGGGCTGGTGACCATGTTCGACTCGCCGCTCGGCTTCCGGCACGGGCCGAAAACCATTGTCAACAACAAGACTTTGGTCGTCGTATTTTTCTCCAACAATGCCTATACCCGCGGCTATGATACCGACCTGCTGGATGAGTTGCGCCGGGATAACGACGCCGCCCGCGTCATTGCCATAACCGCACAGGGCGGGGTCAGCCTTGACGCTGCCGATCAGGTGCGCCTGAAAGGGCTTGAAGGGGCCGACGATGTCGATTTGCTGTTTCCCTATATTGCCGCCCCGCAGATTTTTGCGTTCTTTGAGGCCCTGCGTCATAATCTGACGCCGGATAAGCCCAACACCTCCGGCACGGTCAACCGGGTGGTGCAGGGCGTGCGCATTCATGAACTGGGGTAGAGCGTGGCCGCATCCTATTTTCTCGGCGTCGATGGCGGCGGCACCAAGACTGAATTTGTCCTGACCGATCAGGCGGGTACGGTCTTGGGGACCTATCAGGGCGGCCCCAGCTATTACATCCAGATCGGCTTTGAGGGCCTGCATCATCTGCTGGCCGAAGGCGTGTCTGCGGTTCTAAAAAAGGTGGGCGCGACGACCGCCGATATCGACTATGCCTTCTTTGGCCTGCCGGCTTATGGCGAGGACTCGTCGGCCCAGACCTTTCTGGATGTCATCCCCGAAGCGGTCTTGGGTCACCATCGCTATGCGTGCGGCAATGATATGATCTGCGGCTGGGCCGGGTCTCTGGGAGGGCGGGACGGCATCAATATCGTCGCGGGCACCGGCTCTATCGGCTACGGCGAACGTCAGGGCACATCCGCCCGTGGCGGCGGCTGGGGCGAGGTTTTTTCCGACGAAGGCTCGGCCCACTGGATCGCCATTCAGGGCCTCAACGTCTTTTCGCGCATGGGTGATGGCCGTCTGCCCAAGGGGCCGCTCTACGATATTTTCATGGCTGAGCTTGACCTGAAACACGACCTGGATGTGTGTGGCTATGTGTTTGGCCGCGAAGGCCACGGCCCGTCCCGTGATAAGATCGCGGCCCTGTCCAAACTGGTCGCCCGCGCCTGCGAGCGGGGGGATGTCGAGGCCAGGCGCATCTTTGACCGGGCCGGCTATGAACTGGCGCTGATCATCGACGCCATCCGGGTAAGCTTAGGTTTTACGGGCGAAGAAGAGGTGCCGCTGTCCTATTCCGGTGGGGTGTTCCGCGGCGAAGGCCTGATCCTTGATCCGCTGAAACGCTATCTTTCGGCGCTCTATCCGCACTATCATCTGGTCAGCCCGCAGATGTCCCCCAGCCTCGGTGCCGCCCTCTATGCTGCCCGCCTCGCGGCAGTGTCTGACCAGATACTTCTGCCTACAGCGAAGTAGCGCTATGCTATTCGGACGGGTCAGCCACCGGACCCCGTTCCATGTTTGTTGCTTGGCCAACTTGCAACAGATGAGAGTTGGTCAGGGCAAAGGGGTATGTACGGGCCTTCTCAAACACGCCCTTGGGAGGTGTGTGGCCGTAGCAAACCTCATAGGGGGACTGGCGCTAATCGTGAACGCAATTGACAATGAGGCCGCCAGCTTCTGGGCTCGCCGTGGCTTTGTGCTCTCTTGACGATCCTCTGACCTTGTTCCGATCTATCGCTGACATAGCTGCATCGTTTCGGGCGGTTAGCTGCTTGAAGCCAGCCATGCCCCTCTGGGCGCAAAGTGATATCCACCATCCAACATCACGGCTTTAACCCGTATTCGGCAAAATCCTGATCGATAAGGTACCAAATCTTTCGCGCAGCTTGCAAATCGACATCTGCCCCCGCCGTGTCGCCCTTGCGCAACTTAGCCAGTCCGCGGCCATAGAGCGATGCTGCAATTTCCGGTTCAAGTCTCAGGGCTTCGTCATAATCGGCGATAGCCTCATCGAACTGGTTGAGGCGCAGCTTTGTAAAGCCGCGGCTGTCAAGAGTCTCGGCTGATTTCGGTAACATTTCCAGGGCCACGTTACAGTCTTTCAAAGCGGTTTCCAGCTCAATATTGTGCGTGGCCCGGTTCCAGCAACTCAGATTAAAGGCCCATCCCAGTTTCGGATTATCACGCTTAAGGCGCTCCAGTTCGGCCAGTCCCTGCTCATGACGTCCCATGAAAAGATAAAGGTTCGCCAGGCTGTCACGCGAATCTACGTCTTTCGGCGAAAGGGTCAGGGCTTTCTCCAGAAGCGGCAAGGCCTCAGCATAGGCCTTGGTATCCATATAAAGCTCGGCCTTGGCACGTAACGGCCAGCTTTCTTCCGGGGCCAGATGGATCGCCGCGTCAGCATCTTCACGTGCTTTGGAAAAATCCGCTTTCGACCAGGCGGCTGCACGGCCTGAGTAACTTTCGGGCGTCGGTTTGAGATCTATGAGGGCGTCATATGCGGCGACAGCCTCAATTTTTGAAGCCTCGCACGCCTTGAGATCGAGATAACGGCAATCCGCCAGAAAATTCGCCAGTCTGGATCTCAGGATAATATCATCGGGATTAGCCGCGATGGCATCCTGAATGGCAGATTTAGCTTCGTCTCGGTTGCGTGCGGCCATAGCAATCCGGATGCGTAGATCGGCGATATCGGCAGGCTCCCCGCCCAGATCGTTCAGGGCATCGACATCTTGTCGGGCTTTGTCCAGGTCGCGCAGGGCCACATAGGCCTCCGCCCGATTATGGAGCGCAAAAAGGTCATTGGGGTATATCGCCAGCGTCTTTGTAAAGGCTTCGATGGAGGCCTCGCGGTTGTTCAGTTCCAACTGAACCATACCGATACCATTGTAAGCCACCCATTGATCCGGGGCCGTCTTAAGAACCGCATTAAAGTCGGCCAGCGCCGCGGCAAAGTTACCTCGCTCCATAAAGATCGAGGCACGTTGTATAAGCGCCATGGTATGGCCCGGTTCCTGACGCAGGGCCTTGTTCAACAGCCGCAGGGCGTCATCGGGCCTATCCTGTTGTATCTGAGTATTGGCCTGTTCGATCAGGTTGTCGATGTCTTCTGAAGTCTTGCCGCCCGAACCGGCGGCCGTGATCTTGGGGGTATCCGACTTGCGGTAGGCTTTCGGCGCGATCAGCCACACGTCCTTCTTCCACATTTCCGTCAGTTCCGACGCGGCTGCCTGCGCATCCTTATAGGATATTTCCGAGACTAGGGCGCGTTTAGACGATTCCAGCGTCAACTTGCCGCCTTCAAGAGAGACCCTGCGTCGGAACTCAGCGCCTCCCAGAGTTTTATCAACCGACGCACCCTCGACCGTGAAATCCTTGCCGCCCTTGGGCAAGACGATCTCCTGGCGTGTGCGATAATAGTAGGGGAAGTAAATGGCGTAAGGGGCCGACTTGTGCGGCCCTTTTTCACGCTCGACGCCACTGGCCCATCCAAGCCTCATGATGTCGGCCTCATAGCGCCAGGTCTGGCCGTCAGCGCTTTCGTTCCACGCCATGGCCGCGGTTCCGTCCATGACCAGTTTCGCTTCGCCTGTAACAGAATCAAACGTGGCGGAGACCTTGCGGGGTTCAATCCAGCCATACTGCTCTGTCCAGAAGGCTTTCAGCGCATTGTCGCGCTCTGTGGCCGGAACAGACTTCAACGCGGCGTCAAATTGTACCGCTGCGTCGCCCCGAATGATCTTTTCAACATGAGCCTTGGCAGGCACATTAAGACCCGCCGATGCATCGAAGCGGATGAACAGGTCTTCCGTGGGCTGTTCCGGCGGCAGCATGGGCACGGCTTCCAGTTCTGATCCGGCCGTTGTCATCGGCAGCGCCCAGCGCACATAGGGCGGCTTCAGGCTGTCGAGGTCACGGTCTCCAAGCCGGGTGCCATCTAGCCAGTAAACCTTGCCTCCAATAGTGGTCCGGACAATGACGTGATCGAACATCTCAATACTTGGCAGGCGCTCATTCAACCCATCGCCACCGCCGGAATTGACCGCCGCCGCTTCGGCCTCGATGCCAAGTTCGCGCAATATAGCCAGAAGCAGGGCGGTCTTGCCTTTGCAATCCCCAAAGCGGCGCTGCCACGTCTCATCCGCCTGTGCCGGGACATAACCACCAAGGTTCATACCCAGAAAAACATACCGAACCTGACTTTGAACCAGATTGAGCGCCATGGCCGCCTGTACCTTGGGGTCATTGCTGGCGGCGCGGATCCTGGCGATTTCTTTGTGAACGGGGCTGTCGGGTGTCAGCGTTGCGGCCTGCGTATAAAGCGGCGCCAGCAGGGCTGACACGTCTTGCCAGCTTTTAAACTGGGAGAACTCGACATAGCCTTTGATATTGAAACGAACCGGCGCGGTGTTTTCGGTTTCGGCTTTGACGATCTTGGTGCGCTCCAGAACATAGGTCTCTTGCGCACCGTTTTTTACAGTTTTACCTTTTATGTCGTCGCTTTGACGCCATGCAAGGGGTTTTGCCGTGTCCCAGGTGGCGCGGACGATCTGACGGGCTGAGGGAACCTGAGACAAATTGCCCAGAAAGGAGGCCGCATGGCCTTTGAGCACCGGATCCCGGCGCTTGATCGAAGTTCCGACGACCACCGTATCGCCGACTTGCAGTCCCTCCGGCTGAAGCACCCCGGTCAGATAGCCATCGAGCATGGCCTTATCGAGATTCTGTTCCCGGCGCAGGGTCGTGAAGGTCTGCCCTTTGGCAAGAACATCAATGATCTGAGGCCCGCGCAGAATATGGACTTTGTTGATGGTGGCGATCTCAGTCGCCGGATTCCAAGATATCTGGGATTGCGCGTACTGCAGACCCGCGGCGGTTTGAATGTGGATGGCGAATTCTGTGTAATAGGTGATGCTGCCATCGGCTTCAAAGTTCAGTTGCACGTTTTGCAGGAGGATTTGCGCCGGCGCATCGGCATAGGCTGCGTCTGGCGCGGCAACCTCTGCCGGCTGTATCCAGACTTCGGGTGGGGCGTACCGTAGCTTTTCATCGGCCCATGCCTGTGGGGCAACAAGGCCAGATATCAGGCCTGTCATTGCCGAGGCCAAAACAAACCCGCTGATTTTAGGATATTTGATCATATTCCCCCCATGGTGGTTTAGTACACCTAGTTCAACCCCGTGCAACCGTGGTGTGCATACACCTATAGCGCTACAAAATTCTTAAATTTTTCCAAAGGGTAAGATTTATCTCCGCAGAGAACGATGTCGTTGTCAAAGTACGCGGCAAGGTCATTTCGAAACGCCCTGCTCCTTTAATAACGTCCCGTTTTCCGCAAGCAAAACCTATGTGTAAAAGTGACCCACTTCCGCATTGAGCGCGAGAGCGACACAGGCTATGTTTTCCTCAAACTGCCACGGCCCGCATGACCATTGTGGTAGATAAGTTTCACCGCGTCGCCCAATACCAAGAATAGGTCGCACAGCATCATCGCTGACATCAAGATTCCAAAGGGCGGCACTGGTGCCCTTTATTTCGGCGGCCGCAAGGTGGGCGAAGGACGCATCGAAAAGACCGTTGCCGGGCGGTTCGGCATCGACACTTTCGGGATCGGTAGGGACACCGGGTCACCCGTTTCCCACGGATACAAGGCTCCCTTCACGTTTGGCGGCACTACCCGCAAAGTGGACATTGGTTATTAAGTGCAAAAAATACGAAAGGGAATTTAGAAGCAACGATAAATCGGCAACCTGGATCATATCTGTCCGTTTGTAAGTCTCGGTGAAAAATTCGATTCCAGAAATTCAATTGACGTTCAGGCCCCTCGCTGCAGCGAGCGAGCGTCTGGATTAGGCCAATGGGAAATGCCCGTTCACATCATTCATTTGAATGCTTAGAAAACTGAATGGTGCCGCATAGGTGACTCGAACACCTGACCCCCGCATTACGAATTTTAACCTATTGATTTTTAACAACTTTTAGCAAGTTTTAATATGTCTGAAATTCCCGATAGATACAATGAGTTGCATCATGAAGGCATGCGACTAGCTTTTAAGCGGTTTGAAACAGATGCCCTACTAAAACCCTACTAAATCAAATCAGCAGGCGATTATTGGAGACCGACCGCACTAGCTGGTGCGGCTATAAACTTGGGAAATTCGATACTCACGGCGGATTGTCCGTAGACGGTAGGGTAGGGGCCGCATCGCGCTATGGCCATGCGAGCTATGCTTTCGGAGTGCGACAGGGGTGGATTGTTGTCGCCATCGGTGACGCTTGAAGTCGGAAGCGCATGGCCAAGGGGGGAAAAGCTCACATGAACTATGATAGGGTCGGTAGATGCGTCGGCTAAACCCTCCCAGCATGGCTTGATAATACGCCAAAGTTCATGTTGATTAAAACTCGTACCGCTCCCTTCCACATCATCAGGCTGACCGCCACTGTCGGGTGCATTTGCGGTCGCTTTATACAGGGGTTCAACATCGGCTTCGAATGCTTCGGTAGGGACCGGAATCGTATCGAACGTCGTGATACCTTCCATAATTTCGGGCGACGTTAGTTGGGGATACACGATAAGACTGACCGGGCCTTTAGATATGCCCTCGGTTGAGTAACCGTTCAGTGACCCCATGCTGCTACTTGAAACTGTGGTTTGGTGGCTCAGATAAAGTAATAGCGCCAAATGCACCGTGATGGCAGCAGCAAAAGCAACCGTGCGTCTATGCAGAAACAGACGATGTGACAGCATCAGTCTGGATGAACTCATCGGGGGATTACTGCTTTACAATCTGGGTGCGATTACCAGCCTTGTCGTAATAATAAAATACCTTAGTGCCATTGGCATAGTTAACTTCGATCACTCGGCCAAGAGAGTCGTATTTGTATGTGGTCGTACCCGCAATTGCGACATTGCCATATGAGCCTAATGCCACCGCAATAAGACACATAAGCCGGATTATGAATTTTCTGAATGTTCTACTGTGCATCTTGGTCCCCCTCACTACCAACTCGCCTAATTAGAGGCTTTTCAAAAAAGTTTGCAACACAAAAATCTCGTATAGCGCGAAAAAAATTCTTGCAAGTTTTTATATGCTGTGGGTACCTATCTACCTATAGGGGTGGGTGTGATTTGAGGGGGCGCGAATTTCGCGTATCTCGCTTCAAGAAGCAGCTCACATTTTAATTGATTTGAATGGGGCTGTGTATGAGAAAGCTGGGCCTAATAGCGGCATTGTGTGCTTGTGTGTCAGTCTTCGGTAGTAGTGTTGCGTATTCGCAATCAGCGCCCCACAGCGTCGCCCCACCGTCGGTAAGTACCATAGATGATAATGGCGTCGACCTTGTCAATAAGACCTTCAATGTAAGCTCAAACCTAACCACAATATCTATTGGTGATGGTTTTTCACGAGCCATAGGCAATAATAGACGGCGAGATAACTGGACGATTACACTCCACGACTCTGGAGGTTATAATGTCAGCACCGGTGACTCTTCAGAAAAGTTTACTCAGTCAGGTGTCAATTTTGTAAATTCTGAAAATAGCGGATCAACGCTAGAAAACGGAACTGTTGCAAATACTTTTAAATACAGCAGCAGAAATGGTGACGTAATCGTTTTCGACGCTTCGCTCGCCACCACCTACGGCATTGATGCCAACAAGGGTTTTGCCACAAGCATTACAAAAACCGATGGTGAGGTGATTACACTTTCTTATAAAAGTGGGATGATAGCGGATGAGACGGATCCAAGGGGAACCTTAATACGGGTCACACGATTGAGATCTGTCTCTAGCAGCAAGGGGTACATGCTGCATTATGATTATGCATCCGACGTTCTCGGCTCGGGCACTGATTTTACGCTAACAAAAGTTACAGCAATAAATACCTCAGTAGACTACTGCGATCCGACCGCCGACGCTTGCCCTACCTTTTCTCAAGTTTGGCCGAATGTCACTTATGGCACAGTTGTTACGGCGGTCGACGGTGCCACTGTCAACTATGGGGGCGGGACATCAACCAATATTTTTGGAAACCCTGTTAGCCGGACCATCACTTATACAAATGGTTCAAAGGATATATATACGATTAGTGGAAACAATGCGACCTATACCAATCAGGTGGGAACTTGGTCGTATGCATGGGTAACCAGTGGGGCGACCGTTACTCTGACGATAACCGACCCCTTAAGTCGTACGCGAGTTTTGACATTTAATTCGACGCAAAAGCTTATTTTAACTGACAAAAACGCTTTGAACCAAACGACGAGTTTTCAATACGATACATTCGGGCGCACAACCCGCGTTACATATCCCGAAGGCAATTATACCGCATATACCTATGATGCGAGAGGGAATATCACCGAAGAAAGGGTGGTAGCGAAGTCCGGTTCTGGGCTAGCCGACCTGGTAACTTCGTACGGTTATGACAGCGTTTGTTCAAACATAAAAAAATGTAACAAGCCGAATTCGGTCACTGATGCTGCGGGAAAAATCACGGACTACGCTTACGATGCAAATGGTCTTTTGCTCTCGGTAACTTTACCTCCACCTTCAGTTGGTGCTGTCAGACCTCAGGTGCGCTACGGTTATGCGCAGATACCAACCTATTCCAAAAATAGTTCAGGGGTGCTGGTTCAGTCTGGGGCTATATGGGCGCCAACAATCACAGCAACGTGCAAGACCCTTGCGTCATGCGCCAGCACGGCGGATGAATTGGTCACAGAGTTTATTTATACAGGGTCTAACAATCTACAACCCACCACGCTTAAGAAACGTGCCGCCGATAACAGCTTAGTCGCTCTTACTACTTTAGCCTATGATAACATAGGAAATGTCATCTCAGAAAATGGCCCCAAATCTGGCGATGGTGATAAGACCGTTTATTTCTATGACGCTGTGCGCCGTGAAATTGGACGTATAAGTGGTGATCCTGACGGAGCGGGTACTTTAAAGTCGAAGGCTGTTCGGACGACCTATGACACTATGGGTAGGGCGACAAAGGTTGAAACCGGCGTCGCGAACGGTCAAACTTTGGGCGACCTGAATTCTATGGCCGTGATTCAGAAGGATGAAACCACCTACGATCTGATAGGGCGCGTTATCTTAGCTAAATCGACCGTATATACGCCGACAAACCTATCGGGTAAAATTGTGTCTTTGGCGCAAACTACCTATGATAATGCAAACCAGATTACGTGTACTGCGGCGCGCTTAAACCCCGCGACTTATGGGACGCTACCATCTTCGGCCTGCTCTTTGGCCACGGCAGGGACGGACGGGCCCGACAGGATCACGCAGTTCACCTATGACAATATTGGTAGGATATCAAAATCTACAGTTGGACTGGGCACTGCTGAAACCTCTGACACAGACAAGACGTTCACAACCAATGGTCAATTGGCGACATTGAAAGATGGACGAGGAAATCTTACCACCTATGAATACGATGGTTTTGACCGTAACCTCAAGGTTCGTTATCCGACAGCCGCGAACGGTGCCGTTAGTTCCACAACAGATTACGATGGAAAGACATACGACGCATATGGTCGTGTGACGACAGCGCGTCGGAGAGATGGGCAGACCTTTACTTTGACCTATGACGACCTGCATAGGGTGTCAACGACGTCTCTTGGCGAAAATTACTACTATAACAACCGAAATGAAGTGACGATTGTGGCCACACCCGGTCAGTCGATCTGGTATACCTATGATACGTTTGGGCGTGTCACCAACGAAAATACCAATGGTCTGTCACTAAGTTACGAGTATGATATTACTGGGAATATGACACGCATGACGTGGCCAGATTCCTTTTATGTCACATACGAATACAACTCCGGCGGCTATCTCAACCTTGTTAAAGAGAATGGTTCCAATAGTCTGTTGAGCTATGTGTACAGCGACTATGGCTTGTTTAGTTTGACGCGCGAAAACGGTGTCGCAACCACATACGGCATTGACGAAGGGGCGCGGTTGGGGACGCTGTCGCATGATTTACCCGGGACGACGCATGATCAGGTTATAGGCCTGCTCTATTCTGAGTCCAACCAGATCAAGCAAAGAACGATGTCCAATAATGCTTATGAGTGGAATTATATCCCGACATCCAGGGGATACACCCATAATGGCTTAAATCAGATGGCCACGGTTACCGGTGCGACATTTACCTACGATGGACGTGGCAATCTAACGTCGGATGGTGCTGTGACATTTGGTTATGACATGCTCAATCGACTGACTTCGGTTTCAACGGGGGTGAATGTATCCTACGATCCCGTCGGTCGTATATGGCAAACATCGTCTACGCTTGGCGGTACTACCCGTTTCTTAAATAGCGGGAATAGAGTCATCGCGGAATATAACGGCTCTAATGTTCTTCAGCGCAGATATGTCTATGGTCTAAATGGCGGCGGGGCGCAGGTATGGTATGAAGGGAGTGGAACGACTGATAAGCGTTTCCTGTTATCCGATGAGCGCGGCTCAGTTGTAGCGGTAACAAACCTATCCGGAGCCTCGATTGCGACCAATAGCTACGACGAATATGGCATTCCCGGTGGCGGAAATATCGGTAGATTCCAGTACACAGGCCAAATGTGGATGCCGGAATTGGGTTTATATCACTACAAAGCTCGGTATTATTCTCCGACGCTAGGTAGATTCATGCAGCCTGATTTGATCGGGTACAAAGACGGCATGAATATGTATTCATATGTAGGCAATGATCCTATCAATAACATAGACCCGCTCGGGCTCTCTAAGTTAGAATTAAGGCTGCAATACTGGGGGGAGGAAGAGGATATTACTGAGGCCGTTGTGACTGGACAGCGTCGTGAATCAAAGGGGGCGCAAATGGGTGCAAACGGTATTTGCCTTTATGCTCCGGATTTGTGCAAAGACGGTCAACCGGAAGAAATCACAGAAGTGGTTGTAGCTGGGCGTAAGAAGAAAAAGGCGACTTCCCATAAGTATGAATTCAAGGTTAGGACTGTATGTTCTGCCGACGAAGCTTTCGGTCTATTAAAACGGCCTGGCTCCTCAGCTCCAGGTGCTCCTGCCGCAAAGGAGGGTTTAACACCGCGGATAATACTTTGGGGAAATAACCCAATTTCACAACTTGTAGATTCTGGACAGAGGCGTATCGTTAACACGACACTACCAGGACACCAGTTTCACTATGGAACGGTCGAGATCACTGTGACACCTGCCGGGCCTAATGCCTCCGATATCAAAGTTGTAGGTGTAGGTGATGGCGGGAATCCGAATTTCAACAATTATATTGGAGTTACCTTTTTCTATAATTCGGCAGCCGGCGTTGATGCTGCTTGCAGCGGTCCGGCATCAAATTAAGGATGTTATTATGAAGCTCTCATTTTTATTCGTGTTTTGCAGTCTTTCGTATGGGGCTTTGATCGGATGTACTACTAATAAAGGGCATGCCTTTAAACAGGTGGAGCTCTGTGTGCAAAATGAAGATGGTGTAAGAGCCTTTAAGAACACGCTTAAAGGCATCGCATCATCTAAATCTATGAGTTATATAGATGGAGCAACAAGCTTTTCCGAAAGTATAAATGATATCCGCGGTAAGGATTCGGTTGATTCCAAAGATGTGATATATATAGGGGTAGAGGGAAAGGATGGTCTGGGTTTGACCGCAGGTAATTTGGGCCTTGCAAAGTATCAAATTGCGATAGGTTACACTGCTGGTCGTAGTGAAAGCGAAGCTCTCCAGTTTGAGCGAGATGTTAACTCTAAGCTAATCGAGAATTGGGATGTGAAAGAAATTCCTGATGGTAGTTCGGCTCTGCCGGATCGCAGTTGTGGAAATCCGGCGTTTGAATTTAAGCACAAATGAGCTGGCGCGTTATATTGTGGCGCCTAATTGGAGATCGGCAGATTGTCTGTATGTCTATTGGGACTAAATCGGTCGCTGCATGTCGACATTTTGTGACCAGTTCCTCAATGGGCTCTCAGTTATAATGAGAGTCTTGTGGTATGATGTCTGTGGTTGTTTTGATCGACAAGTCCGCCGTGAACGGAGCTATCCAACGGATCAAGCGCTCTGCAACTTTTAACGTCTATGAACTTCAATGAATACCTTTCTACCCATCTGAATTCTCTATGTTTTTTGAAAAATAGGGCTATATGGAGTTGGCTTGGAGGTTCAACCAATGCCAAATATCCGTTTATCCAAACGCACCATTGACGCCATAGTCCCGCCTGAGCGGGGGCAAGTTTTTTATAGAGATACCGACCTGTCCGGCTTAGGCCTTCGGGTCGGCACAAAAACAAAAGTGTTCTTCGTTGAGAGGCAGGTGCGACGTCGGACCGTCCGCGCAACTATCGGTCCATACGGCGATTGGACGCCAGAAGCTGCTCGCAAGCAGGCTATGGCTTTGCTGAGTGAAATGGCCAGTGGTAACGATCTAAACCGTCGGGCTAAAGAAATCGCAGGGGCTGATCTCACCCTTCGCGCCGCCTTCGACGAATTTTTCGACCGACGCGATCTATCTCCATCCAGCAAACCTAATTACGAGCGTACAATCGATCTTTATCTAAAGGCGTGGGCAAAGCTTCCCATAATCGATATTAGCCGCAGAATGGTGCTTGATATGCACAAGACCATAAGCGAGACCAATGGCAAATACACCGCCAATAATGTTATGCGACATCTCCGGTCGGTCTATAATTTCACCTCGGCTACGCATGATGATCTGCCGCCGAACCCGGTGATGATCCTGTCACAGGCGCGGGCTTGGAATAAAGAGCGCCGCCGCCGTAGCGTCATCCCGGCACACGGTCTACCGAACTGGTGGAAGGCTGTGCATCAGGAGGGCGGTCATGTGCGTGATTTCCTTGTGATGGCCTTGATGACTGGGATGCGCCGGTCAGAAATTGCTAAGCTCCGGTGGGAATATATCGATCTGGAGGGCCGTATCCTGACTGTCCCCCAAACCAAGAACGGCGACCCCCTGCAATTGCCGCTGTCGAATTTCCTGTATGAGATGCTGCTGACCCGCCGTGAGGAAATGCCGGACGAGGATTGGGTATTTCCAGGTGATGGCCGGACAGGACACTTGGTGGAAACCAAGCGGTTTTATGGCCGGGTGCAAAAGGCTTCGGGCATTGCCTTTACGCTCCACGACCTGCGGCGCACGTTCGTCACGGTTGCCGAAAGTATGGATGTACCGCATTATGCTCTCAAGCGGCTGCTCAATCATCGGTCTGATAGCGATGTTACCGGCGGATATATCGTGATGGACGTCGAGCGGTTGCGTAAGCCGGTGGAAAAGGTGGCCCAGCAGATATTGGAGTTGGCAAATGCGTGAAAATTTTGAGCTTTTTGAAAAACGGCTTGAGGAGTTCAAGACTACTTATGGATCATTTGATTCATTAAGGCAGCGTGTGGGAAATCGTGACTTTTTAGAACTCGTCTTGCTTGGATTGATAAGGGAAAAATTGCATAAAAAACACCCAGATACGGTGGGTAAGCGACTTACGAAAGCCTACGATGCGATCGAGGGTGTATCCCCTGACTTAAGATCGAATGCACGAGATGACACCTACATATTAAATGTTATGACTCAAATGTATGAAGCCCAGTTATGTGCAGTTGCCCAAGGGACGCGGCGAAAGACTGATTCACTTTCCGCGTTAGCGACCAAAGCTGCAAGTGGCTTTTACCAAGGTGCTGAGCTGAAACGTGCGGCAAATGAGATCAGGGTCGCATTTGTTAAGCATTACGAAGACTATTCAATCTTAAGCGAGGAAGAGCGCAAGCAAATCGAAGACATAGATATGCTCCAAAAATATGGATTGCATCTGCTGGAAGAGATTCTAGAAAAATTTGGGGTTCCATTTAACCCATCAGAGTGATCCATTTTGCTGAGAAGTGTATATAAAGTCAGCAACAATTAGCGAAAAATATGTGTAAATAGAGGTGCTTCCACTCACCTAACTAAGGAAGCATTTATGCATATCAAACCTATCCCGAAACTCCTCCATACTATCGAGGCCGCTAAAATCCTCGGGGTTTCAAAAGCTTGGCTTGAACGTAAGCGTTGGGAGGGCGCAGGCCCGGTCTTCGTGCGCCACGGTCGCGCAGTACGCTACGAATTGGAAGCGCTGGAGCAGTGGATCAACACCCACCGCGTCACGCCTTGTATCGGAGGTACGAAATGACCTCTGATAGCGACAATCAATTGAACGAGACGGCCTTTAAATTGGTGTTCGATATCTGTTCGACGACCCCGCTCGTTCGATAGCGTCCGAACAGTTGTTGACCGACATTCCGAGGCTTGTGTCTTCACAGGGGCGGACAATGCCGATAATCGATTTTTACGAAAGCGTGTACAAGCACACCCCTGCCCATGCATCGGACATCCACGTCTCTTTGCTAAACAATCCCGAGCTAAAGATATTAACAATCGGCGGAGGGCGACGCCGAGCAGCCAACATGATCAAGGCAACAGACTTTATCCAGCTCGAACCGCAAAAGACATTTTTTCACATGCCGGGCTTCGGACGTGCCGATGTGCCTCACTGAGCCACAACGGATGTTCCCTGCTTTTGTGCCTTTGTGAGCTTCTCCCCTATTTGTAGAACGTAGTTCGCCCCTTCCTGTCCCTTTTTGTGCGGCCCAGCCCAAAGCAGATAATAAAGCGGTACGTTTCGGGTATTTCGAATTAGCCTGGGCATCGAAACAAATCCAAATGCGCTTTCCAGCCGTCTGCGATATAGACCGAGTAGGCGGTCCGAGTAATCGTCTCGCTTTTTCAGAACTCCATCACCGAAAAGGCCAGTCTCTCTGAAGTACACTTCGTCAAACCAGGCGTGGGTTCCGAAATAGCGATCGAGAGTATCTGACCAGCTCTGTTGTATATTGGCATCATTGGGCAGCATCCGCTGAATAGCCATGTTGAGCGCAAAGTTGATCACAACTTCGAACATGCCTAACTTCGCAAGCGCCTCCACACTTTCCCATTCCAGACACGCACCGAATGGGTCCAGAAATGCCACCCCCCGATGTGTTTTCTTGGTGATATTTCTACCGACAACCCAGCGAATTCCATCGGCCGCCTCCATTTTGAGAACGTTGATCGTTCGCGTGTCGCCATAGTCGGCTACAAGCTGCTCCAGTTCGGCGACCCGCTTAGGATCCGGTTCGATGAATACATAACGAGAAAAGGGATTGTTTAGTTCGAGAGCAACCCGCGGGGAGCCATCCAAGAATTCGACTTGATCAGGCTCGACATCAACCACCTCGTCGAGCAATGGGACGCCGGTTGTCGGGCGTTTTCGAACAGCTGCGACCCCACCGCCAGCAAAAGCATCAACGTAGATGGTGCGCCATTTCTGCTTCTTGAGCACTGTCGTGTAATATTCGAGATATCTCCCAAGCTTATCCAGCTTGTCTCTGGCCCAAGGCCCAACGGTCGCAATCAACTCTCCCTCCACTCTGTAGGATTCGCATAGTGATGGATCAGGAAGAGATTGCAAGTTCTGGGCGTAACCTCGCTGCGATGCATCGAATGTTTGATGTCTTTGCCCGCAATGGGTCAATGCGAAGGCAGACGAAGAACCCCTCACTTCCGCTTCTGGAGACCTTCAAATAGGTGCCCATGTCGCCTGAGGGCCAAAAAGCCGGATAAATCTGTTCATTCCGAATGCATTGAATGATTAGAAAACTGAATGGTGCCGCATAGGTGACTCGAACACCTGACCCCCGCATTACGAATGCGGTGCTCTACCAGCTGAGCTAATGCGGCCCAATTTTCAATGGGCACTACTAATGCCCTACTAACTTTTCAACGCGCTGTCTAGCCCGTTGTTTTTGCACATTTTTCGTAATCAGACCCGCTAATTACGAATGCGGTGCTCTACCAGCTGAGCTAATGCGGCACACTGTGCAGGCGGGGAATAAAAGAAACGCCCCGGCCGGTCGACAGGGGCGTTTCTTTACACATGACGGCGGTCTTTGCCAAGGCCGCAACGCTCATTTTTATTGGGATTTCTTATTTGGTTTTGGTAGTTGCCCGTTTCGCGCGCGGTTTGGGGGCAGGCACCGGCGGCGCATCAGCCTCATCGCCGCGCAGGGCGTCATCATAGATGCCCGGATCATCAGGCAGGGGCACGAAGGTCGCCGCCTTTTGCGCCGCCTTGACGAACGGCATGGACGGCATGTAGCGCGACACCAGATCGGGCAGTTCCGACAGGGTGCGCTCATCCCGCTCAAACCGTGGATGCACCAGTGTGCCTTTTTCGGCATAGCTTAACACCAGTTGCGCCCAGTCAGCGGGCGAATAGGCAAAGGCCTTACCCTCTGGGTCAAGGTCGGACCAGTCCGGCTCGGCCTTAACCAGTGACGCCCTGGCGACCCAGTTACGCGCCCCGTCCATGTCCTGAAGCCCCAGGCACGCCTTAGCCATCAGGCCGCACACCCGGCGGGTCACCACCTCTTCGGCCAGATCAGGCTCTAAGGCTGCCATGGCCGTGCGGATGTCGGCCTTGGTGTGGGTCATCAGGGCGCGCTCTAAGTTAAGCAGGCGGCTTTCGCGGTGGCCGGGATTGCGGTCGACCAGCCCTTGCAGACGGCGGGCACGGTCACGCGGGGTTTCGTCATTGACCAGATCGCGGTAAGCCAGCCAGATCGCCGGATGGGGCTGAGCGGCATAGGCGGCCTCAAGCACATCTTCGGCCCGACCCAGCTTATTGTGGGCGGCCAGCAGACGGCCCGCCATGATAGCGGCGGGGGCGAACTGCGGCTGAAGCTTGGCGGCGCGCACGGCGTAATCAAGCGCCTGCTCGCGCGTGGCGGTATCCGCCGCCGTTTCCATGCGGGCCGCCGACGCGGCCATTAGTGAGGCGCGCGCCCGTTCGGCATAGATCGGTGAGATCAGCTTACGGCCCAGAGCACCTTCGATCAGGTCAAGCGCTTCGGCCCACTCCCCGGCGGTCAGGCGGGCTTCAAACAGGGTGCGGAAGGCCCACATAGCCGGTTTCGTCTGACTGTAGGCCTCTTCGGCGAGGCGAATGGCCTCAATCCGGTCGCCCTGCTTTTGCGCCAAGGTCATCAGGCCTTTGAGGCCCGCCAGTTTCAGTTCCGGCACGCTCTGCATGGCCGAATAGGCGGCCTTGGTGGCGACATCGTCCTGAGCGGTTTCGGCAGCCAGCGCCCCTAAGACCCGCACCAGAGGCACATTGTCACTGAGATCAATAGCCTTGACGGCATGGCGGCGGGCTTCGGCACCGTCACCGGCGGCAATAGCGACAAAGCCCTTGCTTAAGGTATCATCGGCCTGACGGCGGCGGGCTTCAGCTTTTGCACGGGCCTGACGCTGAGGGGAGCGCGACAGCCACAGGGCCAGATTCCAGAAGCAGACGGCGGTCAGGGCCAGAAAGCCGATCAGGATAATGGCGGCGGTCGCGGACGTATCGACGCGGTAGCCCATCCAGATCAGGCTGGCCGTCCCGGCTTCGCCTGCCGCCCCGATCCCCAGGGTCACCAGTACCGTAATGGCCAGAAGAATGAGAAAAGTTCTGATCACAGGCTTCCTCCGGGGATTGCGGCTGCTGAGGTTTGCGGCGCGGTCGCGGACAATTGCTTAAGGGCGGTCTCTTGGGCGCGGCGGGTGGTCGTATCAATCAACAGGCGGGCGCGGGCCTGATCCAGCCACAGGCCAAGCGCGCGTTGGGCCGGGGTGGGC
>DDPE01000084.1 GCA_002342035.1 Asticcacaulis sp. UBA2476 | reverse complement strand
CAATGGGGCCGCGGTCGATGTTATGTCGACCACGCGCGACGACAGTCTGGGGCAAAGCTGGGCCCAAAGTTTTGTCAGCGATGCGGATTTTCAGCGCGCCGTCGATTATCTGGCTGAGGTTCAGTCGGATGCCGCCGCCCATCACCCGCCCGCCCCGCTGTCTCTCAGCCTGAAACGTGCGGATGGCACGGCGCAGACGGTTATGGTCAGTGTATGGAAGGTCCGCACCCCGGACGGCGCCGATCAGGGCCTGACGGTCATGGCGGTGCCTGCGCCCGCATCCTTAGCCGCACCCGCGCCAAATCAACTGGATGATGACGCGTCGCAGGCCCTTGAAGATCTGCGTCAGGCCGAAAAAGCCCGCGCCAATCTGGGGATAGGCGTGTGGGTTTATGATCGCGACGCCGACACCATTGTCGAAGACGAGGGTATGCGCCGCCTGATTGGCCGCGAAACCGCTGGCGGACCTACCCTGATTTCCGATGAAGATCAGGCCATTGCCGACAAAGCCTTTGGGGCCCTGATGGCCGGTGAGGCCGATACTTTGGATATTGAATTGCGCGTGGGGCCGGCCGGTGAGCCGCTGCGCTGGATCAACCTCAAGGGCGCTGCGGAAACCCGTGACGACGGCACCCGCCATTTGTCTGGTATAGCCCTCGATATCAGCGCCTACAGACAACCGCCGCCGGTCGCGGAGTTGCCATCCATTGTCCCCACTGAGACGGTTGAAGAGATTGAAGCCCGTCTCAGACCCGCCCTTGAAGCTGAACTGCTGAACCGGGCCGAAAGCGATATCGCCGGGCAGATTGAGGCCGCCATAACCTCTGAACGCACCCGCATGGAGCAGGTCATGGCGGACGCCGTGTCTGCGGCGCAAGAAGATGCTACCGCCGAGGCTCAAGCGGCCCTGATGGCCGAGATCGACGCCCTGAAGGCCCGCCCCGAACCAGTGCCCGAACCGGAACCGGTAGCCATGCCGTCCGCCAGAGATGTCGCCCAAACCCTGGCCAAACTGACGCGCGTTTGGATCTTACGCAGCGGCACACCGACCCTAATCAGCCTGTCTGCCGACTGGCATGACCTGACCGGCCTGATGGCCCACGAATTTATGGGCGAAGGCTTCCTTGACCCCGTCCATCCTGACGATCAGGCCGAACTGTTTGATACGCTTAAAGACTTTATGACAGGCAGCCGCGGCGGTCAGATCAGCTACCGCGTTCGTAACGCAAACGGTGACTATGTGCGCCTCATGGAACAGATCACGCCTTCGTTCGACAATGGCGTCTTTGACGGCCTGATCGGCATGGCGTTTGAGATCGAGCACCTGATGCCCGCCCCCGTCGTCGAGGCAGTGCCGGAATCCACACCCATACCCACACCAGAGCCCGTTATCGCCCCCGTCGATACCACCGAGCTTGCCAGGCTGCGCGACGAACTTGACGACCTGCGCCAATCCCTTAATTCAGCCATCGCCAGCAAGGCCTCGCTTGAGGAAAAAGCGCGCAAACTCGATGATGCCCTGCAACAGGCCCAGAAATATGAAACGGCGGGCCGCCTGACCTTTAATGTCGCCAATGATTTCGGCCAGATGCTGCATGTGATCAATGGCGCGCTCGATATGATGCAAAAGCAGTCGAACAATCCTGAGAACATCCGCCGCCTGTCGCAAGCCGCCCTTGTGGCCGGTAAACGCGGCGAACGCCTGACGCGCCAGTTGCAGGCCTTTACGCAATCGGATGAAGACTAGCGCTCAAAGTCAAAAATCCGTCATGGATCATCGCTAAGGCCAAAGATAAGATAGGCCGTAGCCAGAGGATTTTTCATGACCGATGCCGCGCTGAACGCCCCCCTGACCTTTGGCTGGGAAGAATGGCTGGGACTGCCCGATCTGGGACTTCCGGCCATCAAGGCCAAGGTCGATACCGGCGCGCGCACCTCATCCCTGCATGCCGTTGATATCGAGCCGTTCGGCACACCAAACAAACCCAGGGTGCGCTTTGTGGTCAATCCGATCGCCGGTCGCCATGATGTCGAAGTGGTCTGCTCCGCTGACATTATAGGGCAGCGCGAGGTGACCTCATCGAATGGTGAGACCGAATTGCGCTACTTCATCGAGACCCGCCTCGATGTCGAAGGTCGCCTGATCCCCATCGAAGTGTCACTGACCAACCGTGAGGGCATGGCGTACCGTATGTTATTGGGGCGCCAAGCCCTTGAGAGTATGGGCGCGTTGGTCGATCCGGTGCGGTCGCAGATCTTGCCTGCGCGCTCATATGAGGTCTATAGCGGCACGGAAACCCCCGCCGTGCGCAGGCCTTTGCGGATCGCGCTGCTGACTCAGGATGCCAGCAACTATTCCAGCCGCGCCATAATTGAGGCCGCCCAAAGCCGTGATCATGTCATTGAGGCCATCACCACGTCGCGCTGCTATATGAACATCAATGTTCTGCGCCCGGAAGTCCATTATGACGGCAAGCCCCTGCCGCAATTCGATGTGATCATTCCGCGCATTGGCGTGCCGATGACCAGCTATGGACTGGCGGTCGTGCGCCAGTTTGAAACCACCGGCGCCTATTGTTTGAACCGCTCCAACGCCATTGCCGCCTCGCGAGATAAACTTCATGCCCTTCAGGTGCTGGCGCGCAAGGGTATCCCCATGCCGGTGACCGCCTTTGCCAAATCCCCGAAAGATACCGACTATGTGGTTGATCTGGTCGGCGGTGCGCCGCTGGTCGTCAAGCTGACCAAGGGCGCGCAAGGGCGCGGCGTCGTGTTGGCCGATACGCGTCTGGCGGCGGCGTCCGTTATTTCAGCCTTCCGCGATCTGGATGCCGAACTGTTGACTCAGGAGTTCATCAAGGAAGCCGACGGCGAGGACCTGCGCTGCTTCGTCATCGGCCATAAGGTCGTGGCCGCCATGATGCGCCGCGCCAAGATCGGCGATTTCCGGGCCAATCTTCATCAGGGCGGCGACGCGCTCAGTGTGGACATTTCGCCCGAAGAGGCCCAGATTGCGGTAAAGGCCGCCCGTGCTTTGGGGCTGCAGGTGGCGGGCGTTGATATTTTGCGTTCCAAAACCGGCTCGAAGGTCTTAGAGGTCAATTCCTCACCTGGCCTGCAAGGCATTGAAAAGGCATCGGGGGTTAAGGTCGCCGACCTGATTATCGGCCACATCGAAGGCCGGATGCGGCCGATACAGCGTTTGGGGGCCAAAAGCCCAAGGTTGCTCAGAAGGGAATAGTGGTGGCGAAGGGCTCAAAAAGCGAAGATCAAAAGCTTTGGGCCCTAGTGACCGCAACCGTGCGGCCCTACATTTCGCGCAAAATCTCCCGCAAAATAGCCCCTGTTAAACCTACTGAGCCCGAAGTGGTTAAGGTTCGCGACATGCCGGATATGGTCGCTAAACCGCTGCGGAAAGCCGAGCCTCTGACCCCGTTTAAAATCGGTGATGCCATTAAACCTGATGGCGGCTATCGGCTGGTGCGGGCGACATCGTTTGAACCCGATCCGATTGAGCCGAAGCGCAAACGCCGCATCACCCGCGAACGCGACCCGATCGAAGCCCGCCTTGACCTGCATGGCCTCAACCAGATCGCCGCCGAGGCCCGGCTAAAAGCTTTCGTGCAGCAGGCCTACGCCAATGACTATCGCGCCATTCTGGTTATTACCGGTAAGGGCATGGCGGAAAACGGCATCCTCAAACGCAACGCGCCAGAGTGGCTGGCTGATCCGGCAATGTCGTACATGGTCGCCGGTATCTCACAGGCCCATGCCCGCCACGGCGGCTCAGGGGCGTTATATGTGGCGCTCAAGAAGCGTCAGCGTTAGCGCAAAAAACAAAGACCAAGGGGGCAAGCCCCCTTGACCCGTAACTTGACGTACCCGCAATTTGGCGCCTATCCCAAAAATGTCAGGTCATACCCAATATCTAATCGGGAGCATCCCCCTCGCCCCGCCTGCGGGGAGAGCGGGGCGGCCCGTGCCGGCTGGGGTGAGGGGCCCTTAATCCACCGCCTTGACCCGCACCTTGACATGGCGGGCGCGGTCGTCTTCATCGACCACTGCCACATCATAGAATCCTTCCTGCGCCGGATACCACAAGGGCGCACCATCGGCCTTGGGCAGGGCCTCGCCATTAACATACCATTGCAAACCCTTGCCCCGCGCCGACAATTTCAGGCCGCGTTTGAGCGTAAAATCGCCGCCCCCAGTCCGCGTACGCACCTCGACAAACACCGTTGATCCATCGGGCGGAAACATGATTACCGGCCCGGCACTTACGGTTTTCATTTCTTTCAAGGCTTCCGGCGGGCGATCAGGCGTCAGTACATTTGGCAACTGCGCCGGGGCCTGCAACTGATCGACCACATCGAACAGCAGGGGTGCCGCCGCATCGCGTCCGGTCATGTCGGCCCGCGCCCCGCCATCCGGTCGCCCCGTCCAGACCAGTATGGCATGTCCACCCGCCACACCGACCGCTAGCGCATCGCGATAGCCATAGGACGTGCCGGTCTTATAGGCCGGACGGTTGGCTGATTTCATCAGCGCCCCTGGCAATCGTCCCGCAGGGGCGGGTGTCTCGCGCAGAATCGCTAATGTTTTTTGTGCCGCATCCGCCGTCATCAGGCGCGGCCCGGGCTGATAAGGCCTCAACCTCGCTTCAGTTTCCGTCCAGGCCAGCGGCTTGACCACGCCATTGTCCCCCAAGGCCGCGTAAAGCGACGCCAGATCAGACAGTTTAATCCCTGCCCCGCCCAGGGCCAGCGCCAAACCGGCATCCTTCAACCCCGCCTTGGGCCGGATGAGGTGGATGCCCGCCCCTTCCAGCCTTGAGGAAAACCCTTCGGCCCCGATGCGGTTCAGCACCGCTACTGCCGGGACATTCAACGAATTGACCAGCGCGTCTTTGGCCGACACCTCACCGTGGAATACCCGGTCGAAGTTTTCCGGTTGATAGTCGCCAAAGCGCGTCGGCACGTCCATCAGGCGGGTTTCGGGGGCGATCACGCCGTCTTCAAAGCCGATGCCATAGATGAAGGGTTTCAGGCTTGAGCCCGGCGATCTGACCCGCTGCATCATATCAATCCAACCGCCTGCGCGGTCCAAGCCACCAGAGCCGACACTGGCCCTGACCGCGCGGGTTTTGATATCGATGACCATGATGGCGACCGAACTGTTCAGGCCTTGGGCTGCCGCTGTGTGCCGTGCCAAGGCCTCCAGCCGCGCCTGCAACGGGGCATCAATGGTGGTGATGACGGTCGCCTCTAAGCCCCTGACCTGCCGTGCCAAACGCCCCGCCACATGCCAGGCCAGAGCCGGAAAAGCCGCCCTGCGCGTCACCAGTGGTTCCTCCATCGCCTCTTGCGTAACCGCTGGCGAGATCGCGCCCTTGTCTTGCAGGCGCAGCAAAACCTCATTGCGGGCGTTTAGCGCGACCTTTGGGTTGCGGTCGGGACGGCGCGCTTCCGGGGCTTGGGGCAGGGCAATCAGCAGGGCCTGCTCACCGAGGGTCAGGCTTTCCGGTTCATGGCCGAAGTACGACAAAGACGCGGCCCGCACCCCCTCAAGATTACCACCGTAAGGGGCCAGCGTCAGATAGATCGACAGGATTTCGCGTTTGGTGTAGCGTGCCTCAAGCTGCACCGCCCGCAACACTTCGATCAGTTTGGACAAATAGGTGCGGTCCTTGGGCGACAACAGCCGCGCGGTCTGCATGGTGACGGTCGATCCCCCCGACACTACCGATCCGGCCTGCATATTGGATGAAAAGGCCCGCAGAAGGGCTATCGGATCGACCCCGTGATGGAGATAGAACCGCTCATCCTCGACCTTCAGCAAATGGCGCACAAAGCTTTTGTCCGTACGCTGAAGATCGGCCCGAATGCGCCAGCGCCCGTCATCAACGGGTAAGGCCCGCAACCACACACCGTTCCGATCCAGCGCCACCGCCGAGGCTTTTTGGGCCTTGGACATATCCGGCGGAAGGGCGAAATTGAGCGCGACAATAGCCACCTGAACCGTGAGGAACACGATCAGGGATTTGAGGAGGATCGACATCCGCCTCCCCTGTTTACGGGGGAGGTGTCGCCGTTTACCGGCGACGGAGGGGGCAAACAGACGCATTACCCCACCTTCCGGCCCGCAAACGGGCCTCCCTCCTCCCCTGCAACAGGGGAGGTTCTAAGGAAATCACCGTCCGGCAATGGTCACTCGCGATCCCGCCGTACGGGCATAAAGATCGGCCCGGTAAAGGTCCTTCACCTCGGCACCCGGCAGATAGAAATCCCCCGGCGTGGTCGCCCGCGCAATATAGGCCATCGCAAACCCATTGGCCGCACTGACATCCAGAGCCGCGACATATCGGTCATCGCGCGCTTCCTGAGCGTCCAGTGCCGACAAAGCTCCCGCAAAGCGGAACGGCCCGTTTTGGGTGTCCTCATTAGTCAGGGTCGTCTCGATCTCAAAGCCTGCGGGCAGGGCATCATCAACCACAATCGGGCGGGTCTGGGCATAGGAGGAACGGCCGGAGATGACCACCAGAACCTTCTGCCCTTGGGTCAGTTGCGCCGGATTAATCCGTGCCCCGTCCAGCGTGTAATAGGCCTTCTCCAGCGTAAAGCCCTTGCTCTCAGCGGGGGGTGCTATCAGCGGATTACCTGTCACCGTCACCGTGCGCCACAACGGGCCTGAGCCGGTGTTTTTGAACCGCGCCTGCGCCACCGCGCCGACATTATAACGCGCCAGCGACCCTTGCGACGGGATAGTGGCCACACCTTGCGCATCGATCTTGATCGGCCCTGCGGCTTTCAGCATATAGGACACCGCCCGAAGAATAAACGCCTGCTCCTGCGTATTCAGCCGCTCAGGGTCCTTCATCGAGGTTTCCAACCGTTTGGCCAGATCGGCGGCAATGCCGGTTTCCCCCGCCTCATAGGCCAGCGCCGTCACCCCGGCCAGATCACGCAGCGGCGACTGATACCAGTCATGCGGGTCTTTGTAGCCCAGCGCCTGCACGGCCTGTTTAAAGCCGGAGCGTGCGCGCGCCTTATCGCCCATCATGGAAAGGGCGGCCGCCACCTGCGCGCGGGCCAAAGGTGAGCGCTCGGACTTGAACTGCACATCGTGATACCAACGAAGGCGTGCCAGATCGCCGTTGCCGCCCTTGGCCATGACATAGAGCGCATAGGCCGACGCGCGCGATCTGATCTGGGCCGTAATGTCATCCTTTTGCAGGCCAAACCAGCCGCCGTCATAAGCTTTCAGTCGGTAATTGACGCTGGTGAACCCATCAGGGCGCGACATATCACGCATGGCATTCATGGCCTTATCGAGGGCCTCTTGCGGCACATAGACGCCCTGTTTTTGCGCCTCAAGGATAAAGTCAGTGGCAAAGGCGCCGACAAAGCCTTCCGCCGCACCGTCACCGGCTTTCCACAAACCAAAGGCACCGTCCGCCGACTGACGATCCAATATCCGGCCCACCGCCTGTTTAAGAATCATCTGGCCCCGCGCCGAAGTTTTGGTATCCGTTAAGGATGGTGACACATAAAGCCACGGATAGGCCGCCGACGATATCTGCTCGGTACAGCCGTAGGGATAACGGTTGAGTGCTGCCGCCAGCGGCGTCGGATCGATGCCACGAAACGGCGAATAGGAGACCTGAATACTGATCGTGCCGGGTTGCAAGCCCTCCAGCAGCGCGCGCGACGGCGCATAGGTCTGGTTCACGCCCTGCTGTTCGGTAAAGACCTGCGTGCGCGTGCCCCAGCCGTTGCGGGTTTGCAGATTGTAGTCCTCATTGAAGCTGTAGCCATCGGCCTTAAGAGACAGATTGACCGCCGAAATCCCGGCCCGCTGCGGCGCGTTGATTTCAATCGCTTCCTGAACCCGCTGGCCGGTGGCGAGGTTAAAGGCTTTTTTGAATTGAACGAACAACCCCTTAAGGCCGGTTACCACCGCTTCATAAAGGCCCGTCTTACCATCGACATTGTTAAGCTCCAGCGTGGCAAACGCCTTATCGCCGGGGGCTAAGAATCTCGGCAGGGCCAGTTCCGCCACCACCGGTTCACGCACGGTGATCGTCTCCTGTGATGAGCCCACCGCCTCATCGGTCCAGGCGACGGCCATGACCTTAAGCTCACCGTTGAATTTCGGCACCTTGAGGCGCACCACCGCCTTACCGTCAAAGCCGGTTTCCACCACACCCGACCACAGGGCCACGGTCTTGATCGGGGTGACGGTCAGACCTTCGCCGCCGATCTGATCGCCGCCATAGTTAAGCTCTGCCGGCGCCCCCAGATTGGGATCAAGCAGCCGGCCATAGTCATCGCGGTAATCGACCCCCAGCGCGCGTTTGCCGAAGTACCAGCTTATCGGATCGGGGGCCTTGAACTTGGTCAGGTTGAGGATGCCCTGATCGACCACCGCCAGCGACAGACGCGCCCGTTCACCCAGCTTAGCGCCTGAGACCTTAACCGGCACCTCAAGCCAAGCGTCGCCCATCTTATCGATGACCGGCTTTTGCGGCGTGCCTTTCGGGGCATCGACGGCGACCGTCAGTTTGCGCGATTTGGGATCAAGCGGCACATAGATCAGGCCCATCGCCCGGCGCGGCTTGGGCGAGGTCACCGGATCACGCGGTTGCATGACCGAGACCATGATATAGACCCCGCCGCCCCAACTGGCGTCGGATTTCAGGCGCAGGGTGGTGCCGTCCTCACCCACCCGGACATGCTTCATGTCGATCAGACGGTCAGAAGCGACCGCAATCTGCGCTTCGCCTTCATAGGGCGGCTTAAAGGTCAGGGTGATGGTGTCGCCCTGCACATAGGCCTTGGTGCCCGCCGACAGGCGCACGAAATCGGGCGCATCGGCGGATTTGGCCGGATTGCCCCAGCCAGACGCAAACCGCACGACGGTGCGCGCCCCCGTTTGAGGATGTTCGATCTCAAGGCGGTAGTCGCCCCAGTCGAGATTGCGGGCAAAATTCAGGCCGGTACCCGCGTTGAGATCATAGCTGGTTTCCGACACGACCACATCGCGGGCGGTGCGCCGCCACGCCCAACGACCGTCCTGCTGATACCAGTCGTAGTTCCAGTTCTCAGAGACCAGCCGGACCTTGACGCCAGAGGCCGCAATCTTTTGTCCCTGCGCATTCAAGCCGATGATATTGAATCCCAGACGCGGCGCAGCGTTACCCTTGGTGTCCTGAGCGTCGACCTTAACCCCCAGATAGAGCGGCTTTGTCCGTATGCGGAGCGTCGCCGATTCCTTAACCGGACGCCCGCCCGGTTCAAACACCGATGAGGTCAACAGCACAGATAGCGGCTGATCCGTATCGCCTGCCACACTGGCCTCCAGCGGGAAGGTCGCCTGCCCCTGCCCATCGGTGACGGTTTCCGGCAGATTGACATATTTTTCCTCAAACGGGTTTTGCTCATTGCCGAAGCGATAGTCTTTAAAGGCCGGGAACGGGTTGGTATCGGCGCGCACCCGCGCCTCCCCGCCGACCGTCAGGCCGGAGCCTGTCGCCCCATAAAGAAAGCGCGCATTGACCCGCACCGCGCGGGCCTCATCCGGCCGGGTCAGGGGCTTATCGGCGTCCGCCGCAATATCGACCCCGAGACGCTGAGGGGCGAAATCCTCAACCGCAAAGGCGGCAGAACCCGCAGCCCCTTCAAGGCCTTCGACCTCAAGCCGGGCCTGCCACTGACCGCGCGGCGACGATTTGGGCAGAGCAATATCGGCGGCGACATAGCCGTTTTCGGACTTATCGAATTTCACCCGGAAGGCCTCAACCCCGGACGGACGGGTGACGACCAGCGCGCCCTTACGGTCCTTAATCGCCTTACCTTGCGGATCGCGCACGAGGGCCACCACATGCACCATTTCACCCGGACGATAGATACCGCGATCGGTATAGAGGTAGCCGTCAACCATACCCGCACCGGCACGACCGGCGGTGACCGCCTCATCCTGCCGCCCCCCGACGCCCTTGGCCGACAGATCGACCGGCGCCCGGTCAAGATCAAGCGCGGTGAAATCTTCGGCGGGGCCATAGGCCATGACCATCTTGGGCGTCAGCGCGCCTTCGCCCTTAAGAAGCGCCGGATTGAAGCGCACGCGGCCATCGGTGCCGGAGCGCCCTTCGGCCAGATCCTCACCATTGCGGGCGACGAGGGCCACCCGCACGCCGCTTAAGGGCTTGGCGGATTTTAGCGAGCGCACCACCACATCCAGACCCGCCCCAGAGGCCGGATTACCGGAATAGGTCATCAGCGCCATGTCGGTATAGAGAATCCAGCGCCGGGCCTGAGCCGGCTGATCATTTTCGGCCTTATCGCGCCCGCCCGACGCATCGCGCACCTTGATGACATAGGCACCCGGTTTCAGATTTTTAAGCACCGCCCCTAACGGAAAGACGGTCGTAATCCGCTCACCATTACCGGCGCGCACCGCGACCTTACCCGACCAGACCTTAGCCCCGTTTTCATTGGGGCTGTCTTCGCCCCACTCATAATCATAATCGCCCTCAGACAGCGGATCGGGGGCGGAGATATTTTGCCGGACCAAATTGCGGTCCGCGACCCGCCAAACCTCAAAGTTAAGCGACGTGACGTTGAGCGTTTCAATCGCCACCCCGTCGGAATCTTCGCGCGGCAAAATGACGCCCTCACCGGCAAAGCCGACATAGGGCGGCTTTTCACCAAAGGCGAAGTCAAGATCGACGTTTTTCTCAAGCTTATCATTGCCCTTACCCGGCAGGCCCTTCAGCAGGGTAATGCGCCGGTCGGTAAAGCCAAACCCTGAAACACAGAGGTTCGCCCCCTTGACCGATACGGCGGGGGCCGACGGCAATTCGGGCGAGACCAACACATAGTCGCCATAAGGCTTTGACGGATCAAGATCGCGGCTGAACTCAATACAGGCGCGTGGCGACGACGCTGAGGTATCCAGGCTTTGTTTCCAGACCGCAAAACCGGCCGGTTTTTTGTCCGACGCGCGCGGCGCATTTTTATCGCGCGGCTTACCGTAGAGATTACCAACGGTCTCGCTGATCGACACGGCTTCCGATGAGCGATTGGCCCGCCCGCCGCCTTCGGTGGCCTTCGCGGTCAGGAACCCGACGCAAAACCCGGAGATAAGTACCGCCGCAGCCCCCGTGATCACGGTACGGTTTTGCCAGTCGAACATGTTTGCCCCGCCTTGTTTGCTGCACCATGACGCCCCCCAAGGGTTTGCTCATCGGCAATATTTGTTGCAAAAGAATAGCTGATTTAATGAAAGATCAATCTTTGTTTTGTGAATTAACCAAATTATCTTACAGGAAGATTCAAACCCTTTTCAGGCACCCGATTTGGCCTGTGGGGTGAGGTTAAGACTTTCGGATCAGGAATAGCCTTTTGGGTAGACGGTTTTGAGTAATTTTTCCCGTGTCATGGCGTTGGTAGTGGATGATAACCATTACATGCGGGTTATCGTCTGCACCATGTTGCGTGCCATGGGGATCACCAATATCCGCGAAGCCTCGGACGGGGCTGAGGCTCTTGAGATCGTGCGCGACTGGCGCCCTGACGTCATCATCGTCGATCTTGTGATGGAAACGATCGACGGTATCGAATTTACGCGCCTGTTGCGCACCGGCACCGACAGTCCGCACCCTTATGTGCCGATTATCATGATGACCGGCCACACTGACCGTTCCAAGGTCATTGCCGCGCGCGATGCCGGGGTCAATGAGTTTGTGGCCAAGCCTCTGACGGCGCAGGGCCTGATCAGCCGCATGAAAAGCGTCATTGAGAATGAGCGCGCCTGGGTCAAATGCTCGACCTATACCGGCCCGGACCGCCGTCGCCGCAAAAATGCCGCCTATCCCGGCCCTTACCGGCGCGCCTCAGACAAGGCCGAAGGAAAAGCATAGGAAACCCCCAGTTTTTTTCGCCAAGATTTTTTATCGCCAAGGTAACGATTTCAGGCTATGGCAAAGGCCATGAGCCAGTCCCAGATTTCACCCGATCACCTCACCTCTTCTGACACGGTTTCCGCCGCCTCAGGCGGTAAAACCTCAACCTTTGGCTTTCGCGAAGTCGAGGCCACGGAAAAGGTCAATCTGGTACACGGCGTCTTTAAAAACGTCGCGTCCAAATATGACGTGATGAACGATGTCATGTCGGCGGGTGTTCATCATCTGTGGAAAGATGCCGCCTGCGCGCGCCTCAATCCTCAGCCCGGTGAAATCATTGTCGATTGCGCCGGCGGCACCGGTGATATCGCCCGCAGATTGGCCAAACTGGCACGGCGCGCCAAAGCCAGACGCGGGTCGGACAAAGACGCCCAGATCCGCATCATCGACTATAATCAGGCCATGATCGAAGCGGGTATCGCCAAAGGCACTGAGCCGGAACTGACCTGGACGGTCGGGGATGCCATGAACCTGCCGCTCGAAGACCAAAGCATTGACGCCTATATCATCTCGTTTGGAATCCGTAACGTCGCCGATGTCTCTCAGGCCCTGCGTGAAGCCAAGCGTGTGCTGAAACCCGGTGGGCGGTTCTTGTGCCTTGAGTTTTCGCATCCAAAATCGGGCGTGATCGCCTCGGTCTATGACGCCTATGCGTTCAAGGTCATTCCGTTCATGGGTCAGATGGTCGCCGGTGACCGCGATTCCTATCAATATCTGGTTGAAAGCATCAAACGCTTCCCGGATCAGGATCGTTTCCGCGACATGATGACTGAGGCCGGTTTCAAACGCGCAACCTATACCAATTTCACCGGCGGAGTCTGTGCGCTGCATCACGGATGGGCGTAAGGCGGAGATATGGTATCCACCTTGAGTTCCTTATCGCGCCTGATCCGCTCAGGGCTTGTGCTTCTAAAGCATGACGCCCTGATCCCGGTTGAGGTCAGTGATCAGTTGCCGCCGATCTGGCGCTTTCCGGCCAATGTGCTGCGCGCGCTGTTCGCCCAAAAAGGCACTAAAAAAGGCCCTAAGCTGCGGGTCGGCATGCGCTATGCGGCCGCTTTTGAGCAACTGGGACCGGCCTTTATCAAGCTGGGGCAGGTCTTATCGACGCGGGCCGATATTTTCGGTGATGAATTTACCGACGATCTGCGCCACCTCAAGGATCAGTTGCCGCCCTTTCCCAAATCCGTGGCCGAAGTGGCGGTGGCGACGGCCCTTGAAAAGCCGGTCGACCAGTTATTTATCGAATTTGGCGAGGTGATCGGTGCCGCTTCAATTGCGCAGGCTCACCGCGCCGTCCTCAAAGACGGCCGTACTGTGGCGGTCAAGATTTTGCGCCCCGGCATTGAGGACACCATCGCTCGCGACACCGCCATGATGCGGCTGGTGGCGAAGATGGTGCACACCCTGTCGCCAGCCTCGCGCCGTCTGGAACCGCAGGCCTTTGTCGAAGCGGTGGCCCGCTCGCTGCAACTTGAGCTTGATCTGCGCCTTGAGGCCTCCGCCGCCGACGAACTGGGCAAGATCATCAACGAAGAATCGTTCATGAGCGCGCCCGCGGTCGTGTGGAGCTATGTTTCCAAGCGCGTCATGGTCACCGAATGGGCGCGCGGTGTGGCCTTGAGTCGCCCTGACGCGCTGACGCAGCCCGGCATTGAACGCAAAGCCATGGCCGACAACCTGATCCGGGCGTTTTTGTCGCAAGCGCTGAACCACGGCGTTTTCCATGCCGATCTGCACGAAGGCAATCTGTTCTGCGAAGCGCCCGATAAGCTGATCGCCATTGACTTTGGCATTATTGGCCGGTTGAAGCCCAAGGAGCGGCGCTATCTGGCCGAAATGCTGTGGGGGTTCCTGCAGCGCGACTATAAGCGCGTGGCCGAGGTTCATTTTGAAGCGGGCTATGTCCCAAAGCATCAGGATGTCGATACCTTTGCGCAGGCCCTGCGTGCCGTGGGGGAGCCGGTGCTGGGCCTTGCCGCCACCGATGTCTCAATGGGCCGGTTGTTACAGCAACTGTTTGAAATCACGGCTCAGTTTGACATGCACCTGCGGCCCGAACTGGTGCTGCTGCAAAAAACTATGGTCAGCGTCGAAGGTGTGGCGCGGCGGATGTATCCGACCCATAATCTGTGGGAAGCGGCCGAACCGGTCGTCAAGGCGTGGATTTCACGCGAACTGTCGCCCCTTGCCGAAGGACGCAGGCTGTTTGATCGGCTGGTTAAGCGCCTGCGCGAAGAGGAAGATGGTGAGAGTACCCTGACCGTGGCCAATGCCCTCAAGATTCAGGAGTTGAAAACGGCCTTAAGACAGAGCCAGGGCTTGGGGGTCATTGCCATTGCCGCGTCTCTGATCACGCTAGCGGCGGTGATAGTTTTGAGCCTGTAAGAAACCCCACCTTCCGGCCCATAACCGGGCCTCCCTCATCCCCTTCTTCAGGGGTGGTTCTTTTAGGGCATATCGATAAAAGCATTTTTGATATGCACCGGCCAGGCCCTTGGCCCGATCGCATAGAGATCGATATTCAAATCAAGCCGCGACAGATTTTTGCGTTTGGCCTGCAGCGATAGTCCCGCCTGCCACAGCCGGTTTTGCTGATCGGGTGTCACGGCCTCCAGCGCCTCAGCCACCGTGCGGCGCTGCTTGACCTCAACCATCGCCAGCCGGTTGCCTTTCAACGCCAATATATCGATTTCCCCCTGCGGGATTTTCAGGCGAAACCCCAGTATGCGATAGCCTTTGAGCATCAAGTGGATCAGCGCGATATACTCCACCCAGTGACCGCGTAGGTTCGCCTTTGATCCGCGTTCTGATCTATTCGTCATGATCTTTCAGCTTTAACGCGCGGTTATAAATCTCTTTACGCGGCAGCCCATAAATCTGCGCCAGTTTTTGCGCGGCTTCCGAGGGCGACAGGGTTTCCAGCGCCGATTTCAGCGCCTCATCAATATTGTCCTGCGACGGTGCCACATCCTCCGTCGGGCCCAGCACGACGACGATCTCACCCTTGGGCGCCAGCAAAGCCGGATCGGCCACCAGCGCGCTTAAGCGCCCGCGCACGCAGGTCTCATAAAGCTTGGTCAGTTCGCGGCACACCGCCGCCTCACGGTCCCCCAGAACGGTCAGCATATCGCTTAAACTGTCATGCAAACGCGGGCCGGTTTCAAAAAGCACCACAGTCGATGGTAACGACTTGAACTCAGCCAGGAAACGCTGACGGGCCGTGGTTTTGTTGGGCGTAAAGCCTGCGAACATAAACCGGTCGGTCGGCAGACCGGCGATACAAAGCGCCGCTAAAACCGACGACGCACCGGGGATGGGATGGATTTTCAGGCCAGCATCGTGGGCAGCCTGCACCAACCGGAAACCAGGATCGGAGACCAGCGGCGTGCCGGCGTCGGATATCTGCGCCACCACCTGACCCTCACGCAGGCGGTCGAGAATTTGAGGCAGGACCTGCGGCCCGGCATGGTCATCATAGCGCAGCAGCGGTTTTTTGATATCGTAAGCCCCCAACAGTTTTCCGGCCATGCGCGTGTCTTCGGCCAGCACGACATCGGCGGCCCTCAGCACATCGAGCGCCCGCAGGGTAATGTCGCGCAGATTGCCGATGGGTGTGGCCACACAATAAAGGCCGGGCTCAACAGGTCGTGGGGGCGGAGCAAACAGGGATTCTGACATAGTTTTTATTAATCCTGTCTCAGCCAAAGCCCAAAATCGTTGGCTTCCTCATCTATGAAGGTATCGATCCTAAAAATGGCATTAGGGTATTTTGCATTAATTTGGAATGTCCAAGCCGATTGGAGCGACTTCAAAATACTTTTTGCACGATCATCCGTGAACTCCCAATCGTCTCCAACAATGTTATCGATATACGACTCCAGCAAAAGGATATTCATCCAGTATTGGGCTTCTGCCACGGACGCGTGCTCGGCAATTTTATTTCGAAACGCCTCAAGTCCTAAATTGTCATGGTCTATGAATAAGCGGCCTTCAATTTCGAGAATATCCGATTTGGCAACTCTTATAAGCTCAGACAACATAAACAAATCCATCTCAGCCCCTCACGAAAGTAATTCATAAATTAGACGATCCAAAACCACCCGGCCTTTGGGTGTGGCGCTTAAGCGATTATTTTCGATGTTAAGAAAGCGGTCAGTGACCAGGCTCATGGCCCGCGCACGGATATCGAGGGTTTTAAACCGCTCAAGATCAACGCCGTCACGCAACCGTAACCCCAGCATTAAAGCTTCTTCGTCGGCCTCCTGCGCACTTAAGGGTTCGCGCGAAACGCCGGTGCCGGTCGTCTGAACCTGCGCCGTATAGGTCATGAGATCAGATAGGGCAACGGTTGCATAACGCACATCATTGATCGTCAAACGGCCATGCGCTCCGGGGCCTATCCCGATATAATCGACACCCTCCCAGATAGCGCGGTTGTGGGCCGACTGGGCGGCACGACCTTTAGCATGGTTTGACACCTCATAGGCATCAAAACCGAGCACCTCCAGCACAGACTGGGTCTTATTATAAAAGGCTTCGCCCATGTCCGGCGGCGGGATTTTGAGCGTACCGCGTCGTGCCGCCCGTCCAAACGCAGTCCCCGGCTCAAGGCTCAACTGATAGGGCGAGATATGCTCGATCCCCAATTGCGCCGCCAAGGTCAGTTCATCGGCCCAATCGGACAGGGTCTGATCCGGCAGGGCATAGATCAGGTCAATCGACACCCGCCCAAACACCGCTCGCGCCGTCTCAAGGCCAATCAGGGCCTCACGCGCCGAATGATTTCGCCCCAGAAACTTTAGCGCCTGATTATCCAGCGACTGCACCCCAAGCGACAACCGCGTAATGCCCGCCGCTTTGAACGCCTCGTATCGCGCAATTTCCGCATCCGTCGGGTTGGCTTCTAGCGACACCTCAATATCGCCATCCGGCGGGAACAAGGCCCGCGCGGTCGCTACAATTTCGGCCACCCATTCGGGCTTCATCAGGGACGGTGTACCGCCGCCAAAAAAGATACTGACCAAACGTCGTGGCCCCAGCAGATGCGCATGGGTTTTCAGATCGGTGAGAATAGCTTCAAACAGGGCAGTTTGGCGCGCCGTTTGCCCGCGATCACGCGTGACATTGAAATCGCAATAGGGGCAGATGCGCGAACAATAGGGCCAGTGCACATAAAGGGCGACTGTATTAGTCAAAAAGCGCGGCCTTTAACTGTTCAAACGCCAAATGGCGGTGGCTGATAATGTCTTTTTGCGCCTCTGGCATTTCGGCAAACGTGACATTATAGCCCTTGGGCTGAAAGATCGGATCATAGCCAAATCCGCCCTCACCACGGGGGGCTACGATATCGCCGTCAATGCGGCCTTCAAACACCACGGCGTGCCCCTCCGGCCACGCGACGGCCAGCGCGCAGGTAAACCACGCATGGGTGGTGAAAGCGTCGCTGTCATGTACCTGCGCTTGCAGCAGCTTATGGTCGATGATCTCCATCGCGCGCGCAAAATCCTTATCCGGCCCGGCCCAACGGGCGCTATAGATACCCGGATCCCCTTTCAGAGCCGTGATGCTCAGGCCGGAATCATCGGCCAGCGCCACAACCCCGGCGCTCATAGCCGCATGGCGGGCCTTCAGGATAGCATTGCCGATAAAGGAATTTTCGGTCTCATCCGGTTCCGGCACATTCGCGTCTTTGGCGCTGATGACCGCAAACCGTCCGCCCAGAAGCGACGATATCTCCTTCGCCTTGCCCGGATTATGGGTGGCCGCGATCAGTTGTTCACCGGAGATCAGTTTAAGGCTCATGTAAGGCTCTGGCTATGGACGTTTGTTTCTTTGTAACGATGCGCCGCAAAATGAAAAGCCCCAAATGTGACATCGCACACATTACAAAACATTAGGTGGCGGCCCCTGTTAAAAATGATTATCGTGGCGCACCATCTGACACTTAGGTCTTGAGGTTTAAGGCAATTTCCATGCGGTTTTTAGGGCCCAGATCGATTTCCAGCCTGCTGAAGACGGCGCTGGATGTCGTCTATTTCGGCCTGTTCGGGTTGATTATCGGTCTGGTTCTGGCGACTTTGAGCCTTTTGTCCGTACCCACCCTCGCGACCGAAGTGGTCACCCGGCTGAACGTGTCCGTGCCGCTGGATGCTGGATCGCAAGCGGTATTGCTGCTGGCCTTCGGTATATCGCTGGGCGGATATATGATCATCATGCACTGGACGCGTCAGGTATTTCGCACGCTTGCCGAAGGCGATGTCTTTCACCCCGATAATACCCGCCGCTTACGCTGGATCGGGTTTGGTTTGGGCGGCCTTGAGGTCTTTGGATATGCCGCGCGGTTTCTGGTCGAACGCGCCTACGGCCTGCATCTTGAGCCGGTCTATGGTGTGCGAGCCGTCACGACATGGTTTTCGGTTCTGGTGGTATTTGTGCTGGCCGAAGTCTTTAAAGAAGGCGCGCGTTTGCGGCAGGAAGCGGATCTCACGATATGATCCGTATACGTCTTACCGAACTTCTGGCCCAGCGCAGGTTGTCGATCGTTGAACTGTCCGACCGCACCGGCATCAGCGTGCGCAACCTCGAAATCCTGCGCGATCAGGCGGCGGTGGCGGTACGGTTGCGTACCCTTGATGCGCTTTGTCGGGCGTTAAAGTGCCAGCCCCATGACCTGCTGGAGTGGACTGAGGCCACGCCCGAATAATTATTTTCCCAAAGCCTTGTTCTGCAAGGCAAACAACTCGGTCGCCCCGGCATGGGCCAGATCGAACAGGGCATTAAATTCATCGCGAGAGAAGCCGCGCTTTTCGCCGGTGGCCTGAATTTCAACAGCGTCGCCAGAGCCAGTGATCACGAAATTAGCATCTGTTTCGGCGTTCGAGTCTTCTTCGTAATCCAGATCCAGCACCGGCGTACTCGCAAAAATCCCGCATGAGATCGCCGCAATCTGATCTATGATTGGATTTTTCGAGATCACTTTTTCTTCGAGCAGGTAGTTGCAGGCCATCGACAACGCGACCCACGCCCCGGTAATCGCCGCGGTGCGGGTGCCGCCATCAGCCTGAATGACATCGCAGTCGATAGTGATCTGACGTTCACCCAGCGCTTTCAGGTCAACGACCGCGCGCATAGACCTGCCGATCAGGCGCTGAATTTCCTGTGTCCGCCCGGACTGCTTACCAGCAGCGGCTTCACGACGCGAGCGGGTGTGGGTTGAGCGCGGCAGCATACCGTATTCGGCCGTAACCCAGCCCTGACCTTTACCTTTGAGGAACGGCGGTACACCCTGTTCGACGCTGGCGGTCACCAGCACCTTGGTGTGGCCGAACGACACCATGCATGAGCCTTCGGCATAACGCGTGACACCGGTTTCAATCGTAACGCTACGCAACTGATCTGGCTTGCGGCCTGACGGGCGGATGGTTTTGAGCGCGTTTAAAGCTTCGAACTGCGACATGGATTAAGACCCCGAAAACAATGGCCATTGCCGTATCAGGTCTTAACGAGGGTTAAAACCCTTTTCCTTAGCATTTGACTTCACATTGGCCGGATTGGCTTCTATTCTGTGCGGAATGATCAGATCCCCCTTGAGCGCGTCCACCATATTGTCGTCCGGCGCATCCCTGACCGAACTGGATGCGCGGGCCCGCGATATTTTCCGGCAGGTGGTTGAGACCTATCTGGAAACCGGTGAGCCGGTCGGATCGCGCACCTTATCGCGCAGCGGCGTGTCGCTATCTCCGGCCTCTATTCGCAACACCATGCAGGATCTGGCTCATCTGGGGCTTTTATCCGCTCCGCACACCTCATCGGGAAGGTTACCGACCCATCATGGGCTTCGTTTGTTTGTCGATGGTTTGCTTGAGATCGGCGATCTTAGCGAAGACGCCAAACGCGACATCGAAGCCCGTCTGACCTCAAAAGGCCGTAGTTTCGACACCGCCCTGCGCGAAGCCTCCTCCATGCTGTCGGGTCTGGCCGGCGGGGCGGGCGTCGTCATGACCCCAAGCTTTGAGGCCGGGGTCAAGCATGTCGAGTTTATCCTGCTGGGGCCGGATCAGGCGCTGGCCGTGCTAGTCTATGATGACGGGCGGGTGGAAAACCGCCTGATGACCGTGGCGCTTGGGACCACGCCGTCGGTGCTGATTGAGGCGTCAAACTATCTCAATGCCCGTATCCGTGGCCGCACATTAGGCGAGGCCAAGCGTGAACTGGCCGCCGAACTGGCCGAAGAACGCCAAAAGCTGGATGAAGCGGCCTCCGTTCTGATTAATCAGGGGCTGGCGGCCTGGTCAGGCGAAGAAGGCAATAAGCGCGCCCTGATCGTGCGCGGGCGGGCCAATCTTCTGGAGGCCTCAAGCCTTGATGACCTTGAGCGGGTGCGATCATTATTTGAAGATCTGGAGCAAAAAGAAGAGCTGATCGAACTGCTGGATGACGTTAAAGACGCTCAAGGTGTGCGAATTTTCATCGGATCGGAATCGAAACTGTTTTCTTTATCCGGTTCGGCTGTTATTGCAGCGCCTTACATGGCCGGTCAAAGTCAGAAGGTCGTGGGCGCCATCGGTGTAATCGGCCCGGCACGGTTGAATTACGCGCGGATCATCCCACTTGTTGACTACACCGCCAAAATTTTAGGCCGCCTGCTGGACTAAAAGCGGCGGGTATTCTGATTAATCAAGGGACAGATATGACGGACGAGAATTTGGAAGAGGGCGGCGCGGATCTGGAGCAGGACGCCACCGAAATCTTGCTGGCCGAACTTGAGGCGCTCAAAAGCGAGAACGTGGCCCTGAAGGAACAGGCCCTGCGCTATGCCGCTGAGGTTGAAAACGTCAAACGCCGCACTGAGCGCGAAATGAACGATGCCCGCGCCTTTGCCATTCAGCGTTTCTCACGCGATCTTTTGGGCGTGGCCGATATTCTGACGCGCGCCCTGCAATCGGCGCCGAAAGAGATTGATGACGCCGCGTTCAAAAACTTCGTGCTCGGTATCGACATGACTGAAAAGGAACTGTCGCAGGCCTTTGAGAAAAACGGCGTCAAGAAGGTCAACCCGCTCAGGGGAGACAAGTTCGACCCGAACCTGCACCAGGCCGTGATGGAAGTCCCCGCCGAAGATGTGACGGGCGGCGCCGTCGTCAATGTCATGCAGACCGGCTATGAGCTGTTTGGGCGCATCATCCGTCCGGCCATGGTGGCGACCGCGGCTAAAACGGCGGCCAACACGGTAGCGGCTGCCGCGGCCACCAGCGCCTATGCCCATGAGGCTGACACCGGTGAAGACCCGGCGGTTGATACAAAGGCGTAAGTGCTAAAAAATTTCGCAATTTAAGGGTGAGCTTTGCGGCTCACCCTTTTATTTTATGGATGCGGTAGTGAAATTTCGGGGCCGTGGTAGCGGGCTTTGCCGCCATCGCCCGCACGCGGTCTTCGGCCCCGGCGATCAGGTCGGGGATCAGGTCAGCTTCGGGCAGGTTCTTCCAGTATTTTTTCGGCATTTCGGTCTGCATCATCTTCACCTTCAGCCGCGCCGGATTGAAGATATTAGCAAAATAAGTCCGCCACAGATCGTCCGTATCATCGACCAGTTCCGGATTGCAGGCAGGCTGCGCAGAGACCGTCAGTGCATCACCATCCCAGCTTGCTGATCCTTTGGGCGTGGCGATCACCCAGTCCATATCGGCAAAGCGGCGCTGAAAGAAACCGGCGGTGCGGCCGACAATATAATGATCCGGCTCAAACCAGGCCAGAAACTGCCGGCGATTGCGCCCCTCAACCGCGGGCAATTCCTTAAAGCGCACAAAGGCTTTCATCTTATGGCTGTCGCGCCCAACCGACTTGGCCATCTGATGGGCCCTAACCACATCAGGATCGGTCGTGATACTCAACAGATGACGCTCAATCTGCAACCGCCACAGCAGTCTGTAGAGCACCGCGTAAGCCGCCAGATCGGCATGACACACCACAATATGGGCCAGATCGACAAAAGCCCGTGGCACTGTCAGGGTCGTCTTCACACTAGGGGCGGCGTCATCTGCGCCAAACAGATCGTCACCCAAGCCGCCGCGATCCAGCCATTCCACCGCCTCGGGTCGGATGCCTGCACTCAGCAGGTGGCGGGCAGAATCGCGCCATTCTTCAAAATCCCCGCGCCGGTCGATGACGATCCTCATAACAGGCTCAACTGCTCCGGACGCGGCATAAACATGGCCTTGAGGTCACTGCGATCCAGCAGGTTCATGGGCGTATGACCATCGGCCACAATGAAGGCTTTGACCTTTTTCAGGGAGACCTTGAGGCGCGCCAGATCCTCCATCTTCAGGCGCTTATGGCGGCGGGCCGTCAGGATTGACATTACGGTCTTGACGCCAAATCCCGGCACCCGCAGCAGCATTTCTTTGTCGGCGCGGTTGATATCGACCGGGAAGCGATCACGATTTGCCAGCGCCCAGGCCAGTTTGGGATCAAGCTCCAGATCGAGCATACCGTCCGCCCGACCGTGGGTGATTTCGGCGATATCAAAACCGTAAAACCTATAAAGCCAGTCGGCCTGATAAAGCCGGTGTTCGCGCATCAGCGGCGGTTTGATTAGCGGCAGATGTTGTGACGAATCCGGAATGGGGCTGAAGGCTGAATAATAGACCCGCCGGAGCTGATAGCCGCCATAAAGGCGCGCGCTGGTACCCAGAATGGTGGCGTCATTGGTGGCATCGGCGCCGATGATCATCTGGGTCGATTGTCCCGCTGGCACAAAGCGTTTGCGGCGCTTGGTTTTCAGCGTCGGTTCGCGCGCCTCATCGATCTTGAGCTTTAACTCCCCCATAGAGCGGCGGATATTGGCCGGATGTTTCTGCGGGGCGAAAGCCTCAACCCCGGCATCGGTCGGCAGTTCGATATTGATCGACAGCCGGTCAGCAAACAGGCCCGCCTCTTCGATCAGCTTCGCCGAGGCGTCAGGGATGGTTTTAAGGTGAATATAGCCCTGAAAATTGTGCTTGAGGCGCAGGTCGCGGGCAATGCGCACCATCTCCTCCATCGTATAGTCCGAGGAGCGGATAATCCCTGACGACAGGAACAGGCCTTCAATATAGTTGCGGCGGTAAAACTCCAACGTCAGCCAGATGACCTCTTCGACCGAAAAGCGTGCCCGTTCGACATTGGAGGATGAACGATTAATGCAGTAGGCGCAGTCATAAATACAGAAATTGGTCAGCAGAATCTTGAGCAGGGAAATGCAACGCCCATCCGGCGCATAGGCATGACAAATACCTGATCCTTCGGTTGAGCCCAGACCGCCGGATCGCGACGAATCGCGTTTGGTCGTGCCGCTTGAGGCGCAGGAGGCGTCATATTTGGCGGCATCGGACAGTATGGCCAGACGGTGTTTGAGCGACTTTTTCATAATTGTTCATGATATGTTCTTAATTCAAAACCGTCAATCGCTTTTGGTGGATTCGGGCTTAGCTGTGTTTTGGGACGGGGTCAGGGCAATGGCGCGTCTGACCCGAACCATAGCCTTAAGGATCAGATAGCCCAGCCCATAGAGCATCACCATCTGGATCTGAACCTCAAGCTGGGTAATGGCAGGGATGACCATGTCGCCGCCAAAGGTCAGCGGCCATAGCGCGTCAATCAGGATCGCCAGCCCCAGACAGATCAGGGCTTTAACGGCAAAATGCGCGGGTTTGGACTGGAAAAGGCCGATAAAGCCCGCCACCACAACCATAGGCACAATATTGAGCGACACGAGGGCGGCCCACACCCCGTCCATAATCAGCCAGAGATACTCAACAATCTGCGGCATTGCCCGCTCCGTGCCCGCGGCGACTCAAATAACAATGTTTTCAGAGTGTCGCGTTTCAGTGCCGCCGTAAAGGCTTTAGGCGTGGTGAATCTGTCACAGAAAGCGAAAATACTTACCGACCGGTGGAGCCAAACCCGCCCGCCCCGCGCGCGGTATCATCCAGCACTTCAACCACCGTCCAGTCGAGGCGGGCGTGCTGGGCCACAATCATCTGGGCGATGCGGTCGCCGCGATTGATGACGAAATCTTCTGAGCCTAGATTGACCAGAATGACGCCGACTTCGCCGCGGTAATCACTGTCGACCGTCCCCGGCGAATTGAGGCAGGTAATGCCGAATTTTAGTGCCAGCCCTGAACGCGGGCGCACCTGAATTTCATAACCCTGCGGTACCGACATCTTAAGGCCGGTCGGGATCAGGGCGCGTTGCAGGGGTTTCAGCGTTATGGGCTCACCTACCGGCACGGCGGCGCGCAGATCAAGGCCTGCCGAACCTTCGGTTTCATAGGCAGGCAGCGGCAAACCGGCGGAATGGGGAAGCTGGATAATCTGGGCGGTAATGGTCATGGGTATGTTACTTTAAACGGCTAATAATATATTGGGTGATGTCTGTCGCGACCTCGGCCTTGGTCAGGCGCTTGACCGCCGTCGGGCCGTGGGCGTCGATCAGCATCATATTGGTGGTGTCCTGATCAAAAACCTTATCGTCACCGACTTCGTTGGCAAAGATGGCATCCGCCCCCTTGGTGCGCAGCTTGGTCTTGCCGTAAACCTCCAGATTTTGGGTCTCCGCCGCAAAGCCGATCACCAGAGTCGGGCGCAGGGTCGTATGAAGGCCGACCGAGGCCAGAATGTCCGGGTTTTTGATCAGGGTAAGGGTCAGTTCGTCGCTACCGGCGGATTTTTTCTGCTTATCCACCGCCACGGTTTGCGCGCGCCAGTCAGACACTGCCGCCACGCCAATAAAGGCATCGGCGGGCAAATGGGCATGCACCGCATCAAACATTTCTAACGCCGTGCGCACATCAATGCGCTCCACCCCTTCGGGGGTGGGCAGGGACACCGGGCCGGAAATGAGGGTGACTTTTGCGCCTTCGGCCGCCAAGGCTTCGGCAATGGCATAGCCCTGCTTACCCGAAGAGCGGTTGGTAATCCCCCGCACCGGATCGAGCGGCTCAAAGGTCGGCCCCGCCGTCATCAGGACATGCTTGCCACCAAGCGCGCCGGTGCGGGGATTAAGCTCAGCCATTATGGCCTTGAAGATCACCTCCGGTTCGGCCATCCGGCCCAGACCAAATTCGCCGCAGGCCATATCGCCTTCTTCGGGACCGACCATCAGGACGCCATCATTCGTCAGTGTCGCGACATTGCGCTGGGTGGCGCCGTGGTGCCACATGCGCACGTTCATGGCCGGCGCCATCATCACCCGCTTGTCGGTGGCCAGCAGCAGGGTTGACGCAAGATCATCGGCTAAACCGTTCGCCAGCTTAGCCATCATATTGGCCGTCGCGGGGGCGACCACGACCAGATCGGCAGCGCGCGACAAGGCGATATGGCCCATCTCGGCTTCGTCATTGAGGTCAAACAGGTCGGTATAGACCTTATCATTGCTGAGCGCACCGGCGCTTAAAGGGGTGACAAATTCTTTGGCGGCATACGTCAGCACCACCCGCACGCCGATGCCCGCTGTCCGCAGCAGCCGGATCAGGCTCAAGCTTTTATAGGCCGCAATCCCGCCGCCAATGATCAGCAGAACGCGCTTTTGAGCCGGTGCGGCCATGCCGTAATTCCCTTTTCCGGTGGCAGGTCTTATGCCATATCTGGCTTCCTACATGGCCTGACGGGGGAGGAAAAGCAAGGTGGGCAGGTTTAAACCATTATGCTTATTTGGGTTTTTAGCGCTGTTTATCGCGGCCTGCGATGCCGGGCCGTCAGCGGTATTGCCGGATGGTCAGGGTACGTCCC
>DDPE01000097.1 GCA_002342035.1 Asticcacaulis sp. UBA2476 | reverse complement strand
GATTGAAAATCCGCGTGTCGCTGGTTCGATTCCGGCTCCAGGCACCATTATACCTTCCGACAACATCCGAAAAGTTGAAAAAACCCTTTAAATATGGTAGGTTAGTCCTTATTCGATCCGGTGAAGTCCGACGACGTCCGACCAAATCCTGAGTGTTTGGGGGCACGATTGGGGGCATCACCGCCATCTTGAAAAAGGCGATGCCCCCAAATGGCCCTCTCAGACACCGCAATCCGTTCTGCCAAAGGCAAAAGCGCAGCTTACAAACTCTTCGATGACGGCGGTCTTCATATCCTGGTTTCGCCCTCTGGTTCAAAGCTGTGGCGCCTGAAATACAGGTTTGACGGCAAAGAAAAGCAATTGGCCATCGGGTCATACCCCGCCACCTCATTGAAGGACGCACGCAAGCAGCGAGATGAGGCAAGAGAACTTCTGGAAAAGGGTATTAATCCCGGGGACTACAAGAAGCAGCAAGCCATAGCTGCGTCCATACAGTCAGCCAATACATTCAGGCTAGTGGCCAACGAATATGTCGATAAGCTCCGGGACGATGGTATGGCGCCGTCTACGGAGAAAAAAACGCTGTGGCTTCTGAAGCAACTTGACGAGCGGCTGGGCCATCGTCCGATCGCAGAAATCGAACCCGTTGAAATTCTCAACCTCCTGAGATCCGTGGAGAAGCGCGGCAATCTCGAAACCGCTCATCGTCTGCGCTCATTTACGAGCCGTATATTCAAATACGCGATCTGGACGACGAGAGCTCGCACCGATCCAGCAGCTTTGCTTTCTGGTGCCCTTCGGACACCTAAAGTTCAAAACCATGCCGCAATCGTTGAGGCAGGGCCCTTGGGGCAGCTTCTGAGGGCCATTGACGCGTTTGACGGGTTTATTCCCCTAAAGTACGCATTGAGGCTCTCTCCGCACGTCTTCGTACGTCCTAGTGAGCTACGTCTGGCAGAGTGGCCAGAATTCAATCTCGATGATGGCTATTGGCGCATTCCCGAGCACAAGATGAAGATGCGCCGCGAGCACTGGGTTCCGCTGTCAAGCCAGTCGATTGCGTTGCTGCGTGAGTTGCGGGAGATTACCGGCGGTCACAATTATCTGTTTCCTTCTATCCGTACATGGCAGCGTCCCATGTCAGAAAACGCAGTCAACGTATCCTTGCGCCGCTTGGGCTTCACGACCGAAGAAATGACGGGGCACGGATTTAGAAGTACGGCCAGCACGCTTCTGAACGAGTCCCGTCTTTGGCAGCCAGACGCCATCGAGGTTGCACTGGCGCACAAAGATAAAAACAAGGTGCGCGCCACCTACAATCGTGGTCGGTATTGGGATGAACGGGTCGAGATGGCGCAATGGTGGTCTGACTATCTTGATAAGTTGCGACTAGCGGGATTTGCTCCAGTGAGACTGAGGGCTTGAGGCCTAAAATGCGAAACATTTGTTCAGGTAAACCGCTTCTATGCACAAGGAACTGTAATGGTTGGGTTTAGTCCAAATAAATTCGCCTTCTATTACCAATTTTGCGAAAATGGTAATAGGGAATTTCAGGCGAATGTGATATTACCACTTTCGCGGAAAGGGTAATAATCATGAAGGTTCTCGATCACACTTATCAGACTTTGTATTCTGAATTGGCCCAGCGCTCGTTAGACGCGCACTTTTCAACTGAGTTTTCAATCGATGGGCGCTTCGTCAGTATGGAAAGCGGCGGGCGGCGTTACTGGTATTTTGATCAAGCCAAAGAAGGTGGCGGGAAAAACCGCAGATATGTTGGCCCTGTCGATGATGCCGAAATTACAAAGCGCGTAGAAAGCTTCAAGGATGTTAAGGCCGATAATCGCGCTAGGCGTAAACTTGTGTCTACTCTGGTTCGAGAGGCATACTTGCCACGACCAGAATCATTCGTTGGTGATATTATTGGTGCTCTTGCAGAGGCCGGATTCTTCCGTCTCCGCGGAGTCATGGTAGGTACTGTGGCTTTCCAGTGCTATTCGGCCCTACTTGGTGTCCGTCTCTCAAATACGATCATGCAGACGGGTGACGCTGACTTTGCCCAGTTTCATTCTATATCAGTTGCTGTTGGCGATACCATGCCGCCGGTTATCGACGTCCTGCGCCAAGTGGATCCAACATTTCGTGAAGTACCCCATCAGACCGACAATCGTTATTCGACCCAGTTTGCAACCCGCTCAGGTTACAAGGTTGAATTTTTGACTCCGAATACAGGCTCCAATGACTATGCTGATCGGCCAGCACAGATGCCCGCACTTGGTGGTGCGTCAGCCCAGCCCTTACGTTTTCTGGATTTCTTAATCCATCAGCCTGTGAGAGCTGTCGTTCTTCATGGGGCAGGGCTTCCCATACTCGTGCCTGCGCCAGAACGATATGCCATTCACAAGCTCATAGTCGGGTCGCGTCGCCGCATTGATGATGATGGTACCGCCAAAAGCCGGAAGGACCGTCAGCAGGCGCAAACCCTAATAGAGACAATGATCGAGCTTAGGCAAGGTGAAACAATTGCGGATGCATACATGGAGGCTTGGGATAGGGGGCCAGGGTGGCGGGAGGCCATAGAGAGCAGTATGCGGTCTTTGGGAGACGAAAAGCTTGTCTTAAGTATAGCAGACTGTGTCCGGCGACTGGACGCTAATCCCGCAGAATATGGAATGGAATAACTTAGGACCAGGTTGTCTGTCGCCATGATAGGCAACGCGGACATATTGGGTGAAGCGAGCCGAAAGTTGCACGGGGGGCGCCCTTTTTGGTAAACTAGGGTCTGGCCGATTCTGCATGATGATCGGTGACATGCGGGGCTGACTATGACCTATCAAAAATTTGGCCTCGATCGCCACCGACCACCGGGCGTATGGGTAGAGACCACCCTGGCTGAGTCTGTTGCGGGCATTCCTCATCGGCTACGCTATGTCAAATCATGGCTCAAGGCCGTCAAACGCGCCGAACGGCAAGGTCTATATTACGGACTTGAGCTTATCTCGGAGCCTTCCAACGCTCACGACGAAAACGCGATTCAGGTCGTTGGTCTCGTTGAGCGCAAATGGCCCTTTATGGCGCCGGTCATTGGGAGCTATCATATCGGCTATGTCCCCGCGTTTACCGCTGCCGACCTCCAGGCCGATATTGTCTCAAAGGGGCTACGTCTTGGCGGTGAGCTTTACAGCATCTATGTCGAGGTCACCGGCCACATCGACGTCAAATTCGTGGCGTTGGCGCCGCCTGGCCATGACTACACGGAGCGCGTGGCGAAACGTGGCTGATGCCATTGCGTTCGCCCACACACGAAATTCACGGAATTGCGTTTTTCGGTCCTGTTGGAGGGCTGCGTGAAGCCAGTCTCTAATCAGCTCGATATGTTTGGTACCCCGTCGCCTGTGGAAGCTGACAGACGTCGGCCGCGAGTGCGTGACACTCCGGCACCTGTTGACGAGGCGGAAATGGTGCGCCGCCTTTCCGAAACGGGCCGGTACCGTATTCTGACGAAGTTGCCTCATCCCGTCATCGCGGTCGATCGGCGTCCGGGCTTTCCCAGAATAGGCGTGATTGTCGATACGGAAACGACGGGCTTAAGTTATCGCCTGCATGAGGTCATCGAGTTTGGTGGCGTGGCCTTCGGTTTTACCGATGAAGGCGAGATTGGGGATGTGCTCGAGGTCTATGGTGGCCTTCAACAGCCCAAGACCCCCATCACTAGCGAGATCACCGACCTCACCGGCATAACCAATGACATGGTTTCGGGACAGGCCCTGGATATCGGCGCGATTGAGCGCTTAATAAGATCGGCGGATCTTATCATTGCCCACAACGCCGCGTTTGATCGTCCGTTTTGTGAGCTGATTTCGCCGGTGTTTTGTGACGTGCCCTGGGCGTGCTCCAACGCGGAGATCGGATGGGCCGCGCGAGGCTTTGAAGGCAGTAAACTGGGCTACCTCGTCGGACAGTCAGGGTTCTTCCATGACGGTCATCGCGCCGTCGATGACTGTGTCGCGCTGCTTGAGGTGCTTAAGGCGCCAACTCAGGGGGAGGGCGTATCGCCGTTCGCGGCGTTATACCTAGCCAGCCTTCTGTCCAAGGCGAAAATTTGGGCGCAGTACAGTCCATTCGAGACTAAAGACACATTGAAGGCGCGGGGGTATCGCTGGTCGGACGGGACTGACGGGCAGCCTAAATCCTGGTGGATAGAGGTGCCACAAGCCGACCTTGAGGCAGAACTCTCATTCCTGCGAACTGACATATATCAGCGCGCCGATATCGATCCTATCGTTCGCATTCTATCTGCCGTGGACCGCTTTAAGGCCTGATGCCTGCGGGCAACATTCGGCCGTGGATAAAAATGTGCGACTCATTTACCTTTGTTTACCATTGGAGCTAAAGGCGAACTGTAATCGACTACGGAGCGTTCATCATGTCCTTGGGAATCACGTCTTTTGACAAAAGGTATGTCTTCCGATTTTTGGCCAGGCATCAAGAAAAAGTGGCCCTGGCACTGGAAGCTGACGGCAAAGACGTATCAAACGTCCGCCAGTCCCAAACGCAAATGAGAGAGCAGGGCGGAGACCTAACCATTCTTAGCAATGGTTTCCTCAGGGATGAGCGCGCGCAGAGAGCCATGCGATATAATTATGTCAGTAGCCACCGTAGACCGCCGGTTACATAGTAGCTCTGCTGAATATCCATTTCCCAGTTTCCAGACGTAACTGTGCCGAAAGTATAAATCTATCGAAGCTCAACTTCTGGGAGAGTGGCGCGAGTGATTTCGCGTCTGGGAATAAGTGGGTTTTGAAATCGTGGTAAAGTTATATTATACCGCACGTGTGTCCGCTTTAACGGAAGGGCAGTGCGATGATCGAGCCTTGGCGAAACGGAAATCTCTACAAGTCGCTTTTAAATATCGATAAAGCGGGTTGGGCCTGGACATGGCTGTCGCGTAACCTCAGTTATCAGGACACGGTCGCTAAACGTCCGCCGATGATACAGTTTCATCGAGAGGACCAAGGGCTGCGGTTAATAAGCGCGCCGGATTTGTCTCACGCCGCGTATTGGGGCTTATCCTTTCGCGGAAACCGCCCAAAGACCTCCCGATAAGGCTAAGCTTTTCTGGCGCTCTGACTGGGATCACTCTATCTTAAAAGTGTCCGCAATCTCCGCCTCGACGCCAGAACACGCCTTCAATATTCGCCATTATGGTCCCTGGGCAAGCGTGCTGACCGATGGTTCCGGTCGAGAGCACGTCTATCTCAGCGACGGCAGCCACCGCCTTCAATTGGATATTACGAAGGGATCCGTTCTCGGCGGTCCCGTTTACCTACAGTTCAACCTTACCGGTTTTCAGGACCTAGACCAAAAACTGCTGTCCCTTCGTCGCCTGATCGCGCTCCACCGTCAGCGGCAGTTTAGCGCGCAACTGTATCCCCGAGAAGTCAAAGCCGCCCGCTGGGCGACGGCGCTTCAGGCCTATGATGGCCACAGCGCCGGCGCCAGCTTCCGTGAAATCGCCATCGTCCTCTATGGTCAGGATCGAGTGGTTGAAGATTGGAATGGTCGGTCAGATTTCTTGCGGTTGCGAGTACAGCGCATGATTAAATATGCAAGGTCTATGGTCGCTGGAGGTTATGCTGCACACCTCAGGTCGAGAGGGTGGTGAGGGCCGGAGTTGGCCCTTAGCGGAAGCAAATGCATGACGTCGGCGGTCGAAAAGCGGACGCGGCCCCGGCGCAGAGTTGGACCTAATCGGATTGGAATAGCTACTGAAGTTGGGGGCTATGCTGTCCTTTGCAATTGCGCCGCTCGCTCAAAAGTGTTTGCAGGCGCAAACACGCTATGTGGAGAAATAGCTTCGGTTGAAACTAAAGCACTTGACGAGGCTGATATATAGCGTCTCATTTAGGGCGTAATTTGTGGAGGTGACCGTGGCGCACAAGATAACTAACACCCTCAAAGGCTGGCAGAAAGTTGCATATGCGGTTCTAGCCGTTTCAGGCTCGGCATATTCTGGCAGCACTATGGCGGCCCCTTTACCCATCGTGGCCTTATCTCAATATGAAGCCATTACAAACGCAACCATATCCCCGGATGGTAAGCATGTCGCGGCTATTGTTGCGGCAAAAGGCCAGAAGTGGCCGGTGATTTCGATCTGGGACGCAAATGATCTGTCAAAGACACCTGTGTGGGTGCCGTCGCAGAATATGCGCATTGTCGGTGTGGACTTCATTGGTAATGACCGGATTTTCTTTATTACGGAAACGGCTATAACAGGACGGGACGGCCGCCCAACCCTGACACGTAAACTTTATTTCACGGACCTTCAGGGCCGCTCGTTTGAGGAACCTTTCCGCACAGCAGGAACTCGCAATAAAGCGGTTCGCGAAGCCGAGGAACGTGGCATTACGGTCGGTATTTTCAATGATGATCTGTATAATCCAGATCTGGTCCTGATGGAGAAAGCCGATCTCGATACGGGCGCGCAGGAAATTTTTGAATTTAACACTAAGACGGCCCAAACCCGACTTCTGGCCAAGGGGGGTGAAAAGACGGCATTCCTGTCTGCGGGTGTTGATCTGGCCACCGGTGAGCCGCTGATCAAGGCTGAAATCGAACCGGTCAGCAATGAATTTTGGTACAAGGTTTACATCAAGGATCGTGGCACGGGCCAATGGGTCTATCATGCGCCGCTGAGCTATGAGCTTAAAAACCGTCGCAATATTTCCCCGATGGGCTTTGACACTGATCCGTCAAAGCTGATTGTTGCCAGCAACCTCAATCGCAATTATCAGGCGATCTACAGCTACGACATCAAATCACAGACATTCTCGGCAGAGCCTCTGTTCGCCAATGATAAATTCGACGTTTCAGGCGTGGGATTCAAACCTGACCGGGCAGCCAAGACCTCTACGATTTCAAGCATTACGGTCAATGGCCCTGCGGCGATACAGGTCATTCTCGATGAGCAGTGGGAGCCGGTTCAGCGCTCAATCAAGGCAGCGTTTCCGGATAAAAATGTTTACATTAACTTGAATAAAGATACGCGCGACAGTGCCATTGTGACCGTTGAGGCGCCGGACTTGCCGCCGGAATATTACCTCTATAAGGGCGGCAAACTGGCTCTGCTCGGCAAGCAGCGGCCCTGGATTGATCCTAAGACGTTGGGTAAGGCTGAGTACATTACCTTTAAGGCGCGCGACGGCCTGGAAATTCCGGCCTTCGTGACCTATCCGCCCGAGTGGACGCCTGCCAAGGGGCCAGTACCGTTGGTGGTTATGCCCCATGGCGGTCCCTGGGCGCGTGATGATCTTGGGTGGGACGGTGCCGGATGGACGCAGTTTTTGGCCACGCGCGGTATTGCCGTGGTTCAGCCTCAATACCGGGGTTCCGACGGTTGGGGCTATAAGCTCTGGACGGCCGGCGACAAGGAATGGGGCCAGAAGATGCAGGACGATAAGGACGATGCGGCGGCTTATCTGGTCTCAAAAGGCGTAGCCGATCCAAAGCGGATGGCCATTTTCGGCTATTCATATGGTGGGTTTGCGGCGATTGCGGCCTCCGTGCGGCCCAATAGCCCTTATAAATGTGCGATCGCCGGGGCAGGGGTTGCCAGCCTTGACCGTATCGGCAATCTGTGGGGCGACAATCACCTTCAGCGCGACGTGCAGGGCTGGACGGTAACCGGCATGGACCCGATGAAAAACGTCGATAAGGCCAATATCCCGATCATGCTGTACCATGGCGATCATGACCGGCAGGCTGATACCGACCATTCGCGCATGTTCTCCAAGGCGATGAAGGCGGCGGGCAAGGATGTGGAATACCACGAAATCAAAGGTATGTGGCATACCTTGCCTTGGCGCACCGAATGGCACGAAGAGACCCTGGGTTTGATTGAGGGGTATCTGAAAAGTCCGAAATGCGGTCTTATGTAACCGAAACCAGTATCTTTATAAACTTAATTAGGCCTCGTTTTTGCGAAAACGAGGCCTTTTTATTACACAAATTGCTAATGGTTGTCGCCATTACGGCGAAAATGCGTCTTGAATGCCACACTAGGGCATATTGTTTCTTTGTTTACGGATTATGGATTGCGTCAGAAAAGTGACGGGATAGTGTCGCTTTAGTGAATGGTATTAATTGGAGGGCATCTTGTCCATTTTATCTCCCCGTAAATGGTTACTGGCCAGCAGCGTTTTAACCGGCATGATGATGACGGCGCCGGCTCTGGCTCAGGAAGTGTCGACAGAGACGACGACCACGACCACCACTGAAGAAGAAGTGGTTACCGAAGTCGTCATCACCGGTTCGCGCATAAAGGGCAAAGAGTTCACCTCTGCCTCGCCGGTGACCATCATTACCGCTGAAAAATCAACGGCGGCAGGCCTGATCAGCGCTGCGGAAGTTCTGCAAGGGTCTTCGGTGGCAAATGGTTCGGGGCAGATCAACTCGACGTTCACGGGTTACGTTCTTGATGGTGGTGGCGGTATTAACACCATCTCCCTGCGCGGTCTGGGGGCTCAACGTTCGCTGGTTCTGCTGAATGGCCGCCGTATGCCGCCCGCCGGTGTTAGCGGTACTGTGGCGGCCGTTGACCTGAACACATTGCCGGACGCGGTTGTCAGTCGCTACGAAATTCTGAAAGATGGTGCGTCCTCGATCTACGGGTCTGACGCCGTGGCCGGCGTTGTCAACGTCATCACCCGCAGCAATTTCGAAGGCTTGGAATTTAACGCCACGGCACGGGTCCCTGAAGCAGGTGCCGGTGAAACCTATGATTTTTCGGGGATATGGGGCAAGCGCGTCGACAAGGGGCATTTTTTAGTGTCGGGAAGCTACTCGGAAACAAAGGCCGTCACTCAGGGCGACCGTAAGGGTTTCGACTGCGCCGAGGAATATCTCTACAACGAAGATGGCACCCGCGCCGACCTCGTTAGCAATCTGACGGGCGAATATGCCTGCTGGGGTTCGACGACCGGCGGTATTCTCATCGATGATACCTATTTCCGTATACCGCGGGACGGCAGTTCTGCCTTTGGGGTGCCTGGATGGTTTGGGCCAGTGCCCTTTGCTGACCGCCAGTTAGACCCGGCTATAGAAGATCGGGTCACTGTATTTTCACCGGTTAAGCGTTATACCTTCTTTGCTCAGGGCGAATATCGTCCGGAATGGGCTGGTGGTGCAGAGCTATATACGGAACTACTGGTCAACCGTCGTGAATCCGAACAACACGGCATTCGTTACATTTTCCCGTACTATGATCCGCAGTCGCCCCAGAACCCTTTTGGTACAGGTTCAGCCTATGACATTGCAGACGGTCCTGCACGTTTTGGTGCCTACGTTTATCCGTATTTCCTGACAAAGTCCGATGACTCTCAAGAAGTTGACGTTTATCGCGGCGTATTTGGCGCACGCGGTGATTATAAGGGGTGGGCGTGGGATAGCTATTTGTCCTACTCCAAGAGCAAGGGCGAATACACCGGCGATGTGGTCCCAAAGGACCGCCTTTTCTATGGTACAGGCTTGAACGAAGACACGTTTGAATTCATTGGTGTATGTCCGCCGGAAGCCCCTGCGGGCTGCGTACCGCTTAATCTGCTGACACCGGCAGCCCTAAATGACGGCGTGCTGACCCAAGCCGAGCGGGATTACTTTTTCCTAACGGAAACTGGCAAGACTGAATACGAGCAGACTATCTTCGAAGCCAGCACGACTGGTGATCTTTTCGACCTGCCGGCGGGACCTTTAGGTGCGGCTTTCGGTATCGCGATCCGCAAGGATAAGATTAACGATGTGCCGGGTGAATATTCCCGTGCCGCCAACGCCTGGGGTTCGGCCAGCGCCGGCATCACCAAGGGCGAAGATACTCTCTCGGAAGCCTACTTCGAACTTGAAGCTCCGATCGTGAACGGGAAGACTTTCTTCGAAGATCTCAAGCTTAACTTTTCAGGCCGTTATTCGAACTACGACAGCGTTGGAGACGCCTTCACCTATAAGGTTGGCTTGAACTGGGCGATCGATAACACCTTCCGTTTCCGCGCCACCCACGGCACATCATTCCGTGCGCCGGCCCTTTATGAAATGTTCCTGAACGCTCAGACGGCTTATCTGTCTCAACGTACGGTTGATCCTTGTATCAACTGGGGTGCCACCAATGAAAGCGGCCAATTGGTCAAGAGCCAGACGATCCGTGACAACTGCGCGGCCGAAGGTATACCTGCCACTTATAATGGTAACGGACCTTCGACCCTGATCGAATATTCCGGCAGCACCAGTCTGAATCCTGAGGAGTCAACTGCAACCAACTTTGGCTTCGCTCTGACCCCACCGGATACAGGCTTTAAAATGGCTATCGATTTCTGGCGTATTGAAGTCGAAGATCAGATCCTCAGCACCGGCGCCGGTGTGGTCGGGGCCTGTTACGGTCAGGAAACCTACCCAAATAATGGTTTCTGCGGCCTCTTCACGCGCGATCCTTCGACAAACTACATTACGTTTATCGATGCCAGCTATCGGAATATCCCGAGCGAAGAAACCAGTGGTGTGGACTTCACGGCATCTTATGAAAAGGAATTCAACTTCGGTACTCTGGCGATCGATTTGGATGCAACCTTCACCAAAGAGTCCAAGACACAGCTCTTCCCAGGTGATGTTGTCCTCGATTACAATGGCACCATAGCTGATCCTAAAATGGTGGGTGATATCCAAACTTCGTTCAAGCACAAGGACTGGACCTTCTACTGGACACTCAACTATGTCGGCGAGTCGACCAATCAGGGCTATCGTGAAGAAGATGGCGTTGTGAACCTTAGCTATGCGCCTCTGGCATATAACAAGAACTTCACCAACGACTGGACGACCCATGACGTAACGGTTCGCTATCAGGCCAAGACCTGGACGGTTAATGCCGGTGTCATCAACATCGCTGATGAAGAAGCGCCTATCATCAGCTATGGTGACAATACGGGTTCACCGGGTCGTCTGGGCATCTATGCCTGGGGTAGCCAGTATCGTTCCGGCTATCTGGGACGTCAGTTCTACTTGCGAATGAGCAAGAGTTTCTAAGTATTGAGTATTGAAAAGGGCGGCAAATCATTGCCGCCCTTTTTACTTAAACAAAACGTCTACGTTGACGTGCAAATTCTAGCTTATCATTTTTATAAAATATTCAAATTTGTAATTTTCGTATTTTGGAAACTTAAGAATTTATAGATGCCAATATGATTTGCCAAAATTCTATTTTGCCACATCAGAGTTAAGTAAATCTAATATCAAATTTCTCGGTTGGAACAAGAACTGTTTTGATGCTTTAAGCTTGATGTTCCCCCCAGTTGGGCTGCTTGCACTTTTGCGTTGAGGTTTGGCTTTAACCTTGAATTTGCCGAACCCCGAAAATGTTATCTCTTCTCCATGTCGGACGGCTTCGGCAATAGTTCTTTTTAATTCGATGAGGGAGTTGCACCTCCGTAGTTTATTTCTCCCACTAGGAACAACTAACCATTTGAATATATAGGCCCATCTCCTCCTTGGGGCGCTGGATTTAGTTCAACGGGTCTGATGGACTAAGATACTGCCTTCAAAATATTGCCTGTACGATAAAGATTAAATGGAATGTGAAATTATCATCGAAGGGGAAGTTTCCTCTCATTAGATCTTGGTTTTTGAGCGAGAATGTCCACAGCGGGCGCGAAGAGCGACACAG